>NZ_JAKKCO010000003.1:0-696443 GCF_021728355.1 Vibrio sp. A2-1 | reverse complement strand
TCAACTTGGCTTACGACTGCCAATTTAAAGGCAAGAGAATAATCTCGTTGAGTACGTCTACTTGTTGTTTTCATGACACTCTCCAATTTCATGTTGGAAATGTGTCAACCATATTTAGGACGGTACAGAAATATAAAAAAAGGCTCCGAAAGGAGCCTTTTTTGTTTCTGAATATATTGAAGCCGTAAATAATACTTTAGTCGACTTAATATTAATTCTATTGCTTAGTGTTTTATTGATTATTCACTTAGCAGACACGATGCCTTAAAGAGCAAACTCTTCTAGAGATTTACCAGCATCTAGTTGTTCTTGGATAGCTGAAGGCGTACGGCCTTGACCTGTCCAAGTTTTCTCGTCGCCGTTTGCGTCTACGTATTTGTATTTCGCTGGACGAGGAGCACGTTTAGCTTTAGTTGTTTTAGATTTTGCTTCACCAGAAAGTGCAGCAATAAGATCTGCAACATCAATTCCGTCTTTTGCAATTTGTTCAGCAATAGCAGAAAGCTTAGCTTCTTGCTCTGCTTTAGCAGCGCGTTCTTCAGCTTCAGACTCTTGACGCTCTTGTACAACAATAGTCAGCTTGTCTAGCGCTTCTTCAAGTTGCTCAAGAGTTAATTCACGTGAGAACGCACGAAGGCTGCGGATATTTAATAGTGTTTTTGTTAATTCAGACATGATATTTCCCATCAAGGTAAACTAAATAATCCTCCTAATAATAAACAGTGCCTAGGAATAAAACAAATAGTATTTCTTGTATTGGTTATTTAAATATAAAAGTGAGATGAATAGTTGAAAAAGAAACGACTCACTTTTGATGAATTTATAATAATTATTAAGATTATCTTAAAAATCGATATGTGACTGGTGGAGTAATTGCTATATGTAGACTATTTTTTTATTGATTAGTTCATTAACAAAAAGACATTTTTGTCGGAATGATATGTTGCATTGTTGCTCTTGATGGGTACAATTGCGGCTACCTGATGCGATGCTTTGGTTAATTTGTTGTTAAACTCTGGTTTACACAGTTAATAATGTTATCGCACGTAGAGGCGCAATTATAAAAAGTAGTTTTCGTTGGGGTGATGCCAATGAACGGGAATGAAAGGTGTAATTGCCGAAGTAAATTGTATATCTAAACAATTTGCTGGGGTTGTGCTCAATAGGTACAACACTGCCATAGTCTTAATTTTAAACTATGGAGCGCTACTGTAGGGTTGGGTGAAGTGTTCACTTCCCTTTCGCTTAGTTCAACATGAGCTTGATAAACCGTATCAAGTTTGTCTGCAGTAGATCTCTAGCCAAATAAAAAACTGGTTTTTGAAGATCATGAATTTAATAGATTTTGCAACATCGCCTTTATCGCTGCTTCCTCCTTTGGTTGCATTGACTCTAGCTATTGTTACCCGCCGTGTATTGGTTTCCTTGGGTGTTGGTATCGTTATGGGTGCGATTCTACTTGCTGACTACTCAGTAGGTAACGCAGCTAGTTACGTGTTCACTAAAGCATCTGGTGTTTTCATCGAAGATGGTGGCATTAACACTTGGAACATGAGCATCATCGCATTCCTAATTATTCTCGGAATGACAACGGCATTACTCACACTATCTGGTGGTACTCGCGCATTCGCTGAGTGGGCACAGTCTCGTGTGAAGAGCAAACGTGGTTCAAAACTACTTGCTGCCTTCTTAGGCGTATTCATCTTTGTCGATGATTACTTCAACAGCTTAGCGGTAGGTGCTATCTCTCGTCCTGTAACAGACCGCTTCTACGTATCTCGCGCTAAGCTAGCTTATATTCTAGATTCTACCGCTGCTCCAATGTGTGTGATTATGCCGGCTTCTAGTTGGGGCGCTTACATCATCACTATTATTGGTGGCATCTTAGTGACACACGGTGTGACTGAGTATTCTGCACTGGGTGCTTACGTTCGTCTTATCCCAATGAACTTCTACGCTGTGTTCGCACTATTAATGGTGTTTGCTGTTGCGTGGTTTGGTTTAGATGTTGGTAAAATGCGCGAGCATGAGATTGAAGCCTCTCAAGGCCGTGGCTTTGAAGGCGACAACGATCAAAAGCAAGCTCACGATCTAAACGAAGAGCTAGACATTCAAGAGAGCGAAAACGGTTCTGTCTCTGATCTTGTTATGCCAATCGTATCGCTAATCGTAGCAACAGTTGCTGCTATGCTTTACACAGGCGGCCAAGCGCTGACTGCTGACGGTCAAGCATTTAACCTGCTTGGTGCGTTCGAAAATACAGATGTAGGTAAGTCTCTTGTTTACGGTGGCGTTCTAGGTCTGCTTGTTGCGCTAGCGACAGTGTTTAAGCAAAAGCTACCAATGTCTGATATCGCAAGAACAATGTGGATCGGTGCTAGCTCTATGTTTGGCGCTATCCTGATTCTTGTGTTCGCTTGGACTATCGGTTCTGTCATCGGTGACATGAAAACAGGTTCGTACCTATCATCTCTAGCAACTGGCAACATTGATTACCACTGGCTACCCGTTATTTTGTTCCTTCTTGCTGGCCTAATGGCGTTCTCGACAGGTACATCATGGGGTACGTTCGGTATCATGCTACCTATCGCGGGTGACATGGCTGCAGCCTCTGACATCGCGCTAATTCTGCCTATGTTAAGTGCGGTTCTTGCTGGTTCTGTATTTGGTGACCACTGTTCTCCAATCTCAGACACAACAATTCTGTCTTCTACCGGTGCTCGTTGTAACCACATTGACCACGTGTCGACTCAGCTTCCTTATGCGCTGTCTGTGGCGTTCGTATCGTGTATCGGCTTCATCACTCTAGGTATGACATCATCAACTGGCATCGCATTCGGGGCAGCGTCTCTAACGTTTGTGGCAGTATGTTTTGCATTGGCTTATTTCTCACGTTGTAAAATGTCGACGTGCAAAAGCTAATCATCACTTGATTGAATAATGAAAAGGGAGGCGTTTGCCTCCCTTTTTTTGTGCTCGTTAATTTAATTTTAAATTTCGTGAAAAAAGTTCGAATAAATGGTTGAAAAAGGGTGTCAGCTTAGTTAGTGTGGAGACAAGACAGCAAACAACCTAAGAGCCGATAAGTATGCGTAAATTAGTAATGAACATTCATCACCATCATCACCCTATCTAGTCTTTCGGGGAGATTTACGTATACCCGGGAGCAAGAATTCTCCCGGAGGTTAAGTCAAAGAATTTAGATTTAAACCCTCGGGACGACAAAGTCTTCCGAGGGTTTTTTAGTTTTAGCACTTTTAAATAATCAATAAATTCAAATATTTGCACAGGGATACAGCAATGCAGACACAACGCCTAAGAATCGCAATTCAAAAGAAAGGTCGCTTAAGTAAAGAGTGCCAAGATCTACTTAAAAAATGTGGTGTTAAATTTAACATCATGGGTGAGCAGTTAGTTGTTCATTCACTAAATATGCCAATCGACTTGTTACTGGTTCGTGATGATGACATCCCAGGTCTTATCATGGACGGTGTAGTTGACCTAGGTTTCATTGGCGAGAATGAACTAGAAGAAGTTCGCCTAGACCGTATCGCTCTAAACGAGCCATCGCAATTCAGCACTCTACGCCGCTTAGATTTCGGTGGTTGCCGCCTTTCTATCGCTATCAACAAAGATGAAGAATACAACGGCCCACAAGATCTTGCGGGTAAACGTATTGCGACAACCTACCCGCAACTACTTAAAGCCTACATGGACGAGCAGGGTGTTGAGTTCAGCACTTGTATGCTAACAGGTTCGGTTGAAGTTGCTCCTCGTGCAGGTCTAGCTGACGCTATCGCAGATTTGGTTTCTACAGGCGCTACGCTAGAAGCGAACGGCCTGAAAGAAACGGAAGTTATCTTCCAATCTAAAGCAACTCTGATTCAACGCACTGGCGAATTTGATGCAGACAAAATAGCATTGATTGAAAAACTACTGACTCGTATGCAGGGTGTTCAACAAGCGAAAGAGTCTAAGTACATCATGCTTCACGCGCCAACGTCTCAGCTAGAGCAAATCAAAGCGCTATTACCTGGAGCTGAAGATCCTACTGTTCTTCCTCTATCTACAGACAAAGACAAAGTTGCCGTTCACCTAGTAAGTACTGAGAACTTGTTCTGGGAAACTATGGAACAGCTGAAGGAGTTGGGTGCAAGCTCGATTCTAGTATTACCAATCGAAAAAATGATGGGGTAGTGACGATGAGAACCGTTGTTTGGCAATCTTTAAGTGAATCACAGCAAGACTCGGTACTAGAGCGTCCAGCTATTACTGAAGGTGCAAACATCACTGCGACTGTTTCTGATGTTATTGCAAAAGTACGAAATGAAGGCGATGCCGCACTTAAAGAGCTGACTGAAAAGTTCGATCGTGTGACTCCAGAATCCATTCGAGTCAGCTCGACTGAGATTGAAGAGGCATGTGCTCGTTTAACACCAGAAATGAAGCAAGCGTTAGAGCAAGCTTATAGCAATATTGCTAAGTTTCACGAAGCTCAGAAGCCGCAACCAATTAAGGTTGAAACACAACCAGGCGTTGTGTGTGAGCAAGTGACACGCGCGATTAATACTGTTGGCCTTTATATTCCGGGTGGCAGCGCGCCACTTCCGTCAACGGTTCTTATGTTAGGTGTACCTGCTCAAATCGCGGGTTGCCGCAAGGTTGTGCTTTGTTCACCTCCGCCAATCGCGGATGAAATCTTGTATGTCGCTAATCTTTGTAAAATCGATGAGGTTTACAATGTAGGTGGTGGTCAAGCTGTTGCTGCCATGGCTTACGGTACGGAGAGTGTCTCTAAAGTAGATAAAATTTTCGGTCCTGGTAATGCGTACGTAACGGAAGCTAAGCGCCAAGTGAGTAACGACTTCCGTGGTTCTGCGATTGATATGCCGGCAGGCCCATCGGAGGTGATGGTGATTGCGGACGAAACTGCGGATGCTGACTTCATTGCTGCTGATCTACTGAGCCAAGCAGAACATGGCCCAGATTCACAGGTTGTATTAGTAACACCATCGCCAGTGATTGCCGACCAAGTAACCGATGCGGTTCAGAAGCAACTGAAAGAACTGTCTCGTGCGAACATCGCTCAGCAAGCATTGGCTTCAAGCCTAATCATCATTGCTGAATCGATCACTCAAGCGATTGCGATTTCTAACTTCTACGGTCCAGAGCACTTGATTGTTCAGACTAAGAACCCGCGTGAATTACTGCCGTTGCTAGACAATGCAGGTTCAATCTTCCTTGGTGACTGGTCTCCAGAGTCTGCAGGTGACTACGCATCAGGTACAAACCACGTTCTTCCTACTTACGGCTATACCAAAACCTATTCAAGTCTAGGTTTGGCTGATTTCTCTAAGCGCATGACGGTACAAGAGTTAACGGCTGATGGCTTGAAAGGTCTCGCGCCAACGGTAGTCACAATGGCGGAAGCCGAAGGTTTGGATGCGCACAAACGTGCTGTGACTATCCGAGTTGAAAAATTAAATCGATTTGAACAGTTAAATAAAGCGAAATAAGGGTAGGGCATGGAAAAGTTAGCAAGAAAACAAGTTCAGGCTCTTACACCTTACTTGTCTGCAAGACGCATTGGTGGCAGCGGAGATGTGTGGTTAAACGCTAACGAGTCTCCGTTTGATAACGAGTATAACCTAAACTTGTCTCGTCTAAACCGTTACAGCGAATGCCAGCCGAAAGAGTTGATTGATGCTTACGCGCAATATGCAGGTGTAACACCAGAGCAAACGCTGACGACTCGTGGTGCTGATGAAGGCATTGAGTTACTGATTCGTGCTTTCTGTGAGCCAAACGAAGATGCGATTCTTTATTGTCCACCAACTTACGGTATGTACGCAATCAGTGCGGAAACCATTGGTGTTGAGCGTAAGGTTGTGCCTTTAACGGCTGAATGGCAATTGGATCTTCCTGCTATTGAAGCTCAACTAGACAACGTGAAAGTAGTGTTTGTTTGTAGCCCAAACAACCCAACGGGTAACTTGGTTGATCGCAAAGACATCATCAAACTGCTTGAAATGACGCAAGACAAAGCGATTGTGGTGATGGATGAAGCGTATATCGATTTCTGTCCAGAAGCGTCAACCGTTGACTTGCTTGAGCAATACCCGAACCTTGCGATTCTGCGTACCTTGTCGAAAGCTTTTGCTCTGGCGGGTTTACGTTGTGGCTTTACGCTGGCGAACAAAGCGCTTATCGATGTACTGTTGAAAGTGATTGCGCCTTACCCAGTTCCAATTCCAGTTGCTGATATTGCCGTTCAAGCGCTTTCTGAACAAGGGCTTGCGCGAGCGAAGTTCCAAGTTTTGGATTTAAGTGCTAACCGAGCGTATTTGCAAGCTGGTTTGTTGGGTATGCCTCAAGTGACGGTATTTGATGGTTGGGGTAACTACCTGCTGGTTAAATTCCCGAACGGCGATGAGTTGTTTAAAGCGGCATGGGACACGGGCATCATCTTGCGTAATTCGCCAATTGAAAACTGTGTTCGTATTAGTATTGGTAACCGCGAAGAGTGCGAAAAGACACTTGGATTCATTCGTAACTTTTTTCAGTAACGAAAGGCTTACCATTAATAACATTTGTCAGTCTTAGTTGATTAAAAACAGACTGGCAAATGAAACCAATATTTTGGGTTAGCGTTTGATTTTAGCTAGGCCAGCAGATTTAAAATTAAAAGGAAGTTCAAGTGAGTAAACAACAGAAAATACTTTTTATAGACCGCGATGGCACCTTAATTGTTGAGCCACCAGTCGACTTTCAAGTAGACCGTTTAGACAAACTAAAATTCGAACCGCTAGTGATCCCTAGCCTACTGACATTGCAAGATGCGGGTTACCGTTTAGTGATGGTGACTAACCAAGATGGTCTAGGCACAGATAGCTACCCACAAGAAGAGTTCGATGCTCCACACAATATGATGATGGAGTTCTTTGAGTCTCAAGGCGTTAAGTTTGACGATGTGCTTATTTGCCCTCACTTTGACGAAGACAACTGCTCTTGCCGTAAGCCTAAACTGGGTATGGTTAAAGAATACTTACAAGGCGGCAAAGTCGACTTCCAACACTCTGTTGTCATTGGCGATCGAATGACGGATCTTCAACTTGCTGAGAACATGGCAATTCGTGGTATCCAATACGGCCCGGATGCAGAAACGGAAGGCACACTCAACTGGCCACAGATCGTTAAAGATCTAACGGTTAATGCTCGTGTTGCTGAAGTGGTTCGTACGACCAAAGAAACCGATATTAAGGTAGCCGTAAACCTTGATGAAACCGGTGGCAACAAGATCGATACTGGCATGGGTTTCTTCGATCACATGCTTGATCAAATCGCGACACACGGCGGTTTCCAAATGAACCTGACTGTGAAGGGCGACCTACACATTGATGATCACCACACAATCGAAGACACCGCTCTCGCTTTAGGCCAAGCACTTAAAGATGCATTAGGTGATAAACGTGGTATCGGCCGTTTCGGTTTCAGCCTGCCTATGGATGAGTGCTTAGCTCAGTGTGCTCTAGACCTATCTGGTCGTCCGTACCTAAAATTTGATGCTAAGTTTAGCCGCGAGCAAGTGGGTGACCTTTCTACGGAGATGGTGGTTCACTTCTTCCGTTCTTTAACCGATACACTGGCTTGTACATTGCACCTTTCTTCAGCTGGCAATAATGATCACCACATTATTGAGAGCCTGTTCAAAGCGTTTGGTCGTACTCTTCGTCAAGCAATCAAAGTTGAAGGTAATGAGTTACCAAGCAGCAAAGGCGTTCTGTAAGGCTAACGTTAGCAAGGAAAAACAATGAAAGATCAAAAAGTCGTTATTATTGATACTGGTTGTGCCAACGTTTCCTCTGTGAAGTTTGCGATTGAACGTTTGGACTATGCCGTTGAAATTTCGAAAGAACCAAAAGTTGTTCTAGCTGCGGACAAGCTGTTCCTACCCGGTGTAGGTACAGCAAGTGAGGCAATGAAGAACTTGCAAGAGCGTGACCTTGTTTCTCTTGTGAAGCAAGTGGAGAAGCCTCTGCTTGGTATCTGTTTAGGTATGCAACTGTTAGGTAAACTGTCTCAAGAGAAAGGCCAAAAGGCTGACGCGCTGGTTGAATGCCTAGGATTGTGTGATGGCGAAGTTCGTTTACTTGAAACGGGTGATTTGCCATTACCACACATGGGTTGGAACACAGTAACCGCGACACCTAACCACCCTCTATTCAAAGATATTGAAGAGGGCGAGTACTTCTACTTTGTACACAGCTTCGCAATGCCAGTGGGTGACTACACAATCGCACAATGTGATTACGGCAATCCGTTCACTGCCGCAGTGCAAAGTGGCAACTATTATGGTGTTCAATTCCACCCAGAACGTTCGTCAAAAGCTGGCTCTAAGCTGATTCAGAACTTCTTGGAATTGTAATAAGGATTAGGCAGCGGCTACCGTTGCCAGATAAGGAATGTAAATGATTATTCCCGCGTTAGATTTAATTGAAGGCCAAGTTGTTCGCTTATTTCAAGGGGACTACGGGCAAGTAACAGAATACAAAGTCGATCCAGCAGAGCAGTTCAACCTGTATCACCAAGCTGGCGCTGGTTGGCTGCACCTTGTTGACTTAACAGGTGCAAAAGATACTACTGCTCGCCAGTTAGATTTAATTGCTAAGCTACTTGCTAGCACACCTGCGAACATCCAGATTGGTGGTGGCGTGCGTAACGAACAAGATGTCGTTGATCTGCTAGAAGCTGGCGCACAGCGCGTTGTGGTTGGTTCTACAGCAGTTAAGCAACCTGAGTTGGTTAAAGGTTGGATGGAGAAGTACGGCGCGGAAAAAATCGTGCTGGCTCTGGACATCAACATTGACGAAAGCGGCACTCGTAAAGTGGCGATTTCAGGTTGGCAAGAAGATTCAGGCGTGACCATTGAAGCGCTAATTGAAGATTACCTCACGGTTGGCCTGAAACACGTTCTGTGTACTGATATTTCACGTGATGGCACGCTAGAAGGGTCAAACGTAGAGCTCTATGTTGATCTTTGTAAGCAGTACCCACAAGTGCAATTCCAATCATCAGGTGGCATTGGCAGTCTAGCTGATATCGAAGCACTGAAAGGCAGCGGCGTTGCGGGTGTGATTGTTGGTCGCGCACTGCTTGATGGCAAGTTCACAGCAGAGGAGGCATTTGCATGTTGGCAAAGCGAATAATCCCCTGTTTGGATGTCCGTGATGGGCAAGTGGTTAAGGGCGTTCAATTCCGCAACCACGAAATTATTGGTGACATCGTACCGCTAGCACAACGCTACGCAGAAGAGGGCGCTGATGAATTAGTATTTTACGATATTACCGCATCAAGTGATGGCCGTGTGGTCGATAAAAGCTGGGTAAAACGCGTAGCAGAAGTGATTGATATTCCTTTCTGTGTGGCTGGTGGTATTAAGTCCGCGGAAGATGCAGCGCGTATTCTTGAGTTTGGTGCAGATAAAGTATCCATCAACTCGCCTGCATTGGCTAACCCACAGCTGATCACTGACCTAGCTGATAAGTTTGGCGTGCAGTGTATCGTTGTCGGTATCGATTCATACTTCGATAAAGAGACGGGTAAATATCAGGTTTACCAATTCACAGGCGATGAAGCGCGTACCAAAGCAACCAAGTGGGAAACCAAAGATTGGGTGCAGGAAGTACAAAAACGTGGTGCAGGTGAGATTGTGTTAAACATGATGAACCAAGATGGCGTTCGCAACGGCTATGATATCGACCAGTTAAACATGGTACGTTCAGTGTGTAATGTACCCCTGATTGCATCAGGTGGCGCTGGTGCGATGGAGCACTTTGCTGAAGCCTATAAAAAAACCAACGTGGACGGAGCACTTGCGGCTTCGGTATTCCACAAGCAAGTCATCAATATTGGTGAACTTAAACAGTATTTGAAACAACAAGATGTAGAGGTGCGACTATGAGTTTTGAACCCGTAAGCTTATCAAAAACAGAAGTAGGCGCATTGTCAGAGCGTATTGATTGGGAAAAAGTAGATGGCTTAGTGCCGGCTATTGTTCAAGATTACCAATCGAGCCAAGTGCTGATGATGGGATACATGAACCCAGCAGCGCTCGAGAAAACAGGTGAAACTGGCCAAGTGACGTTTTTCTCTCGCACTAAAGAGCGCCTTTGGACCAAAGGTGAAACGTCGGGTAACGTATTGCAACTGCAAAACATGTCATTGGATTGTGACAACGATACCTTGCTGGTTAAGGTTAATCCCATTGGCCCAACGTGCCACACAGGTACAACAACGTGTTGGGATGGCGACAAGCAAGAAGAAACACAGATGGTGTGGCTTCATCAGCTTGAGCAGCTACTGGCTGCCCGCAAGGACGCAGACCCTGAGTCTTCTTATACTGCCAGTCTATATGCCCGTGGCACCAAGCGTATTTCGCAAAAAGTGGGCGAAGAAGGCGTTGAAGTCGCGCTTGCGGCGACGTCGGGCGATAAGGCGGAATTAGTGTGTGAATCAGCAGACTTGATTTATCACTTGATGGTTCTTTTACAAGACCAAGGCTTATCGATGAACGATGTGGTGAATAAGCTTAAAGAGCGTCATAAGTAAGCTCTTTTTAGATAAATAGAACCATGTAAAAGACAAATAAAAGCCCCGAAAACACTAACGTTTTCGGGGCTTTTTAATGCTTGAACTTCCTCAGTTACTCTTTGAATTTATGAGTTTTTTATTCCGAAGAGCCTAGGCGAGAGCTGGAATCTATCCTCTTAATCTAACTTCCTAGACATATGAGTTAGCCGCAGCACTTCTTATATTTTTTACCGCTACCACAAATACACGGATCATTGCGGCCGATCTTAAAGCTCTCAACCGTTTGATTTAGACGCGGGTCAATCTCTGGCTCTGATTGTTCTTCTTGTTCATCTTCTTGCTCAGGGAAGGTGCCATCAATGTAATACCAAAAACCGTCTTCACGAACAAAGCGCGAACGTTCTTGCATACAGAAATGCTCAGCTCCGTCGTTGAAGTAAGCTTTAAACTCAACAAAGCCTTCGTTCTCATGTGAACCTGCGGCAGTATCGATGACTTCTAAACCCGCCCAATCACTATCTATGGACTCAGCAATACCTTCTCTCTGCGCTTCTGCATTACAAGTCGGGTGGTAAGTAGCAACCACATAATCAACCAAACCAAGTACATGTGCAGAATAACGTGAGCGCATTAATTGCTCGGGTGTTTCAACTGCACTGTGGTTAAGGTGTGCTGATTCGCAACATTGTTGGTAAGTATTTTTGCTACCGCATGGGCATAAAGACATAGTCAGATCCTGTAAAAATGGCCTCTATTAAGAGGCCATATATGAATGCGTTGGAGTTTACCAAGAAACGATTGCTCACCAAAGCTTAGTTTCTATTGAAGCAGCAATGTGAAGTGAACTATTTCAACGAAGGTGATAACAGCTCTTGAGCCCAAGTAGTCGCTTCATCATAAGCTTGACCGAGTTCCGCTTCACTTAGCTTGAGAAGTTTACGGATGCGCGTTGCTTCGTCCCATCGAGCTTGCTCATAAGCGATAACCATCGCCAAAATTGCACCCAGCACACCTTTTCGTTGAATCAGAGCTTGCTTGATCTCTTCATCGATTGGTACTGAGTCCAAGACTTGCTGTAACGGTTGGTCAAAGAGTGAATCAAGTAGAGAGAACATACCGGTCAAAAAGGCTTGTCCGGGTTCTACCTTTACATTCATTTTTTCTACTAAGAGTTCACACTCACGTGCTCGTAACACGGCTAAACCATAGAGTGAATCCGGTTTATCTTCTTTCGCTGAGGCAATCGCTACCAGTGAAACGAACTTACGCAGCTTTTGCTCGCCAAGAAAAATAAGTGCTTGGCGGAATGAACGAATGGTCGTTGCTGAGCCGCCTGCGGAGTTCACGTAGGCAAGTAACTTGTAAGACAGCGTGACATCTAGCGTAATTAAACGTTCTACTTCGCCAAAGTCGATAGGGTCGTGCGCAATCTCTTTTAACAGCTGAACAATCGTCAAAAACGCAGGGTTGAGAGCACGAGTTTGAATCATTTCCGGCTTGCTGAAGAAATAACCTTGGAAGTAGGTGAAGCCTGCTCGATTTGCTTCTTGATATTCATCGTAAGTCTCGACCTTTTCTGCGAGGAACTTAATATCCAACCCTTTGAGAGAGTTCATGAACATCGAAGCTTTCGCGATTGAGATCAAACGGATATCAAACTTGATAATTGAAACGTACGGTAAAAAGCGCTTCCATGCTTTGCTTGGTACAAAGTCGTCTAACGCGATGGTGTAACCCGCGTCATAGATAGCTTTTATTGCTTCAAGTAGTTCGTCTGTTGGTTCGCAGTCTTCAAGAACCTCAACAACGAGGCTTTCTTTGGGGAACAGAGTCGGGACTAAGTTGATTAGGCTTGCATAAGGGAAGTTCACGAACCCCAATTTATCACCCAACGTATTATAGTGAGTTGATAAAAAGTGATCGGAAAGCAAACGGCTAGTAGCGAGCTCCGGCTCTACTTCAGGGAAAGTGTTCTTAGGACCATCCCTGAATAGCAACTCGTAACCTATGGTTTTCTTGTCTGTATCGAGTATGGGTTGACGCGCTACGTATGAATATTTCAACTTGGTACTGTGTTCGGTTTATTTCTGGTAGAGAGATAATAGCTAATTCAGTAGAAATTACCATACACTTTCTATGAAAGTCTGACCGATAATAATAATCAAAGTGAAAGTTTAAGAGTGATGTTAAAAGCGGTTGCTAAACTCTCGATTCTGTAGTTCAAAACTTTGCGGAGTGAACACCAGCACTGAACCTTGCGTATACCAATCACCCAATACGATACGAGTTTTAGTGCAATCATTGACGTTAAAGGTGTGGATGTCAGGACGATGAGTATGGCCGTGGATCATAAGATCGACGCTGTTTCGTTCCATCACATCTTCCACTTCTTGTTGTGTCACATCCATGATGTCGAGAGATTTGGTCTGCTTGTCATCTTTGATGTCAGATTGAACCTTCGAGACAATTTTCTTCTTGATGAAAAATGGAATTCTGTTGAAGACCCATTGCAGCCAGGGTTGATGCACTTTTTCACGGAAGGCGAGGTATTTTACATCTTCGGTACACAGGGTATCACCATGCAACACCACCGCTTTTTGTCCGTAGATATCGATTGTTGATACTTCATCTAGAAGTTGCACGCCCGTTTGCTTGGCAAATTTTTTACCAACTAAAAAGTCGCGGTTACCTTGTGTGAAGTAGCAAGGTACGCCCGTTTTCACTAAGTCGATAAACGCTTGGCGGATAGAAGTCGCGAACTCACTCTTATCGTCGTCACCAATCCAGAATTCGAAAAGGTCGCCTAACACGTAAAGTGCATCAGCTTCTACGGCTTCTTTCTTCATAAAGGTTAAGAAGCAGTCAGTGATATCTTGTCGTGACGGAGTAAGGTGCAGGTCTGATATAAAATATGTTTTCATAGGTCTAAAAAAAGGGAGCGATTCGCTCCCTATATCCTGATTTTATCGGCTCATCAATTATTAATACTAACCGAAAGCAAGTAATTAAGCTTCGATTGTAGTACCAGTGATGATCACTTCTTCTAGAGGTACATCTTGGTGCATACCCATAGAACCAGTGCTAACACCTTTGATCTTGTTTACGATGTCCATGCCTTCAACAACTTCTGCGAATACACAGTAGCCCCAACCGTCTAGGCTTTCGCTACGGAAGTTTAGGAAAGAGTTGTCGTTAACGTTGATGAAGAACTGGGAGCTCGCTGAATGCGGTTCCATAGTACGAGCCATTGCTAGCGTACCAACTTTGTTCGCTAGGCCGTTGTTTGCTTCGTTCTTGATAGTTGCACGAGTTGTTTTTTCTTTAAGGCCAGAAGTCATGCCGCCGCCTTGAACCATGAAACCATCGATAACACGGTGGAATAGCGTGTTGTCGTAAAAACCGTCACGGCAATACTGTAGGAAGTTTGCGCTTGTTTCTGGTGCTTTTTCTTCGTTAAGTTGAACTTTGATGTCACCAAAATTTGTGTGAAGGATGATCATGATTGTTACCTTACTGTTTTTTTAATATGAAGTTCGAATTCTAGCGCATGTTGGCGGACTTTCAAATCACCAAATCATTAACTTAACTTGGTTGTTTGAGGTAATTACTGCTTTGGGGGATTACCTAATAACGCATGAATTGATATACTTGACCTCTTATTTTGATTAATACACAAATATAGATAGAGATCATGCTGAAAATTTATAACACACTCACAAGACAGAAAGAGGAATTCAAACCAATTACAGCTGGCAAAGTCGGCATGTATGTCTGTGGGGTAACCATATACGATCTCTGTCACATTGGTCATGGCCGCACGTTTGTTTCTTTCGATGTAGTAACTCGTTACCTTCGTTACCTTGGTTACGATTTGAACTTCGTTCGTAACATCACTGATATCGATGATAAAATCATCAAGCGCGCTAATGAAAACGGTGAGTCTTGTGATTCTCTGACTGAGCGCCTGATCGGGGAAATGCACGCGGACTTCGATGCATTGAACATGAAGCGCCCTGATGTTGAGCCTCGTGCGACTGAATTCATCACTGAAATCGTTGAACTTGTTGAAAAGTTAATTGAACGTGGTTTTGCTTATGTTGCAAGCAACGGCGACGTGATGTTCGAAGTTAAGAAATTTGACGAATACGGTAAGCTTTCAAAGCAAGACCTTGATCAGCTTCAAGCGGGTGCTCGTGTTGATGTCGATTCTGCAAAACGTAGCCCGTTAGATTTCGTGCTTTGGAAGATGTCTAAGCCAGGTGAACCTACGTGGGAATCACCATGGGGTCCAGGTCGTCCGGGTTGGCACATTGAGTGTTCAGCGATGAACTCTTCTATTCTTGGCAATCACTTCGATATCCACGGTGGCGGTTCAGATCTACAGTTCCCGCATCACGAGAACGAAATCGCACAATCTTGCTGCGCACACGGCACACAGTATGTGAATACTTGGATGCACAGTGGCATGGTGATGGTAGACAGAGAAAAAATGTCTAAGTCACTGGGTAACTTCTTCACTATCCGTGACGTACTTCAGCATTACGATGCAGAAACAGTACGTTACTTCCTAATGTCTGGTCACTACCGTAGCCAACTGAACTACAGCGAAGATAATCTAAACCAAGCTCGTGCATCACTTGAGCGTCTCTACACATCACTTCGTGGCCTAGACGTTACAGCAGCTCCGGCTGGTGGTGAAGAGTACGTGACTCGTTTCTCTACAGCGATGAACGATGATTTCAACACTCCAGAAGCTTATTCAGTACTGTTTGAAATGGCTCGTGAAATCAACCGCATCAAAACTGAAAGTGTCGAAAAAGCAAGTGCACTAGGTGCATTGATGCGTGAACTGGCAGACATCATCGGTATTCTTCATCAAGATCCAGAGGCTTTCTTGCAAGGTGATGCGGCAGGCAACGATGACGAAGTAGCTGAAATCGAAGCGTTGATCAAACTGCGAAACGACTCTCGTGCTTCGAAAGATTGGGCGAATGCCGACCTTGCACGTGACAAGCTAAACGAGTTGGGTATTGTTCTGGAAGATGGTCCAGAAGGTACGACTTGGCGTCGTAAGTAAATATTATAAAAAGGGCTGATTTTCAGCCCTTTTTTCTAGCAAAAATTCTCTAATTTCACCTTTTTATCTTCAACTTTTAATTAACAGGAATATTTCTGTGGCTCAGATGTATTTTTATTACTCGGCAATGAATGCGGGTAAATCAACAACGCTTCTTCAGTCTTCATTCAACTACCAAGAGCGTGGCATGACGCCAGTGATCTTCACGGCTGCATTGGATGATCGTTATGGTATCGGTAAAGTTAGCTCTCGAATTGGTTTGCAATCTGAAGCTCAACTTTTTAAAAATGACACCAATATGTTTGACGCAATCCAAAAACTCAATGAAGAAGAAAAGCGTCATTGCGTTTTGATTGATGAGTGTCAGTTCTTGTCGAAAGAGCAGGTGTACCAGTTAACAGAAGTGGTCGATAAACTGCATATCCCTGTACTTTGCTACGGTTTACGTACTGATTTCTTGGGTGAACTGTTTGAAGGTAGCCGTTACTTATTATCTTGGGCAGATAAACTGGTTGAGCTTAAAACCATTTGTCACTGTGGCCGTAAAGCTAATATGGTAATCCGTACCGACGAGCACGGTGTGGCGATTGCTGAAGGTGACCAAGTGGCTATTGGCGGGAATGATCAGTATGTTTCAGCTTGCCGTTTGCACTACAAAGAAGCGTTAGGCAAATAATCGGCTTTTTGGTTGCTTCTTCTTAAGTGAACAAAGCTGAAATCAACAAGCTCAAGTAATAGCTAAAAATAAGAAACGGTGGCCAAGTGCCACCGTTTTTGTTTTTTGAAAAGGTGTATTGCGTGACTTAAAGTTTTATTCGAAACCCAGTTGCTTCAATGCTTGATAGGCATGATCAACGTCATCGGGGATTGGCATCTCAATTTGAAAGCCTTGGGCTGGGTAGAATTTGATTCGTTCATAATCAGCAATCAATGCGCCCAAAACCATGTCTAACGGCAACTCTTCATTAAAGTAATCATCCCAATTTTGCCATTGCGAAGTCACGGTAATTTCTACACTTTCTTCAGGCCATTGTTTACTAAACGTGGCATAGGTGCGTTTCTCCATAAAGGGCTTCTGTACTAAGGTTAGTTTTTTCGGTGACAACCCTTGCTCAGTCAGCAATTCGTGGGTGAATCGTACATTTTCCCCAGTATTGGTTGCGTGTTTCTCAATGATAATGTCAGAGTCTGGCACGTCAGCATCTCGTGCAATAGCCGCGAATGTTTCGGCTTCTGAACGTTCAAAGCTCCCTTCTGTAAAGCGCCCCACACCGCCAGAAAATACGATATAAGGCGCCACACCTTGGTGATAGAGCTCGGCAGCGTATTCAGCGACACGAGTATCATTACTGCACAGCACAAAGATGCAATCTGAAGGCGTAACCTTGTGGCCCATAGACATGAAGTTCCAAAGGATGTCGATCGAACGATGTAGCTTAATCCTTGAGTTATTTGTTACAGATTGCTTAGCTATGTCTTGGTTAGCTATGGATTGATTAGTCATAAAGAGCGTCCAGCGTGGATTCAAATTTAAACGAGTAACCCAAGTCGAGAATCTTTTTCGAAGAGATCAGCTTGTCTGGTGTATCGACCACGAGGGGCAGCGGCTCACTGCTGTTGGCGCTTTTCAGTGCAGCGGCATAAAATTCCGCCTTACTCACCGTGTTCGGGGTCGTAACATTAACCACTTCGTTATGCAGTTGGTTGATAGCGAAGTTGACCGCGCCAATCGCGTCGTCAAGATGAAGCATGTTGGCAGGAGCTTGAGTGCTGACCTGTTTCAATTTACTTGCAAACCTAGAGGGGTGGCGGCTAGGGCCGATTAACCCACTGAAGCGAAGGATGGTGTAGTCGATACCGGAATCAATGATGTACTGTTCTGCTTGTAGCATCACGCGTGCATTGTCCGAAAATGAGTTGGCTTGTTCATCACTCGACGTAGAAATCGCTAATGAGGCATCTTGCTCGTATAAAATCCCTGGCTTGGTCGGGTAGACCGTAGTCGAGCTAACCATGATCAGCTTTTTGACATTGGCTTTCTGACAAGCATTGGTTAGCTGTTGCCAGTATTCGGCATATTCTTGTCCCGCACCTTTTCTAAAGCCGGGAGGGAAGCTACCAATGACGATCTCTGCATTATTTTCGAGTAACAGTGAATAGAGTTGGCCTATAGTATGCTCAGGCTCCGATGAGTCAAAGCTGAAAACTTCACATGGGATACGTTTGTTACCAATGGCGTCTGCACCCGCTCGGGTCGTTTTTGTGACCACTACTTGGTTACCATGTTTTTCTAGATGTTTAGATAAAGGTGCACCGACCCATCCTGCACCAACAATAAATATAGAAGCCATGTGTTCCTCACAACTGCAAATGACGAATTTACAATAAGCCTAACAAACCTTTGGCCAAAAATGAAAAAACTCCACGGCCGAGGCGAGTGGAGTTTTTACTAGAACAATGGAGCTTTAGTTTAGTACGCGAAGTAGTTTGTCTGCGCGCTCTGCCATCTGTATACCTTCATCTGTTAGGTAACCGCCGTCTGGCTGAGTACAAAGGTTCTTTTCGAATAGGCGCTTAACAGCGTCTTGAGTTTCTTGAGCTGCCTCTTGATGAACTTTAATTCCAGTAGCGGCACTACTTACATCAAATTGAAGAAGGAGGTTTAAATCAGCAATGTTTTCAGCGTTGTACTTCATAATTAACCTATATATTCATAACGTTCTCTACCTTCACCTTAGTGCGCATTCACGGCTCAGGCAATAGCAAATAAAGAGAATTGATAAGTGATACCAAATTGATTGATTAATCATCTAGTGATGAGTTTATTTGGGTTATATTGGGTGATTTGCATCCACTTAAATCATCAGTGATGTTTATTGCTAAGTGGTTGTAATATATTGTGACTAGAAATAATTTGCATTGAGCGAATATTGTATAAAAAGGATATGCATAAGTGAGAGCGAACAAAGTAGCATTAATGATCAGTATGCTATTTGCTATCGCAGGGTGTCAGAGTACACCTTCAGAGCAGACAGACGCGAACCAAACCACAAACAACAATAACCAATCTACAATCGAGGTCCGTTCATTTCAGTCTGTCCAAAGCGTTTACTCCGAATGGGAGGCTAAGCTCGCAGACCACGCTCAGTTGTCTCTCTATGCTCCAGAGAATTACAATGAACTATTAGACGCTTGGGACGACGCTGAAAGCATTTATGCAGATTTACTGAAAGACGAAACTCGGCTCACCAAGAGTTATTCAATTTTTTCGAGCCTGACTTACGCTGAAGCTTTTGATGAAAAAATTGCGTTGATCAAATCAAACTATGACTCGATATTAGTGCTAAAGAAGAAGGCTGACCGAGTACTAGCGGATTCGATTGTGCAAATGGATTACCTCAAGTTCCTTGGCGCAGATACCATGTTTACCTCGAGCTACAAACGCTTGTATTCAGAATACAGCGAGTTGTTTGAGTATGTGCTGGTCGATGAGCTTGAAGACGCTCAAGAAGCACAGGTGGAGTTTCTTAATAATGCTCGCTTATTGGAAGTTAAAGTGGCACATAAGAAATACATCGAACCATTGAAGGACGAGTTAGAGTTCTTGGAAGATGAAGATTTTGATGACGTTGCTCCACTGACGTTTGCTAAAGCAGCATCTCAAATTGCTTTGGCAGAAAGCCAAGTCAAAGCCAGTCCCCGTGAAAAGTCGATCATTGAAGATGCGGTCCACGCTGCGGAGTTTGAGTTGAACCACGTGCGCAGTGTCGCTCATGAAGTCAAAGTGCTAGCGAGCGTAAAAGGCGACAAATTCGAACAGTCGGTTTTGAATGCAGAGAATCAGTTGTTGAGCATTTCACAAGTGGTTAATGATGAAGATTACCGAGATGTTGGGTTGCGTCAGCAATCTCAGAAAATTGTATCGAGTGTGAAAGCGTTAAAAAGCTTAGATATGACAGCGTCATTAAAGTCAGAAATTGAAACTTTGACTGAACAACTCGCTAAGCTAGAGAGTGACAATCAGAAGCAGGCGCAACAATTGTCTGAGGCGACTAAGCATAGCAATCTTCTAGATGAGCAGATTACCAAGAGTGATGCGCATATTAAGAGTTTAGAAGAGCTAGTGGACAGTTTGAGAAATCTAGGTGGTAAAGTTGCCAATGAAAGTGATTCTGATGTAATCCCTTTGAGTACTGGATCGAATCTAGAGGGCTCTGCTCTAGAACAATCATCAGAAGAAGTGATTGAACCTTCGGTTTAGCATCACTAATTTCTTTATTTGTGATTCAGTTAAAAGCGCCTAAGGGCGCTTTTTTACGTTCTGTTGATCTATATCAAAATCTAGAGGCAACAGCGATCTGTGAGTCATTATAGTGTACGTTATTCCTTTGCTTTCTTTCGTAACTTATTGATATTTATAAGTGTGCCATTTTTTAAGTTGATAACCTTTCATTCAGCATAGTTTTCTTTTTACTACTAAAGTTGTATGAATTTTGAATAACTTGGGCTATTTCCTTTCCACAAGGTTGTGGGAGGTATTTTGAGTCCCAAATAGCTCTTGAATTCAGAAATGAAAGAGAGGATTATCTCGCTCCCGACAACATGTTTCAAAATGTAAATCATCATGAATCTGAACCAATTTGACTCATTATTACCGCCACAAATGGCTGAGCGCGCTGCAGATATTGGCGTAGGTAAAGCAACCAAAGATCCAACCAAATCTTTTCTCCTAGCGATTTCAGCTGGCATACATATCGGTATTGCGTTTGTGTTCTACACAATTGTAACCACTGGCGCTGGTGATTTACCTTGGGGTATTACTCGCGTCCTAGGTGGCCTTGCATTTAGCTTGGGCTTAATCCTCGTTGTTGTTACTGGCGGCGAACTGTTTACCAGTTCGGTGCTCACTCTTGTTGCTCGCGCAAGTGGCAAGATTAGCTGGGGAACCCTAGTAAAGAACTGGGCGACCGTTTATATCGGTAACCTTATTGGTGCTTTATTGCTAGTGGCATGCATGCTTCTGACTAAACAGTACATGTTCGACCATGGGCAAGTGGGTTTGAATGCGATGGCCATTTCTCAGCACAAAATGCACCATGGTTTTATCCAAGCTATCGCGCTTGGCATCATGTGTAACGTATTGGTTTGTATCGCGGTATGGATGACGTTTAGTGGACGAACATTGACTGACAAAATTGCAGTACTGATTTTACCTGTCGCGATGTTTGTATCATCGGGCTTTGAGCACTGTATTGCGAATATGTTCCAAGTCCCTTTAGCTATCGGTATCAAAACATTTGCTCCAGCTAAATTCTGGACAATGACAGGGGCTAATCCGGCAGACTATGTTGACCTAAACATGATGGACTTTCTGATGAACAACTTGCTGCCCGTTACTATCGGTAACATCATTGGCGGCGGTATCTTTGTTGGCATGTGGTATTGGTTGATTTATTTACGCGATTGATAAAGATGGCGGATCAACAAAGCTTGCGTGACTAGCTCAGTGACAAGATTAGTTAAAGCTCAGTGAAAACATTGAACTGACTTATGACATTTACAAGACGGCCTGCATTGCAGGCCGTTTTTTATTTGTGGAAAACTTACTCGTTGATTTCTTAAATTATCATCTGAACGCTTAGCAACGCAGTTCTACACGTGTGTATATGTCTTTGAAATCACCCAAGGATCAATGGCAATGATCTTTGCTCGAGCCGAAATGGACAAAAAAGGATCTATATTGATTTGGTTATCCACAATTTCTGTGGATAACCTGTATCAAATTCAGTGAGTAACCAGATCTAAGAGGAGACGGGAGGTTATTTTGAAGGCTGTATTTGAGCGAGAACTCGCCCTTCTTTGGTTAAGGAAGTCTTTAACGATAGATGAAGTACAAGCGCTAAGGAGCAGCTCATCATCACGAAAATAGCCAACATGATCATCAGTTGATACTTAATTGCGATCATTGGTGAAGCTCCCCCTAAGATTTGTCCTGTCATCATCCCCGGTAGCGTTACTAAGCCTGTGGTTGCCATTGAGGCCATAATAGGAGACATCGCTTTCTGTATAGCATTACGCACAAAAGGCGCTGCAGCATAGGAAGGAGACGCGCCTAACGCGATTGCTGCTTCATATTCTGATTTCTGTGTTTCAAAAGCACCAAACAGGTTCTGCAATGCCACTATATTACTGCTTAAGCTATTACCCAATAACATCCCTGCGATCGGGATAAGGTACTGAGCGTTAAAAACCGGTGTTGGTTTAATGATAAATAAGCAGATGAACAAGACAATGGGTACACAGGTTACCGCTAGGCTCACAGCTACAGGGACTAACAAGAGGTTTCGGGGTAACTTGGACTTTTCAACAATCGAGCTTGCCCCAACGATAATCATCGTAAATAACCACAGTAAATTGACCCACAAGCTATTCAAAGTGAACAGGTATTCTAGGTAGAGGCCAACCAGAAATAGCTGAACAGTCATGCGAATGATGCTGATAGAAGCCTCTTTTCCAAGGCCAAGTTTTAGCTTGTGGTTGATTACAATTGGCAGCAAGAGAAGTGAACTGAAAAACAATAATTGCCACCAAGATATATCAATAACGTCTTGCATAATGCTTCCTTTTAATAAGGCTTCTATCATATCTGAAAGTGCCAAATGATGCATTTCAGCGTCATACCTGTCGAACTCAAAAAAGGCTCAATTATTTAACATTCAAAGTACAAAATAATGGTTATTTGAGGGTTTTTTGGCTACTACTTAGTAGGTAAAACGTTAAAATTGGTTACAATGTGGTTGCGCAAATGTTGGTTTTTAACATTTGTGAAATATACTTAATTCTTCACATTTGTTAATACTTTTTAATAACTTTGTTTAACTAAAAACAAGTTTGGATGACCTCAAAAAAGTATTGATTAGCAAGGGATATAACAGGAGATTTGATTGAACCCTACTTTGTGTATGGTCTAAAATTTGTTGTTAGATACTCAAGAACTTTAGCTCCTTAGAATGAGCTACTCGAAATTACTAAATACAAAATAGGCAAAATGTATGAGTGATGTTAATAAAATTGAAACTGGCGAAAAACGCTCGTTGGAGTGGAAGTCATTCCTCTTCATCGCAGTGGTTCTCTTTCCAATATTAAGTGTGGCTTTTGTAGGAGGCTACGGCTTTCTAGTTTGGGCACTGCAAGTGTTTGTATTAGGTCCTCCAGGTGCACACGGCGGCATGTAATGCCCTCTTGCTATCACATTTTTATTAGAACTAATTTTTAAGAGAGCTAAACATGAAATCATTTTTAGTTAAATTATGGCGCACAATGACTCGCCCAGCAGTACACATCAGTCTTGGTGTATTAACTATGGGTGGCTTTATCGCCGGTGTTATTTTCTGGGGCGGTTTTAATACAGCGCTAGAACATACAAACACAGAAGAGTTCTGTGTAAGCTGTCACACCATGCGTGACAACGTATACGTAGAACTACAAGAAACGGTTCACTGGAAAAACACTTCTGGTGTACGTGCTACTTGCCCTGACTGTCACGTTCCACATGAATGGACAGCAAAAATTGCTCGTAAGATGCAAGCATCTAAAGAAGTCTTCGCTCAAGTATTTGGTGACCTAGATACGCCTGAGAAATTCGAAGCTCGTCGTATCGAGCTGGCTAAACACGAATGGGATCGTTTCTCTTCGAACAAATCTCTAGAGTGTAAAAACTGCCACAACTACGATTCAATGGATTTCGAAAACATGCGCCCAACAGCGCGTATCCAGATGAAGAATGCGGCAGAGCGTGATCAAAGCTGTGTTGACTGTCACAAAGGTATTGCTCACAACCTTCCATTAGATATGGCATCAGCGAGCGGCATTGTTGGCGAGCTAGAAAATGTAGCAAGCAGCACATCTTACGCAAATGGTTCTGACGTGATTTCTATTCGTCACCTACCAATGTACACAGATGAAACAGCAACAGTTGAAGCGGGTCTACTAAGCCCTGCAAGTAAAGTTGCGGTTATCGACGAAAAAGGCGACATGATCAAGATTCAAATCGACGGTTGGCGTAAAGCGAAAGGCTTCGGACGTGTAATCCAAGAAGACTTCGGTATGAACATCTCGACTGCAATCTTGACGAAAGAAGTATCTCAAAGTGACGTTATCACTGTTGGTGAGAAGAAAGAAGATGAGCTTACTGGCCTTCCATGGGAAGAAGTTAACCTAGCACTTTGGATGAAGAAAGAGTCTATGGTTGATAACTTCGATCCAATTTGGAACGCAGCGGGTCAAGCGTACCAATCTAACTGTTCAACGTGTCACTCACAGCCAGATGAAGCTCACTTCAGCGCCAACGGTTGGGTAGGCATGCTAGATGGTATGATTGCGTTCGTTAACTTCGATACAGATACAGAAGCACTTGTTCTTAAGTATCTACAGAAGCACTCATCAGATTTTTCTGAAGGCCATCACTAATAAGACGTCAATTGGAGTAACACAATGGCAATTACAAGAAGAAGTTTCCTGAAAGGTGTCGCTACTACAAGTGCGGCATCGGTTATCGGTCCAAGCTTATTGGCGTCGGCATCAGCGTCTGCTGCAGAAACAGACGGCGCGTGGAAAGTCTCTGGTTCTCACTGGGGTGCCTTCCGAGCTCGCGTTTACGCGGGTAAAGTGCAAGAAATTAAACCTTTAGAAATCGATCAACACCCAACTGAGATGTTGAAAGGTATTAAAGGTATTATCTACAGCCCTTCACGTGTGCGTTACCCTATGGTTCGCCTAGATTGGTTGAAGAAGCATAAATACAGCGCAGACACGCGTGGTAACAACCGCTTTATTCGTGTGACTTGGGATGAGGCACTAGACCTTGTTTACCGCGAACTAGAGCGCGTACAGAAAGATTACGGTCCATGGGCACTTCACACCGGTCAAACTGGTTGGAGACAAACGGGTCAGTTCCACAGCTGTACTAACCATATGCAACGTGCAATGGCACTTCACGGTTACTCTGTGAAGAAAATCGGTGACTACTCAACAGGTGCTGGTCAAACGATCATGCCTTACGTGCTAGGTTCGACTGAAGTTTACGCACAAGGTACATCTTGGGAACTTATCCTAGAAAACAGTGACAACATTGTTCTTTGGGGTAACGATCCAGTTAAAAACCTTCAAGTAGGTTGGACATGTGAGACTCACGAGTCGTTCGCATACCTAGAACAGCTGAAAGAGAAAGTTGCTAAGAAAGAGATCAACGTTGTTTCTGTTGACCCTGTTCAAAACAAAACAGGCCGTTACCTAGAAAACGAGCAGATGTACATCAACCCACAAACTGATGTGGCGTTCATGCTTGGTGTTGCTCACGTTCTTTACAACGAAGGCCTGTACGACAAGAAGTTCATCGAAACTTACTGTCTAGGTTTTGAAGACTTCATCAAGTACGTTCAAGGTGAAACGAAAGATAAAGTTGAGAAGACACCAGAGTGGGCTTCGGCTATCTGTGGCGCAAGCGCGGACTCTATCCGTGAATTCGCTAAGATGCTGGTTAACGGTCGTACGCAAATTCTTGTTGGTTGGAGTATCCAACGTCAAGAGCACGGTGAGCAGCCTTACTGGATGTGTGCAGTTATCGCAGCAATGGTTGGCCAAATTGGTCTTCCGGGCGGTGGTATCTCTTACGGTCACCACTACTCAGGTATCGGTGTATCTTCAACTGGCTTCGCTGCTCCGGGTTCTTTCCCGTTGAACATCGACCAAGGTCAATCACCTAAACACACGAATACAGATTACAACGGTTATAGCCGCGTAATTCCAGTAGCTCGTTGGGTTGATAGCTTGCTTGAACCAGGTAAGAAGATCAAAGCGAACGGTTCTACTGTAACGCTACCAGACATTAAGATGATGGTATTCAGTGGTAACAACCCGTGGCACCACCACCAAGATCGCAACAAGATGCGTAAAGCATTCAAGAGTCTACAAACTGTAGTGGCTGTTGATTTCGCTTGGACTGCAACTTGTCGTCACTCTGATATCGTGCTTCCAGCATGTACTCAGTGGGAACGTAACGATATTGATGGCTATGGCGCGTACTCTGGCCGTGGTTTGATCGCAATGCACAAGCTAGTGGATCCTCTGTTCCAGTCTAAGACGGACTTCGAGATCATGTCTAACCTAACTAAGCGTTGGGGTCGTTACAACGATTACACGCGTGGTATGGACGAAATGCAGTGGGTTAAATCTCTGTATGACGAATGTCGTGCATCAAACGAAGGCAGCTTCGAAATGCCTGAGTTTGCTGAGTTCTGGGAGAAAGGTTTCTTAGACTTCGGCAAAGGTAAGCCATGGACTCGTCACGCTTCATTCCGTGAAGATCCAGAGATCAACGCACTAGGTACACCTTCTGGTTTCATCGAAATCACAAGCCGTACTGTTGGCAACATGGGTTACGAGCACTGTCAAGAACACCCAATGTGGTTTGAGAAATCTGAACGTTCACATGGTGGTCCAGGCTCTGACAAACACCCGTACTGGCTACAATCTTGTCACCCAGACAAGCGTCTTCACTCTCAGATGTGTGAATCTGAAGAGTGGCGTGCGACTTACGCGGTACAAGGCCGTGAGCCTATCTACATCAACCCAGTCGATGCTAAGAAGAAAGGCATCAAAGATGGCGATGTAGTACGTGTGTTCAATGACCGTGGTCAACTACTAGCAGGTGCTGTTCTAATGGATAGCTACGCTCCTGGTGTTGTTCGTATCGAAGAAGGTGCTTGGTACGGCCCGATCAACGAGAAAGTGGGTGCGCTAGATACATACGGCGATCCAAACACACTAACTCAAGACATCGGTACGTCTGAACTTGCTCAAGCAACGTCAGCAAACACATGTTTGGTTAACTTCGAGAAGTTCCAAGGCAAACTGCCTCCAGTAACTTCATTCGGCGGCCCAATCGAAGTTTCTTAAGTCTTGTACTTAAGAACCAAGACTAAAGCTTGAATTAAAGCCCCTGTAAGTACTCTTACAGGGGCTTTTTGTTTTTCTAGTGTACGTGTTGGGATTTCTAACTAAGCATTGTAATAGCGCCAAGAGGTGCGTTTTTGAGACCAGCTGTAACGTGCTGTTTGAGGTAGGCTGTAGAAGCATGTGCATGAAGGGAATGTACAAAGAACCTGTTGTAAGGGCTTAGGCAGATGGAAACAAAAAGGCCGATACAAAGTACCGACCTAATAGAAACCTATGGAGTAAAGCTAAAACCTTGAAGATAAACCTGAGCCTTGAATAAAAGCTTAAGCCTCGGATATAAACTAAAACTTCAATTGTAAACCTAAGCTTCAATTATAAACCTAAAGTTCGAACATAAACCAGTAACCGTATGCACAAATCAAAGCGGGAACACTGGAATACAAGGTCGCGACCAGTGCCGCTTTGGGAGCCATCGCAATCGCAGGGAATAGCGCATCACCGTCATTCGAAATTGCGTTACCTACCTGAGCTGACAGTGGCAGAGCACCAGAAAGGTATAGGCTAGTGACCAGCAATTGCGGACCACACCCCGGTAGCAAACCCATCAACACTCCCGCCAGGGGGAGCATCATGCCCCAGCTTGAGAATAGCGTCGCAAAATCGACATTTGCTATCACAGAGCCAAATTCGAAGAAAAGAAAAGCAACCACCACCCATGCAGTAACGAAGTTAGTATCTTGAGCCGTTTTTTGTAATGGATGAGAGCCTACACATTTCTCGTCTTCACTGACGGCTGATTTGTAATCTTCAATTTCACGGGTGAGACCCCATAGAAACATCGAGCTAATCAGCAAAATAGTGCCTGCCCATTCCATCGACATTTCGGGAAAAGCGAGCAACTCATTCACATCCACTTGAAAAGAGCCAAGTAGGGCAACCGCAGCACCTGGAATAATGAGTACAGACCATAGATAGCCTTGCAGGTTGATCGCTTTTTTCGATACTGCTTCTTTGTCTTGAGATTGAGAAGCACAGCTGCTCACCGCTTGATTTTTCTCTGATTTTTTTGGGCGTAAGAAGTCGTCTGCGTGAAACAAGTTAATGATTCGACCTGACGCAGTTCCGACAATCACGCCCATCGCCATCATGGCTAAACCAGTCTTGGGCTCGCTTGCAATGAGCAGGAAGGCTGCATCGCCCATGGTTGAGACGAGCACTGCAACAACTGCGCCGAATCCAAGTTTGCCCGAGATAAATTGTGTGGTAACCACGATCGCACCGCCACAGCCGGGTAGCGCCCCCATAAGTGCAGCGAATACAACTTGGTTTGAACGGGATTGATGGACGAGCTTGTTGAAGACGTTATCTTTGTTGATATACAGGCTTAACCCGTGGTAAATCGCTAAGGTCAAAGCAACATAACAAGACACGGCCCAAAAGGCGTCTGACAAGGTAGTGACCGTCAATTCTCGCGTGGCAGGCGCCATAACTAAAGCTGCAAGTGAGATAGGTAAAAGCAGGCGCTTAAATGACAGTGAAAACTGAGTTGTTTTCGCAGCGCTACTGCTTGGCAAAAAAGAGATTAGTCGATCCATAGGTGTTACTCAAAATTAGTGGCTTAAGATAAATATATACGAATGATAATAATTATCAATTGCATTTGTTGTTTTTTTATCTATTGTTACCATTGGCTAAACCTACGAAACATGACCAACCTGAAAAAATGAGGTAAAGTATGGCTAATAAAGAGAGACTCTAAAGGTAGAGTCATAATTGTTAGTGTAATAGGAAGAAACATGATTTTAGTTGTTGGTCACAAAAACCCTGATAGTGACAGTATTTGTAGTGCGTTAGTTGCAACAGAGCTTCTTAAAGCTCGTGGCGAGGAAGCGACACCAATTCGCCAAGGCGAGATCAACCGCGAAACTCAACACATTCTAGAAGTCGCTGGTGCTGAAAAACCAGAACTTCGTACTTCTGTTGCTGGTGAAAAAATCTGGCTAGTAGACTACTCAGATCTAGCACAAGCACCGGACGATGTTGCTGAAGCTGAGATCGTAGGTATTGTCGATCACCACCGTTTAGGTGACGCGATGACAGTTAACCCTATGGAAGCTTGGATCTGGCCTGTTGGTTGTACAAATACTGTACTTTTCAACATGTTCAAGATTGAAGGTCACGCTATCTCTCAACAAATCGCTAAACTGATGATGTCTGCAATTCTTTCAGACACGGTTGGTTTTGCTTCTCCAACATGTACTCAAAAAGACAAAGACGCGGTTGCTGAGCTTGCTGAAATCGCTGGCGTGACTGACATTGATGCATTCATCAAAGCGCTTCTAATCGCTAAGACAAACATCGAAGGCCTATCTGCTGCACAACTAGTAGAAAAAGACCTTAAAGGCTACCCATTCAACGGTCGTGATGTTGTTGTTGGTCAAGTTGAGCTTGCGACTCTTGAGCAAGTAGATGGCATGATTGAAGCGCTAGAAGCGGATCTTGAAGAACGTTGTGAGAAAGACGGTCTAGCATTTGCTGCGGTAATGCTAACAGACATCACTACTGCGCAAACTCACCTTCTATACAAAGGCGAGTGGGCTGATAAACTGGTTAAGCACGAGAAAGACGGCGTATTAATGATGGAAAATACATTAAGCCGTAAGAAGCAAGGCTGGCCTTGGTTACAGGGTGAGCTTGTTTAATCAAGTCGCTTAATTATAAACGCCTGCTAATTTAGCAGGCGTTTTTCTTTGAAGTGGATTTTCTTCTTCATCGAAAATGTTTGAAGTTAAAAGCTCTCGGCATAAAATAGCTTTAAGAGCAAAGTTACTGACTAAAGTAGGAAATTAAGATGACTACACAGCTAGACGATAAAAAAATCGCTGAAATCAATAAGTATACGGGTGAGCAACGCCTAAAGTACTGTGTGAAAGAAATCGTAGCGAACCGTGAAGTATGGATCTTAACCGATGAACACGGTTGTGTAATGCTGAACACAGAAGATGAAGACTGTGTTCCAGTATGGCCAAATCAAGAGTTTGCTGAATCTTGGGCTACGGGTGATTGGTCTGAGTGTAAAGCTGAGTCTATCTCGTTGAACAAATGGCACAGCCGTTGGACTAACGGTCTAGAAGACGACGAGCTTGCAGTGGTTGTGTTCCCGAACGAGCAAGAAGAAGGCGTAATCTTGTTCCCTGATGAGTTCGATTTCGAATTAAAGAAGCAAGCTGCTAAGCGCTAATTCTGCCGCAATACAGTTCTTAAGTCAGCGTTGCCTTTTTTAGGCAGCGCTATCATTCAATTATCCCATCTAAGCTATTTACAACGCATTTTTGTTAGTACCCAATCAACTGATACAACGGCGCTTGCTGTGCGGCTTTTGAAGCTTGTTGAAGCACACCTGTTTTACTGTACCTCTTGAGTATCTTTCGAACGACAGGTTTTACTTCAGATTTTGTCATTCCAGCTTTCAATTCTGGTTCATACAACAGCTTTAGTAGTACCACATCTAGTGGTGATAACAAGTCTTCTGGCGTATGGTCATTAAAAATAGAAGGGTAGGCTTTATCTGAATCATTCGGCAGGCCTAGAACCTGTGTGATTTCTTCCACGATACAGGCGACGAGCTTACCTCGAGATCTTGCTTGATCAACGGGAATAACAATCCCAGCGTAAACAATCTCACCTTTAGAATTAGTTCGATAGCCCGCCGTGCAAATAGCGTTGTTTAGATGCTGAGTTGATTTGAGTTTGAGCACCGATTTTGCCTCAGATACCCACTGACTTTGCCTCGTGTATATCCATTTTACGTTCGCTTCAGACTCTTTGTTGACGATTGTTATCGGGTGCTGAGTGACTTCGGATAAGTGTCGGATATGAAGCTCTGTGAGCTCTTGATGCAGTTCTTCATCACCCACTCGATGATCGATCCAAATCTTGATCGGTTGTTTCCATTTGGCGAGTGGCTTGTTGCCTTGGGAATATTCGTGTTGAAGTGCGACGTTATAAAAGGCAGTTTCGACGAAGCTTCTATCTAACCAAGTGAGCGGTGTGCTTGCTGCGTTAAAGGAAAACAGCGCCAACAAAAGGGGAAGCATTGAAGCTCTTAATAACATACCTTTCCCCTTTGTTAAACGTAGCGTGATTCGAGGTTAGTGGTTCGGCGCTTTGGAGAAATGGCTCTCAACCAATCTTTGGGTGATTTGGTGAGTTGGATTGGTTAGCACTTGATCCGTTTCCCCACTCTCAACCACATTACCTTCGTGCATGACGATGATTTTGTCGGTGATGTGCTTAACAATACCAAGGTGTTGAGATACGTAGACGAAGGACACACCCATCTCTTCTTGTAGCTCTAAGAACAAATTGATGATTTGCGAGCGCATTGCCATGTCCAAACCATTCAACGCTTCATCAGCAACGATGATCGATGGTTGAAGAATCAAGGCACGAGCCAAACAAACTCTTTGTTTCTGGCCAGCAGCCAGCATCTGCGGGTAGAAGTAAGCATGTTCCGGTAGAAGACCCACACGTAATAGGGTGTCTTTCACACGACGCATACGGGCTTCTGGTGGCATATTGGTGTTTCGCTTTAATGGACCTTCAAGAATTCGACCAATCTGAATGCGCGGGTTAAGCGAGGTGTTCGGATCTTGGAAGATCATTCGAATCAGCTTACAGCGAGTCGAGTAGTCCTTGTGCTCTAGCTTTTCACCGTTCACACGAATCTCGCCTGCAGTTGGCTCTACCATGCCCGCTAGCATCCTTGCTAATGTCGACTTTCCTGAACCATTCTGACCGATAAAACCAATCGTCTGTCCCGCCTCAAGCGAAAAGCTTACGGGTTTAACTGCCTGATGAATTTTTTTACGGAAAAGACCAGAGCGAGTCGTAAAGTCTTTAGATAAATCAATGACTTCTAATAATGCACTCATGATTTCTTTTTCTTCTCCATATTAAGAGGGAAGTGACAATTGAACTTATGGTTTTTGATTCGTTTGGTATAAGGAATCTCAACACATTGCCTTTGCGCATACGGGCAACGTGGTCCTAGTCGACAACCAATAGGAAGGTGCTGCAACGGAGGGATTGAACCTGGTAAAGACTGTAGTTTCTCTTTATGAGGAATCCAGTCGTTAAAGTCTGGCATCGCTTTCAATAGAGCGACGGTATATGGGTGTTTAGGTGCATCTAACAGCTTCTGCGTATCCGCTGATTCCACAGACTGACCACAGTACATAACGGTAATGCGAGTTGCCCATTGGGTAATGGTGGTTAAGTCATGGCCGATCAGCACGATGGTCGTGTTATTGATCTGATTCATACGACTCAACAGACGCAATATTTGAGACTGTGTAATCGGATCTAGATCGTTGGTTGGTTCATCAGCGATCAAGACTTTTGGTTTAGCTGCGATCGCCATGGCGATCATAACTTTTTGACACTCACCATCGGTCAACTCATAAGAGTAACTGTCCATAAGACGAGAGTGATCTTTAATACCGACTTTGTGCAGTAGAGCGATGGCCTGCTTCTTACGCCATTTGAATCTCTGCCACCACCGACCTTCAAACGAATAGGAAGGAATCGCTTCAATCAGTTGATGGCCCACTTTTTCAGATGGATCAAGACAGGAGGATGGCTCTTGAAAGATCATCGCGATATCACGAGCAATAACTCGGCGTCGTTCTTTGGGTGTCAGTTGCAGGAGGTCGATATTGCCAAGGCGCATTCGGTCGGCAGATACTTTCCAGTTTTCTTTACAAACCCCAACGATCGCTTTTGCAACCAAGCTCTTGCCTGAGCCTGATTCACCTACTAAGCCGCGAATTTCCCCTTCATTGAGGGTAAGACTCATTCTGTCAACGGCTTTAACCATCCCTTGAGGGGTCTCAATCTCGATGGTTAGATGTCGAATATCAAGTAAAGGCATTATTCGATTCCTGCATTTAGCGCTTGGCGAACACCTTCACCTACGAGGTTAACAACGATAACGGTAAACATAATGGCTAAACCGGGTAGGGTTACTGTCCATGGTGCGAGGTAAATCAGCTCTACAGAGTCACCCAAGATTGAGCCCCATTCGGTACTTGGTGCTTGAGCGCCAAGCCCTAAGAAACCCAAAGCCGTGATATCAAGAATGGCGACTGACAATGCCAGAGTAATTTCAAGTGCCACCACGGTAAGAATATTAGGAAGGATTGAATTCCATAACAGGTAGAAGTCGTTCGCACCATCGAGGCGAGAAGCCAAAATATAGTCTTTTTCTACCTCAGCGTGCACGGCAATGTATACCGAACGAATAAAGCGTGGAATCAATGCTAAACATAAGGCAAGCAAGATATTAAACTCGCCAAAACCAAGAAACGCCACGAAGATAATGGCCAGTAACAGAGACGGAATCGACATAACGGTATCAAGCAGGTGGTTTAGCGTGCTTGATAGTAATCCACGAGTCATCCCCGCAAGTACGCCAATCAGGCAACCAATGACTGCTGCGATAAAGGTAATCACAACCGCGGCACCAAACGTCAGCTGAGAGCCGATAATCAGACGAGAAAGAATATCTCGGCCTAAGTCATCGGTACCTAAGAAATACTCAACTGTTCCTGAGGGATCCCAAGAGGGTGGGGTTAACAGGTGTCCCGTTTGTTCTTGAGCATCATGCGGAGCTAGCCATGGTGAAGTGACGGTGATTAGAATGATTAAGGCCAAACACCACAGTCCAAACATAGCGAGATTATTGCCACGGAAGCTGCGCCAGAAACGCTCGAACTGGGTTGGAATCTGCTCTTCTTGGTAGACGTTATTTGTTAGCATACCATTCCTTCCTTACCAGTGGATTGACCATCGCGCCCAATAGATCGGACAGAATGTTTGCGGTCAAAACCAAGGTTGCTACCACGATCACGCCCGCTTGAATTGAAACGTAATCTTGATTAGATAAAGCATCCAATAACCAGCGGCCAATACCCGGCCAGTTAAAGATAGACTCGGTAATAATAGCGAGCGTTAACATACTTGATAGTTGAACGCCGACCTTAGGAATAATCGGTGGTATCGCATTTCTTAACACGTGTTGCATCACGATCTCTCTGGTAGATAGACCTTTAATTCGCGCCGCGCGGATGTAGTTTTGCGTCATCACTTCAGCAACGGATGCTCTCATCAACCGGATAACTTGAGTCGTTGGGGCCAGTGCCAAAACTAGACAAGGCAACGCCATATGCTCGATGACACTTTGCAGTGCGTGTGCTCGGTATTTACCTTCAGCGAAAAAGGCATCAATGATGGCGAAACCAGTCACGTGTTCAATTTCGTAAAGTAGATCGTATCTGCCGCCCACTGGAAACATTTCAAAGTGTAAAGAGAACACCATGATCATCAGTAGTGCGACCCAAAATATAGGTGCAGAGTAACCAGCCATTGAAGTAAACGATATGGTGGTATCGACAAACTTGCCCTGTCTCATGCCAGCAATAGTGCCGAAAGGGATGCCGATAAACAACGCAAGCACAAAAGCAAAGAAACACAGTTCTAACGTTGCAGGGAATACCACGACAAGCTCATCGATGATAGGCGCTCCGTGCTTGCTCAAGCCAAAGTTCAGTGTCGATAATTCTGTGATATAGCTAAGCCAACCGGGCCAAAAATCTTGAATCGCCCAAGGTGAGGTTTGGTCTAGTCGAAGCAGAGCGAACCCCACTAACGTCAGGATCCCCAGTGTAATAATGAATAAGTTTACACGTCTTAATGTATACCAAAACATCACTGCACCTCTCTTCTGACTTGATCAAAAGGTTGAGCATTGAACGGGCTCTGCTTAAAGCCACTTAGCGAACGATCGTGCACGCGGAATTGCACGCCATGAGCGAGAGGAATCACAGGAACTTCTTCATTGAGAATGTTTTGGGCTTGTCGATACAAGTTCACACGGTGCCTTTGTTGATTGATCTCTAATGCTAAGTCGAGAAGGAAATCAAAGTCTGAATTACACCACATAGAGACGTTTAATCCTGCTCGTTCTGAGCTACATGAAAGAAGCGGACGCAAGAAGTTGTCTGGGTCGCCCGTATTGCCGATCCAACCTGTGAGCAACAAGTCTGTTGAGGAAATGGATGACAGCTGCGTACGATCAAATCGGTCGTCGGTATAGAGCTTAAGTTCGATACCAATATCAGCTAAATTTGCTTGGATTAATTCTGCCGTTTTCCTTGGGCTCGGATTGTAGGCTCTTGGCTCTAATGGCACCCACATTGAAAGTTCTAGCCCAGGTTCTACCCCGGCTTCTTTAAGAAGCGCAACTGCGTAGTTGCGGTCATAGCGAACTTGAACACTGTCTTTTTGATAAGCCCAAGAAGTAGGGGGAAGTAAGGTGTAGGCTTTTGTACCTGTACCGTAGTACACAGAATCAAGAATGTTCTGACGATTGATAGCTAAGTTCAGCGCTTTGCGCACTCGTGAGTCACGCAGTGCAGGGTGCTCGGTGTTCAGTGCGATGAAAGAGACATTAACCGCAGGCGTGGCGGAAATCTTCAACTCTTCATGTGCTTGAATAATAGGAATCTGACTAGAAATCGGTGAGTTCAATACATCACACTCACTACGAAGTAGCTTGGCAAGAGTCCCTGTCCCACGTTGTGAAGTATCAAACACAACTTGGTCCATTTCTACGTCACCCTTCCAATAGTGCTTGTTCTTTTTCAAGCGTACTAGGTCGTTTATTTGATATTCATCCAAGTAGAAAGGACCTGTGCCAACGGGCTTGGAGTCTATTTCATTCTTTTCATCCGTAGCAATGAGTTTATTGGCATATTCTTTAGAGTGAATGACCGCATAGCTGGTGGCGATATTGTTGAGGAATGAATTGTCTGGGCGACTTAATTGGAATTTCACTGTCAGGTCATCAACCGCAGTGATATCGACGATCAGGTTTTGGAAGTCGATACCAGCAAACCATGGGTATAGGCCGCCGCCCACATAATGAAATGGGTTTGAGCTATCAATGATTCGCTCAAAACTAAAGACCACATCTTGTGCATTCATACTGCGAGTTGGGGTAAACCAGTCTGTGGTTTGAAACGCAACATTAGGGCGCAGTTTGAAAGTGTACCCTGTACCCGATTCATCGACAGACCAGCTTGTTGCCAAGTTCTGTTTTGGTCGATAAGTCATTGGATCAAGAGTAAGCAGTGTATCGAAAATTTGAGGGCTCAGCGATTCTGAGGTAATGCCACTATCAACCAGTTGTGGGTTGAAAGTACTAGGATTACCTTGGCCGCAATAAATGAAGCCTTTTTCACGGATTTGCTCGTGATTCACACTCTCACCACATCCAGCTAAAAAGCTCAGCGTGCAGATGCTCAGTGATAGTCTTATTAGTGCTTTCATAAAAAGAAATACTTTTCGAAACGAGGCGTTAGAGGAGCCTCAAGATCCGGACAATTTAACATTTTATTTATTCGGCTCCAAATAATAATCAAGTGCGGACAACTATTTATCGTTAGCTTGTCCGACAATCGCGTACTTCCTCACCATTCCACGTAATTGGTTGTAGGTTAATCCAAGTAATTCTGCTGCTTGTTTCTGGTTGTACTTGCTTTGTTTTAGGGCTTGATTGAGCAGCTTGATGTCTTGTTGTTCTTGCCATGCTTTGTAATCAAGTGGCAAAGAAAACGAGCTCTCTGATGAAGTATGGCTGTTGGACGGCGCATTGCCAATTCCATGCGTGGAATCTTGATCTATTTTCCATGCGGGTTTGAATGGGTTAAACACTAAAGATTCAATAGGATATGGGTCTTTACCGTGCTGGTAGACTGCGCGCTCAATAACGTTCTTGAGTTCTCGCACATTCCCTGGCCATGAATAATCTAGCAGCGCCTCTAAGGCAGACGGAGCAAAGCCAACAAACAACTCCAATTCTAATTCACGGCACATCTTAATGGCGTAGTATTCTGCCAGCAGCGTGATGTCTTCTTTTCGCTCTCGAAGAGGGGGAATAGTAATCACGTCAAACGCTAGCCTGTCCAATAAGTCGGCTCTGAATTCGCCCCTTAATGCCATGTCTGGCAAGTCAGCGTTGGTGGCGCAAACCAGTCTTACGTTGGCACTTAAAGCTTTTTGTCCTCCGACACGTTCATACTGCCCGTATTCAATAACGCGCAATAGCTTCTCTTGAACGGCTAGGGGCGTGGTTGCGAGCTCATCAAGAAACAGTGTTCCACCTTCCGCTCTTTCAAATCGACCCTGATGACGACCTTTTGAACCAGTAAAGGAACCAGACTCATGACCAAACAACTCAGAATCAATCAAACCTTCACTGAGCGTTGAGCAATTAAGTGAGATCAACGGCTGATCCCATCGCCTTGAAAGGTAATGCAGCCTTTGAGCTATGAGCTCTTTACCCGTACCACGCTCTCCAATGATCAGGATCGGTCTTTCGATTGGTGCGAGTTGAGATACTTTATCTAAAACGGAGAGAAAACTGGGTGATTCACCAATGAGGTTCTGCTGCATAGCGGGTCCTTGTGCGATTTGAGCGCCGATGGATGTGATTTAGAGAGCTTTATTTAAGTCACGTCATGTAAATAGCTTAAGTATAAGAGTCGTAGTGGTGAAAAATACCAATACTTGGCTAAATTCATCATAGCATGGTTCGGGTTAATCACCATTCTATTGTAAGTGCCTGATAATAAATGACTTAAAAGTTGGCACGCTACTTGGATTACTTATGGTAGGTTTAACAACAAACGTAAATTTTTGAGCAAGTGGATTGAGAAATCGAATAACGCTTTAAAGCACATTTGCCATCATTGTAATTAAGGAGTTCCTCATGGGTATTTTTTCTCGCTTTGCAGACATTGTAAATTCGAACATCAGTGCACTTTTAGACAAGGCTGAAGATCCTGAAAAGATGATTCGCCTGATTATCCAAGAAATGGAAGATACGCTGGTTGAGGTTCGCACTAACTCCGCTAAAGCTATCGCAGATAAAAAAGAGTTAGCACGTAAAGTTGAAGCTATCGAAACTCAGATTCTAGATTGGCAAAACAAAGCGACACTAGCACTGACTAAACAACGTGAAGATTTAGCTAGAGCGGCGCTAATCGAAAAGCAAAAACTTGAAGATATCATCAAAAGCCTTCACACAGAGCAAACCTTGGTTCACGAAACCATCGAAAAGCTGACCAGTGAAATTGGTAAGCTCGAAACTAAAATTGTAGAAACTCGCGCAAAGCAGCAAGCATTGATGATTCGTAATAATGCTGCGAGCAATCGTCGTGATGTTCAAAAACATCTGCATTCAAGCAAAACCAACGAAGCAATGGCGAAGTTTGAGCAGTTCTCGCGTAAAGTGGATGAATTAGAAGCCGAAGCGGACGTTTACGCGAAAACAGGTAACGCAAAATCGTTAGACCAAGAGTTTGCAGAGTTACAAGCTCAAGATGAAATTGAAAAAGAGCTGGCGAAACTGAAGCAACAAGTTGAAAACCGCGATAAATAATTTAGGAGTTGTCTATGTCAACATTTCTAATTGCAGGCCCACTGATTGTCTTTTTAATCTTCGTGGCACCGCTATGGTTGTTCTTACATTACCGCAGCAAGAAGAAATCCAGTAATGGTCTTTCAGAAACAGATCTTCAGCGTTTGCACAAGCTTTCTGCTCAAGCTGAATCGATGCAAGACCGAGTGAAAACGCTAGAAAAAATACTGGATGCGGAGTCACCTAACTGGAGACGAAACTATGAGTAGAGAACTGTATCGCGATCCTATTAACGGTAAGCTGTCTGGCGTCTGCGCAGGGTTAGCGAACTATTTTGGCTTGGAAGTGTGGTTGGTTCGCATCTTGGTTATCTCGGCGGCACTGCTTGGTGGTAGCTTTTTGGTGTTATTAGCGTATTTAGCTTTGACATTTATGCTTGAAAAACAACCACCTCAGTATGTCGATCAGATGAAAGCCAAACAAGAGCATACGCTGAAGCAAAAACCTTGGGAAAAAGGGCAAACCGCAGAGTCGTTATTGGGCACTTTAGAGGGTGATTTCCAGAAATTAGAGACCAGTGTCCGCAATATGGAAGCTTATGTGACTTCGGATACTTTCAAAGTCGATCGCGCATTTAAGAACATGTAGTGGTAAACCTGAAAAACATTAGATAACGGTTTAGGAAAATTTATTCCAAGCCGTTATTTTTTTTAATAATTTTGTCTCAATAAATCTTACGATAACTGGTAAGTTACATGTGATTAATCTATGTTATAAAAATATTTATAGTTATGGATGATCACTAATGTATAGAGCCTCCGTTGTCCTATTGACAGCCTTAGCTGGGTTGTCTGGGTGTGGTAAGGAGCTTCCTCCCGTACCTGAACCTGATTCTAGACCCGCCAAACTCTTCACTGTCTCCGTCGGTAGTAATGCCTTTGAACGTAGCTTTCCTGCCACTACAGAAGCAGGTGACAAAGCAGTACTGGCATTTCGTGTTCCAGGGCTACTTCAGACTATCGATGTCACATCTGGTCAACAGGTTACCAAAGGTGATGGGCTTGCAACGCTTAATCCTGACGAATATCAGTTGTTAGAGAAGCAAGCGAGAGCCAACTTTAAACTTGCTGATGTTCAATACCAACGTTCAATTAAGTTGCGCAAAGATCGCGTCGTATCTGAGCAAGACTTCGACCAAGCGAAAGCTAATCATAATTCTGCTAAAGCGGTGCTTAACCAAGCAAAAGCCAACCTACGTTATACCACTTTGGTTGCGCCTTACGATGGTACTATCTCCATCATTCCTGCTGAAAACCATGAATATATCGCTGCCAAACAAGGCGTGATGAATATTCAAACGAATCAAATCCTCAAAGTCGTATTCTTATTACCCGACCAACTTATCACGCGCTTTTCTTCAGGGTTTGAGACGGATGCAACCATGGTTTTTGATGCTTTCCCTGGTAGCTCCTACGCTTTAGCATTCCAAGAGGTTGATACTGAAGCGGATCCCAAAACCGGGTCGTACAAAGTCACCATGGTAATGGAAAGACCAACCGATGTTGGTATTTTGCCGGGTATGTCAGGCACAGTTCATTTAGTTTCAGCGTTAGCGGCCGCCACAAAAATTCCCACATCAGCAATGATGACTGATGGGGATGATGTCTCTGTGTGGCGCGTGAATAGCGACGGTATTGTTGAAAATGTCGCAATCATCATCGATGAAAAACGCCATATTGTTTCAGGGTTGAACGATGGTGATCGCATCGTAACTTCTGGTGTTAATGGTCTTGAACCGGGCGTTAAAGTTCGAGAGTGGATCAAGGAAAGGGGGCTATAACATGAAAACACTTAAAGTGGCCGCTGGACTGTCGTGTTTGGTTTTACTTACGGCTTGTGAAGATAAACAAGTTGTAGAAGTGAATAACACACCCTTGGTTAAAGCTATCGAGATTTCAGTCATCGACTTTAGCGACAAACTCTATTTCCCTGCGGTTGCAAACGCTGCCGAGAAGGCTCATCTCAGCTTTCGAGTCGCTGGTGAAATCAATAAGCTTGATGTGAAAGAAGGTGAGCGTGTTTCACAAGGAGACATCATTGCAGAGCTTGACCCTACCGATTATCAACTGGATGTCGACAATGCTCAGGCGCGTTACACGGTAATTAACAGTCAATACAGACGTTCAAGTCCTCTAGTGAAGAAAGGTTTATTGGCGAAGTCACAGTTTGATGAAATTGCTGCTCAACGCCAGATCGCTTATGCCGAGCTGGAACTCGCAAAACTGCGCTTGTCGTTCACTAAGCTTCGCGCCCCTGTTGATGGGATCATTTCTCGTGTCAGTGTCGACCAATATGAAAATATTCAGGTAGGCCAACAAGTGGTAAATATCCACAGTGTCGAAGATGTTGAGGTTGTTATTCAGCTGCCTGACCAAATCTACGTCAACCAACCGAGCGAACAGCTGTTATCGAATGTTGAGGCTGTAGTAAGAGTGCCCAGTGGCAATGAATACACAGCGGCTATTAAGGAGTTCACCACTGAACCTGACCCAAGCACGGGCACGTTCACGGTGACGCTTGCTCTACCTATGCCGGAAGATGATTTGATTCTGGATGGTATGGCCGTTGAGGTGACGTCAAATGGGCGAGATATCGGCTTGGAGTTAAAAGCTGGGGTACTTATCCCAATCGAAGCTGTGTTTAATGCGGATGGCGATGATTTAACGCGTCAGAACTCTTATGTATGGGTGCTTAATGACGACAGTACCGTCTCGAAACAGCAAGTCGTATTAGGAAAAGCAAATCAGAAAACATTGCAGGTCATGAAAGGATTGGAAATGGGGCAGCATGTCGTTGTTGCAGGCATATCGCGATTGCGAGATGGGATGACAGTGGAAGTATTGTCTCAGGAGACGAACAATGAGTGAAGTAAATAACAAGCCCCAAAATGACGATCAACAAGGTGATGATCAGATCACAGGTGTTGCTTCTTACTTTATACGTAACAAAGTCATTAGCTGGATGCTATCTCTGATCTTTCTTATTGGTGGTGTCTCTGCCTTTTTCGGCTTGGGTCGTTTAGAAGATCCTGCCTTTACGATCAAAGATGCGATGGTTGTGACCTCTTACCCAGGAGCCACACCTCAACAAGTTGAAGAAGAAGTTACTTACCCACTAGAAAAAGCGATTCAACAACTTACCTATGTGGACGAAGTGAACTCTATCTCTAGCCGCGGCCTATCACAGGTAACGGTGACGATGAAGAACAACTACGGCCCAGATGATCTTCCGCAAATATGGGATGAACTTCGCCGAAAAGTGAATGATCTCAAGGTTGAACTGCCACCCGGCGTCAATGATCCTCAAGTCATCGATGACTTCGGTGATGTTTACGGTATTTTGCTGGCGGTGACGGGGGATGGCTATAGCTACAAAGAGTTGCTGGATTACATTGATTACCTAAGGCGAGAGCTAGAGTTGGTTGATGGGGTCAGTAAAGTCTCCGTTTCCGGCCAACAACAAGAGCAAGTGTTCATTGAGATATCGATGAAACGGATAAGCTCTCTGGGTCTGTCTCCAAGCACGGTATTTAACCTTTTATCGACTCAAAATATTGTATCAAGTGCAGGAGCGGTAAGGATTGGTGATGAATATATTCGAATCCATCCAACCGGTGAGTTCCAAAACGTTGAACAGCTTGGTGATTTGATTCTTACGGAAGGTGGCGCTCAAGGGCTTATCTATTTAAAAGATGTGGCGAATGTAACTCGTGGTTACGTTGAGGTACCGAGTAACATCATTGGTTATAACGGCGAACTCGCGCTTAACCTTGGTGTCTCTTTTGCGCAAGGCGTGAACGTGGTCGCAGTGGGTGAAGACTTTGATCGAAGACTCGCCGAGCTTAAATATCAACAACCCGTCGGTATCGACATCTCCGAGGTTTATAACCAACCTAAAGAAGTGAACAAGTCGGTAAGCGGATTTGTGGTGAGTTTAGGGCAGGCGGTTGCGATCGTAATCGTGGTGTTACTGTTCTTCATGGGAGTACGATCGGGCCTGTTGATTGGCTTGATACTGCTATTGACCGTATTCGGCACCTTTATTTTCATGCAGTACTTCAAAATCGATCTTCAACGTATTTCACTGGGCGCGTTGGTTATTGCCTTGGGGATGCTGGTGGATAATGCCATTGTGGTGGTGGAAGGGATATTGATCGGCACGCAGAAGGGGCGAACCCGGATGCAGGCCGCCACTGATATCGTGACCCAAACCAAATGGCCACTGCTTGGCGCAACGGTGATTGCGGTCACCGCGTTTGCTCCAATTGGTTTGTCTGAAGATTCAACGGGCGAATACTGTGGCACCTTGTTTACGGTGCTATTGATTTCACTGATGCTGAGTTGGTTTACCGCCATCTCGATCACGCCGTTTTTTGCCGATATCTTCTTCAGAGGACAGAAAGTTGATCCCGATAACGAAGGTAAAGACCCATACAACGGGATGGTTTTTGTTATCTATAAAAACTTCCTTGAGTTCTGTATGAAACGCGCGTGGCTAACCATGATCGTTCTGGTGATTGGTTTAGGTGCGAGTGTGTACGGTTTTGGCTTTGTGAAACAAGCATTCTTCCCATCTTCAACTACTCCGATGTTCCAAGTGGATGTTTGGATGCCGGAAGGTACGGATATTCGAGCAACTAATACCAAGTTGAGAGTGCTTGAGAGTTGGTTGTCGGAACAAAGTGAAGTTGAACATATCACGACCACGGCCGGTAAAGGTCTGCAGCGTTTCATGTTGACCTACTCACCCGAGAAGAGTTATAGCGCGTATGGCGAAATCACGGTTCGTGTGACAGATTATCAGGTACTTGAAGGGCTGATGCGTCGCTTCCGTGAACACGTTGACAGTCAGTTCCCTGAAATTGATTACAAACTTAAGCAAATTGAATTAGGCCCTGGTGGTGGTGCGAAAATTGAGGCTCGAATCGTCGGTTCAGATCCAACCGTGCTACGTTCAATCGCAGCTCAAGTTATGGACATCATGCGTGCCGATGACGGAGCGTTTAACGTTCGTCATGATTGGCGTGAAAGAACTAAGGTCTTAGAGCCTCAGTTCAATGAAAGCCAAGCGCGTCGTTATGGTATTACCAAGTCTGACGTTGATGATTTCCTAGCGATGTCTTTCTCTGGTAAGTCGATTGGTGTGTATCGTGATGGTACTACGCTGATGCCTATTATGGCTCGTTTACCTGAAGATGAGCGAGTTGATATTCGCAACATCGAAGGTATGAAGATTTGGAGCCCGGCATTAAGCGAATATATTCCGTTGCAGCAAGTGACGCTTGGCTACGAATTGGAATGGGAAGATCCACTTATCATCCGTAAGAACCGTAAGCGCATGCTGACGGTAATGGCCGACAACGACCTATTGGGTGAAGAAACGGCTTCGACGTTACAGAAACGCTTACAGCCACAAATTGAAGCGATTGAGATGCCTCCGGGTTATTCGTTGGAGTGGGGTGGTGAATATGAGTCATCTGCTGATGCACAAGCGTCACTGTTTACCACTATGCCGATGGGTTACCTGTTCATGTTCTTGATTACCGTGTTCTTGTTCAACTCGGTCAAAGAGCCGCTGATTGTTTGGCTAACGGTTCCATTAGCGCTAATCGGGGTAACGACGGGCTTATTAGCCTTGAATACACCATTTGGCTTTATGGCATTGCTAGGCTTCTTGAGTTTATCCGGGATGCTACTTAAGAACGGTATCGTATTACTTGATCAAATTGAGATTGAAATGAAATCAGGTAAAGACCCTTATGTTGCGGTAGTTGATGCTGCATTGAGTCGTGTTCGCCCAGTATGCATGGCAGCGATTACAACGATTCTAGGTATGATCCCGTTACTGCCTGACATCTTCTTCAAGCCGATGGCAGTAACCATTATGTTTGGTTTAGGCTTTGCGACTGTACTCACGCTAATCGTAGTACCTGTACTGTATCGTTTATTCCATAAAATTGAAGTGGCTTAACGTCAACTAACCTTTGAAATAATGCCCCTATTTGGGGCATTATTTTTATGTACGATTACTAAAAGAGACTATCGAAATGGAAGCGAATACAGTGGATAGAACGTGTGCATGGGCGCTTAAACATGAGCTTGAAAGGGAGTACCACGATGCAGAGTGGGGCGTGCCTGTTTATGATGACCAAGTTCTTTTTGAGTTCATTACTTTAGAAGGCGCTCAGGCTGGTCTTAGCTGGATTACTATCCTTAAAAAGCGCGAAGGCTATCGTGCTGCGTTTGATAACTATGATCTCAATAAGCTTGCAGCGATGAACGAAGACAACGTGCCTCATATCATTGAAAACTTCGATGTGGTTAAGCATAAGGGCAAGATCGCCTCTGTATACGGTAATGCTCGAGCAACGCTTGAACTCCAGAAAGAGTTTGGCTCTTTATCAAATGCTTTATGGCAATTTGTCGATAACAAGGTGATAGAGAACAACTGGACTGAGATGTCTCAAGTTCCCGCTTCTACCGAGCAATCTAAAGCGATGAGTAAGTTTTTGAAGAAGAGAGGCTTTAAGTTTGTAGGGGAAACAATCTGTTACGCGTTTATGCAAGCGACAGGTATGGTTAATGATCATCTAGAAGGTTGTCCACACAAATAAAAGTGTTATTTCTCGTCGCGAAATAATTGCGTGAGAATTGGAAAATTTACTGGTCATTTGTAAACTATTCAATATCATATGCGACCGAATTCAAACCTAGAAGACGATAGTGAAACAACAAATCTACCAAATATGTGATGCTAGTTATGATCCCTTGCTTAGGCAGTTTGTGCGTGAAGATGGCCACGTAGAAACAATTGCGCCGTTAGAAGGTAAGGTGTTTCTATTCTTGCTTGAAAATGCTGGTGAGTGCATCGAGCGAGGTCTGATATTTGATAGGTGTTGGGGTAATGTAATTGTTTCAGAGCAAGCGCTGACTAACGTTATCTCAAAGATTCGAAAAACACTGTCTAGGGTAACTTGTGGTTGCGCGACGATTCGTACCGTTAGTAAGACCGGTTATTCTCTTGAAATCGACGAGTTGAGCCGGTCCACAGTAACTGAAGAGGTGCCTTCTCAAGCGAGTAAAGAAGTCTACGAACTAGATGTCTCGCTTGCCGATTCTACGTTGAAGCAAAACGTACCTTTGTCCCAAGAAATGTCCCAAGAAATAACCCAAGACCCGTTAACAATAAATGAAGTATTGATTGATGCAGATTCTGCGAAAGTTGTTTCTTCCGAGCTACCTAGTGACTCACATCTAGATCAGAGTGCAGTTAAGCAAGAACAGGAAAATGTTGTGTCTAATAGACACCTCGCTAAAGCCGGTTATTTGCTCGCTTTGGTTTGTGTCGCAGTAACGGCGTTCAACCTTTTCCAAACCTACTACACGCCTCTGCCTTATTTTATTGATAAAGCGGAATACCGTGACAGTTACACCGACAATACCAACCACTACTTCTTCCATATTGCTCATAATGACTCCTATTCGTTGCCTGCGGTCACTCAAAAGCTTACAGCTGTGATACCGAGCCACTGTAACGTTGATGTTTTTGTCCGTATTTACCCATCAGTCGACCAACCCGAAGATGACGCGTTATACATGTTGATTCAAAGGAAAGATGGTGAGGCTCTGAATTATAGTGCTTCGGTTTTCAATATAGAGTCGTCTTTTGATTCCTTTGCTCAGTATATGAAGAAGAGGAGTTACTTTTGCGACTAATTGGTTTACTCATTTTGGTGGTAATTACTGCTGCAAGTTTTTTGCCAGAACAGAACGTATTAGCGGGCACTCGATGGCATTGCAAAACGATTAAAACTGATTTTTTATCTCAGGCATTCCAACCATATCAATCGCTTTATGAGCGTATAAGCCTTACTTTTCAATCTGACCATACCTTTAGCATGAGAGAGTTTGTGACGATTACAGAGCAAGACGGTAAGGAGAGTACTATGGAAAATCTGTATTTCGGGCACTATGAGCTTGATGGGAATAATTTGTCGATGAGCATTATAGATGTGAGAACGGCGACCCCTTTCCATGATCCAATTATTAACAATGAATATAGTGAGTATAAAGGGGTGACGATTGATTACGCTATTGCAGTTAAGGAGCAGTCTTTGTACTTGTTCAATGAACACCGCTCTGAAATTTTCAATTGGGCGTGCTTTGACGTTCAGTAGCTTTTTAAAGCGATGTGTCTAATGCGCTAATCTAAAAAAGGCAGGAATATCCTGCCTTTTTGGTCTGAGTCTGCTAACGCTTTAAATTAAACGAGCGCGTTGTAACGCTCCAATCCTGCCTCTAGGTCCGCAATCAGATCGTCAACGTCTTCTAAGCCGATATGAACACGTACCAAGGTTCCAGCGAAGTTAGGGTTCGCTACTGTTCTTAGGCTATCAAAGCTGTTCGGTTCGTTCGCTAAAATCAAGCTTTCAAAACCACCCCATGAGTAACCCATACTAAAGTGCGTCATACCATCAAGCAGCGCTGTGGTCGCTTTTGTATTTGAGTTCTTCAGCACGAAAGAGAACAAGCCATTACCACCAGTGAAGTCTCGTTTGAAGAATTCATGGCCTGGGCAAGACTCTATGGCAGGGTGACGAACATGATCAACCTCAGGTCGAGTCTCCAGCCATTTTGCGACTTTCAAGCTGCTCTCTGCATGTTGGCGTAGTCGAACGTCAAGAGTACGAATACCACGAAGGGCAAGGTAAGCGTCATCTGGTGATACACATTGCCCCATCAAATAGCTCTGTTCTCTTAGTTGATCCCAACACTTCTCGTTGGCAACAGCCGTACCTAACATCACATCAGAGTGACCAACAATGTATTTGGTCGCAGCTTGAATCGAGATATCAACGCCAAAATCAAACGGTGAGAAGTTCACACCAGCAGCCCATGTGTTATCGAGCATCACGATGATGTCGTGTTCATGAGCAATACGCGCTAGCGTTGGAATGTCTTGCACTTCCATGGTGACTGACCCAGGAGATTCGGTAAACAGCACCTTAGTGTTTGGCTTAATAAGGTCTTGGATGCCTTCACCGATCGTTGGCTCGTAGTAGGTCGTCTCTACACCCATCTTCTTCATGATGGTGTCACAGAAATCACGCGTCGGTTCGTAGCAGGTGTCGACCATCAGAATATGATCGCCTGTTTCTACAAAAGAAAGAATGGCATTTGAAATGGCCGCAGTACCACAAGGGTAAAGTGCACAGCCTGCGCCGCCCTCGACTTCAACCATGGCATCTTGGAAAGCGAAGTGAGTGTTGGTTCCACGGCGTCCGTAAAAAAGCGTTTTATTAGCGCGATTAATCGTAGCTTTACGCTTTTCTTCTACTGAGTTGAACACGACAGTAGAAGCGCGCTGTACTGGTGGGTTAACGACACCATTGGTCCACTTCTTATCACGACCTGCAGTGATCAGTTTAGTGGTTTTGTTCTCGGACATGCTGTGAATTCCTTATCAATCGGTTATGTCCTATTTAAAACATGCCAATAGCATTCAAAGCAAGAGCAGAGGGGGAGTTTTTATGCTTTTCTTTCGCTTTTTAACCTTTCACGTCGTTTATCGTGAAAGGTCAAAAATCTGATAAGCAGAGAGATATGAGTCGCAGTGGGTCCATTGATTGGATTACAGCAGTGGATTGAACAAATAGAACAATCGTTCGAAGAAGCGGTTACGTAAATTTCTCTGCTCCCATTGCTCCAATTCCACTGGATGAGATGATTCAATATAGGATTGCTGCAAATCAAACAGTTGCTTGGTGAAGTGCACGTCATCAACGGCTAGTGTCACTTCGAAGTTTAGCCAAAGGCTGCGCATGTCGATATTGACCGTTCCGATTAAGCAAAACTCTTCATCAATCACTACCGATTTGGTGTGAAGAAGGCCACCGTAAAATTCGTAAATCTTAACGCCAGCTTCAAGTAACTCTGTATAGAAAGCACGAGAAGCCCATTTAACCATCAATGAATCGTTGTTGTGTGGAATGATCAGTTCGACGTTTACGCCCCTTTGTGCTGTCATTTTTAGCGTTTCTAACAAGTCGGCACTCGGTACAAAATAAGGTGTAGTGATGCGCACAGAACGATTGGCTTGATTAATGGCAATAGTCAGAACTTGTAGGATCAAATATTCCGGCATACCAGGACCTGACGGAACGACCTGAACCGGATGGTGCGTCATTATTTCTTCAATCGGGCATTCAGGTAAATCAGGAAGAATGCGTTCGCCTGTTTCTACTTCCCAATCCCAACCATGAATAGCCGAAAGTACGTTAACGGTTGGCCCAGTGACTCGGACCATTACGTCGATCCATTGACCAACGCCTGAACTCTGTTTGAAATGCGCCGGATCCACCATGTTCATTGAACCGGTATAGGCGATGGATTCATCAATGACGATGATCTTACGGTGCTGTCTTAAATCAAGGCGACGTAAGAAAATACGCCATGGGCTTACTTCTAATGCTTGCACAACTTGCACACCAGCGTCTTTCATCATTGAACGCCAATGGCTTTTGAAAAAGCGTGGACTACCTGCTGAATCGAGTAAAACCTTAACATCGACGCCACGTTTGGCCGCTCGAATCAGTGCAGAGGCTACGGAGTCGGTTAGACCACCAGGATGCCAAATGTAGAAAACCATTTTGATACTGGTTTGTGCGTTTTCTATATCTTCGATAATTGCGTGTAGGATCTCATTGGGTGAAGCTTGCAGTGAAAGTGTGTTTCCACTAAGTGCAGGTATACCCATTCGATTATTACAAAGCTCATCAATCTTGTGGATTGGGGATCCAACTTTACCTGGAAGGTGAACCTGACAATCATTTAATTGGCGGAACCAATCACCGAACGGAGTAAACATGCGATGTGCGCGCTCAGCCCGCTTTCTACCTAGGTTTAGCTCGCCGAAAAGGAAGTAACAGGCCACGCCAACAATCGGGATAATGTAGATAACCATCAACCACGCGAGAGAAACGCTGACAGAGCGTCGTTTTAGTACGACACGAAAGGTCACACCGGCGACGAGAACCCAGTACAAAGCAACGGAAGCTAAAGTTAAAAAATGGTAGAGCTTTTCCACATTGAATACTCGAAAAAAGAGACACTTAGATAGTAATGCTATTTTGAGGATATGGGAATTTAAGGAATCAACTATTTACAAAATAGAGCAAAAGCTGTAAACAGGTTATAGTTGTTAAGTTTTGGTTAACTTAAGACGAAAACGATTGTTTTGTATAAAAAGACGGCATTTAACCATAAAAATTTACATTGGTAACGAAATATGTACGGTTCGGACTTCCAATTTTATTCTTAAACTGGTTTACTTGCCATACAACGAGCGTCAATCAAATCTTTTAAGTGTGTAAATTTTTTTATACACCTTATCTTTTAAAGACGCCACCCAAAGCAAAACACAACATCACACAACACAAAAGTTTGGAGTACACGTGGCTACTAGTAATACAACCACAACACCCCGCGATACCTGGGGTTCGAAGTTAGGATTCGTAATGGCTGCAGCAGGTTCTGCTGTTGGTCTAGGTAACATCTGGAAATTCCCTTACACAGCAGGCGAAAGTGGCGGCGGTGCATTCGTTGCAATTTACCTGTTTTTTGTAATCTTCATCGGTTTCAGTGTCATGCTGACTGAATTTGCGATTGGCCGTCATACGCAAAAATCAGCAGTAGGTGCATTTAAATCAACTGACCGTCGTTGGACGTTCGCTGGTGTTATCGGCGTAGTCAGTGGTCTACTAATCATGGGTTTCTACCCTGTAGTAGGTGGCTGGTCTATCGCATACATCGGTAAGATTGCTGGTGGTCTACTAGACGCACCTGAAGCAATTGGTGACAGCTTCGGTGGCTTTATCTCAAACCCAGTTCAACCACTTATGTGGATGGGCCTATACCTACTACTTAACGTTGTCATCGTTATGAAAGGTATTTCTGGCGGTATTGAGAAAGCGGGTAAGATTCTGATGCCACTTCTTTTCATCATCCTTATCGTGGTATCAATCAAAGGCCTAATGCTTCCGGGCGCGATGGCTGGTCTTGAATTCCTATTCAGCCCTGACTTCTCTAAAGTAGACAGCGGTGTAATCCTAGCTGCACTAGGTCAAGCATTCTTCTCACTATCTCTTGGTATGGGTTGTATGTTGACTTACGGTTCTTACCTTAAGAAGAAAGAGAACCTAGTTCAAACTACAGCTATGGTTACGGCGATGGATACAGGCGTTGCTATCCTAGCTGGTGTAGCTATGTTCCCTGCAATGTTCGCATTCGGTATGGAACCTGCAGCGGGTCCTGGTCTAGTATTCGTTGTTGTTCCTCAGCTATTCGCTGAAATGGGCGGCGTAGTTGGTCTTCTATTTGCTCTAATGTTCTTCGTTGGTCTAAGTGTTGCGGCACTAACTTCTTCAGTATCTCTACTTGAAGTTGTGGTTTCGTACCTAATCGATGAGAAAGGCATGAAGCGTGTGACTGCAGTACTGTCTGCAAGTGTAGTGATGGCGATTCTATGTATCTTCGCTTCTCTATCACTTGGCGGCTTCGGTCCAACATTGTTTGGTACTGGTGCATTCGATATCTTCGACTTACTAACGGATAAAATCTTCCTAGCAGTTGGCGGTATGTTGGTATGTATCTTCGCTGGTTGGAGACTAAACCGTGCTGACCTAGAGAAAGAAATCACTAACGACGGTGAAGTATCTTTCCCACTATTCGGCCTATGGTACACACTTGTTAAGTACATCATCCCAGTAGCTATCGCTATCGTAGCGTTCATGGGTATCTCTTCTGGCTTCGACAGCGGTAAAGGTGCAATCATGCTACTAGGTATTGGTATCATTGCTGGCTCTGCGCTTATCTCTAAGAAGTTATAGTTCTAAGAAGCTATAGCTCTAAGAAACCATAGCTCTAAGAAGCTACAATCGTGAGTTAAAGTAAGTTAAGAAACGGGAGCCATTGGCTCCCGTTTTTTTATGCTACTAACTTAATTATCAAAGAAAAATAAATACTTAAAGTTATTGGTCTGGTAGCCGATATAATGAAAAGTAATAGCTGATTGAGCTGTATTTTATTTAAGTAGGTGTTGTGTGAAATTGTCAGTTAGGAAGAAGTTGTACGCTGGGTTTGGCTCTATATTGGCGGTGCTTGTCACGTTAGTCGGTATTGTATGGATAGAAGTCATTGGAGCTCACAAGAGCGCTGATGAAATTAGAATGGATGATGTACCGGGAACGGTGACCTACCTTGTATTGATAGATGAAGCGGGGGATGTTTATCGCGATGCACTTGGTGCGATTACTCAGGCCGACAATGCGCTTAATGATTATCGAACCAACAAGAATGAATTTGCTCAGGCTATTAAAGAAGCAAAACGTTTAGAGAGTCGAGGCTCAGAAGACCACCGCCGTATTGAGCGAATTGAAGACCTGATGGGGCGCTTTACTCAAGAGTTTGAATCTAAGCTTGTACCTATGATCAACGACGAGTCTGCGCTGTTATCGAATATCCAGCAGCTTCGCTCCTTATATGAGAGCAATCTAATCCCGGTTGAAAACTTACTGGATCAAGCGTCTGCAAGTGAGCGTGCCGATACAGAACAATCGCTGCTTGTATTAACCGATTCGTTTACCACCATCGAACGCACTATCATGGTGTTGTCTGCCATTGCGATTGTGTTTGGTTGTGTGATTGCGTATGTATTGTCTAGCTCTATTACTAACCGTCTAACTCGTGTTGAACAAGTTGCGCGACGCGTGGCAAATGGCGACCTTACCGCTGGAGATATTGTTGATAATTCTGGCGATGAACTGGCCGATCTTGCTACGTCGATTAACCAGATGCAGAAATCTTTGGTCAACCTATTGGGTTCAATCTCTTCTGTGACGAACCAAGTTCAATCGGTGACAGGTGAGCTATCATCAATCAGTCAAGACATCGTTTCTGGTGCCTCTGCACAAGCTGATAAAGCTAACCTGATTGCGACTGCCGCAGAAGAGCTAAGCTTGACCATTTCTGAAGTCGCGCAACAAGGTACTTCTACTTATGAAGAGGCGCGTCGCTCAGAAACGTCAGCAGAAGATGGCCGTAACGTGATTGTTGAAATGGTGGCAAGTATCCAACAAGTGTCGACTCAAATGAGCGACATGTCGGTACAAATGAATACGCTAGGTTCACATGGCGAACAGATTGGCAGTGTTATTAAGGTAATCGAAGACATTGCTGGACAAACCAACCTACTGGCGCTGAATGCTGCGATTGAAGCGGCACGTGCTGGTGAGTTTGGACGTGGCTTTGCGGTGGTTGCTGATGAAGTACGAGCACTGGCAGAGAGAACGACCAAAGCGACTCAAGAAGTGTCTGGTATCATTCAGTCGATTCAATCTGGTACGCAAGAAGCGGTGACTTACACTCAAGATAACTGTCGTTTAGTTGAGATTGGTGTAGAGCAAAGCTCTGGCGCAGTTTCGGCGCTAGAAGCGATTGTAAGTGGTGCTGGCAATGTACAAAGCATGGTCAACTCTATCGCTACTGCGGCAGAAGAACAGACAGCGGTGACCAAAGAAATTGCAGCGGATATTACGGCGATCAGTGATATTTCTGAGCAGTCTTTGCAATTGGCGACTCGCAGCTCTGAAAATACCTCAGGCTTGAACGCTAAGGTTGCCGAGCTAGAAGCATTAGTGGGTAAGTTCAAACTTGCTTAGTGTGTGTGGCTTTGTTCTATTTACCGAATGCTAATCGAGTAAAGACCAAGCACTGATCGCTACTTGCTGAAAAGAAGCCCAATGATTCAATATTTATTGAGTGAGTTGGGCTTTTTCGTAGCTGGAATCTGGATTCAGACACGGTATACTCCACGTTCTACAATGGAGCTAGCCTTTAAATGTTCGACATTCTTCTGAACCACTCTGATTTTTTACTCATAAACAAACATCCTGGCGTCAGCGTCCATAAAGACGATGGCGATACCATGTTGTTGCAAGAAGTTGCTAAGGCAATCAACGAGCCGAAGTTATATCTCGTTCACCGCCTCGATAAAATGACCTCAGGTATTCTGCTGTTAGCAAAGAATGCCTCGGCAGCGAGTGAGCTTTCACAGCTGTTCGCAAAGCGTGAAGTCGAGAAGTACTACCTTGCGATTGGTTCGAAGAAACCAAAGAAAAAGCAGGGGCTGATTTCAGGAGATATGGAGCGTTCACGACGCTCAAGCTGGAAGTTACTGACAAGCAAAGAAAATCCAGCGATTACCCAGTTTTTATCTGCAACGGCTGAACCCGGTGAGCGTCTATTTTTATGTAAACCCTATACGGGGCGAACTCACCAGATCCGTGTTGCGATGAAGTCGATCGGCTCAGCCATTGTTGGTGACCCTATTTATAATCCATCGAGTGAGGCGGACAGAGGTTATCTGCATGCCTTCGCGATTCGATTTACCTATCAATCACAAGCCTACGAATATGTCTGCGATCCAAGAAGCCTAAACTCCTTGGGTGAGAAGTGGCATCAAGAGATCGTGTCTAATGGTTTAGACAACTGGCTTGAACCTTGGTCATTAACTTGGCCAAAGCTAAACACTAAGTGAGTGAAATAATGGAAGCATCAGCTTTACCTCTGTTTTTTAGTCATATTGAACAGAAACTTAATGAAGTGCCGAATGAACTACGCCGTATTTTTCACGGTCGCGGTAAGTTTTGGCCAGGCCTAGATCAACTAACATGTGATTGGGTTGATGGGCAGTTATTGGTTAACGTATTCAAAGAAGTAGATGACGAGTTCTTATCATCTCTTAAAGCAGGACTGGTCGATCTCACTAATAAAGATATCTGGCAAGTAAAGCAGGGCACCAGTATTGTTCTGCAACATCGTTATGCCGATGGTGCGCCGTCAGAGGTTTTATGGGGTGAACTTAATGACTCACCCATCGTGGTTGAGCACGGTCTTAAGTACCAACTAGACATTGGCCGTAACCAGAACTTTGGTTTGTTCCTCGACATGCGTAATGGTCGCCAGTGGGTACAAGACAATGCTAAGGATAAGAATGTCCTTAACCTGTTCGCATACACTTGTGGTTTCTCAGTAGCGGCTATCGCTGGTGGTGCTCGCCAATGCATGAACGTGGACATGTCACGTGGCTCGCTAAACAAAGGCCGTGATAACCACCGCTTGAATGATCACGATATGCGTTCGGTGAACTTCCTTGGTTACGATATCTTTAAGTCTTGGGGAAAAATCAAAAAGGGTGGCCTTTACGAGTTGGTTATCATCGACCCGCCTTCGTTCCAAAAAGGCAGCTTTGCTTTAACTAAAGATTATAAAAAGATCTTACGTCGCTTGCCTGATCTTCTAACAGAAGGCGGAGAAGTGATTGCTTGTGTTAACTCACCAGCAGTATCGCCAAACTTCCTAATTGAGACGATGGCAGAAGAAGCACCTAGTGTTGAGTTTATCGAACGTCTAGACAACCCACCTGAGTTTGTCGATGTCGACCTTGATTCAAGCCTAAAGGTATTGAGATTTCAAATTAAAGCCTCTACTGACGCTTAATTGAATTTCAGAATCAGCTAAAAAACGCAGCTCATATGAGCTGCGTTTTTGTTTATGAGGAATGCAGAAATTCACATTAGTTGGTTTGATTCTTGAGTGTCTGAAACCCAAAATAAATACGCATGAACGTAGTTAGCCAACACGCAGCACCAAAGGTATAAGCGATAACCGCAAAGTGTTGAGGCCAAATACAGAAAGCAATGAAACAAGCGATGGTTTCTGTGCCTTCGGTTAGTCCAGACATGTAATAGAGAGACTTATGTTTATAGACTGGGTTTTCAATGCCTCGCTTACCAGCCATAACCGCAAACGCTAGAAAGCTGCTGCCTGTGCCGATAAAAGAGAAAATCAAAAATGCACCGGCAATGGCGTTGTGTTCTGGGTTGGCGATAACAAAGCCAAAAGGGATTAACGAGTAGAAAAGAAAATCGAGGCTGATGTCTAGGAAACCGCCCGCATCACTAATGCCTTGGATTCGAGCTAAGGCTCCATCAAGCCCGTCACAAACCCTGTTAAATACAATAAACCCCAACGCCCATTCGTATTGTTGAAATGCCAATGCTGGAAACGCTAAACATCCCACCACAAATCCGAATAACGTGGTTTGATTGGCCGTGATATCAAATTGGTTCAGTAACTTAGCCGACTGATTTAATGGCCACTTAATGACCTTAATAGAGTACTTATCCAGCATGGTTACTTCTCCATGGCCAAGACAGAACTTTTGCCCCTTGAGGCACATCGGTTTGGTCGTGCGTCACCATTAATGTCGGAATATTCGCTTTAGTGAGTTGCTCAAATACCCAGTCGCGAAACTGGGCTCTGAGTTCTTGGTCGAGCTTACTAAACGGCTCATCAAGCAACGCCAATTTCGGTTTCGCCAATAGCATACGAGTTAAGCTAATTCTCGCTCGCTGGCCGCCAGATATTTGGTCGGGAAACGACTCAGCCAAGCGGGTCAGTTCAATGTCTTTTAATGCTTCCATTGCTTGTTGCTGGCGATCTGAACCCTTAACCGAGTTTGGTAACGAAAAGGCCAAGTTCTCCCATACTTTTAGGTGTGGAAACAACAAGTCGTCTTGAAACAGAATACCAACTTCACGCTGATGTGATGGGAGGTCGTCTAGTTGAATATCGTTCAAAATAACGGTGCCAGAGTATGAGAACTCGTCATTTAGGTGACCCGCGATGGCATCTAACAAAGTCGATTTTCCGCAGCCGCTTGGCCCCATCAACGCCAATATTTGGCCTGATTCTAATGTTACGTTTAGCGCTGAAAACAGCGATTCGCCACCGTTTTTATGGATGGCGAGGTCGTTGAGGTGCAGACTCATTAGTAAGAAAACCTTTAAAAGTAAGACGGCGATATCTAAGTTGAAGTCGGCTGACTAATATCGCTAAAGAGAAAAAGAACAGAGGCAACAAGGCCTGCCAAATGGCATAAATTGCGGTTACCCTGCGGTCGAAACCACTGGTTAGGGCAACGGCTTCTGTGGTGATGGTGCTAATACGACCAGCACCGAGCATCAATGTCGGCAAGTACTGAGCCAAACTCACACTGATCCCAACCGCCCAAGCGAAGGCGATGGCGGGCAGTAATATAGGCAGCTTGATCGAATACCAGCTTTGAAATGGCGATTTACCCAAGCTCAGTGAAGCTTTTATCAGCCCATCGTTGAAGCTTTTCCATGGGCCGTCCAAAGACAAGTACACAAATGGAAAGGCGAAGAAAACATGCGCCCAAATAACCCAAAGCTCATAGGCACTGCTGCCAATGTATAGGGTGGTGATTTGCATACCGAATAACACCGACAGTTGAGGTATCAACATTGGAATAGCGATAATAAAGCCTGGGACTTGCCACTTGTATTTGATTCTGTATTCGTGAGCAACCAGCGCAAGCAACAAAGCGATTGAAGCAGCAATAAGACCAATCCATAAGCTTTGACCAACGGTGCTCATGATGCCATCCCACTCGAACTCCCAGAAGCGCATGCTGTAGCGACTAGGCAGTAAATCAGGGAAGCGCCAGCGCTGCGCAAAACTCCAGATAATCATCAATGGAATGATCATCAGTGACAAAGCTGCAAGAGCTGTGAATACGGTTTTCCCCGGCAAGTTAACCCCTGTTCTGCCTGAATATTGCCAAGTTCGAAAGTACTTAAGAATTGCCCATTCAACTAAACGCGCCAAGGCGATGATCAACGAAGCCAAGCCAAACAAAACGATCGCACCAGCAGCAGCTCGTGGTAGTAGATTAAGATCTGGGTCGTTGAACCATTGCCATACCAAAACGGCAAAAGTCGGTGGGTTGGTTGGGCCAATGATCAGAGCGATGTCGACAACCGATACGCTATAGGCGAGCACAGCCAGTATTGGGAAGCGAAGCTTAGTAAACCATTGCGGGAAAATACACTTCCACCAGATCTGAGTGCGGCTGTAACCGAGTGATGCACTCACCTTAGTGATACGTTCTACATCGATTTGTTGAAGTATCGATATGCTCATCAGCAACAAGAAAGGAACTTCTTTGAGTGCGAGCATAATGATTAGGCCAAACGCGTAAGGATCTTTGATCAGCAAAGCCAATTCAGAGCTTGTAGCCGATTCACCAAGTAAGTGATGCACGGCTCTTGCGCCAAGCCCTGTTGGGCTAAACAGAAAAGCAAAGCCGATAGCGAAAGCCACATGCGGAATGGCAAGCATTGGCGATAGCGTTAGCTCAATCTTTCTCCAAAACTTGTTTCCCCAAGAAGCCTGAAGAATACAAAAGGTCAGGAAGCAGGCAATGTAGCTGCTGGCGACCGCTGAACCTAGGCTTAAGCCAATAGAGTGCCAAGCCCCTTCCCATTGAAAGACTTGGCTAAAACCGTTGAGTGTCGGCTCCTCTAAACCTAGAGGCGGGATGAAACTCAGTGACGAAGCCACGACTCCCGCTACCCCAGGAATGGTTGGGATAATGCATACCGCTATAACAACAAAATATAGAGCGCGTAGCATGAAGACTAGTTACCGTATCGCTTAAGCCACTCTTTTTCGAGCGCGTTTTGCCAACTAGGATGCGGTTCATCAATCGATTTAAATTGCTGAGTATTTTTAGCGCTGCCGGTTAAGTACTTACTGCTCAATACAGAAGGGTCACCCCAAACATTGAGGTCACCTTTGCGAGATTGTGCTTCTGGGCTCAACAAGAAGTTGATGGTCACTTGAGCACCCGCGGTTGCATTGGCATTCCAAGGAATCGCAAGGAAGTGAATGTTAGACAGAGCGCCGCTTTCTAACGCATAAGCCTTGGTAGTTTCCGCTAGGCGGCCACTTGATTGTGCTGAATATACAGAGTTTGGATTGAACGTAATCGCGAGGTCGAGCTGTCCGTCATCCAGAAGTTGAATGCTTTCAGATGTACCTGCAGGAAATTGCTTTCCGCCTCTCCATGCCACTTTATGGAATTTATCTAAGTAAGCCCACAGTGGTTCCGTAACTTCTTGGAAGGTATCTTCTGAAACGGGTTTAGCAAGCGCAGGACTGTTGTTTGTCAGCTCAATCAGTAGAGACTTAATGAAGCTCGTACCGTGAAACTCTGGTGGGCGCGGGTAGCTTAAGCGATTCGGGAAAACCTGAGCGTAGCTCAACATCTCTGAAAACGATTGTGGCGGATTGTGCAGTGTTTCTTGGTCGTGGATGAAGACAAGTTGCCCAACGCCCCAAGGTGCCTCCAAGCCTTCTGTTGGCTCCGAGAAATCGACATCGATCGGCAAAGACTTATCCACGTACTGCCAGTTTGGAAGTGTTTGAGTGAATGGTCCAAACAACAAGGCATTTTCTTTCATTGAACGGAAATTCTCGCCGTTAATCCAGACGATATCGACACTGCCTTCAGTGTTCTTTCCTGCCGCCTTTTCTGCGAGTAAGCGAGTGGTAGTTTCTGCAATATCGGTTACTTTCACATGTTTTAAGGTAACACCGTACTCGCTTTGTAATTTCTTGCCCGCCCACTGTAGGTAACGATTGATTTCTTGGCTACCGCCCCAAGCGTGAAAGTAGACAGTTTGTCCTTCTGCCTGCTGTTCGATTTGGTTCCAGTTATTGGTTGATGTTGCTTCATCAGCATAAATGGTTGCGCTGTATGCAACGGTTGCCATGATTCCTAACGTACTTACTATCTTGTTCATAAACTTTTCCATTTGGTAGTGAACGGGTAAGAGCATTGTTATTTAGAACTCCCTACAGTTATTCTATCTGTTTCTGAAATAAATTCTAATTCAACAGTAAATTCAATCAATTACTTGAGAACAAGCAGGGAGGGCGTGCTGGTCTTTTTTGGTTGAACTTTGTTCTATATACGATCGTCTCGAAAGCTCGACAGATTCTAGGCTCTTACCATCCTAGCAATAGACCGATAAACCAGTGAATTTATTGCATCTAAATGAGAGATATTTGAGGTTTATTGGAGGTTGGTACGAAAAGTAGGCGATGAGTGTTAATTTTGAAGGTGTTGTGAGGGTAAGCAGGCAATAAAAAAGGAGCCATGAAGGCTCCTTTAATCAATATCTATTTCGAGAACGGATTAGTTTACCCAATCACGAATTGTGTACGTTAGCGTGTGTACATCGTTTTTCAGTACTAACGTATCGTTTGTTAGGGTTACGTCGCTCCACTCGCTTAGAGTAGCTGAAACCGATTGTTCGATTTCCATTGCTGAACCGTGACACATTTTCATTGTCATGCCCATTTGCTTGATACGGAATTGACCGTCTTTCAGCTCGCCTTGACCGAAGAAGTTGTTACAACCAGCCATGCCGTTTGCAGTCATCTTTTCGCCGATCTCTAGACGAGGAGCTGCTTGGTCTTCGCTTTTCGCAATGTCCTTGCCATCAATTTGCGCAAGTTCCCAATTATGGTGCTGTAGATCGGTTGGTGTTACTTGCATCGCGTTGTCACCTGTTGTTGTGCATGCTGCTAGCATCATAGGTAAAGCGGCTACTGCTAGTAATTTTTTTGAACTAAACTTCATATTATAAGGCTCCAAAGGAAAGAACGAAGTTACCGAATAAGTGTAACTTGATGGGTTCAAAGTATAGTTTACAAAACACTATATGTGTCAGTATAAGGTCATAGTTTAGTATGAATTTCACGAGCTGGGCGACAAATTAATCGCTTATTTTTTAATTAGTAAGCTCGATTTTGATGTGTAAGGAGGCATGGTGGAGCAGTTAGAGTTTTTCCAGGTTCCAAGCCCTTGCGTTGGGGTTTGCTCAAGCGATGATAAAGGCTATTGCAATGGTTGTATGCGCAAAAGAGAAGAGCGCTTTAATTGGATGTCGATGACTCCGTCAGAACAATTGCACGTGATTAAGCTGTGTCGTCAGCGCTATCGAAGGAAGATAATGAAGCAAAAAAACTTGGTTGGTAAGTCGGTCGACGAAGAGGGGAATACAAGTCCCCAAAGAGATCTTTTCGGTTAAAGAGGAAGTATCAAGATTTTATTTAACTCCGAAGTAACTATTACTTTACATAATGGTTGGGGTGTAATATTAAGGTAGGTACCTTTGTACCAGAAGGAGTGATGTCGGTATGAATAAAAAGAACGTAAAACTCAAAAAAGAACCGGTTAAAGCACTGGATCGAAAAAACATTGGGGCGAAAAATGACCCTGAAGAGAGCCCGCGTGATTGGCATTCGATGTCAGAAGAAGAACGAATGGAAATCCTTTCTCACCTTTCAGACATGCCTTTTCAATAACATCACTGGTTCTTCAGAGTCTTTCTTCAACCTCTGTTTTCTTAAATAAACAGCTTTCTGAAATAAACATATTACTAAACAAACATGTGATTCGCTTTCGTTACACCACGATGGTATGTACAAAATGTATCATCGGCCTCGGTGGTTTTACTATGAATCTTTATGTTGGTTATCACTTCTACAGCCCCTGCATTGTAACAAGCTTGCTCTGCCTTTTTAACGATATCGAGTAATTGATTGAGCTCACCTTTCATTGTGGTTTCCATCGCACCAACTTGGAAAGGGACATCGGCTGCTTTCACAACTTCAATGGCTTTATCAACTACTTCGAAGTTGTTGCCTTCTTTAACGCGAGGGATCACTTGGAAGGCAACCATCACTTCTTTTTCTCTTTTTAACTCAGACACTTTCTGCTTACTCAATGATAGGGATTTGTTGCAGATGATAGGTTAATGCGGAGATAAATTCTACAGCGGTTACGCTGCTTTATTTATGACACGAGTGACTGGAGATATCGGACTACTTACTACCCCAGTGGTCGCTAACCCAACCACCAATATGCTCATCAAAATGACTACCACTGAACCTCTGATTGCGTTCCACCGAGGTATCACAGTCGTCTTTGTTGTCGATTAGGTTTTGTATGTAGTTTGCCATTGGGTCATTGGAACTCTGACGATCTCGGCGAGTAGCCACTTCCTTAATCAGTTGTAATCGATATGTAGAGCTTGCACGTTTCATTTCAATGACCTCCCGGTTTTTAGACACTAATAGAAAAATCTAGTTGCCAGATATAGGGGCGTCAACGTGATCAGAAAGTATTTTTTTTGAGCAACCAAGAATCAATACCTTGGCACCATAATTCACAAAAGTGTCATTTAAAGTTGCATTTTGTCTGAGTCGACAGGTTGTGATTTTACATCTGATTGCATATAAAAAGCCCAGTACAAACTGGGCTAATCGATTTTCTATGGCTATTCTGATGAACTGGCTATTTCGAAGGACTTGGCTTGCTCTTAAATTGCTTAGCACTTTTCTTCTTTGCGGTTCTTCGGTTAGCCATTTTGTCTTTAGGTGGACGTTTGCGAGCTGTCGCTTCCGATGCAGGTTTGTCTGTAACAGGGAAACCTTCTAATGCTTGTAGCACAAGAGGCTTATTGGTCAGAGTACGAATCGCATTCAGGTAATCAGTTTCGCTGTGACTAACCAGAGAGATAGCGCAACCAGTGCTTCCTGCTCTTGCTGTGCGACCAACTCGGTGTACGTAAGTTGCGGAGTGTGTCGGCAAATCAAAATTAATCACGACAGGCAGCTGATCAATATGGATGCCGCGAGACATCACGTCGGTGGCGATAAGCACACGAGTCTCGCCATTTTTGAAACTTTCTAATGCTTGCTCTCGTTCTTCTTGGCTCTTATTTCCATGTAACGCACTCACACTGATTTTGGCTTTATTCAGTCGCTTGGTTAATGCATCTGCATTATCTTTTGCGCCAATAAATACCAATACTTGCGGCCATGTGTGTTGATTGAGTAGGGCAATGAGCGCCTGTGCTTTACTGCCTTTGTTCACTAAGTACAGAGTTTCTTCAATAGTCGCGACCACGCTGTTTTCTTGGTGTGTCGTGACTTTAACTGGGTTTGAAAGAAGCAGCTCAGCCTGACTAACCAACTCTGGCGGAAGTGTCGCAGAGAACAACAGTGACTGACGTTTGCTCGGTAGTGCTGCAGTAATCGCTTGAATATCTGGCCAAAAGCCCATGTCGATCAGGCGGTCGGCTTCATCAAGAACCAATGATACGCACTGAGTTACATCCAGTTCGCTACTTTTGATTAAAGCAAGTAGACGCCCCGGAGTAGCGATTGCTAATTGCGGTTGGGTTAGTAATTGTTGCTGCTGATCATCAGTATTCACGCCACCGGTTAAGGTTACCAATTTGATATCGAGCGCTGTCGCGATCGGCTCTAAAGATTCAGTCACTTGAGACGCGAGTTCACGTGTCGGGACGATGATAAGCGCTTGCAGTCCATTCACATCATGGTTGATGTTGTTCAGCAAGGGTAAGCCGAACGCCAATGTTTTTCCGCTACCCGTTTGAGCCAACGCAAGTACGTCTTTACCCGCAATAATTGATGGAATTACCGCTTGTTGTATCTCAGTCGGTTTGTCGAATTGAGAAGGGATCGCTGTGACGGTTTTTGCGTTAAGGGTGAGGTTATCAAATGACATAAATGAACCAAGTATCAAAATGGAGGTGGAGTCTAACAGGGCTATAAATGTTAGAAAATGAGTTTTGCTGCGTTACAGGATAAACGGGTGAATTATACACGTTAAATTTAAGCGTTATCCATACAACTGAACTAAGGCAAGCGAGCTAAGCCAAGCTAATTAAACGTTGGGCATATTGTAATGGTATTGAATGGACGTACAATACCCGCCCTAAAACGATCAAGTATGATTAGGAAGCTTTAAGGAAATGAGAGCGAAATGAGTTGGGAAAGTATCTGGCTGTTTATTATCATCGTGTTTTTTATTGCCATCATTCCAGGCCCAAATGCTTTGTTGGTATTGAGCACGGCTTTAACTCAAAGAAAGTTGTTTGCGTTTATTAACGTGTTGGGTGTGTCGTTCGGGTTCTTTTTCCATGCGTTTGTTTCTGCGAATGGCATGAGCTTACTGTTATCTCAGACTCCAATGGCCTTTGAGGGACTGAAGTGGGCGGGTGTCTTGTACTTAGTCTGGCTTGGTTATAATCACTTTCGAGCGGCACTGCGAGCTCAAGAGGGTGTGCTTGCTATAGTGAGCGCATCGGGCAGTAAGCTCTATAATCAGTTTTTCAAAGGACTCCTCACTAATCTACTGAACCCTAAAATCGTTCTGTTCTACCTTTCGATATTCCCTCAGTTTGTTTCTAAGGATCACATTGTGTCCGACAGTTTAATGCTGGGCGCGATACAGGCGACAGTGGTTGCTACATGGTTTTTGGTTGTCATTTTGATGGCTGATACGTTTAAGAGATTATTGACGAAAAAGCGCACGTCTCAATGGATGAACATTGTGTGCGGGTTGTTGTTTGTTGGCTTCAGTATTCAGTTGGCGCTGTTTCAGCTTTAGGGTTCATAGCTAACAATCGCACCCCTAGCATATACGACTCATATCTCACTTTTTACTGAATGCTCAGCAATCCTTGTTTCTGTGCATAAATCTCTAAAGCATTAGCTCGTAAAGTCGATATAATGGTCAGCTATCAATTCGGTGAATGTGTTCGTTCGAAATCCAATTGAAGCTAAAGGCTATTGCTTTACTGAATAAACAGAGACAGGGAGTCACAGATGAGTGAAGAGTTATTCACCCAGAAACGCAAATATTACCGCTTGAAGTACCCAAAAAAGGCACGTCCAGTGATGCGAATTAAGGATGAGCTTTTTCATGTCAGCGAAGTGTCTGAAAAGGGTGTGCGCTTGATGATGCGTAACATCATTCCTGTTTATCGAGGCTTCTCAATGGCGGGCAGTTTAAGACTGCACGATAACAACACCATTGATATTAGTGGTGCAGTGCTGCGACAAGAAGGCGATGAAGTGATCGTTCAGTTGTTAGAAGGACCAAGCTTCAAAGATATGGTGTCAGAACAAAGACACATTAGACAAAGATACCCAGTATTTTTTGCTAGCCTCAGAGTGGCATAAAAAGCTTTTAAAGTTAGATGCCTTAAAGCCCAAATCATTCATTCAGATCCGATATTAAAAAGCCCAGCACTTTCACAAGTGCTGGGCTTTGCTATATATGCAAGCAAACTAACTATACGGACAAACTAAGGCGCTTAGCCTGTCTATGGTTCGTTTTATAGCTCGTCTACTGTTGCCCAAACCGCGGCTAGCATGTCGTGACCAAATGCAACACTGCGCTCTGGAGACCAGCCGTAAAGTTCGTCAGCGTGGCTGATGTGATCTTTAAACGGCATCTCGACAGTGTAAGCCAGACATTTGAACTGCTCGCCGATCCAGTTTGTGCCGACGGTCATATTTGCTTTGCCCGGTTCGTCTTTATCGTAACCAAATTCATCTTGGAATTCTGGCGTGATAGTCAGAAGCGCTTGCTTGAAGTGATTCTCCAATTTTGCAATGCGCTCGTTGTATGAAGGTGTGCCTTCGCTACCTGCAACAAAGTTATATGGAATCGCTTCGTCGCCATGAATGTCTAGGCACAGATCAGCGCCAGTTTCTAGCATGCGCTCGCGCACAAGGAAAACTTCAGGGCTGCGTTCTAGAGAAGGTGATTGCCATTCGCGGTTAAGGTTTACACCAATCGCATTAGTGCGCAGGTGACCACGGATGCTGCCATCTGGGTTCATGTTCGGTACAACGCGGAACACAACGCTGTCTAGAAGAGAGCGACCGACTGTGTCTGTCTCATCAAGCAGGCGTTGCAGCAGACCTTCGATTAGCCATTCAGCCATAGTCTCGCCTGGGTGTTGGCGACCAATAACCCAGATGTTTTTCTTCTCTTCACTTGGCTCACCAATGGTTAGCAAGGTGATGTCGTTGTTGTCTAGCGTGTGACCTAGAGTTTCAAGCTTACAAGCCGGGTGCGTTTGAGCACTGTGCAGAAGATCTTGGTGACGATCGTATGAGTACGGCGCAAAGTAGGCGAAGTACATTGAATCGTGTTCAGGGATGATATCAAAGCTTAATGTATCGCCATCGAACTGAGATGGAATACGGAACCACTCTTCACGGTCATAAGATGCTACAACATCATAATCTTTCCACCCATCAGGGTAAGCAGATGTTGCCAATTGGCCGATTTCAAAGTGGTGAGCTTGTTGAGCTTCACTTTCTAAACGGAAATGAAACCACTGAGAGATTTCAGTCTGGTTGTCTGCTGGGATCGTCAGTTGAATGTTTTGTGGTGAATCTGCTGAAACGACGTGAATGTTGCCGCTTTCGAAATTGCTGAAAATTTTCATTGTAGTTTTTATCTCGTAGTTGAGTTGCCGTAAGACTAGCACACTTTTTTTCGAGCAAACCACTAACTAAATCGTAATGAGATGTTATTTCAATTCTCTATTTTTTGTTATCTACGTTTAAGCTTTCTGATTTTGAACTAGCGGCGTTGGCAAGTAGTACAGCCACGACAGGCTGAGCGTGTGTGGCGATCCAGTTTACTGCGTTGAACCTTACAGTACGCGTTTTTCAGTGCTCTTCTTCCAGAAAACCAATCATCGGGTTTCGACAGGATCAGATAACCATTAAAGCGCTTCACAAGCTCTATTCTATTTTGGTCGATAAACTTGCTATCAAAGCCAATCTCAAAGTAATCAAGCGCTTGTTCTATGGCGGTGAAACTCGCTATTTTTTGCTGGAATTCTGTTTGGTTCATGGGGATTAGTATCTGAACTGGTGGCAGCTATTGTACCGAGTCTACGACTTGTTTTATTGACTTTAGTTATGACTTATCTGGATTTTAGTCGTGGGCTTTCTCAACTTAAAATGATCTTTTTAACTCTTTGAAGCTTATAGATAAAACATCAATGAACTGTTCAGGAAAGAATCATGAATCGAATCAACCCAAAGAAACTGCTCCGCAGTAAATGGACTGCTGTTAGTCCAGTAAAGAAAGAAAAGCATTTTATGGTCACTGAGGTTGAGTTTGAAGAAGGGGAGGTGATTCGTTGCTTGATAGAAGCAGTGATGACCAAACGAGAGGAAGCTATTAATTGGCGGGATCTAACTGATAAGGAGTATTGGCTTCCAGGTTGGAAGTAAGGACGTGAAGTAACGAAGAGTATCTCAACTACGCCAGTTTTAACTGCCCGCTACCGTTTGCAATTGCCAGTATTTGAGTCCTTCTAACACACCTTCAGCGTGTGTTGCTCTGCTAGTATACACATTGTCTCGATCAGACAAGTGAGCGACCTCTGGATAATGGTTAGCCACCAATATTGAGTTTACGCCCTTTATTGTCAGCATAGAGGTGTCGTTGGCAGAGTCACCGGCAACGCACACTTCTTCAACGCTCAACTCATGTTGTTTAAGTAGATGATGAATCGCTGTGGCCTTATTGACACCTTTAGGCGTGATATCTAGGTACCAATCGTGAGAGTAGGTGAGGTGTACATCTAATCCGTGCAATTCTAAGCTCGATTCGATAAGTTCATGCTGAGGCTGTGAGAGCTTTCCTTCAAAAGTGATTTTGTAATCACCCTGATGGCTCTCTAAGCGTTCGCCCATGAAATCGAGTGGCGCCAGTGCTGACTCTACCTTTGATTTGTTCCAAGAAGCTTCTAATTGGTTGTGCCAAATATGATCAGGCTTTTGGGAGTGAACGTGATGAATTCTGGTGCCCACATCGCTGATAATACTGTGTGGTTTCGGGTAGTTATCTGATGCCAAGCCCACCCGAATTGAGGGCAGAGTTCTACCCGTCGCGATGATAAAGCGGATATCAGGTTGCTCCGCTAAGTAGTCAAATAACTGATTAACCCCATGAGATGAACCCCCATCAAGCGTACCGTCAAAGTCACACACCAGCATTTTTATCATTCGAGCGCCTTGTCCTTTTCTTTAATCATCGCGGAAAGTATGTCGATTTCTTCTATAAATAATGGCTCAGCAATGAGGACTCTACAAGTTGTCTTTCGGCTTAGATAATCGACACTCATTAGTTTGCAGTAAGCATCACACTTGGCGTTATGTTTTGGATACTGAAGATAATTCTATCAATTTGACCAGTGCCAAACTTGGTTTATTCCATCGGCTATTTCTATTTTCATATAGTGACCTTCTGGCCCTCTATTGGTTTTAATGAGCGGTTGTGAATACCTCTGCGTTCTTGCCGAAGCTATACCGATCTTCTTGTTACATCGATAAAGAAGACGGGGGGAGGTTTAGCTCTCCGTAAAGCGCAAATTTCCAGTTTTTAGATATCGTTAAAACCACAATAAATAGTTTGTATTCGAATTATTTGTACACGAAGTATTTACGTTGAATCCTAGTCTGTTTCACCCATTAATTGTTTTAATGTGAAATAAATATTCAATAATCTATCAGTAAGTAATAGATAATCTCGAACGCATTTATATTGTTTTAATATCCTTTGTTATCAGTGTTTTGGTGGTTTTTATCTGGATATTGAAACTTGATTTTGGTTGGCGAAATGATTGTTTTTGATAAGAGTTACCGAACGCAACCCCTTGATTTACAGCTCTACATTGCTTAGAGTGCTAATCGTTTTTCGAGCTTAAATAACCATTTTTAAGTTAAAATAGCTAAGAAAGGATTAGATTATATGGATCCCATACTGGAAGTTAAGGGACTGTACAAGGTGTTTGGTGAAGATACCGACCGTGCTTTTTCGATGATTAATGAAGGCGCGGATAAAGACAAAATTTTCGAAGAAACAGGGTTAACGATCGGTGTTAACGATGTTTCTCTTAGTATTCAAGAAGGCGAGATTTTCGTGATTATGGGATTGTCAGGATCTGGCAAATCAACCCTAGTACGCCTTCTTAACCGCTTAATCGAACCTACCAAAGGTAATGTGCTTCTTCGAGGCAAAGACATTGCCCACATCTCAGAAGATGAACTGCGTGAAGTCCGCCGCAACAACATCTCCATGGTTTTCCAAAATTTCGCACTGATGCCGCATATGACAGTTATCGAAAATGCTGCATTTGGCCTTGAGCTGGCAGGTGTTGAAGTAGATAAACGAAAACAGTCAGCATTTGAAGCGTTAGAGCGCGTAGGCCTTGGCGCATACTCAGAATCGTACCCAGATGAATTGTCTGGCGGTATGAAACAACGTGTTGGTCTAGCGCGAGCCTTGGCATGTGACCCAGATATCCTGTTAATGGACGAAGCGTTCTCGGCACTCGATCCTTTGATTCGTACTGAAATGCAAGATGAACTGATTCGTCTTCAAAATGACGATAAACGAACGATTGTATTCATCTCCCATGATTTGGATGAAGCGATGAGAATCGGTGACCGTATTGCCATTATGCAAAACGGTGAAGTGGTTCAAGTGGGCACACCAGACGAAATCCTTAACAACCCAGCGAACGACTATGTCGAAGCCTTTTTCCGTGGTGTAAATGTCGCAAGCGTACTTACTGTGAAAGATATTGCGCGTAAGAAACCGGCTGCGGTATTTAAAAAGTCAGAACACGACGGCCCAGCTTCTGCTCTGCAAATCCTAATGGATAACGACCGTGAATACGGCATCGTTGTTGAGAAGAGCAGTCTTTACTCCGGCATTGTTTCCATTGACTCCCTTCGCAAAGCTCACAAAGAGAACAAATCATTAGTGAGCGCGCAGCTCGATGATGGATTAACGCTGAACCCTGATTTACCAATCAATGACGTGCTTGGCCTTGTTGGTGGTGTGCCTTACTCAGTTCCTGTTGTGGATGAGCAAGGCAATTACTTTGGCGTGGTAACTAAGTCACGTTTGCTACAAACATTGGATAAGGGGTAGATCATGTCGTCTGAACAAACAAATAATGACCCATGGTCACAGTCTGCTCCTGCCGCTCAGCCATCAAGTGATCCTTGGGGTCAAGCCGCTGACTCTTCACCATCGGCAGATTGGCTAAGCAGTGAAACCGTAGAAACCATTCCTTTTGATCCTCTTAATCCTTTTGCAGAAGCCGTGCTACCTGTTGATACTTGGGTTGAGTCTGGATTGAATTGGCTAGTTGAACACGGACGACCATTGTTTCAAGCAATTCGTGTACCTATCGATTTCATTCTAAGTTCATTTGAAACGGCATTGGTGTCTACGCCAGCCCCATTTATGCTCATCATTTTGTTCTTGGTGGCATGGCAGTTTTCAAACCTGAAACTGGGTGTTGCTACGGCAGTATCTCTTACTATGATTGGTTTGATCGGCGCTTGGTCTGAAGCGATGACCACGCTTTCACTGGTGATGACATCTGTATTCTTCTGCCTGTTGATCGGTTTACCCATGGGGATATGGCTCGCCCGAAGTAACACGGCGGCTAAATTCGTTCGCCCAATTCTGGACGCTATGCAAACAACGCCAGCCTTTGTTTACTTAGTACCCATCGTAATGTTGTTTGGTATCGGTAACGTTCCGGGTGTGGTGGTGACCATTATATTCGCACTGCCACCGGTGGTACGTTTAACCATCCTAGGTATTCAGCAAGTACCGGAAGATTTAATCGAAGCGGGTCATTCATTCGGTGCAAGCAAAAAGCAGATGCTTTACCGAATTCAACTGCCACTTGCATTACCAACCATTATGGCGGGCGTGAACCAAACACTGATGTTGTCGCTATCTATGGTGGTTATCGCATCAATGATCGCGGTAGGTGGTTTAGGTCAAATGGTACTGAGAGGTATCGGCCGTCTAGATATGGGACTGGCTGCTGTTGGTGGTCTCGGCATCGTTATTCTAGCAATTCTGCTTGACCGCATTACCCAAGTTCTCGGGGTAAATGCAGGTAATACAAAATTACGCTGGTACCACATGGGCCCTGTTTCTCTTGTGCTCAATGCGATAAATCGCGGTAACAAATCAGAACTACAATTAAGGAAAAACACCAATGAATAATTCATGGAAGAGCAAACTTGCAGTTAGCATCGTTTCTACATTAGCAGTATCAACGAACGTGTGGGCAGCAAGCTTACCGGGTGAAGGTGTATCAGTTCAGCCAGTTCAATCGTCTGTAGCGGAAGAAACATTCCAAACGTTGATTGTTAACCGCGCCCTTGAAGAGCTTGGCTACGACGTGAAATCTACGCAAGAAGTGGACTACAACGTAGGTTACACCTCTATCGCAAAAGGTGACGCGACGTTCCTAACCGTAGGTTGGTTCCCGCTTCATGCTGATAAATACAAAATGGCGGGCGGCGATGACAAATTCTACCGTGAAGGCCAATATGTAAGCGGTGCCGCTCAAGGTTACCTAATTGATAAGAAAACGGCTGAAAAATACAACATCACTAACATTGGTCAACTGACGGATCCGAAAATCGCGAAGCTGTTTGATGCTGACGGTGATGGCAAAGCAGACCTTACAGGCTGTAACCCAGGTTGGGGTTGTGAGATGGTGATTGAACATCAACTTTCAGCGTTCAAACTGGACGATACGGTAACTCACAACCAAGGTAACTATGCGGCGATCATCGCAGATACAATTTCTCGTTACCAAAAGGGTGAATCAATCCTTTATTACACGTGGACACCTTACTGGGTAAGTGGCGTATTGGTTCCTAACGAAGATGTAGTTTGGTTAGAAGTACCTTTCTCAGCACTTCCTGGCGAGCGTTCGAATGTGGACACGACGTTATCTAACGGCAAAAACTACGGCTTCGAAATGAACTCAATGCGCATTATTGCGAACAAAGAGTTTGCTAAGAACAACCCATCAGCAGCGAAGCTTTTCGAGATCATCAAACTTAACATCAATGATGTAAGTGCTCAGAACATGATGATGAGTAAAGGCAAGAACAGCTCTGCGGATATCGAAGCGCACGTAAACGGTTGGATCAAAGCGAACCAAAGCACGTTCGATGGTTGGATTACAGAAGCGAAGAAAGCAGCACTGTAACTTTGACTTGTATTTGCTCTGTCTTGCCAGACATTTTGATTTGAAATGATGAGCGTGTTGAGTGATTGTGTAGAGTCACTGAATCACCTTCAAATCAAGTGATAAGGCGACAAAAGTGAACATTAAAAAGCCAGCAGTCCATTTGGATTGCTGGCTTTTTGTTTTCTGTTTCTATTTTTGAGCTGTGAGCTTCTAGCTTTTAATTGCAGCTCTAGCGTTCGCCTTGAACCTCAAAATCATCGCTGACTAAGCGAGCGCAGCCATCGGCTTCAAGTGCCCAGTGCTCACGATGTACAACACCAAACGCTTTGTTCATTGTCCAGCTAGCGGTAAGAATGTAGCCGCCTTCTGGGTGCTCTTCCCACTTAACATCGGTGTAATCAACGTCTTTGAAGCCTTGGTCGATGATATTTTGCCAAAACGCTTGAATCGCTTCACGACCTTCAAAAGTACCAAACGGACGCGCTTCCATTACACAGCTTTCAGTATACTGATCGGCACAGCCTTTCGCATCTTGGCTGTTGAAAGCTCTTTGCCACGCGTTAATGCCCTGCTTACATGCTTCTAATACTTGGTTGTTTAACATTGTTTTTCTCCATAGCAGTATTCTTTCAAACACTGTGTCTTTGATTTGGGTATCTCGATAAGTTGAATAGAGTTTAGTCTTGGAAATTGATTCTAAAAACAGAGATAATAGAAAATACTGTTTGTAAAAAGAGAACAATAAGATGAGTAAGTTAAAGCAGATGTCGATTTTCGCTCATATCGTAGAGCAGGGTTCAGTATCAGCTGCGGCTGAAAAGCTTGAGTTGTCTAAATCTGTCGTCAGTCAGCACCTCAAAATCTTAGAACAAGAGCTAGGCGCTTCTCTTCTTAAGCGCACAACACGCAGGCAATCGCTGACCAGTATGGGTGAGCGTTTTTATTTGAGTTGCAAAGACATCAACGTGATCGCTGAATCGGCTTGGGATATGGCAAAAGCTGAGCTAGAAGAGCCACAAGGTCGGATTCGTATTACGGCGTCAAATGCTCTGATGGACTTGCTCGTCGTACCCGTCATTGCAGATCTGATGAAGCAATATCCGAAGCTAAAACCAGAACTGATAAGCGACGATCAGCACCTAGACTTCATGGAACACGATATTGATCTCGCGGTACGAGTGGGCAGTTCTCGTGATAGCAACCTAAAGCAAAAGCGTTTAGGTGAGTTTAAAGACGTGTTATGTGGTGTTGAAAGCATGCGAAGTCGTGAGCTTGAATCTATTCCTTACATCGCAAATTCTTGGCAGGGAAAACAGGTCACTCATCACTTTAGTTCGCAAAATGAACAAGACTTTATTTATCAACAGCCAGCCAGTTGCATTACGAACTCCTTTCACAGTTGTCTCGCCTTGATCAAATCTGGCGTTGGTATCGGGGCTATTCCAGACTTTTACCTTCATCAGCTATCCGGTGAGGTGGTCGACATGATGCCAGCATTCCAACTACCGACCAACACGGTTTATGCGCTAAACCCATTCGCTTCAAATACGCCTATCGCTATCAAGCTGTGTATCCAAGCGTTGGAAGAGAAGCTTAAGAAGAATTTAGTATAAGCTTTCTAGACACTGCTCTAGGGTTGCGAGGAGGTGGCCAATTGGTCATCTCTTCTTTTATCTTTCTACCTCTCATTTCTACCATACTGTATTTGTTTAATTGTGTGCATATTGGCAAAAAATCCAACCCTTACTTATAGTTAGTCTTAGTGTCTAGTTGCTTATCAACCGCTAAGAGGTGCCGTTATTGTCTGATCTTTGTACCAAGTCATGCATCGAATGTGGGTTAGTCAGCCAGTTTCGGGAATTACCTTCGGGCTGTGAGGCGTCGTGCCCTCGTTGTCATCATACTTTGTGCAGCATCGGCGCGAGTAAGGGGCAAGGAGTGATGGCCTACGCAGTGGCCAGTTTGATCACACTCGTGATGAGTCTTGCTTTTCCCTACATGTCATTTAGCGTCCAAGGTATCAGTCAACAAATAACCCTTTATCAAGCCGTGGATATGATGAATAGGTTAGATAATTCTCTGATTGCCGCACTCTTATTTCTTGCCGTTATTTTCTTGCCTGCTTATTTTCTGATTAGCGCGATGTGGTTCTATTCGTTGACTGAAAAAAGGCGCACCCACTCGCCGAACCTAAGTCGTTTAGCGATCTTCATTTTAAAGACTTTGAGCTGGGTTAAACCGTGGCTCATGGTGGATGTATTTTTGATTGGTGTGTTGGTTAGTTTGATTAAAATAGCAGCACTAGCCGATGTCTCTATGGGTATATCGTTTTGGGCATTTGGTATCTACGCTATGCTGGTGGTCAAAACCATTTCGTTGGTTGATTTTGATTGGATCTGGGACCGATTGATCCCTCCCAAGCCGTTGCATGAATCGGTAACGGGTAGCCTTTTCCAAAAGCATGAGCATTTGGTTTGTCATGTTTGTGGGCAGGTCCACTTGTATGATGACCAACTTAGTCAGTGCTCTCGTTGTCATGTTCACCTACACCGATTTAATCCAACCAAAAACCTTCAGATAGCGTGGGCTCTATTACTTACATCCATTATTTTTTACATCCCGGCAAACCTATACCCAATGATGTATACGTCTGCATTCGGGACGAGTGAAGGTTCAACCATCATCGAAGGTGTCATCATCCTGTGGAATATGGGGTCATACCCAGTCGCTTTTATCATCTTGCTTGCCAGTGTGTTTATACCGATGGCAAAAATGATTGCGCTCGCATACTTGTATTGGAATGCAAAAAGGGTTCAGGGTTTACCTGTTGATGAAGCGACTCGATTTCTCAAAATATACCGTGTTACTGAGTTTATTGGTCGGTGGTCGATGATAGATATTTTCGTTGTCGCTATTTTGGTTGCCTTGGTTCAACTCGACGGGATCATGGCCATTTACCCTGGTCCAGCCGCGTTGTCTTTCGCGTCGGTCGTCATCTTCACTATGTTGTCAGCGATGATTTTCGATTCTCGAATTATATGGAAGTAATCTGCCCTAAGAGGTGTGGGACATATGGATAAACAAAACGCTTCAGATGCAGAAGTATTGAAAAAGAGTGAGATTTCACCTGTTTGGATAGTGCCGATTATCGCAGTTTTGGTTGGGTGCTGGATGTTGTTTCAGTACTTCAATAATCGTGGCCCGGAGATAACCCTGATCTTACCTGATGCCTCGGGTATTGAAGCGGGAAAAACAGCGATTAAGTCTAAAAATGTCCATGTCGGAACCATCACCGATGTGGCGCTAAGTGAAAACTATGAATACATCATAGCGAAAGCTCAGATAGACAAGAAAGCCTCACGCATGATCAATAAAGAAACTCAATTTTGGGTGGTTGAGCCCCATGTCGGCACCGATGGCATTAGTGGGCTTGAGACCATTTTGTCGGGGTCGTACATTGAGTTGAAGCCGGGTAAATCGAGTGAGTCTCAATTGAAGTTCGATGTATTAGACACACCACCTGTCGCGGGACCAGATACCAAAGGAATTCGGGTGGTTGTTTCACACAACAAGGCTAATCAACTCAATGTTGGTGAGCCTGTGTTGCACCATGGTTTTGTTGTAGGTCGTGTTGAAAAAACGAGTTTCGATTATCAAAAGAAAGAGGGCAAATACCAACTGTTTATCTTTGCGCCTTATGATGGACTGATTTTCGAAAAAACGCAGTTTTGGCTATCTTCTGGAATCGATGTGAAGTTTGGTGCGAATGGTTTAGACGTTAACTTTGCATCAATAGAAAGCATCCTGACTGGTGGTGTTAGCTTTGATGTAGCCGAGAGTATTAAGCCTGGATTGCAGATAAAAGAGAACCTTCAAGAGTATACACTGTACGACAATTACGACGCGGTTTTACAAGGTAAGTACACGACATCGATCGAGTATGTGTTGCTATTTGAAGAATCGGTTCGAGGTTTAAGGAAAGGGGCTCCAGTGGAGTATCGTGGTGTCAGGATTGGCACTGTGGGTACGGTGCCGTTACAAATTCGCATGGATAAAGATGGTAAGGTCTCGAACCGTATTCCTATCTTAATCAAACTGGAAATAGAACGAGTTTCTGAAGTCTTTAGAGCCGTGAATGCCGAAGCCTTTGCTGAACGCGTCAAGCTGCAAATGGGCGAAGGGTTAAGAGCGACCTTGAAAACGGGTAACTTGCTTACAGGAGCACTGTTTGTCGACATTAATTTTTATGAAGATGAGGAGACTTATGAACCCAGAGAATTTGATGGTTACCCTGTGTTCCCGGTTGTCGCGGGTGGTCTAACCGAGATTCAAAATCAAATCACCGATTTCCTAACCAAGATTAACGAGCTACCGTTAGACGCGACTATCGCCAATTTAAACGGGTCGCTTGTATCATTAGACACTACCCTGAAGAGTGTCGATCAACTGATGGGTAGTGAGGGCGCAAAAGCGTTACCACAAGATCTGAGTGACACCATGAAGCAACTTGAGGCGACATTAGACAGTTACGATGATGACTCCGACGCTTACAAGCAATTGATCAGTGCATCTGAAGAGTTAGAACATGTGTTAAAAGAGCTTCGCCCACTGATTAAAGTGCTGAATGACAAACCGAATGCGTTAGTGTTCGGTAGCGAAGTAGAAGAAGACCCGATTCCAGTTAAGGGAGTGGAATAATGAGAAAGCTATTTATATCACTGGTTGTGTCATTCGGGCTTTTGGGGTGCGCTGCGCCTACTGATGGTACTAACGCGTACCTCTTGCCTGAAAGTGCATTGGATAAGCCCATCTTTAAGGTCAAAACTAGTGTTGATTTGCCGGATTACCTCGACACGATAGGAATAGCTTATCGCAAGTCTGAAAATGAATTGGTATCTGCGCGTAAACACGTTTGGGCTGAGAACCTTGAAGGGTTGCTTGAAGAGCGGGTAAACAGTTCTAATGCTGCTGGCGCGGAAGATAAAGAATTAACACTCACTTTTGAACAGTTTAATGGTTCTTATACCGGAAACGCAGAAGTGAAAGGAACGTGGGTATTGAGCGACCAAGATACAGTACTTGCGCGTGCCGACTTCGAATCCAAAGTACCCTTGAAAGAAGCAGGTTATGAAGCACTTGTTGAAGCCCTAGGTGAGGGGTTAGATGAGGTTTTGTCTGAGATTCAGTCTAAGCTTCCTTAATGGACCATGTTTGTTTGAGGTGCGTAAGAAGAACATGAACCTTACCAGCTACTCCGCATTGATTTATAGCGGGTCCCGTAAAATATGGGCTTGATTATTAGTAAGCCCATATTAAGAAGGATCACTCAGAAGGCAGATTCTGTTTCAGTTCTAACAACATTTGATACGCACTTTCCCCAGACATTTCATATGGATTAAATTGATCAGAGGTTGAAAACTGTAAATTTAACAATGCTGTCAAACTAGATTGTGGAATGTCACCCATTGACCAATCACCAAACTGTCGGCTATCAATCTCTTTGTAATAAAGAATCGTCACGTTGCTGTGGCGTGGGTCATTGAGAATGTGATTATAGGTATTATTGACCGCATCTCTTGAACCTTCAATACACTGAAGAAAGTACTTTTGATTATGGCTCAGGAGCCCCGTTAGATGGCTTTGCTTATTGTGGTCACGGGAAATATCCAAAATATCGTCCAAAGCTTTAGAATCGCAACTTTCACAAAGCGTGCTGACATAAATCAACCGAGTTAGGAACATAAACACCACTTCACTTTTTGTTTAAAGGTTACTTACAAATATAAGCCAAGTTGATGGAATTGCTAATCTAACCCAAAATATTGAGCGTTCTGATGATTGATTAGTCAGTAATTATGAAAATCTAATTGGCATGTTACTGCGGAATTTTATGAGCAAGGAGCATTATAACAATACTCCTTGTTCACTTTTCACGATATTTAGACTGTATTTATTGTAATAGATACACTTATTGCGAAGGGGGATTTATTGCGATGGATAGACTAACGTTAATAGTGGTCAGGGAATGTCGGACTAAAAACAGGGTGGAGCGCTCTTAGCTCATCTTGGCTAAGGTAGCCACGTTGAGTCTTGATGACTTCTCCATTTTCTCGGTATACAGCCATTGCGCTTGAGTAGGTGCCTGTTTCTAACCAAGAGATCTTGAATTCAGCACAATAAGCGTCGATACAATTTCGTGGGTTTTGAGTGGCCCAACTGCCAAATCCAGTCTTCCAACCTAATAGTGTAGAGCCTTCACTTACGATTTTATCGTCATCTATATAATGAAAACTTGATGAAGAGTGTTCAATTTCGATTTCGGTATTTCCAATTAAATCACTGTAAAATACGTAAGTAGGCCATAAGTCAGCGTTGTTATGAGAAAGAGTGAAGGTCACTTTAGCTGAGCCTTCTAATAATTGCGTTTCACGCTCTATAGTAAATGTGATTCTTTCTTGTACCTCTGCAAGGTTGCAGGTCCAAAGTTGACATGCATTATACATTTCGTCATAAGTTGTGCCCCAACGTTGGGCTGCTTCAATGATTAAAGGATCTTTTGAAGGATTGAAGTCAGTATCCTCATCAGGGTCTGTTTGATCACCTGTTGAACCATCACCGTCCCCAGGTGGCAATATTGGGGTGCCCGGATTATGAGGCGCTGTACCACCGGTCGAATCTGAACTATCTGAACTGTTGCATCCGGTAAGCAATACTGCGATTAAGGCGACAAATAAGGCTGATTTTTTCATTCTGAATTTACTCTCTACTTTAGAAAAAAGTATCCTAACTATGTGACAAGCTTTATTTTTCAATGATGGCTTATCGATAACTTTCCGTTTATAGAGGCATAGTATTTGTGATGTGGGTAACTGACTAACTAGTGGTTCGAATATCAATAATAAGTATTGCTTATCATTAGAGGAGGAGGTTAATCGCGGAGTATTTACTGCTCGATTTAATAAGTAAACGGTGAGTCATATTGTTATAGCTCACCATTTAAGTAATTGAATCTAATATCTAGTTTTTTACTACCGAGATTGACTCAACGTTTGAAGACGCATCAAAACGAACATTGACCAACACACTCTCTCGTTCGAAAGTCACATCATCAAAGTCAGTAGCCGCGATCTTGAATCCATTTCTTGCGAATAAACTCGTCACTGTTGTTCGTTGTTTCTGTTCCATAGCGCATGTCAGTAGTTCATTCATCGTGATCTTCATTAGGTAACCGTGTGCATAACGTAAGCGTACAGTCTCTTTGCTATGAGATCAATTGCTTAATCGATAAGCTATGTTGATATGTTCAATTGAATGATTTTGGTATTCAAAAAATCAATGATCAAGAGGGAGGGTGGTTGTTCTGATTATGGAAGATGGAGCGTTATGTGACCGTGGTTCAGCATTCCTAGAGCGTGAGATTCATTGCAAAAATCTCTTTGAAATAAGTAGTTACAAAGCAGGGTGAACCATGCCCGCCGTTTAGTATGTTCGGTCGATTATCGGAATCACTATCGGCCTATATCTAACTTAACTAAAGTACACCGATTTATGATGAGTAGATTCCTTAATGAGCCTTCTTTATATTGAAATTTAAAATGTAAGATGGTGTTGTTATAAGTGTTATTAATTGCATAAGCTTGATTTTAATATTAGTTTGATTTATAAAATAAGCACTCGTTCATTAACTTCATGATTATATTAGTTTTTACTAACCTTTAATAACATGGAGAAAGGAGATGAAAAAGAATCAAACACGCAACAGGTTAGCGAATTTAGTGCGACTTCGTAGGTCATACAAAGCATCAGATTTTCTGGTGAGCTCTAACGAACTCCGAGTGAAGAAAGATGTGTATAGCTTACGTAAAATCAAACAGTTAGAAATTCGTCAATTGGGTCTTAAAGAAAACGCAATCAATATTGTTTCGTTGGCTTTAGTTCTCTCGGCTGCGACTTGGGCATTTGTTCCTCAGTTCGGTTTATCGATGCTTGCACTGACCTTTATCTTGGCGTTTGTTACATGGCGAAGATATGAATTGCGTGCAGAGTTTAAAGGAGCCGATGAAACTGGCGACCATTGGGTTTCCGTGGCACGCGGTTGTACTCGCGAAGAGTTCAAAGTGTTGAAAAACGTTGAATTGGCTTTGCGCGATCAGGTGTCTTAATACTTTAGATTTCTTCGTATTTGGGCCTTGTTAGTGCCAGGGTCTTATAACCGTTGAACTCCCATAATCAATAAAGCTCGTCATTGCATGGCGAGCTTTTTGTTTTCTGAAAAACACAGATAGTGCAGGTTACTTTGAGAGGCCAATGCTTATATGTGTAATGGTGACTGATATGAATCTTAAGTCACGGCATTTGTGATGCTCTTTGTGGTTTTGAATATAGGGAGAGGGTGGAAATGAATACACGAGTCAGTGAGAGTTCTTTTAAAAGGCTCATCCAGTTAGTTGGTTGTGTTTTGATTATAGTGTTGAGCAATAGTCGACTCTCCAATGCTCAAAGCATCGAGTTTCCTACTTGTGCGAAGAGTGAGGTTTTGAATACAGAGATCCATCTTTATGTTGATGAATCTGTATTAGCCGAATATTCCAAAGCATTTGTTGCCTCTAAAATAGCGACATGGGAAAGCTATTCGAATCTGGTATTGAAGAACTCCTGCATCCCTATGACGAGAAAAGTTACCAAGGTGACTTATACGCCAGAAATCGACAGCCTTTGGTTTCAAGATTTGGGCGCAGCAGAGAGGCTACTCAAATTATCGATGGAAGAGCCAATTAAAGAAATCACAGAAGACGGCCGTCCTGTTTTTTCAGGGGTTGTGTTTTCTAATTATCATTCTGCGTTCGAGTCTCGATATTGTGGTGTCGCATCTCAGGTATCTCGTTTTTTCTCTTTGGCGATAAATTGCCCAGACTCGACAATGGAACATGAAATTGGTCACTTGAGTGGCGCTAACCACGACTATAAAAAGGTGTTAAAAGATCACGAGAGTATCGATCATTTTATCGCTGGCAGGTATCCGAAAGCTCCTGCATATTCATTCGGTGCTACTTGTTCAGAGAGAGGCACGGTAATGTCTTATGAGCGTGATATTATTCCTGTCTACTCTAGCCCTGAAATTAGAGTGAACGGACAGCAATGCGGAGATAACGCACATCACAATAATGCGAGAGTGCTTAGGGGGTTCGCACAAGCTTATTTAACCCCATGATTGCCTCGCTGCTAGCCTGCTGTTTTATCGAACGTTATAACGCGTTCAATTCAAAGTGTTTGTCCTGTGATCTTTAAATTTAGAACGAGCGTATTTCTCCCAGTTTATTAAGGAAGAGTATGCACGATGTTATCTAAAGAGAACGAATCAAGAATTATTGAAATGGCGTGGGAAGACCGAACACCGTTTGAAGCAATAGAGCACCAATTTGGTTTAAATGAATCACAAGTGATTCGTTTTATGCGTAGCCATCTCAAGCTTGGCAGTTTTAAGCTGTGGCGTTCACGTGTTTCTGGGCGCTCAACCAAACACGTAAAGTTGCGCAGTTCGGGCGTTTCGAGAGGTTATTGTCCAACTCAGTACAAGCATCGTTAAAGAGGGGATGCCCAGTCAGTATCCCAAATCAACATACAGATATGGGAAATGAAAGGAATGAAACAATTTTGCGCTCTACTTTTGGTGCTGCTTAGCTTCGGTATCAGTCATGTTCAAGCGAATGATACGCGACTTAAGCAAGCTTACGAAAATCACCAAAGCGACGTTCAGGTGCGCGGCTCGGGTACGGTGTATCGAGTACTTCCTGATGATAATAAAGGATCTCGACATCAGAAATTCATTTTGCGACTCGATAGCGGACAAACCTTGTTAGTCGCACATAATATTGACTTAGCGCCTCGTGTTCAGGGACTGGCAAAGGGCGATCGAATTGAATTTTATGGTGAATATGAGTGGAACAAGAAAGGTGGCGTAATGCACTGGACACACAAAGACCCTCGTAATCATCATACTCATGGTTGGTTAAAGCATAACGGGAAAGTATACGAGTAAACACCTTCGAGACTTTTCCCTTCAAGGCTATAAGATAAAAAGGAACTTTGATGTTTAAGCTGGAAACTGACAGGTTGATTCTTCGAGATATGAGTCTCGAAGACGAGTGTGCGTTTGTTGCGATGTCTCAAGACGTGAAGTATCAGCGTTTCTATGACGAAAGTGATTGTGAACCTAACAAATATCGAGAGCTAACTCAGTTGTTTGTTGCGCAGGCTTTGGAAGTTCCGCGCCGGTCTTTTCAATTAGTGGTTGAAAGCAAAGACTCGGGGAAGTTTATTGGAACCGTTTGTTTGCGCCTTGAGGGCGAGCGACAAGCTTCGATGGGCTGTGCTTTCTCAAGGGAAATTCAGGGGAAAGGACTTTCTATAGAAGCATCTGAAGCCCTCGCTGATTTTGGTTTCTCAGAGTTAGGCATACACCGTATCTACGCCGAAACCATCAGCAAGAACTTGGCTGCGATTAAATTATGTAAGTCACTAGGAATGAAACAAGAAGCGTGTTTTAAAGATCATCGATTCTTCAAAGGTCAATGGTGGGATACAGTTGTGTTGGCGGTTCTACGTTCTGATTGGGAAAGGCTTGGTGATGGAAAGTGAAAGGCTCAAATTAACCCCTCCATCATTAAAATACAGCGAAGAGATGTTTGAGGTGATAAATGAGTGTAAGGCCGAGTTTTCCCCATTCTTGCCTTGGGTTTCTGATTCTCTAACTAAAGAGCAGCTAGAACTTAACATTCAAGATGCTACCAATAATTTCGCCAACTTTACTGGCGAGTTCTGGTTCAATATTATTGAAAAGCAAACAGGGGCATTTATCGGGGCTATTGGCTTTATGATCAGAGACGATACTGTCCCTTACTTTGAAATCGGCTACTGGTTGCAAACATCAAAAACGGGTTTAGGCTACGTGAGTGAAGCCGTCCGAATTATTGAAGAGTATGCATTCATTCAAAAAGGTGCGAAACGAGTCGAAATAAGAATGGCAGGATCTAATCTAAAAAGTAAGGCCGTGGCGAAGCGATGTAGCTACCAACAAGAGGCGTGTTTCGCTAATGATCGACGTTTGCCATCAGGAGATCCGGACAGCACTCTCGTTTACGCCAAAATAAGCCAGTCTTAAATGTGTGCTGTTGATTCTTAATGTGTGACACTTTTATTGAGAGAAACCGTAAATTCCCAAGTACTCTGAAAGACCAACATTTAGCGCTTAGTTATCTGGCTCATCGTCTACAGTGACGTCACCATTCATTGAGTTGTAGTTAATGGAAACTCCCGGTACGACTCGATAATGATAGATACATTGATCGGTTTGAATGTATTCAGCGATGTAGTCTGTATCTGTAGGCGAGTTAAAGCTAGAAACACTTGGTGGATCAAGGAGTAGAGCGGGTAGGTATGTTTAGTTCGTATTCGAACACATATTTACGACGTTTTTGAGGGCTCAAAAACGGTGAAACCCCGATGTTGGTAGTAATCTTAGCTGTATGGTATTGATTTATATGCATTTCATGTATTTAGAATTGGTGGTTAAGCTCTAATTGGCCTAAAAAACGGTTAAAAAGGCCAATGAAATAGTCAAATAAAATCAATAGATTAGCAACTTGGTACTACTGTATTAGTCCACCCTAAAGTGGGCTTGAAATCGATTCGTTGAATCGTTTTACGCTTCGGGAATCCTTTTCGTTAATTGCTGCGCAAATAGAATGTCACTGAAAAAATCGGGCATAGTTTTTCTACCAGTAGATGAAAAATCTTAATTTTCATGTAGTGAGAAAGGTAAGGAGAACGACATGGCGACGCGTAAAATCAGACCTAGACAATTTATTGATGAGTTTTACCCTGATTCAGGGATATGCAATACCACCATCATAAACTGGATTAAACATGGCAAGCTCGAGGGCACTAGAACGCCAACGGGCCGATATTTAGTCTGTGTTGACGACGAGATAGGGAACCCTGCAGACAGGGTGAGTGAACTTCTAAGATTCTTGGAGTCATAAATGGTTGGTAGAGCTAGAAGCAAAGAAACGGCTCATTACCCTCCATTCTTGGTGAAAATGAGCCATAGGGGGCAATCTCGATTTCGGTTTACGACCGTGGATGGTGTGAAGAAGCTATTTCCTATCGGGACTGTAGAGCAAGAAGCGATACAAGCTGCGCATGTTTACAACTTGCAATATCGTCCTGAGTTAGGAAGCGCGTTTTCCCTTTCTGAGATGACCCCATTTCGCAAAGCTGTCTCCAAAGGCCGTAAGGACAAATTTAATAGGCCTTTAAAAGAGTGGCTTCCATTAGTGTTGTCTCGTGTGAAGAAAGAAGAACGGCTTTCCAAAGACGTTTATCGAAATTTGGAGAGGGACTGTTACCGCCTTGATGAGTTTATGGGGCGGTTGCCAACCAAATCGATCAAGTTACAGCACATCAATGAGTTCCTTTCGAAATACTATTCAGAGTTAAGTAATCGTCAGCTCAACAATAAGATCAGTAACCTTAAAACGGTATTTTCCTACCTTGCCGATGAAAGCGCTATTGAGAGTAATTTTGTTCTCAATAAAAAATAGCGTCGATTAACCAGAGAGGATTACACCAAAGCTCGCCACGACCTAGATATCGAAAACTACCAAAAGGTCTACGATGCAGCGCCACTGTTTCTTAAGGTCGCAATGAGCCTAACTCTTGAGACGACTCATGCTGTGAGGGAGATATATAGGCTTCGTTATCGGATATACAAACCACGGGAAGGCGTGTGTGGGATTCTTTGGAACCCTGATAAAGAGGTGGAGTATGTTGATGGGCATGCTGTGTATGGAATGCTTTATGTTCACCGAGAGAAGGTGAAAAAGTCCGATGCTTCCACGGTGGCCATTCCTGTCACCCAGACGATTAAAGACATTGTCGACCTTTCTAAAACATCGAGATTGATTTGTCCTTATATCGTTCACCGTAAACCCAAACAGCAGCAACGTGGCATTTCAAAAGAGACGGACCATCTTTACCAAGTGCATCACCACAATATAAGTAAAGAGTTCAGTAAGGTTCGAGACTCTTTAGGGCTTTATAGTCACCTAAAGAAATCGTTCAGGCCGACCTATCATGAAATTCGAGGACTAGCTGCCCGAATGATTGAACAGCAAGGGCAGAGTGCTACCGAACGAATGGCGCACGCGAACGCTAAAACGACAAAAATCTATACAGGCACAAGTGACATTGTTTGGCACCAAGTACCACCTGTTGAGGTTATGCCGAAAAGTGGCCTGAAGTGATTTGTGTTAGTTGTTTAGTTTTGGAGGAATTCGGAATCCGAATTTGAATCCGCATCGCTTTAAATTGCGTTGTAATTCGGATTCCGAATTATTAGATTAAGGAAATACGACTTGAGTCCCTTCACCACAAGAGCATGCAATGGAGTATGTGTTCTTTTTCTTACTGACTTTAGCTGAATTAGATTGGCAAGAATGGCAACTAATACGCATTGCAGTATTCACCTTACATTGTGGGCAGTAGACGTAATACCCATACTTTCCATACCTCGGCTCGGTCTGCGGGCTTTGACACTTCTTACAATTAAAACCATGCCTTATTTGTGGAACTTTGGCCTCTTCAATTGTTTCTTGAGCTGGAACCAAGTCTACCTTTTCAGTTTCGCTCAATTCTGCGATATGTACTTTGTGAACCGGAGAAGACGTAGGCACATGTTGTTCGTTTAAAAAGTGAACTAGGCGGTACAGTTCATCACGATTAAACGTAGGATTCGGATTTAGTATTGAACCTACGCGGTGCTTTTTGATGAGACTCTTAACGCAGCTACCAATAGACTCGGCTTTAATGAGCTTCTTCGATATATCTTTAGGGATAGAAGTTCGATCGATTAGAGCGTCATTGGACGCGGCACAGAGTTGATCCCAACAGCGACCACCAAAGTACGCCTGTACAAACGCAATTCGGTCTAGCAACGACTTAGCGTTGTCATTTAAAAGTGCTTTCAATAGTTTGGTTTGCAACTTAGCTTGTTCGATAGGCGAAGGCATTCCTGTCCATTTCCCTCTTACGGTTCGACTCCATTCGAGTTGATTGTTGACCTTAACCTCACCACGAATCTATTTTGACTCAATAATGATAAATCCTTTGTTATAAAGGACTAAGTGATCGATCTGAGCAGTTTCATTTTTAAACTGTATGCGTAGGTCATTGATAATGAAAACGTCATTTGCATCTCCAAACTCTCTGCGTAAGTAAAACGCGACATCTTGCTCTACTTTTGCGCCAGCTTTCTGTTGAAGACTGTTGTTGATTTTTGAATCTCTATCCTTAGTAATCATTCTTTATTCCTGCTTTTTTATAAAAGCAGTTTACAATGCAGTCTTGTTCATATTGATGGTGTGTATGTTTTTGAGACATATGTTCTTTTTCGAACACTGTTATTGATGAAAATTGTGAAATATCTCTTTTCGAAAGCTCAAAGTCGAGAGTAGGAAACCTGCAACCCACTGTTTAATAATGTGTTTGTTAGGTATCAAGTTATTGAGTGTGGTAAGGCGTTGTGAGCGCCATGAAAGTTGTAAATAGGTAATGGTGGCGCAACAATAAGAGGTGATACGCAGCCATTGCTGCAGAGAAAAACACACACATAAATTGTTATTGAGCTTTTGGAGTGACTAGAGGCCTCAGCCCTAAGAGCAGGTGATAGTGCCCTGTTTCGTGATTATGAAGTCATTTCAGAATTCGGAATCCGAATTTCATTTATCGTTATTTCGCGAATATTCTTGATAGTGGGCTAACAACGCCATTGGCGCCTCTATCAATGATGTGAGTATAGATTTGCGTTGTCTTCAAATCGGTGTGCCCAAGTTGTTCTTGAACGGTTCTGATATCAGCTCCGCTTTGAAGAAGGTGCGTAGCGAATGAGTGCCTTAAAGTATGACACGAGATGTTTTTCTCAATGTTGGCTTTTTGGCCTGCTACCTTAATGTGTTTTTGAAGCGCTGTTGGGTGAATATGGTGTCTACGTAGCTCGCCTGTTTGTAAATCTGGCGACAAACGACCGGAAGGAAAGAGGAATTGCCAATTTAGGCTCCTTTCTGCGCTTGGGTATTTTCTAGCGAGAGCTTCAGGTATGTATACACCAGAAAAAACTGTGTCATTCATGTCTTGATGATAGTAACTCGCGGATTTCTGTTGCTGTTGTTTGATAGCGGGGAAAAGCTCTGGAGCTATTGTCACTATGCGGTTTTTACCTCCTTTCCCTTGCCATACTCGTACAGATTTATATGCATAATCGATATCTTGTATGCGTAAACGTAGACACTCCATTAAACGCAACCCTGATCCATACATTAATTGATAAGGTAATTTGTAGTTAGGTGAACAGTGATTGAATAGCCTTCCAATCTCTTCTGGAGTCATGACTGTTGGCAATTTTCTTGATTTATCTGAGCGCCGAAACTGCATATCAAGTTCTATGGGTTCTTGAATAATTTCTTTGTATAAAAAGACTAATGCATTGAGAGCTAGACTTTGCGTTTTCCTCGCTGACTTTTTGTTAACAACTAGGTGCGTTAGGAAATCCTCTACATGCCTGGAAGTTAAGCCCTTTGGGTGCTTTTTATCATGATAAAGAATGTATTGGTGAATCCAATAAATGTACGCCTCCGTTGTACGAAGGGCATAGTGCCGTCCAAGCATATATTCTTGTATATACGATAGAAATGGTGATTTTTTCATTAAACTTTAACTGGTTATGCATACATGAGTTTCAGTTTGGCACATCAATTCATGCTATGTAGAAAAATTCTGTATTTTGGGATGTAGGAAGGGAGCTGTAGTGCTTAAGTTACTGTTAGTTTTCATAAAAACGGGGTATCGTTTACGTCATTGAGATACTAGACAGAATAATTCTGTATTTAAGTGCAGAATTATTCTGTCTAATATAGCTGTTAGGCATCTATATGTCATTGATACACGGGGAATGTTAAATAAATGAGTGTTATTTCATCTTTCAATAGTTTAGATAAAAGGTTTGCTTGGTCTTTCCTTGGATTTATGTTGGCCGCTGTTTTTGGGAGCATTACGATCTACACTGAATTCTTTCGTGTCGATACACCTTCTATCGTTGTAGAAGTAATAAGCGATGCTAACGTTTTAGATGTAAAAGAAGATATTAATGAGCTAAAAGTTTTTTATGGTGACGTTGATATAAAAAGTCTAAACCAAACTTTATCAGTATTATTTCTAAGAGTTAGAAATAATGGTGGAGCACCTATCCTTAACGGTTATTATGATAATAATTATCCATTTAATATAACCTTGTCCGAAGGAAAGTTCCTCAAAGTCGAGCTACTTAACGCAACAAATGACTATCTTAAATCAGCGGCTCTATCTGAAATAAAAAAAGATAAAAGTATTTCTTTGCCAGAGGTTATTTTAGAGCCAGAAGAAAGCTACACAATAAAAATATTAGCTCTACATAGTGCAAGTTCTAATATTGAAATTGATGTTATAGGTAAAATTGCTGGTATTAAAAAAATACAGTTAGCGCCTTTAAACGCTGAAAAAACAAAATTGTCATTTTGGAATTCTGTTTTTTATGGTGATTGGTCTATTCAACTAGCTCGTTTACCAATATATTTTTTCGGTTTTATATTAAGCTTATTCGTTGTCATTTTTCCGATTGCTTTTGCATCCGACACAATAACAAAAAGAAAAAGGAAAAAAGTTGTCATGCAATACAAAGATTATAGCGAGAGCGAACCTATTAAATTTCAAGATATTATTTTTGACACTTATATCAGTGACGGTTTATCACCTTTAGCAGAAGCCAAAGAAATGTTAACCGATAAAGATAGTTGGCAAAAAACCTTCAAACGAGGCTCATCTCGTTCAATGGAAAATGATGAAAACTCATTTAATTCAGCCGAAATGAATGTTATTGAGAAAGCTGAAAGAAGCTCTCCATATTCAATGTTTCAATCAGAAAAGTTAATCAAACAGATTGGTGCATTAACAAAGTCTGATGAAGATGAAATAATTTTAGATGTAAGTGCAGAACTTGCTCTAAGTAAATTTATAGATTTTGTCGTTATCAAAGAAAGTTAAATGCCTAACAAGTTGCTTAAACGGAATAAAAACAGTTGGTTATCGCTACGCGATTTTAACCAACCATTTTTATCCGCTTAGCAAGGCGTTAGGTTTACTTGAGAATCCGCAATTTTGATGGTTGTTTTAGCCGTTTAACTGATGAGGGATTTCTCCATCGCTTTAAACTGAAGCTTTGATTGGAAAAATGGATAACTGAGATTGATATTTTAATTTCTGCATTGAATCACAAGTTACGTCTAAATCAATTTTATGTTGTGGCTTAGTTCATCGTTTAACTTTAAAATTCATAGTATTAGCTAGTAACTCATTAACTGATTTGTTCAGTTTTTATAGCAAATTCGTCAGTCAGCGGGTTACTTAAATTAACAATAAATTAAAGGTTTACGCCCGCTATTGTGGGTTTAAACCTAACAAGTCATTTAAACGGAACAAAAACAGTTGGCCATCGCTTCGCGATAATAGCCAACCATTTTTGTCCGCTTAATGAGGCGTTAAGTTGCAGTTTTTACTTATGAGCTTTCCTGGAGCCCAAATTGCCAAAATCTAGAATTAACAACGTCAAATCGGCTGAATTAATTAATGGTGCCTGTAGAACATTGAGAAATGGACAGCTTCTTTGTGAAGAAGCTGAACTGTTACATAACAATAAGATGTTTGCGCGTTCTTATGCTTTATCTCATCTAGCAAGAGAAGAAATAGCAAAAAGCATGATAATTTATGATGTAATTATAAAAGTAAAAGGAAAGAAGAAAGTTAACTGGAAAGACTTTGATAGAAAGTTTCGATGTCATAAAGCAAAAATAATCAATGATAATGGACTTACTCTTTTAATTGCCAAAACAATCAAAGACAATAGTATTAAGTTGAATTTTAGTGCTTTATTTAACAGCGGAAGTATTGAGTTTAGTAATAAGAGAAAGAATCAGAGTTTGTATGTAGATTGGGAGGATGGGAAGTTTGTTTCTCCAGACGACAAAATTTCAGAAAGCCTTTCCAAAAGAAATTTGGAAATAGCGTTTTATAAAGCTGTATTTGTAACTGATATTATTCTGTCTCTAGAATCGTTAGATAAGCTCTCAGCTGACGAAATTAAAGGTATCTTTCCTTTGGATAACGTTGAAGAAGAAAGAGAAAAATTCATAAGAAACCTGAAGCTAGCAACTTAACAAGCGCTTTAAACGGAACAAAAACAGTTGGCTACGTTTCGCTCCGCTACACATTATAGCCAACAATTTTTGTCCGCTTAAGCGGGCGTTAGGCTACAGAAGTAAGGTTTTAATATGCTTAAATTTTTAAAAAAAGTACTCGGTAAAAGAGTTGCGGATGGTAAATGTAGTGAAGCGCCAATTCGCTTGATTAAACTGCCAAGTATTGATGCTCTGTTCTTCAAGCACTTTACAGAGTCAAAATACTTTAAGAGTGATTCATACGATAAAGTGGTAAAGCATTTTAAACATGAGATCGATCTAAATAAGTCCGGAAAAAAACTTACAGCCTCAGAGAAAAAAGAGCTAGGGCTAAATGCACGCTTATCAATTACTTCAGAACTGGTATCTGTGTTGTCTTCTAGTGGACTTAAACTTCCAGACCCGAAAAATGCCCTTAACCAAGTTTATTATCGTGCTTCATTTGAGGCTAGTCGAATCGAAGGCTTTAATAAAATGCTTGATATTGGTATTAGTACTGCAACATACAACTCAAGTAATGGTGATAAAGATTGCTTGTGGTGTAAAACTAACGATGGTATGAAATTTACAATATCTGAAGCTCTAAATAATGAAGTTAATGAAAATTGTAGTTGTGACTGGAATAGGGGCTTCTTTAGTGGAGATTTTAACTTCGACAAGTAGCCTAACAAGGCATTTAAGACAGATTCGCAACACTCGGCGTTTTCAATTCAAGTTGAGTTTCGTGATTACGGTGTAATGGTTTAGTAAGGTGGTAGTGTTGCTCACTACTTAATGCGGCGTTAGTTTACAAGAGTTGAAAAAGGGTTTTTATTCCGAGAGCTTGTCCGGTGATTGTGATTTGCACCTGTTGGTTTGCTAATCTCACGAACTTTCCGGTGGCACTATAAGGGAAGCGTTCGCGGTTGGGTTGTTACTTACTGGATCTAACTTTTTCGTGATAGTTCTTTGGCGCGGCTTCTTTTTCTTGGTGGCTATAGTGCTCATAAAATGGTTTGTCGCACTTGGTTGTCAGGTTAGTCGAACGAATCCTTTGTCAGTTTGAGGGCTTCAATTTTGGTTGTTTAGCGTATGTCGCTTCATAGCCAAGTTCGTTTTGTTAGTTGGGTTTGAGTTTCGCAGTTTTCAGTTTTACATTGGTGTTCAAAGCCAGTAGTTTTGTAACCAATTCAGCACCTTGTTGCTAAACTTTGGCTGCATCATGTAGGTAACCTAACAAGGCATTTAAGACAGATTCGCAACACTCGGCGTTTTCAATTCAAGTTGAGTTTTGTGTTTACGGTGCAATGGTTTAGTAAGGTGGTAGTGTTGCTCACTACTTAATGCGGCGTTATGTTTGTGCGCAGTTAGACGGAATATATAGTTATAGTTGTGGTAACATACTGAGTTTAAAGTGTTTTAATGGCCATATTGAAAATGACATCTATTAAAGAAAAATTTGAAAATCATCCAGTTATATTTGGAGGCTTTTTACTTATTGTTGGCTTTAGCGCTGGCTATAAGGTTTACCCAGAATTACATCCGATAAGTGAGCAGGAAAAGCTAGAGCCTATCGTGAAAGTCGAAAAAGTTCGTGAATATATTGGTTGTGAAGTTGTTGGCTTCGAAACTTTGGAGAAGAATCATCATAATAGACTTAGTCTATTACAGACGCAATTGATGCAACTAGAATTGGATGCGGCAGACAAGAATAACTATGTCTATAGTAATGGATATCGAGATGCCGCTAAGCGAGTAAGAGACGATATAACTGTTCAAATACAAGACTATGAAAAGTCTCTTTCTATGCTTAGGGCTGTTTGCTCAAAAGTTGACTCTTCAGAAAAACAAACATAACAAACAATTTAAGAGTGATTCCCCACGCTTGGCATTTTTGGTTTGGGTTAAATTTAGTGATTACGGTGTTCCAGTTGAGTGTCGTGGTAGCGTGGCTCACACCTTAATTGGGCGTTAACTGTTCTTCGCTAACTATTTCATGTGGGGCTACTTGGGTATTGTTTGAAGTTTGCGTAGCGCATCGAAAACTTGGAGAGCAAACTTTAAAAATACCGAATTTGTCAGGAAAGTAATCTATTCTATCGACAGTCAAATCTCGCAGAAAGTAGCGGGAAGTATCTAAAGTGCTTCATGAGGTTAAACATGAAATACATCGTTCAATTCTTATTTGCCTATATCGGTTCAAAGTTGATTTTTGGCTTTTTCAACTTTAACTACAACTTCATTTCAGACCCTTTTGATTTAATGAGCCTTGTTGTTGATATTGGTGTATTCGTTGTGCTCTGGGTATTGGCTGATTTTGGCTTTAAGGTGTTTGCTAGAAGAAAGCGGGAAACAAACAGTTAACAAAGCATTTAAGGCGGATTCTCAACGCTTGGCAATTTCAGCTTAGGTCGGCTTTAGTGCTAAATGTGGCAAGGTTTAAGCTTGGGTGGTCGCGTTGTTCACCACTTAATGCGGCGTTAGTTTCCTAAGGTAAGAAAGACGTTTTTGGTCGAGAGCTTTGTTCGGATTCGTTGCTATTCACCTGTGAGTTTTCCGATATTTATCATCAATACTGGTGTCTCGCGTAGTCAGTTTTGCGGTTAAGTGAATTCCGCGTTATTCAATTCTTCGGCGTTAGTAAGTTTCTCTTCTTAACGTATTTTTGCGCTTCTTCTTTGTTGTGGTGATTCTTTCGATAAACGGGTTTTAAGCGCACTTTATTGCTAGGTTCATCAATAGAATCCTTTGCTAGTTATAGTGATTAAAACTGTGGTTGTTTAGCGCATGTCGCTTCTTAGCCAAGTTTATTTTGTTGGTTGGATTTGAAATCGCAGTTTTCCGTTTTACTTTTGAGTTCGAAGCCAGTAGTTTTGATGTCAATTCAGCACCTTGTCACACCATTTTTGCTGCATAAAACAGGTAAACTAACAAAGCATTCAAGACGGATTCTGTAGTTGACCCGATCTAATGGACGCCTTCAATTGTAATTGGAGGTGATTATGCCAGCTTATAAATCAGGTAAAAAAACTCAACAATATCTTACGGAATTTAAGGTAACTGCCGTCCGACTTTCGCTTCGAGAAGGAGCTACAGTTAAAAGCGTGGCGCTATCATTAGATATCCACCCTTATATGCTTTCTAAATGGCGAAAGGACTATAGAGAAGGGGTTATTATGGAAGATAAACGTAAGAAAAGGACTCAGATCCCGAGCCAGAAAACTGAGTCTAGTCGGATTGCAGAGCTCGAACGTCAGAACGAACAACTTAAGCTCGAGAATGACTTGCTAAAAAAGTGGCAACGATTCGTTGCCCAAGAAAATCGACAAAATTCCGATTCATAGCCCATTACAAAACGCGTTATTCCATTGTATTGATGTGCCGTTTTCTATCTGTTTCTAAGTCGGGTTACTACGCATGGCTTGATAGAGAACCAAGCCGCTACGATCAAGAAGAGCAGGCTTTGAAGAAGCGGATAATTAAAGTGTTTACCCAGAGTCGAGAGACTTACGGCAGCCCACGAGTTCATGCAGAATTGAGGCGCCAAGGAGTTTTGGTTAGCCGCAAGCGTGTGGCTCGGATCATGAGAGAGCAAGGGCTAAGAGCGCGAAGTTATCGTATTTACATGAAAATGGCCAAGCTACATCGGTTCTATCAATCGATTAAGAATATTAAGAAAGACACACCAAAACCAACGGCAGTTAATCAACAGTGGTCTGGAGATCTGACGTATATCAGGCAAGGCAAACGTTGGATGTATCTAGCGGTCGTTCTTGATCTTTACTCGCGTAAAGTCGTCGGTTGGTCGCTTGGTAGTAAGAAGAGTACACAACTAACGATGAGTTCGCTGAGAATGGCCATTAGAAATCGAAAGCCACAAGAGCGCCTGTTATTTCATACTGACAGAGGCTCTGAATATCGAGCCCATGAAGTTCAAGCTTTACTATCAAAAAATGGAATTGTCCCAAGCATGAATCGCCCAGGTCATTGTACTGATAATGCAGAGGTGGAGTCGTTCTTCCATACGCTCAAAGGCGACATAATTAGGAAAAATAGCTTTAAAAGTGAGAAGCAGCTTAGAGATAAACTTGTCGGTTATATCCAGCATTTTTATAACCGTTATAGACTGCACTCAAGTCTTGGATATCGAAGCCCGCATGAATATGAAGTCATGACGGGTTAAAGAAGATAGGGTGTCCATTTTATCGGGTGAAGATCATAGCGTTGTTCACACCTTAATTTGGCGTTATGCAACCGGAGTATATATGGATACTGAAATCAAAGTGACAGAATTACCAGACTTTAACGCCTTTCGTGTAGATGCTGTCCTCCCAAACGGTCACTCTGTCGGCTATATCAATATCTCTCTCAAAGGAACGATCGCAGATCTTTGCGACTTATGCGTGAAAGATTCTTATATGTATCTGGCCAAATTTTATGCCTGTATTTCTTAGCATCAAGCGAAATCGAAATTACCAGAACAAGGGTATTGGAAGCCGGCTACTAGTTACCGCTATTGAACACTCAAAAGCTAACGGTTGTACTCAAATGAAAGGTTGGATGCACGGCGATAAAGTTAGGTTAGAAAGGTTTTATCGATCATTTGGTTTCGAAATTAGTGGAATTAATATAAAACTAGACCTTGGAAATATCCCTACAGGTGCTTAAAGCAGTCCGATGTTTGGCATTTTCAGTTCAAAATTGGATTTCCTCCCTACAGCGATTTGGTTTACTTTGGTTAGTAGTGTCGCTCTAGTCCTATATGTGCAGTAATGTTCTACCCTAAAAAGTAACACTTTATGGAGGTCGGTATGAATATCAAAGAGTCTGATTGGAAAATCTTTTGCGAGATAAAGAGTGAAGCTGCGCAACGGTTTTGTACTCGACAGCTAGATGAAGCAATCAAAACGATTACTGATGAATCAGTACCTGTAGGGGAAAGGTTTAACTTTATGTGCCAGCACTCCAAAGAATCTCAAAAGCAAATGAAGTTGATTTTTGATGGCCATTCTCGAAGCAATACATTTATCCAACTCATGCAGATGTGTGCGGAAGGCTTGGTTGCACCAGAACAATTTGAACGCCTTTCAGAGGAACTCAAAAAAGACATTACGAGTATTCTAGAAAGAAGAGTCTAAGGACAGTTGGCTAATCAGGCCGCTTCTTTTTTATAGCTGCAACCATCTCAATATTACTCCTTTTTATTCGCGAATTCGGATGTCCGCTACAGTTCTGCTTCGGCAACCTCACTTTTACGAGTTTTATTATACGAGTTGTATTGAAAACTTGAGAGTTACTCGTTTTTTTCTCCTTCAAAACGCCGTTGTTTTTTAAGAATTAGCACTAGAATCTGGATTGAGATTTCTTCCAAAAAAGTGTCAACATTACTTGGTCAATAAAATCTCTCGCTAGCCCTTTAAATCCGTGCGCTCTAGGTGAACTGAAAGGGTCACCTAGAGTGCGCGAGGGTGGGGGTTGCGGGAGTTTATGCTTGTGATGCGACCAGAGCCCCACCATCACAAATTCTTGGACCCAAATACTTGAATATTTTTGGTTTGCATAGACGTTCTATTAATTATTCGGATTCCGAATCCATGATTTTTGGTCAGGGAAGCCGAGTGTTATGTCATTAAATGAGAGCTGAAGGATTAGGATGGAAGATGGTGTTCAGAATGAACGAAAGGCCAGAGGTGTTTTCTTGATCGCCTTTCACTGTAGTTAGATTAGCCTGGAGTGTATTACGTAGTGGTAGCGCCCAATCCAATATACATGAATGTAAGTAGGCGGCTCTCAGCGCTAGCGAGTTATGCCAAAGGAGTAGTTCTTATTCTTGATTACTCTATTCGTTTAGAAGTGCGTACAAGACCATACAAGTAACATTCTAGATGCTAGTCGGGTTTGTCTTTTTGTTTGAGTAGTGTGTTGAACCTAGCGAAAAAGCGGTCTAGTCTTACTGTTAGAAAAACTACTGTATAAGTCCACCTTTCGTCCACCCTTAATCCACCCAAGCAAGACTGGGATAAAGTGGGGAAGAGGAAAGTTAATTATTTTCAGTATATTGCGCGAGATTTACGACGTTTTTGAGGGCTCAAAAACGGTGAAACCCCGATGTTGGTAGCATCGGGGTTTCGAATTTCTAGATTTCTCGACTGGTAAGATCGATTATCTTTTCTATGCAGAAGGCTTGGAATTATCCAATCTTATTCCTTGGTAGGGAATTAGATACGGATGAAGTCCATGTGCTCAACTTTAGGCTTGAACGCGTGACGTTGAACGTCTTGCGGCTTAACCTTAACTTCTGCGCCGTCAATCAGTAGAGTGATTGCTTCGTAGAATTCAGGCTTATCCATTTGGTTGATCACTTCAGCGTGAACAAGTTCGATAGCTACAGCTGCTGCTTCGCCACCGTAGATTACTGCTGGGAATTTACCAGCGTGACGTAGGCGGCGGCTCGCACCTTTACCTAGTTCAGTACGTACTACTGCTTCAAATTTCATAGTTTTACTCTCAAATTAGTAAAAATTAACTTCACACCTCAATGCGACCTTGAGTATGTGGTAAAGCTTATGCATAAACGAGTTCATGCTTAAGCGAGCGCGGATACTAACATCACATTCAAATCTGAGCAAGTCAGAAGCCCCACTCAAAGTGAATTTCCTTCGATAAATGATTCGTTTGAAGATAAAACGTTCACTAACTCTTATTTACTCCATTTTATCGTCTTTTACATTGCCAATGTCATCTATTTATAGCGCTGCTAAATCATCAAGTTAATGAACGGAAAATGAATGTTTGCCTAAGACTTGGTTAAGGCTTGGTTGGTTAATCTTAGTGTTAATTAAACAGCAGAATGAATAGGTAAAAATATGGAACCGGTAAGCATTGTCGTAATTACGCTAAACGAAGAGAAACGCATTAGCCGCTTAATGGAAGAGTTGAGTGTGCAAACCCACCAAGAGTTTGAAGTGATTGTCGTCGACTCCAACAGTGAAGACAACACAAGGGAAGTGGCACAAGCTTATGAAAACGCGTTACCAAAATTAACTGTTCATCATATGGAAAACCGTGGTGTGAGCCTTGGCCGAAACACGGGTGCTTCATTGGCGCAATACAACAGAATCCTTTTCTTAGATGCTGACGTGAGCTTGCCTCGAAACTTCCTTGCGAAAGCACTTTATGAACTAGAAGAGAAGAAGCTTGAAGTTGCGGGTGTGTACATGAGTTCGAAAGGTCTGCCGCTTGTACACAAGTTTGGTTACGGCTTATTTAACGCAGGCTTGTTCACTACACAGTTCTTTTTCCCGACGGCGATTGGTGCCTGTATTTTCTCGACTAAACGCGCGCATGATGAAATCGGCGGTTTCGATGAAGATATCGTCCTGTGTGAAGACTGTGACTACGTAAAACGTGCGAGCAAGACATGGCGATTTAGATTTCTGAATATGACCTTTGGCTTTGACCCACGCCGATTAGATCAAGATGGCGTTGTGAAGACAGGCTCAACTTACCTTAAGGCGAATATAAGACGTTTCTTTAAAGGCGAAATGCGTAACAACGAGATGAACTACAAGTTTGGTCACTACAAAGAACAGTAAGTATTGAGGTTGTTATGTTTGATGGACTAGGGCTGTTTCTGGGGGCATTGGGTGATGCTCTCATTGGTCCAAACCTATTTGTACCGGGAGAACCCTTCTTTATCGCTGCGGGCTTTCAACTGTATTCAGGTGCATGGATGGCATTGGTTTTGGTGATGCTAGGTGGTTTTCTTGGTGACCAACTCAGTTATTTAATTGGTTATAAATGCGGTGCTAAGGCGCAACGAAGGCTCATTAAGTTTCGTCCTAAAACCAAAAGATTAATTGCGCGCTGCCGCTATCTGGTTGCTCGCAAAGGCACATACATCATTCTTTTTGCTCGCTTATTAGGGCCTATCGCTTGGGTTGTGCCATTTATAGCTGGCTCGCATCGTGTACCGTGGCGTAATTTTAGTGTGTTGGCGTTGTTCGGCTTGGCTCTTGGTGGTGGACAGTTCATTGCTTGGGGCATGTTACTGGCGCACGGCGTTGAAAACTTTCCGTGGCTTAATCGTCTTAATATATTTATCTCTGAGCATAATAGCTTGATCGCCGGTGTGTTCACGGTATTGGTCTTCACCATTATTGGTTATCGAATGAAGTGGCGACGCTTGGTGCTTAAATCCAGTGCGCTGTTGTTGGCGTGGATATTGTTTGCAAACTACGCTCACTTTTTCTGGAAGGCCGATGATTTTCAGAATCAGCAAGAGACGGTTCAAATTGAAAAAGTCGACTGGAATTCGGTGACCTATAAAGCATTCCCAGGCAAATCTTCATTCTACTCGGCACAAGCGATCAACGTAATTTATGTTGGAGTCACTCCCAGAGATTTAATGAAGCAATTAGGCTGGATAGAGAATCAAACGTTCTCTCGAAACGAGATTGAATGGGCAGGTTACCTCGCATTGCTTAGAGACAAAACGCCACCAGTGTCTGATTTGTATTGGCGAGACAAGCCACAAGATATGGCGTTTCAATTGCCGGGTAACTTGATGAAGCGCAGCCATATTCGCTGGTGGCGTGCTGGTGTTGATATTAAAACCAACCAGCCTCAGTGGTTAGGCGCAATTAGCTATGATGATGGCCTTAAAGTCACCCCTTACTCGGGTATTGTTACCATACTTCATAACATCGACCCTAATGTTGATGAAGAACGAGATAGGCTCGCTAATCAGATACGAACGTCACTGCCAGACATCGAGTTAGTTAAACACCCATTAGCAACGGTGGAAGTGATCGATGAAGATCATGATTACTATACAGACGGCAATATTCTTGCGATTGGTTGGCAGAGTTAGGTTTTAATAATGCGTGCAAGTTTAAAACAATATATTAACTAGCATCGTTTAAGTATGCGATTTGTCCGAGCCATTGTTTTGCTGAACTATCAAACTCCCCACCGACTAAAGACGTCAGCAACGGTTTGGCTTCGTTATATTCGTGTAGTTCAAAGTGAGCGATGGCTTTTAATAGTTGCCATCGTTGATTTTCCGGTTGCTGAGTGATCAGTTCTGCTATCAGTGAAATCGCACGTTCCCATTTCTGCTCTGAATAGGCTAACTGAGCTCTTGTCGCCAATACATTTGTGTTAGAAAGTGATTTCAGAAGCAGCATTGCTTTATTTCGCTGTCGTGATTGCAGTAAAGCATGAAGCCTTAATTGATCAACCTTATCTCGGTATTCAGGTGAGGGTATGAAGTTATTGAGTGTTTGGTATGCGAGTGCTGGCGTCTCTGAACCGATCTGCAATTGTGCTAAAAGAATACGCTGTTGCTCCGTAAGTTTTCCTAACCTTTTTACGACAGAAAGTGCAGTGATCGCCTGTTGCTTTTCTCCGTGCTGCACACTTGCTTGAGCCAAGCGGGACCAATAGATATCTCTGCTGGGAAAAAATTCGGTAACTTTAAGCAATAATGCGTGTTCTTTGTCAAAATCTTCCAAGCGTTGATAACTAGCAAGTAGAAGCTGATAACGTTGCTCTGTTCCATCCAATGCTATCGCCTCTTTTATAATCGATGCAGTTTGTTGCCATTGCTCAATTTGATAAGCACTGTGTCCGGCAATGGTGTAAACCTCAGAGGTTTGTGAGGCTGTGAGTTTGCTTTTTTTTATAAAGTTCTCAGATAAATGTAAGTCTCGCCATTCATTGAATTTATTTAACGCACTAAGGTGACGCTGGTTTTGATAGTTGAGCTGTACCGCGAGGCGTAAAAGTTGTTCTTTGTTAGCAAGGTTTTCTGTGAGCATCAATAGCTCATTAGTTCTATCAAGCGCACACTTGACCATTTCAAGCTTCAAACAAGCTTGTAAATAAAGACTCTTGGTGAGCACTTTAGTTTCTGAATTGGCAGCTTGATGATTGTCGTGAAATCGAGCAAAACTATCAATGCTGATGTCATTGCGCTCCAGAAAACGGCTGAGTTTTTGATAGCGTTCAAAAGTTTCTACGCTTACTTGAGCGTGTGTCATGCAGCTAAATAAAGCCAAGCAGAGCAGAGCGACTTTTTTCATGATGTTTAATCCTCTAGGCTGTAATTTACAGTGACTTGCTGCCATTGCTCTCCAGACTTTGGAGGCACAAACTTCCAACGCATGACAGAGCGTAGTGATGAACGCAGGAAGACGCCTTTCGGGGTTTCTTCAACAATCTCATACTGGGTTGGTTCGCCTTGTTGATTTATTAATAAGGAGAAGATGATGTGGCCTTCTATGCCGTTGCGTTTTGCTTTGGCTGGGTATGTCGGTGAGATTTGGTAAGTTGGCTTAGCTACGACCACTTTTGTTTGAAAGTCGCTTCCTTGTTGCACACCTTGTCCGGAGTACGAAAAATCAAACGTCAAGTGGACATCTAGCTCATCACTCGGCTTAAACGTTACTTCTGGTAGCGTCACTAAGCTCTCCATATCGGGTATAGAGAAGTCCACCAAAGCTGGGCGGCTAGGAGCTGATGTGGGTGCTGAGGCGGCAACAATTGGCTTGCTCACCTCTAGGTCCTCTTGTTTTTTATGAGCGGAAATCGTTTGAATATACGTTGGGTGTTTGATCCGAGCTGGACTCACATCATGTGTTGAGATCAGCAAGTGTAAAAGTGCAACCAGCAAAAGATTGATGATCATAGCCGCCAGCAAGATACCAACCCACTTAGGTTTACTGGTCTTGGGTAGCGATAGCAACATTGGTGATTCCTGATAAGCGCAGTGTGTCAATAATAGAGATAAGTGTACCGGTATCTAAACTTCGGTCGGCATTAACTATTGCATTGATTGTTTGGCTATTCGTTACTTGTGCTTTCACCTGGAACTGCAATTGACTTAGGCTGATGTTTTGTCCGTTAAACCAAATATTTTGGTCACGATCGACACTTACGGTCAGAATTTTTGACTCGGATTTTAGTGTAGAGCTGGATGCGCTGGGTCTATCCACTTCTATGGTAGACTCTTTTTGAAAATTGGCGGACAAAATGAAAAAGATAAGAAGAATAAACACCACGTCAATCAACGGAGTCAAGTCTACTTGAGGTGATTCTTCTCTGTCTGTGAAGGGTTTAATTTTCATAAAATTTCCATTGATGTGTGTAGTGGTCAATGAGTTTTTGTTGTTGTCTTTTTAGATTGTAAGCTAGGTACATACCTGAGAGCGCCGCGAGTAAGCCTGCCAACGTTGTTAACATCGCCTGGCTAATACCATTAGATACTGCGCTTAATACGTCGTCACTATTAAGTTGTTTGAAACAGTCCATCATGCCGTCGACGGTACCAAGCAGCCCAAGCATAGGAAGAATACGGACAAATAGATGGATTTGACTTAGCCCTGTATTTAGGTGGAGTCTAATTTGACTTGTCCATCCTTGCTTCAAGTAGCGGCGCTGCGTCGAACTAATGTTGGTGTAATGAGCCAACATTAGTTCAATTTTTGAGGCTAAGTCCATACGTCTAAGTACATGGAAGCGTGAGTAGCATTGAATGATTAGCCCCCACATGATCAGCGATATCAAACCGATAGACCACATAATAGGATGGTCTATTGGTAGGCGAGCACTCAATAATTGTTCTAACATGCTTTGCGTTTTCCATAGCGTATATCGACAACTAAACTGATGACTTGATGCTCTAAAATCTCGGCAAGTTGCATTGCTTGATTTTTAACTAAGCAATGAATTATCAATAAAGGAATAGCAACAAGGAGCCCAAGCTTGGTTGTGAGTAGCGCCTCTGCAATTCCACCAGAGAGTAAGTCACCATTTGTTACACCTTGAGCTGTGATCACTGAAAATGTTTCAATCATGCCGCCAACGGTACCTAGTAAACCCATGAGAGGCGCAATTGCAGCTAATACGGCGATTGTTCCCACCCCTTTATGTAGCCAAGGCATCTCGCGACTAATGTTTGCATCTACCACATCTTCCATTTCTTGGTCGGTAGCGCATTCTTTAAGTTGAATGAGGACACGACCTAAAATATTCTGATCAGAAAGATTATTTAGCTTGGCGGTTTGGTGAGTAACGGCTCTTTTTTCTTTGGTCAGTGTGACTAAACGAGTGAAACCGATTGTAAAACCAACCAAAGCAAGCAAAGCGATGAGTAAGCCAATAATCCCAGCAGCCATATAGGACTCATACCACCTAGGTTGTTTTGCGATAGCCTCAAAGCCTAAACCAAAGTTTGGGTCGATGATCCACTGATTCGGGGTTAAGTCAATTTGGGGCGGGGGAGTAATTTGTCGCCATTGCTTACGGGCGCCATCAAAGGTCAGCCAACCATACTCCACAGAATATTGACTAAACGCTCCTGTTTGCTGAATGTTTACACGTTCTACTTTACCGCTAGGCATTAATAGTTCGCCAACATATTCTCTAGGTTGACTGGCCTCTGAGAATTGTTGAACCATGATGAGCCAAAGCGTTTTGATGTTCGTGATATTGAATTGACTTTCTTGTATCGGCTTTGGTTCCTTAACATCAAACCAAGTCGCTAGGGGGGTGTTGTTTGCAACAAAGTTCCTTTGTTGAGCTGCGGTGAGGTCGATGACTTCAACAATACCTGCTCGTGCTGCTTCAACTTGTTTTTGTTTGTCGCGTAGTTTTTGTTGAAGTTTAAGAAGTTCTTCTTCAAGTTGTCCATTGCTCTGATTGAGCATTTTAAGCTGATACCGCTGCGCGTTGACTTGGTCACTAACTTCAGACAACTTGCTTTGTTTACGTGACTTTAGCTGTTGATAGCGTTGCACATCATTTTTGTTATCGCGTTCGACACGTTCAAAGATAGCTTGGAGTGTATCATACTGAGCTGGCTTATCTGATGTAGTCGCTCCCGCCGCTGGTTCAATACCCAACACTGTCATTAAGCTGACTATTAACATCACATAACAATGAGTTTTCCAGCTGCTTTGTTTCATGATTCGTTCATTTTTCATGACTATAGCGCCTTTGGAAGTGTTAGGAGTGGATATGCACTACCACCATTAAGGGCAGTGATTGCTTGGCGAAGTTGCTCAGTTTCGTTGTTTGTTAAAATTACCCATCGGTGCTCTTTCGAGTGCCATACGCCTGCTTTTGAAGCATCGAGAGACAGATAGTAGTACCCCAAACGTCCTACTCTTAGGTATTGAACCTCTTGAATAGGGGATAATCGGCCAAACCATGATTTTACTTGAGTGCCGTATTGGATCTCTGTTTGATACGCGATCAGAATACGCTCAAGTTTTTCGGCGTCGCTCAATTGCGGGTTATCTAAATCAGAGTTGATTTGTGTAATTCGCTCAAGTCTTCGTTGTTTATCGAAAGGAAGGTCCGCCTTTACAAGCGCTTGGAGTGTGTTGGTCATTCGCTCCAATAGGGGGTATAGGTTGACCTTTGTTTGACGAATATTATCCATTTCTTGGTCTAACTCATCGACAACATCCTTTAGCTGCAGCAACTGTTTGCGCAGTTGCTGCTCATATCGTATTTGTAATCGTATCTCGTGATCTAAGTTTCTCGTTATTTCGCGCTGAAGCTGAGTTTGATCGTCGATGGCTTCAATATGCTTCTGAGTAGTGGAAGATGATTCAATATAATCAATTTGCTTTTGAAGGTTTTGATTAGTGATTGATGCTGCAAAAGATGTGTTTTGTAGAAATATTAAGCAGATTGCTAATGGCGTAAATCGGATTTGAATCATCAGTATTCTTATTGTCTTTGGTTGCTGTTATTTAAAATAACGATGTTTAAACGAGGGGAATGATAATTGTTTTTATTTATAAGGGAAGGGTTATTTTTCCTTGTTCCCTTGGTTTTTTAATTTAAATATTTGATTTTAAATGAAAATAAATTTTATTTTATTAGATAAATCGGAATGTCTGATAGAAGAGGTACTAAGTTTTAATCTTTTCTATTTTATCGATTGCCTTAACAAAATTAGATTTCTATAAAAATAATTATGTTAAAAAATTGTATGCCATTAGAGATTTAGTAGAGTTTTATTCTAAATGGTATTAATTATCATCTTCGTTTGGTCATATAAAGGTTTCAGAAAGGTTCGGCAGGTTTTATAAGCTTGGTGAATGTTAATGTTTTGCTAACAAAAAACGTGTAGCAGTGAATTCTTCTTTGCTTATAGGTATGTGTAGTGGGATTTACTTACTGAATAACTTATTGTTAGTATTAATGATAATTATTATCACTTAGAACTTTTGAAATGCACCCTTTTAATAAAACCATACTTGCCGCGACCATTGCGTCACTCTGTTCTGTGTCCAGCGTTTATGCGGAAACAGAACAAACATCGAATACTCAAGCTGATCTTACCGTTAATGTCACTGATACAAGAGATGATGATCTTTCAACTAAACAGACGCTTGATGCTGATGATATTAAAGATACACCGTCATCAAACGGGAACTTGGCCGATTATCTTAAAGACAATCCAAATGTACGATTTGCTGGCGGTGATTTGGATGGTTTCCAAGGTGGAGAAATTAAACCTGCTTCTGTGTCTATTCATGGCGCAGATCCATCACAAACGGCTTATCTTGTTGATGGCGTAAACGTCAATAATGATCTTGATCCAAGCGGTATTTTATCTGGTTTGTTTGATGGAACGGCTGGCACTATTCCTAGCGTTAGTTCTGGGCAGGCGTATTACTTTGATGCGAATTTATTAGGTGGCGTAGAGGTTTACACATCTAATGTTCCAGCACATTTAGGAGGCTTTACGGGTGGTGCTATTGATGCTCAAACGCGCAAGTATAGCGGTGAAGATCGTGTAAGGTTGAGCTATCGCACTACTCAATCAGATTGGGCTGAAATGCAAGTTGATAGCAATATTAAATCTGATTTAGAAAATGCGGCTCCAAATGGATATGGCGCAGATTATCAACCTGATTACAAGAAAGACTTCTTCAGCGTTATGGCTGAACAGTCTCTAACAGACGATATCGGCATGGTTGTTGGTTTTAGTCGTCGTGAGTCAGACATTAATCAGAAGCGTTTAATTAACAAAGCCGGAGAAACTGATTTTAGGGATCATACTCGTCAGTCAGATAACTTCCTCGCTAATTTTAATTGGATACCAAGTGTTGACCGCAGCCTTGAAGTTGGATTTCGTCTATCTGATTATGAAGAAGGGAAATACTATGCAACTAACTTGGACGGAAACGTAAAAGATACGCATTTGGCTTATGGTTCAACTATCAAGTGGAATCAACGTCTTGATTCTGGGGCAATATCAGCGACGGTTATCTACGATAAGTTTCAAGATGAGCGCGAATCAAATTCTACTTATGCTGTTGTAACAAGTGACTTAGATAATGAAATGGACTACGAGGAAGGTGGCTATGGAGATAGTCAACTGACTCAACAGAATGTCGAGTTGAAACTGGATTACGATTTCGATCGTATGGAGTTAGCTGGTACTTCTCACTTGCCTTCTATTGGTGCTAGCTATCGAAAAACGGACTTTGATTTTAACCGTGATGAGGATGCAACTCAGAGAATTGTGACTTACTTCTACGGTATGGTAATCGACGATCGCACGAGTACTGCGAGTAAAGGTACTGTCTCTACCGACTATCAAGATTACGCATTTTATGCTCAAGATATTATTAAATGGAATGACTTTACATTCCGACCTGGTATTCGTGTAGATCAAGATGACTACCTTGAAAATACCAATATTGCCTATCGCTTCAGCAGCTCTTGGACTGCAACAAAGGATACAACGGTGAATTTGGGAGCTAACCGTTACTATGGCCGCTCGTTTGCAATGATGAAACTTGCTGGCGAAATCTTAAAGTTGAATGGCGATGAAACGCGAGATTACGAGTCGATTAAAAATCTAGATACTCAGTATTCAGATGAAATCAGCTTTAGTGTTGATCAGGTGGCCGGGAATTTCCTTGTGTCAGCAGGCTATGTGTATCGAAACTTTAGAAACACGATAGAACATAATGAAACTAGGGACGGTAATAAGAGAATTTATTCTTATTACAACGGCTCAAGCTTCGCAACCGATACGTATACACTTCAAGCCACCAATATCCTTCCATGGGTACTTGGTCCTACCCAATGGTCCACAACCGTGGGCATTGATTATTTGGTTACAGATAGATCTGACATCGAGGATCCTAACCAAACGGTTATCTTTGATGGCAAGTTAACGACCAAAGCTCAAATGGAAAAAGAGGTAAATAGCAACACAGAAGAGTGGGTTGCCCGTTTTGGTCTTGATATGAGGATCCCTAGCTATGATGTGACTTGGGCGAACAAAGTCTACATAAAAGCACCTGTTGATAAATATGAGTATATGTCTACTGATAGCAACAATATTGATGCGTATCGTCACTATGAATATGGCACTCATACTCAATGGGATACCCGACTACGCTACCAACCAAGCCTATTTGGTACACACTCTGCGTACGTGCAAGTGGACGTACTAAATGTACTTAACCAAGTTCGTAAAGATGAAATAAAAGCGAATCGACAGGGCGATTACGGCATGTACTCCCCAGGTCGTGAGTTCTGGCTTGAGTTAGGTTACGAATTCTAATCACTTCTTTTTAATTTTTTTGATAATAAGTGACCAGTGGTTTTCAGCTACTGGTTGCCTTGTCATTTTTGGTGAAATATGTCTAACCCATCACCCTTGTCTCTAAAAGGCAAATCCTTCCTTTCTCAAGTATGGTCGCTAGCACATCCATACTGGCGCAGCGACGAGAAACGTATTGCTTGGTTGCTGCTCAGCCTTGTTGTTGGCCTGAACTATTTGATTGTTGAAGTCGCGGTTCTATACAGCAACTGGAACCGTGATTTTTTTAACCTAATGCAAAATGAAGAGTGGAATAACTTCTGGAATATGCTCGGTCAGTTTGTGTTGATCATGATGGTTTACACAGTGGTTGACTTGGCTGAGGAATACTTGAGAAGAGCACTGCGTATCCGCTGGCGCCGTTGGCTTACCCATACGTTTTTGCAAGAGTGGTTGGGTGGTAAACGTTTATACCGCCACCAACTTAGCTATCCCGATAGTGACAACCCAGATCAGCGTATCTCTCAGGATGTGAAAGACTTCTGTGACAAGACACTATCCATGGGGCTAGGTTTACTTCGCACTGTCACCAGTTTATTTTCATTTGTGGTCATTCTTTGGAACCTCTCAGGCAGCCTAACTCTCGAGTTTGCAGGCAGTGAATGGGTTATTCCTGGGTACATGGTATGGGTTGCGATTGTTTATTCCATCATTGGCACTTGGTTGACACACAAAATTGCCAAACGTTTGGTACCACTGAACTTTGAACAAGAAAAAAGTGAAGCCGACTTTCGTTTCCATTTAATGCGAGTACGAGAGCATGCCGAATCTATTGCGCTGCAGCGTGGCGAATCCGCTGAAAACCACCGCACCCAAAATCTGTTTGGTAAGGTATGGGATAACTGGCAGCAACTTACTGGCATGAAGCTAAAATATGGCGCTTTTACCAGTGGTTATAACGAGGTTGCGCGAATTTTCCCTTACTTGGTTGCCTCACCGAGATTGATGAGTGGTGCGTTACAACTTGGCGATATGATGCAAACTGCGACCGGTTTTTATCGCGTTCAAGAAGCCTTCAGTTGGTTCGTCGACTCTTATGAATCACTTGCCGATTGGCGCGCAGTGACTGACCGTTTAATCACGTTTCACACTCAATTAGAAGCACTGCCGGCAGCGAATGTTATGCCGCATTCGCACCAACCTGAGTGGCGCGATCTCAATTTGTATTCACCGGAACAGCAGCCACTACTTACAGAGCAAAGCGGAAATATTTCGCAGAGTATTACCATTAAAGGCTTATCTGGTGGGGGTAAGAGTACTTTCATTCGTTCTTTGGCAGGGTTATGGCCTTATCAAAATGGTGAAGTCAGTATGCCAGATGACAGAGAATGCATGTTCATTCCTCAGAAGCCTTATCTGCCGAATGCTAGTTTGCGCGACATCTTGTTGTATCCAAACAGCGAATCGACGTCTGATTCAGATCTAGTGGATGCATTAACGCTTGCTGGAGTATGCAAGTTTGGCGATAAGCTCGATTTCAATAGCAACTGGCAACAGAGTGTGTCAGGCGGTGAGCTTCAGAAAATCATGCTGGCACGCAGTTTGGTTCAAAAACCTCAATGGCTTTTCTTGGATGAAGCTATGTCGGCACTCGATCCTGAAAGTTATCGTTCAATTCGAGAAGTATTGAAGGTGCAACTCCCGGGTTGCTATATCGTCGAAGTATCACATCGCGAGAGTCACGAAGAAGAGCAAAACCAACTTATTTTATGCACACAAACACAATCGTTTAAATATTTATGAAGATTAACAAAATACTGATACTGGCAAGCGCGGCACTTTTGGGTGCTTGTCAGGTGATTACACCGACCAAAAATGTAGATGCGCCTTTGGACCTATCACAGACGTTGAATTTTGACAGTAATGTAGAAGTCGGCGAGCTTGAAAATGGCTTGAGCTATTACATTGCTGAAAACACCAATCCTGAATCGCGAGTTTATGTCCGCTTGGTCGTTAATGCAGGTTCAATGAGCGAAGACGATGATCAAAGAGGTGTCGCTCATATCGTTGAACATATGGCATTTAATGGCACAAAACATTATCCCGGGAATGAAGTCATTAAAGTGCTGGAAGAAGCGGGAATGAAATTTGGTGTCGACATCAATGCGTTTACCGACTTTGAAAATACGGTTTACACCCTTAACTTACCGAGTAACGATCCTGAAACTCTTGAATTGGTGATGGATGTACTTTCTGATTGGGCAAGCAATGTGACGATGCTTAAAGGGGATTTAGATGCAGAACGTGGCATTGTTTTGGAGGAGTGGCGTGCTCGATTAGGTCCAATGTTAAGGTTGGGTGATAAGAAAAGTGCGATTGAAATGGCTGGATCACGCTATGTTATGCGTGACCCAATTGGTGACCCTCACACCATTAAAAATGTATCAAAGTATCGAGTTGCGGACTTTTATACAAAATGGTATCGCCCAGACAATATGTCGGTTGTGGTCGTTGGAGATGTTCAAACTGAACAAATCAAACAGCTAATTACTCGTAAATTAGGTGATGCCAAAGCGCCTGATTCACCGTTAGAGACAGTTGATTACAGCATCCCACTAGTGGAAGGCTGGCGTAGTGAAGTGGTATCAGAGGAGGGGTACTCATCACCATCTGTGGAGGTCAGCTTTTTCTCAACTTTCCAACCAGATCTTAGCTACGCTCGCTATCAAAAGGATCTTGCCCATCAAATAGCGACGCGTCTGCTCAATGTTCGTCTTCAACGTTGGGAGCAAGATGAAGGTAACGTGGTCAACGCAGCTAACTTTTACTCGTCAAATGTAGGTAGAGAAACATCACAGGCGGTCTTCTCTCTACAACTTGTTGAAGGGCAATATGAGCAAGCAACACAAGCATTGTTTCAGTTTGTTGCACAGCTTACCCAGCACGGCTTTTCTAAACAGGAAGTACATGGAGAAATCCGTCGTCTAAAAGGCGTTATTGACCGAAACCAAGACAAAAAAAATTACAGCATCGACCTTGCTGGGGATCTTATGGTATCAGCAGCCAGCAAACAAATATTGATAGATAAAGAGCAAGCTTATCAACTTAATAAATACTTTTTAGACCGCATCAACGTTGATCAAGTGAATGAGGCTTTCCGACGAGTTATAGAACCTAAATCGCGTTTAGTTTTGTTAACGCAGCCAACCAATAAGCGACAACCTAAACTGGAGACTGAGTGGATTGAGAGTGAATGGCATTCGAATATGCTTAGCAAACAGCCACGATGGGCTATCGATGATAGCCAAGCTGTGTTGCCAGTTGTTGAACCAAAATTGGGGACACTCAAACAAGAGAAAAAGTGGGCGGAACATCGAATTACTGAATATCGCTTGAGCAATGGAAGTAAACTTGTATATCGCTATAGCGACAGCAACCCTGGCCAAGTCCACTTTAAGGCGTTAACTGAAGGCGGTTTACGCTCAGTTCCTCAACAAGATTATCAAGCCCTAAAAACGGCGGTCAGTCTGGTGGATGATACGGGTGTAGGTGTAGTCCCACAGGCTGATATTCAAACTATCTTCCGTGGCAACCCTGTTGTGATGTCGACATTGGTAGGAGATTACCAACAAGGCTTCTCTGGTTGGGCTAAGACCGACAGTTTTGAAAGGATGTTAAAGCTATTTCATTTAAAATTGGCGGTAAGTCCAGTATCGGAAAAGTCACTAAAAGAATATCAAGTTGAGATGGAGCAGCGTTTAAGTGGCAACCAATTTGACGGTGCAGACCGCTTTGTTAGAAAGGTCTCTGAGTTACGCTTCCCAGACGTCCCAACAGTGTATAGTGATAATGGTGAACAAGCGACACTCTATACAGCACAAGGGCTTAGCGATATTTATCAAGAATACATCGCGGGTAAAACAGATTACACCTATTTTGTTGTGGGTGATATATCTGCTCATCAACTTGAGCAACTTGCCGCGCGCTATTTGTCCTCGGTCGAGGTGAAAGAGTCTGCGAGAAATTACTACGAGCTTAGAGCGTCGTCGCCAGAAGTACGTTACAGCAAAGCTGATTCCAAAGAGCCGAGAGCAGAGGTCGAAATTTACTTAGTTCAAGACTCTCAGTGGCGACCAGATAATGCTTATTACTTGGAACTGAGCGGCGAGTTGGTTCAAGAGCAATTACGCTTGAAGCTTCGAGAGCAGGCCTCGGGAGTTTATGGTGTGGCAAGTTGGTTTTGGCAAGACAATTACAGCCCGCAAGCAGAAGGAAGAATCCTGTTTACTTGTGCTCCTGAGCGAGTGGATGAATTGATATCACTGACACATTCGGTGTTGAGTTCAGTCGCAATGCAAGGAGCCGATGAACAAGTGCTTGAGAATAAATTAGTTCAACGCGACGACCAAATTGATCGTTATCTGCACTCAGATTTAGGCATGTTAAATGCGATGGAACAATCCTATGTACTGACTGATAGCCCACGCTTGATTCAAGCACAGCGCCGAGCGAATAGTGAAGCAAACAAGTCGAAAGTTGATGGAATTATGCGTCAGTTTTTAGCTCGTGCAGACCGCTTTGAAGCTGTGTTGCTGCCAGAGTCTGTGACCAATTAGATTAACTAATCATTCAACAATCATTTAAGCTGCGCACACTTGTCACTCACTTGAACTTAGTGGGAATTGATAATGATAAGTGATAAAGCGCGGCTTCTTAATTGGATCAGAAATATGAAAAAATACGTATTATTCGGATTGCTATCCATTTGCACTTTTAACGTAGCAGCTGGTTTGGAGTTAGCGAAGACCTATCAAGATTGGGAACATTACGAGTCTAAGAGTTTTGATTCTGGAGAGGCTGTGATTCTTGGAGTATCGAGTGTTAAAAGTGATGGTAATGCAGAAACGGTCGCGTTGCGATGTACCACAGAAGGCGTGAATCTATTGTTTTTTAATGGAGTTTCAAGGCAAGAACCTGGCTATTCAGCAAAAGCTTCACTAAACAATGGTTCAGTATTCGATATGGATGTCTGGATTAAAGGTACAACACACTGGGCGACGGTACCGATAGGCCAACTTGAATCTTTTTACAGTGCTGACTCTTTAAGTGTTGAACTACAAGGGGATGAGCAAGAGGTAGAAAAGATCAATGTATCACTGAAAGGATTTAAAACCATGTATATGACATTGGTTCAAAGTTGCAAATAGCCAATCATTTCAGATAAATAGGCATATCAATACGCTTGGCATGCCTATTCAAAATTCAATGTTATCAACTCAAGTTCGATGAAGGCTAGCTTTGGGCCAGCTGTAAAATAAGCGTGGCTTTTAATCCGCCCATTGAGCTTTTTTCTAAGTTGAGCTCTCCTCGGTAGCTATGTGCCATTTCGTTAACTATGTTCAACCCCAACCCCGTACCCGGAGTCGTTTCATCTAAACGGACTCCCCGCTTAACTGCTTGGCTGAGTTTCTTTTGAGGGATACCCGGACCATCATCTTCTACTATAAGCTCGATTCGTCCCTCATTTAGCTGATTCGAATGGACTCGGATAATGCTGCTCGCCCATTTGTAACTGTTCTCGAGTAGGTTGCCGACCATTTCATCAAGGTCGGTTTTTTCTACGGCAACTTCAAGCTCAGAGTCCAGCTCATTGATCATGGTGACGTCGTTAGCGGCGTAGACTTTATCAAAAGCCATCGCGATAGCTTCGACACGTTCACAAGGCGATGACTTCACCGAAAGGATGTTCATTGCGCCAGCCATACGAGCACGGCCAAGATGATAATCTATTTGGTTCTGAATCTGATGAATGGGTTGTTGTAACAATGTTTTGTCATCGTCTGGAAGTCGCTCTATCTCATTTTTCAGAACTGAAAGCGGTGTTTTCAACGCGTGAGATAAGTTACCCGCGTGGTTACGAGCTCGCTCCAATAACTCTTGATAGTGGAAGAGTAGGGCATTGAGGTCAGAAACTAATGGAGAAACCTCTTTCGGGTAGTTGTCGCTTAACCCTTGTTGCTCGCCGTTTCTTAACATCACCAATTCACGTTGCATCTTACTGAGTGGCAATAGCGACCAACTGACTTGAATACCAATCAACATCAGCACGCCCACAAACAACAGCATCAGAATCAACCAGACTTGACTAGTAAGCTCGGTCAATGTGGATTCTAGTGGGTCTTCATCAATACCTATGGTGATGGTAACGGGCTCATTTAGTTCAGGTAAGTAGATGTCTTGCTCAATGTAAATCAGCTTCTCATCTTGTGGCCCTTTGACCGATGTGTGGATAGGAGAACGCTTGATGGTGAGGTCTTTGTCCCATAGAGATCGAGATCGAATAATCTGGTCTTGGGTAGCAGCTCGCCAATAAATACCACTGTAGGGTTGGTTAAACCTAGGGTCAGACAGACGCTCTGCCATGATGAGGTTACCACTGTCGTTGGTTTCTATGTTGGCGGTTAACTCGTCCATGGTTAGGCTGAGCTGTTGCTTGACGTCATCGACCAAATAATCGTTAACCAACTTAGGTATTCCAACGCCTGCCGCTAATATCATCGCACCTAGCCAAAAAGCCGCGGCGAGGAGCAAGCGGCTTTTTAGACTGACGTTTTTAAGTGTTCGTTTTTTTAGATTCATACGTTACCAGCCTGTCTTTGCTCATCTTGCTATGAGAACAACAACGATAATCACAGGCTGTCCACTTAATTGATTCTCTTGTGCTTAAATTGACGACTGCTCTTAGCTTAATTAAATACAGCATTATTCAGCATTCAGTTGGTAGCCAAGGCCACGAACGGTTTTGATAATCTTAGGTGCGATTTTCTTACGAATACGACCGATGAAAACTTCAACCGTGTTCGAGTCGCGGTCGAAGTCTTGCTTGTAGATATGCTCAACCAACTCAGTGCGCGAGATAACTTTGTTTTGGTTATGCATGAAGTACGCAACAACTTTATATTCTAGCGCCGTGAGGCTAACTGCCTGACCTTGCCACAACACTTTAGAACTGCGTGTGTCTAGGCTTAGATCACCAATTTGAAGTATAGGAGCAGCACTGCCTGACGCTCGGCGCAGTTGAGCTCGAATGCGGGCTATCAGCTCGACCATTTCGAATGGTTTAGTTAGGTAGTCATCAGCGCCTGCATTCAAGCCTTCTACACGCTGAGTAAGCGTGTCACGCGCACTTAAGATAATCACTGGCGTGTTAATGTTTTCGTCTCGAATGCCTTTTAATACGGTTAGGCCATCCAGCTTAGGTAGACCTAAATCGAGAACGATGGCATCCCACTCTTCTGATGTTGCACGGTAGAGTGCGTCAATACCATCTTGAGAAAGCTCAGGTACCCAGTCAGCTCCCTCAAGTGTTTCTAGAATTTGTTGGCCCAAGCGAGGTTCGTCTTCAACGACTAAAATTTTCATAATTGTTCTTCTTAATTCTTGTAATGACTGTTCGTTGTGCTTAATTGCTCGTCGTGATTAATGGTGTTTTTAAAGTTGCGGATCTTACTTATTCACCGTGTTTAATTGCGTCTTTAAAGTTTCGGCCTTTAATCATGAGCATTTCTAACGTCTCAGCGTTGTATTCGACTTTGATGATGTTGTTTTGGTAATTGATTTTTAGTTCATACACCCAAATATCATCGTCTTCTTCTAGTTCTACTTTAATGATTCGACCATGAAGATCGTTCTCAACGGCCGCATACATTTCTGAGAACGGGCGAATATAGCCTTCGCGTACGGCTTCGTAGACTTCGTCTTGATCTTCTTCAAATTCGATACGGGTTCCCGCTTTATGGACATCTTGTACAAGATCATGACCGTTATGATCTGAGTCAGCCCACGCACTAGCGGCGACACATAAGCCTAAGCTTAAAGAAAACATAGAAATCATAACTTTACTAAACATAGCGAATCCTAGAGAAGGTTGATAGCGTTCAGTATAAAAAAGTAATTCTGAACAGAAAGTGAACCTGATGAATAATGAGATTTAGGTTCTCAAAAAATGAGATGTTAACGTTGCTGAAGCTCGTCTTCGAATATCTTGTCTCTCATTTTCCAAAAACGCCCGACTTTACGTGCAATCACGAATTGAGGTGGGCGGAATCTATGTTGGTGAGCAACCACTTTCGTTGGTGAAGCTTCCTCAAAAGGGCGGTGTCTGTCAGCAAGATGAGGGCGAACAAACTGGTCTTTAAAGTTCTGCTTCTGTTTCTTGGTGGTTAATGACCAAAATTCATGCACTTGTGCTTGGTTTTCGCCACGGTAAGTGACTTTAAGTTGCGACTTACCTTTGTCGTCCTTGAGAACGTTAAGATCCATCTCTAAACACTCAAACACCAACGCATCTTTTAGGTTTAACGCTTCCTTAAGCTTTTTATCTGGGTCGACCAAGGTGGCATCGCACTCATGGCAAATGCGCGCGGCAATGTCGTTGTCAGCGCCGCATTCACCGCAGTATTTGGCTCGGAAGCGATAATTACAGTGTTCGCGTTCTCCCGTGTCTTCATCGGTAAAGTAGCCTTGGCATTTACGGCCAAAGTGCTCTAGCAAGAAGCCATTGCTGTCTAGCTTGCCCCAGAAGTTATTGTTGAAGCCGCATGCAGGGCAGGGGATGGTGATGATTTCACTGTCTGAGTCGGGTTTAGGGTCGCCCACTTCAGGTTGGTAAAGATCGTAACTGTTGCCAGCATAGTCGAGCACCAAACACTCTTTTTTACCCGGCGATAAGCGTAAGCCACGGCCAACGATTTGTTGATACAAACTGATGGACTCTGTCGGGCGTAAAATCGCGATTAAATCGACATGAGGGGCATCAAAACCTGTGGTTAATACCGATACGTTAACCAAGAACTTGATTTTACGTTCTTTGAAGTCACTGATGATTTGGTCACGTTCGAGAGTTGGTGTGTCGCCGATTACGATTGACGATTCACCTTCAGGCAGTAAGCCAAGGATCTCTTGTGCGTGTCTAACAGTGGCAGCAAATACCATGATCCCTAACTTGTCTTTGGCCAGTTCAATGATCTGGTCGACAATTTGTGGGGTCGCACGTTTAGATTGCTCAATCACCATATCGAGTTCGGCTTCTTTGTAGCGGCCTGTACTTGCAGGTTTTAGCTGTGAGAAGTCATAGCTCAATACTGGCGCATCGATCATGCGTGCTGGTGTTAGAAAGCCTTCGTCCAACAAGTAGCGAATCGGCAACTCGAAAATACAATCTCTGAAAAACCTAGGCTCTTCAGATCGTACTTGTCCACGCGTGTGATACTGATAAAGCCAACCCATACCAAGACGATAGGGGGTCGCGGTTAGCCCAAGCACCTTGATCCCCGAATTATTCTCGCGTAAGTGAGTGATCACTTTTTGATAGCTACTGGTCTTTTCATCGGGAACACGGTGGCATTCGTCGATAACCAACAGTGAAAATTGGTTAGAGAATGAATCGAGGTTGCGAACCACAGATTGAACCGAAGCGAACACCACTTGTTGGTCTGTCTCTTTTCGCCCTAAACCCGCAGAGAAAATTGAGCCTTTCAGCCCATAACCTTCATACTTTTCATGGTTTTGTTCGACCAATTCTTTAACGTGAGCAAGCACCAGCACTCGACCTTTCGCAAGCCTTGCTAGTTCAGCAATCACGAGGCTTTTCCCTGCGCCTGTAGGCAACACAAGAACAGCCGGTGTTTGGTGTTTTCTGAAGTAATGAATCACTGATTTTACGGAATCAGCTTGGTACGGGCGGAGTGTATACATATCGCGTCTTGTAGGGTAGAAAACAAATAGTGTGAAATAGCTCAACTAATTGAGCAAAGGTGACTATAATACCCGACTTAGATTAGTTGAGGTATTCATGCGTTTAGATAAATTTCTGTGCGATGCATTAGGCGTCACTCGAAGAGAAGCAACACACTTATTAAAATCCAAGGCAGTGACAGTAAATGATGTCATTCAAAAAAGCGGTTCACTCAAGGTAACTGAAGAGTGCGTTGTGGAATGGCAAGGCAATGAACTGAATGTTCACGGCCCACGTTACATCATGCTTTATAAGCCAGAAGGCTTTGTTTGTTCGCATGAAGATGGCGCAAATCGTATCGCCTTTGAATTACTCGATGAAATCAAAATGGACAAGCTGCACTTTGCTGGTCGTCTAGATATTGATACGACGGGTCTTGTGTTGATTACCGATGATGGTAAGTGGTCTCACCGCATCACATCACCAAAGCACAAGTGCGAGAAGACGTACCGTGTGTGGTTGGTTGAACCTGTTGAAGACGATTACGTTGAAAAATTCAAAGAGGGCATCCAGCTTAAGAGCGAAGATGGCCTAACACTTCCAGCACACCTAGAAGTTCGTGCTGAGCGTGAAGTATTATTAACGATTCACGAAGGCAAATACCACCAAGTAAAACGTATGTTTGCGGCACTTGGTAATAAAGTTGAAGGGTTACACCGTGAACGTATCGGTGAAATCGAGATGGATGAATCTTTGGAGTTGGGTGAATACCGTTACCTCACACAAGAAGAAGTCGACTCTATCTGGAAGTAATCTTTTCTGCCTTAGATGTGGCCGACCAAGGATAGCGTCGGCTGATTATTTTGACTGGTACTAGGACAGTTTCAGCCATTATTACTATATGTTCATGTATGTGTGCGCATATTCGTGTATCACTGTGCGTATTCGTATATTGCTATGTGTATATTCGTATATTGTGCGTGCATGCTCGTGCTCACATAGAACTTAGTACTTAGTCGGAGAGTTATGCAAACGTCTACCCAACAGACCCCAAGCTCACAACCACAAACTCCTCAGTTAGGTTGGATGCTATTTTTGGTTCTGGGTGCGATTGGTGCACTGACACCACTCGCCATCGATATGTATCTGCCTGCTATGCCAACGATCGCCAAAGATCTAGGCGTTACAGCGGGTGAAGTTCAAATCACACTCACAGCGTACACCGCAGGTTTTGCATTAGGTCAGTTGTTACATGGTCCGTTAGCCGACAGTTATGGTCGCAAGCCTGTTCTACTGATTGGTGTATTCTTTTTTGCGGTCGCGTCTGTTGTGAGTGCGACGACTCATGGCATTGAAGCGTTAACGTTAGTTCGTACGGCTCAAGGTTTTGCAGGTGCTGCGGCAGCGGTTATTATCCAAGCGGTTGTGCGTGATATGTTCGACCGTGAAGATTTCGCACGGACCATGTCGTTCGTTACCTTAGTGATGACGGTTGCACCACTTATCGCGCCGATGATTGGTGGTTACTTAGCATTGTGGTTCGGTTGGCGTTCAATCTTTTGGGTATTGGCTATTTTTGCGGTGATTGTCATTCTCGCGGTGATAATCAAAATTCCTGAGACATTGCCTGTCGATAATCGTCAACCATTGCGCTTTAAAACCACGATTCGTAATTACGCTCGTTTATGTAAAAACCCAACCGCTATGGGCCTGATTTTCTCGGGTGCGTTCTCGTTCTCTGGGATGTTTGCATTCTTAACTGCAGGCTCTTTTGTCTACATTGATGTCTATGGCGTACGTCCTGACCTGTTTGGTTACCTATTTGGTCTGAACATTGTTGCGATGATTCTGATGACGACAATCAATGGTCGAATCGTTAAGAAGGTCGGTTCTCATACAATGTTGAGGGCAGCGCTGGTCATCCAATTACTGGCTGGCGTGGGTTTACTTGTCGGTTGGGCGTTGGATCTCGGGCTTTGGGGAATTGTGCCGTTTGTGATGCTATTTATTGGCACCATCTCTACTATTGGCAGTAACTCTATGGGTCTATTGCTCAGTGGTTATCCAAACATGGCAGGCACGGCTTCATCGCTTGCGGGAACATTAAGATTTGGTACTGGTTCTGTCGTTGGGGCTATCGTTGCGATGCTGCCAAGTGACAGTGCTGGGTCTATGGCTATGGTAATGGCTGCATGTGCAGTAATGTCAGCATTACTATATTGGACATTAGGAAAGAAGGCATAATGTCAAAATACTATATTGAAATTCAGAAGTTAGTGAATGATGCGCTAGGCGAGCTATACGCTCTACATAAGTCTGGCAAGGCCATTGATGCACCTATCGCGAACAACCTTTACCTTGTTCGATGGGTAACAAAGGCGATTAAATCTCAAGCCTATGATCGCGTGATTGTGCCTGACTTGGTTCGTTGGCAGAAACAGGGTCGCTCAAAAGGCAATAACTCTGATTTAACTTTTACCTTTAAACGTATTTCTGCGTTTTACGGGCGTTTTTTCCCTGAAGGCGAAGATCCTAAAGCGCTTAAAGACAGCGATGTTGAAGCGTTCATGGACAAAATGTACGAGATGGGTTGGAGCGTATCGAGTGAAGATGAGCTAACGACTGGCGGTAAGATTCAATTCTTCACCGATGGTGAGCACTCTTTTGCTTTGTGTGGCAAACAGTGCGACGACTCTTTCGACGGTGAGTTGATGGTTAAGCCAATGAACTGGTTTGTTCGTGGTAACCACGCCGAGTTCATTCAAGCGGCGATGGAAGCGGGTTTCATGCTTCACAAAGTAACGGACTACAAGTCTGCGGTGAAGTATCACGGTGAATACATTGTTTACCCTGCTAACCAAGGCAACCAACTTGCAGAGATCCCAATTAGCGTTATTGGCTAGTAGCGGATTCTGGATACGAGATGAGAGATACGAAGAGCGGAATTATCCGCTCTTTTTTTGCCTCTCATAGCGCGTGTCGCAAATTTGCTGTTAAGTCTTTTCGCATCCCGCCACTCGAATCCCGTATCTGCTTTTAGTCTTTTCGCATCCCGCCACTCGAATCCCGTATCTGCTTTTAGTCTTTCCGCATCCCGCCACTCGAATCCCGTATCAGCTTTTAGTCTTTTGGCATCCCGCTACTCGAATCCCGTATCTGCTTTTAATCTTTTCGCATCTCGACACTCGAATCTACATCTGTTCTTTAGCCTGCTTCTCAATCGCTTTAACCATGCCTTTAAAGATAAACAGGTGGGCTGGCATCATCGCAAACCAATACAGTAACCCTAGAAAGCCTTTTGGATGCCACCAAGCTGATATGTTCAGTTCACGTGAATCACCGTGGTCAGAGACGGTAATCTCGAGTCGCCCCAACCCCGGGCCTTTCATACCGAAAAGCAGGGATAAAAACTGATTCTCTTCACAGCGAATAACCTTCCAAGAGTCTATCTTGTCACCGACTTTTAGGGTCGGTCCTTCAGGCATTTGTCGAACCGGTACACCACCGCCAAAGAGAAGATCTAACCATTCGCGTGTGCGCCATAGAGCATTAGCAAAGAAGTAACCTTGCTTCGGGCTTCCTATTTGCTGAGCGACCTGCCAAAGGGATTCTAAAGATGCGCTTGAGGTAATACTTGCGCCAGTTTTCTTAGGATAATAGCCGTACCCAGCTTGCCAGCGTTTGAAGGCGGTCTTATCAAAGCCCCAAACATTACTTTTCACGAAGTTGCCTTCAGCGTGAATCGCTTGCTCAACCATATTTTCGAACGAGATAAGCTTCTGAGGGTACTTTTCTCTAATGATGGTCGAACTGGCAATAAAGTCATGCTTTAAGCCCGCAAGAAGCGCTCTGCCTATGTTGGACGGAACAGAAGTCACAACACCTAGCCAATATGACGCAATTGAGGGCGTGAGGAGTGACGTCGCCCAAAGCCTGAGTGGGCGATCGGCTGTTTTGGCAATGTGAGCAAATTGATTTCGATAAGAGACAATGTCTGGCCCGCCAACTTCGAAGGTTTGGCTTTCGCTAGGCGTGTCCTGTGCGAGTTTTAGCAGATAGTGATTCAGGTTCTGCAAGGCAATAGGGTTGGCTTTAGAGTCGACCCATTTGGGCGCAATCATGATAGGCAAGTTGTACACGAAGTCTCGCATGATCTCGAACGCTGCAGAGCCTGGACCAATGATCACGCCTGCTTGCAGTTCAGTGATGGGGACTGGTCCTTTACGAAGCAGTTCTCCGGTTTTCTTTCTCGCTTGAAGGTGTTCTGAATCACCCGTTTGCGGTTGAAGCGAACTCAGGTAGATGACGTGTTGATTCTTTGGCCCAAGAGCTGAAACAAAGTTACGTGCCAAATTCAGTTCATAATCAATAAAGTCGTGGCCTTCTGCCATCCCATGTACGAGAAAGAAGACAAGATCAAAGTCGGGGACTAATGCTTGTGTTGCGGCTTGATCTGCAAGATCAAGATACTCTAGTGACAAGTGGTCATGAGGTTCGGTTCGTGCCTTTAAATAGTCGATATGCCTTGCTGCAGCAGTGACTTGATAGCCTTGCTCAAGCAGGAGAGGGAGGAGCTGCGAACCAACATATCCAGAAGCGCCTAAAACCAGTACTTTCTTCATTGTTACTCCATTTATATCTGTGGTTAAAAACCGAACATTGATATAATAGCGCGATATTTATCTTTATCCATCAATACGTTCCGTTTAGGTATCTCTATGTTGCTCTCTTCAATTATTCATCACACTCGAGGTGATTTTGTTCGTAGGCTTATTGCGATTGCTTTGCCTATTGCTTTGCAGAGCATTATGTTTTCAAGCCGAGGCTTAGTCGATGTGTTGATGTTGGGTCAGCTTGGGGAAGCAGACATTGCGGCGGTGGGGGTTGCGAGCCGTGCAATGTTTGTGACGACCATTATGCTGGTGGGTGTCACTACGGGTGGCGCTTTGCTAACGGCTCAATATTGGGGCGCGGGTAACAAACAAGGTGTCAGAGAAAGTACCGCACTGACGTGGCTGGTTTCGACCCTGTTTGCGTTGCTGACCATTGTTTTCTTTGTTTCTTTCCCTGCGCAAATCATGGGTGTGACGACCGACTCTCAAGAAGTCATCAGCCTCGGCGTTGAATACATCGTCATCACCTCATTCAGTATGCTGGCGGTGTCGTGCGTCAGCAGTATGGCGGTAGGTTTAAGAGCGATGCACAAACCTGGGTTAAGCACTTTCTTCAGCGGTATCGGCATTCTGTCTAATGTGTTCTTAAACTGGGTGCTGATCTTCGGTAACTTAGGCTTTCCATCGCTTGGAATTAAAGGCGCAGCGATTGCCACGGTATCGAGCGGTGCCATTGAAGTGGCGACCTTATATGGCTACCTCTATTTCTCTAAACACTTATTAGCTTTTAAACTTTGTGATATCAAAGCGGCTGCAACCGTTGAGAAAGTCGTTCGCTTCTTGAAGTTGTCTTTGCCAACCACGTTTAATTTCTTAGCGTGGGCGGGTGGCTTGTTTGCTTACCACGCGATCATGGGACAATCGGGTGTTCAAGGTTTGGCAGCGCTTTCAGTCATGACGCCGGTTGAATCTATCTCATTGAGTTTATTGATTGGTCTATCTAATGCAGCAGCTGTTTTGGTGGGTAACCAACTTGGCGCGAAGAACAATGAAGCGGTTTATTATCAAGCATTAGGCTTAACGATTCTGTGTTTCTTAACCAGTATTGTTGTGGCGATTTTTCTCTATTTCGTCCAAATGCCAATATTGAATGCGTTCAGTGCGTTGACTGAAGAGACCAGAGCCCTCTCAGAGAAATTCATTCTAATTCTCAGCGTGGGTATTATTATTCGCTCGGTACCGTTGACTGTGATCGTTGGTGTGTTGAGAGCGGGTGGTGATGTGAAGTTCTGTCTCTATCAAGATTTGATTGCTCAGTGGGTGATTGGTATTCCACTGGCTGCGATTGCGGCTATCTATTTAAAGTTTCCACCTGAGTGGGTGTATCTGCTTTTCCTCACCGAAGAAGTGATTAAGTGGGGTGGGTCGCTCTATCGCATGAAAACAAGAAAATGGATCAAAAACTTGATAGGAAGTTGAAGTAGGGCGCATCGATCACATCACTTTATCGTTGGTGTGTGATCTATCTTTCAAAATACTTCCTCCTAACAGGGAATTAGTGTAGATTCTCCTTCCAAATTCTAACTAATGTGAGCTGTTTAATGTTAAAGCTGTCAGACCTATGTAAAGGCTATGTCGACGGGGGGGAATTTCACCCTGTTTTGCAAGGTGCTGAACTAACATTAAACCAAGGTGACCAGCTTGCACTAATGGGCGAAAGTGGCTCAGGTAAAAGTACATTACTGAATCTTATCGCGGGTTTAGACCTAGTAGACTCTGGCGAAATTGCTTTCCCAAACTTCAATATGCACGATTCGACAGAACGTAATCGCACCGCATATCGCCGAAATAATATTGGTCACATCTTCCAGCAATTCAACCTACTTCCAACGCTTAATATTGCTGACAATATTCGTTTTTGTCGCCAGTTAAAAGGCTTGCCTGAAGACAAAGGCCTCTGGAGACAGATTCTTTCTGCTTTAGACCTTATGCCTTTACTTGGACGTTACCCTGAAGAAGCGTCTGGTGGTCAACAACAACGCGCAGCGATTGCTCGTGCTCTGTACATGGAACCTAAAATTCTGTTAGCCGATGAACCGACGGGAAGTTTAGATGAGCGTAATGCAGAAGCGGTAATGCGTTTGCTGACCTCTTTGGCTCGCCAATTAGAATGCACTTTGTTGTTGGTGACACACAGTGAAAAAGTAGCACAGCACATGGACGGCAGAATCCGCCTACAAGGAGGGCAACTGCATGTTATGGCCCGTAGTTAAGGCACTACTCGGTCACTATCGACGCTACCCACTTCAGATTATTTTGGTATGGCTTGGTTTAACCCTTGGCGTATCACTTTTGGTTGGTGTTACTGCTATCAACCAACACGCCAAGCAAAGCTATGCGCATGGCGAAAAACTCTTTTCGAATCCTCTTCCTTATCGTATTCGACCAAAACACAACGCCAATAAAATCCCGCAAGGTTTTTATATCCAGCTTCGCCGTGAAGGCTTTCAACAGTGTTCTCCTTTTGACCACCATCGTATCACTGATGAAAATGGCGCGAACTTTATGCTTATTGGCATCGACCCTGTGTCTATGCTTCAGCTTCAGCCGGGTGTTGCGTTAAAAGATCTCACTACCTTAAACCTCATGAAGCCGCCATACCCAATCCTTGTGAGTGATGATCTCGCAGAACACATGGAATGGAATAACGGGGACTACATTCCTCTCATGGATGGCTCTGAGCTTGGTCCTATCGCTGTTGATCAAAAAAACCTGATTGATGGTACAAGGCTGATTGCAGATATCTCTTTGCTCAGAATGCTCAAACGCAGTGCTGGGTTGTCTGTGATTGCGTGTTCAGATATGTCGCCTGAGAAGTTTGAGCGTCTTAAAAACATGCTGCCTAATGGTTTGACGATCTCTCGTAGCTCTAAAGCTGAGCTTGAGTCGCTGACCAGCGCGTTTCACTTAAATCTAAAAGCGATGGGTATGCTGTCGTTTGTGGTTGGCTTATTCATTTTCTATCAAGCGATGTCGCTGTCGTTTATTCAGCGACAACCGTTAGTTGGAATCTTAAGGCAGACGGGTGTGTCGGGTTGGCAACTGGCTAAAGCGCTTTGTTTAGAATTACTGTTATTGGTGGTATTGAGCTGGATCTGCGGCAATGTATTCGGTGTCATGTTGGCAAACCAACTGTTACCAGCGGTATCTTCAAGTTTAGGTGACTTATATGACGCCAACGTTGGATTAACTATCGACTGGAATTGGCGATGGAGCGGTTACAGCTTATTAATGGCATTGCTTGGTGCATTCCTAGCGTGTGCTTGGCCATTGGTTCGTCTGCTTCGTTCACAACCGATTCGTTTGACCTCTCGTTTATCTTTGATGCGCTTTGCTGGTACTGAATTCACTTGGCAGGCTTTGATTGGTTGTGGTTTCTTGGTTGCAGCTGTCGCTGTGTATCAAGCGCCTCAGACTCAAGAAACGGGTTTTGCGATTATCGCGCTGATGCTTGTTAGTGTGGCTCTTTTTACGCCGTTCTTGATGTGGAAGTTATTTAACAGCCTGTCTTATTCATTACGCTGGGTTCGTGCTCGTTGGTTCTTCGCGGATGCCGCTTCAAGCATGAGTTACCGTGGTGTGGCGACAATGGCGTTTATGTTGGCGCTAACCGCGAATATTGGTGTAGAAACCATGGTCGGTAGCTTTAGAGATACCACAGATAAATGGTTAACACAGCGCTTGGCGGCAGACCTTTACATCTACCCAACCAACAATGGTGCTGCTCGTATGAGTAACTGGCTGTCAGAACAGCCTGAAGTGGATTCTGTTTGGTGGCGTTGGGAGAAAGATGTTGCATCTCCAGTTGGCAGTATTCAAGTAGTCAGTACTGGGCCTTCTGAAGGTGAGCTAGAAGCGCTGACGATCAAATTAGGTATTCCTAATTACTGGTACCACTTACATCATTCTAAAGGTGTGTTGATCAGCGAATCGATGTCTCTCAAGTTGGGTATTCGCCCTGGTGACTACATTGATCTCTATGACAATCTTGGCTCTGGTTGGCAGGTTGTCGGTGTGTATTACGATTACGGTAACCCTTACCATCAAGTCATGATGTCGCATCGAAACTGGCTGTATGGATTTGCAGGGCGGGGCAATGTGGGCCTTGGCGTAATACTCAAAGATGATGTGAATTCAGTAGGGCTTCGAAGCCGCTTAGAAAGCGTATTCAGGCTTGGCTCGGAGCGTATTTTCGATAACAACAATATTCACAGCCAAGCGATGCGTGTGTTCGATAGAACGTTCGCGATTGCAGATACATTGGGCAACATCACATTAGTCATTGCAGTCTTCGGCATCTTCTTTGCAACGGTTGCTGGTGAAGTGTCTCGACAAAGGCATATTTCGTTACAGCGCTGTTTAGGTGTCTCAGCGAAAGAACTGATTCTGACCGGTAGCTTACAACTGTTTGTGTTCGGGCTTATTTCCTCCTTAATTGCGATTCCGCTCGGCTTAGCGTTGGCTAGTTTGATCGTCGATATCGTGATCAAGCAGTCTTTTGGGTGGTCACTCGAGTTGCAAGTGATTCCCTGGGACTATTTACAGACATTTGCGTGGGCTATGGCAGCATTGATGTTAGCTGGTGCTCTGCCAGTGATGAGAATGATTCGGAACACCCCGATGAAATCACTGAGGGATGCGCTTTAATATGCTTCAACGAAATGGCTCAACGAAATTCAGACACCGATTTGTCTCCTCTCTATTATTGATAGGTTTCTTTGGCACCATTTTAGGTGTCTGGGCATACTACTCTTACTTTGTTGATGTTGGCGAGAAAGGCGTGAACGAGGTCAACTCAGTGCTTGTAAGCGAGCACTTTAATGTATTCGAGCCTGTGTTACCTGACCGCAGCGTTTCGTTACCTCGAGACTTCCAATTCCACCCAGAATTTCAACACGAGTGGTGGCATTACTTTGCTTCTCTAAAAGGGGATGATGGCAAAAAGTACTCGGTTCAATGGAGCTTCTTCCGAATAGCGACTGATGAACGCGAGACGCCGGGGTGGCAAAGCCCACAGGTCTATATCTCAAATGTCGTGATCTCTTCTGATTCTAAGGTTTGGAAAGAGCAACGCTTAGCGCGTGGCGGTATTGGCCAAGCGGGAATGACCAGTCGTCCATTTAGAATTTGGATTGATAACTGGAACTGGCGCGCCCTTGGCAACACACCATTTCCTGGTCGCCTTCAAGTGAAAACGGATACGTTTGGTCTTGAACTCGACACCATTGCGAAAGGGCCCTATGTGCTCAACGGTGATAATGGTTACCAGAAAAAGCACGATTTATTACCTGTCGCGTCTTATAACTTCAGCGCTCCATTTTTATCCCTAAGCGGTGTATTGAATCTGGACGGCGTTACCAAGGAAGTAGAAGGCACTGCTTGGGTGCATAAAGAGTGGGGCAGTGGCTTGCTCGGAGTGGGTCAACAAGGCTGGGATTGGTTCGTGTTTAATCTCGATGATGGTACAGCGTTGAGCATTAACCGTTACCGCCATAATCAACAACTGCCTTATGTTTTTGGAACATTGGCCACTCGTTCGGGCAAGGTGTATCAGTTAACGGACTCCGATATTTCTATCAAGCCTTTACAGAATACGACGCTACAGAATGGTAGAAGAATGCCGCTCCAATGGATTATTAACGTGCCACAGCACAATATTAACCTCACGACACGCATTAAACGCCGAGATATGTGGTTGCCATTTGTCATACCATATTGGGAAGGGCCAATTATGGCGAGCGGAAGTCATGAAGCGACAGGCTTTATGCAGTTAACTGGTTACTAAAAACACCTAAGGCTATCATTTGATAGCCTTTTTTGTGCTCATGATTCTTGTGAGCCCCTGATTAATTGTGCATACAGCCTTTGTGATCTCATCTATACTTATTTTATGGTGCATAACAACATTATGGAATATACGACGTATTGTTTAGTATTTGTAGGAAAAACCGAAGTTAAACATCCGAAGAAGTGATTATCTATCGATTACGCTTGGATATAAACTCATGGTTATTCTTTGTTATTCGTTTATTTAAATAATAAATATAAGGGCGAAATCATGACCGACGTCATCCGTGACTTCTTTAAAATGGAATCTGCTGGCGGCATCATACTAGTCATCGCTGCGGCGATCGCAATGTTTGTAGCAAACTCACCACTGAACGAAATGTACCAAGGCGTATTGCATAGTTACGTTCTTGGTATGTCTGTGTCTCACTGGATTAACGATGGCTTAATGGCTGTCTTCTTCCTTCTAATCGGCTTAGAAGTTAAGCGTGAACTTTTAGAAGGCGCATTAAAGTCTAAAGAGACAGCAATCTTCCCAGCTATTGCAGCTGTGGGTGGTATGCTAGCTCCTGCACTTATTTACGTGCTATTCAATTCAAGTAACCCTGAAGCGCTTCAGGGCTGGGCTATTCCAGCAGCAACAGATATCGCATTCGCATTGGGTATCATGGCTCTTCTTGGTAACCGAGTGCCGGTAAGCTTGAAGGTATTCTTACTAGCATTAGCAATTATCGATGACTTAGGTGTTGTTGTTATCATTGCATTGTTCTACTCAGGCGATCTATCTACGCTTGCACTAACGGTTGGCTTCATCGCAACGGGTGTGTTGTTCATGCTAAACAACAAGCATGTGACTAAGCTAAGTATTTACCTCATTGTCGGTGCAATTCTGTGGTTCGCAGTATTGAAGTCTGGTGTTCATGCAACATTGGCTGGTGTAGTTATAGGTTTTGCTATCCCACTGAAAGGCAATAAAGGGGAGCGTTCTCCACTGAAACATCTAGAACATGCTCTGCACCCATACGTCGCTTTTGCAATTTTGCCAATCTTCGCATTTGCAAACGCAGGTATCTCACTTGAAGGCATCTCAATTTCAAACCTTACAGGCATGTTACCGCTTGGTATCGCTATGGGTCTATTGGTTGGTAAGCCGCTGGGTATCTTCCTATTCAGCTGGGGCGCAGTGAAAACGGGTGTAGCTAAACTTCCTGAAGGTGTGAATTTCATGAACATCTTCGCGGTATCTGTGTTGTGTGGTATTGGCTTTACGATGTCTATCTTTATTTCATCACTAGCATTTGGTCCAACGAACGCAGACTTTGATACGCTCGCTCGATTAGGTATCCTGATGGGATCAACGACTGCAGCTATCTTAGGTTACTGCCTGCTAAGTATTTCTCTACCGAAGACTAAGCAACAAGAAGTAAAGCTATAATTGGTAAGTAAAACTATATTCGGTAGTAGGTTCACTTGATAGCGAGCCTACTCACTGAGTAACAAGTCAACTCCTGAGTAGCAAGAAGAGTCACAGAGTCATCCCTTGACTCATGTGACAACAAAGAACAAAAAAGCCGTGATGGGCAACCCCATCACGGCTTTCTTGATCTTGCTGTTAAGCTGTCTTTGTAAGATAACCCGTCTTATAGCTTTAGTGACGATGTCACGTTATTTTTCTAGCGTGGTAAAAATGGTCCACTCTTCAACGATTTGTTCACTTAACCCAACCACGGTTGCCGTTACCTTACGGTTTAGTGCATGAGAAGTAGCATCATCCCCCTCGTTTTCTAGGCGTTCTTCACCATAACCGACAATTCTCACTCGATCTGGCTCTACACCATTCGACAGTAACTCATCTTGAACATTGTTCGCTCGTTTTTTTGATAAATCTAAGTTGTATTCGTTGGAACCCACTTTACTCGCGTAACCTTGTATTTCAATCGACGCACTTTTGTAAGTCTCAAGGAATTCAGCCATCGTGCTGATTTGATCAGAAAATATTGGGTTCACTTCAAATGAGTCATGAGCAAAGAGTATTTTTAACTGTCTGACTTCTTCTGCTCGAATCGTTTCACCACAGCCGTCATTGTCGACTTGTGACGCTTCAGGCGTTCCTGGGCAGGTGTCTCGAGCGTTTACCACACCATCATTGTCGTCGTCTTGCAGGTCTGCAATCTGTTCTGCTTCAGGTGTCTCGATGTAAGCCTCTTCCTGTTGGCTAGAACAGGCAAATAAAGTCATCGTTAATACGGGAAGTAATAAGTAAGTTACTTTCATCATTAATACTCCATAGCCGTTGTCCACTCTTCTGGGATATCAACCAGTAGAGCATTCAATAAAGAACCTGTTGCGTTCATTACACGGTATTTAGCGTACTGTTCAGAGTAATGGGCATCTAGATAATCTTTGCGGGCTTCAAATAGTTCGTTCTCAGTGTTGAGCAAGTCAAGCAGAGTTCGTTTGCCTATTCGGTATTGTTTTTCATATGCGATAACGGTTTCCGAAGCTGAATCAACATGATCAGATAGGAAGTTCTTTTGTTGTAGCGTGAGATCTAAGGCGCTCCATGAAAGGCGAAGGCCTTCTTCCACTTGGCGATAAGCACGATCTCTCAGATCTTTTGCCTTGTTTAATTGGTAAGCAGCAGCTTCAGAATTAGCACTGTCAGTTCCACCGTTGTACAAGTTATATCGCATTCTCAGCATCGCGAGCGTTTCTTGACTTGAGCCTTCATCGCCACCTGCATCGTCACGCCATGACTGTGATGCTTCAATGGAGAAGGTAGGGTAGTTCACGCCTTTCGATTGTTTGTATTGGAAGTGCGCAGCGTCAACATCAGCTGCCGCGATTTTGATCACGGGGTGTTTGTCTAAGGCATCAACAATGGCGTCCGTTAACGACAAAGGAATTCTAGAAATATCAGCTCTTGGGTAAATTAAACCTAGGGGTTCTTGACCTACCACACGTCTAAATTGGGTATGTGTATCGATCAAATTATTCTGTGCAGCCAATAAGTTACCATGAGCTTTTGCAATCCTAGCTTCTACTTGCGACACATCCGCTGTTGAACCTATACCAGAATTAGCTCGTTTCTTAATATCTTTATAGATTTTTTTGTGTATTGAAAGGTTGCTTTCTGACAGTGCCAACACCTCAGTGGCTTTCACCGCGTCTAGATAGATTTGTGTCACCTCCAGCGCTTTGTCTTCGGCATCTGCGATCAATTGTAGACGAACCGACTCGGCTTCTGCGGCGGTACGATCAATGTCGTATAGAGTCGCGGAACCATCCCACAGCAACTGCGTGAGGGAAATCGTCGCTTCCTTTCTTGTTAGATCGGTATCGGGGCCGTTATTTGGTGCAGGATTTATGCCTTCGTAACCAATACCAGCATCAAGGTCGATACTCGGCTTGTACGCTCCTCCAGATGCATCTTTACGTTTTTTCACGCTCGCATATTCGTTGAAGATGCTTTTTATCTCTGGATTCGTTGCCAAGGTAATAGCGACAGACTGTTCTAGAGTTTGAGCGGTGAGTGGTGGTGCAGCAACTAAGCAACACATGATGGATAATTTAAACAATTTCAAAGTAGCTCTCCTTCTACTTTCAATGTCTCATCCGTTTCCCAACCTACGTTTCCCGTTAGATTGAGAGAAGGGTATTAAACGAAGCTTAGGACATTTGCAAAAAAATGCGAAGTTTGTTGGTTTTTTTTTGAATGTAAGTCGCTATTGCTATTGACTAATTTGAAAATCGCCAGATTTACACGCTTCTAATGAGTTGATTATCAATAGTGGCACTACTAAATTTAGTGTAGGAAATAGCCACAGCGCAGAGTGGGATTGAATCCGCGTTTGGCATGTTCTGGGCAGAAGTGGGAATATGGATATGGGAAACATCAACCTAAATATACTAGGTCTTGCTAGCGGGAGTGTTGTGCTCGACGCTCAAGGCCAAGTTAGACGTTTGTCTCCGGGCGAACAACCAGCGGCTAGCGACGTAATTATCAGTTTTGATACTAGTGAAGAAAATGTGCCAAGTGTTTCTGCACGTTTTGTAGATAACCAGGGCCAACAAAATGCACTAGATACTGATGATGCGATCGCTCAAGTTCAGCGTGCTATTGAAGAAGGATTTGATCCAACGGAACTAGGAGATGAGTTTGACACTGCAGCTGGTGAGGAAGGCTCGAGTTTGACCAACAGCGGTAGGATTGAACGTACTGGGGCTGAAACTCAAGCTGCCACGAATTTTGAAACTGACGGGTTTGAGTCTCAAGGATTGTCAGAAACTCAAAGTATTGCTCTTTTTGATATCATCGCTTTTGCGCTTATTTCAGGTGAAACTAACGTTATTGAGTTTGAGCAGGATGAACCAATTGAAACCGGTGGCGCTTTAACCAGCGACGACCCGGACGTTACCTTTATTGGCAAAGAGGTCGCTGGAGACAATGACCTCGGTACCTTTGTCGTCAATGAGGATGGTACTTGGACCTTCGTAGCCAACAGTCCTTATGATGAACTTGCTGACGGAGAGCAAATTCAAGATACAACCACAGTACAAACTTCTGATGGAGGTGAGCAAGTCATTACAGTCACAATTATTGGTACTGATGATGCGGCTGTAGCCACTGATGATTCAGGCAGTGTGACTGAGGACATTGATGTCGATGACATCACCAACCAATTAGTGACGTCTGGTCAGATCGTGATTACAGACGTAGATAGCGACACTCCTACCTTTTCAGCTGATGGTGAGTTTAACCTCGTAGGTTCAACAAACGACTCACAACTTGGCGTATTGAGCATCGAACCTGATGGCGCTTGGACTTACGTAGTCAATAACGATGACGTGCAGTACCTAGACGACGATGAATTCGTGACAGAGGTTTATACCGTTACAGCCAGTGACGGTACCACGAGCGAAGTAACCATCATTATCAACGGTGCCGATGACCCATCTGATATAACCGTTGGCGAAGGTGATTCAGACATAGGTGAAGTGACTGAGGATGTGGATGTTGACCAAGAGAGCAACAACTTAACAACCTCCGGAACGCTCACCATCACCGATGTAGACGACAACGACGTTGCTGCTTTTGAACCAAATGGTACGTTTAATCCAGAAGGTTCGACCAATGATACCGCGTTGGGTATGTTGACGATTACCGACGATGGCGAATGGACTTACGTCGTAGACAACGACGATGTGCAATATCTTGATGACGATGAATTCGTCACCGAGGTTTACACTGTTACTGCGATTGATGGGACCACCAGTGAAGTAACCATCACCATCAACGGTGCCGATGATCCATCCGAGATCACCGTTGGTGAAGGTGACTCTGACATGGGTGAGGTGACGGAAGATGTCGATGTCGATCCAGAAAGCAACGACTTGATGGCGACGGGAACACTGATGATTACCGATGTTGATGCTAACGATGTCGCGGCTTTTCAACCTAACGGAGCGTTTAACCCTGAAGGTTCGACCAATGATACCGGGTTGGGTATGTTGACGATTACCGACGATGGTGAATGGACTTATGTTGTAGACAACGACGATGTGCAATATCTTGATGACGATGAATTCGTCACCGAGGTTTACACTGTTACTGCGATTGACGGAACCACCAGTGAAGTGACTATTACTATCAACGGTGCCGATGATCCATCCGAGATCACCGTTGGTGAAGGTGACTCTGACATGGGTGAGGTGACGGAAGATGTCGATGTCGATCCAGAAAGCAACGACTTGATGGCGACGGGAACACTGACGATTACCGATGTTGATGCTAACGATGTCGCGGCTTTTCAACCTAACGGAACGTTTAATCCTGAAGGTTCGACCAATGATACCGCGTTGGGTATGTTGACGATTACCGACGATGGCGAATGGACTTACGTCGTAGACAACGACGATGTGCAATATCTTGATGACGATGAATTCGTCACCGAGGTTTACACTGTTACTGCGATTGACGGAACCACCAGTGAAGTGACTATTACTATCAACGGTGCCGATGATCCATCCGAAATTACTGTCGGGGAAGGTGACTCAGACATAGGTGAGGTGACGGAAGATGTTAATGTCAATCCTGATACCAACGAACTCTCGGTTTCTGGTACTTTAACGATTACTGATGTCGATACCAGTGATATGCCGGCCTTTAAACCTAATGGTGTGTTTAGCCCTATTGGGTCTACTTATGCACTTGCTTTGGGGATGTTAACGATTACTCCCGAGGGGGCATGGAGTTATGTCGTTGATAATGATGCCGTTCAATATCTCGGTGACGACGATACCGTTATTGAGAACTATGTGGTCACTGCAATTGATGGTGTTGAACATGTCATCGAAATAACGATCAATGGTGTCAACGATGCCCCTGAAGCAACAAGCTTTGTGGTGGTTAATGATGACGATGCCGTGATCCCAATTCTGTTCGACTCTGAAGATGGTGGCATGCCTGATTACATCTCAGATATAGAAGATGATCACAATGAGATACCTCTAAATGTTCGCATTAACACCTTGCCAACCAGTGGCACCCTTCTTTATACCGATGAAAATGGAGACACCAGGGAAATAGTGCAGTCCGATGTGGATAGTGGTGTGCTGTTTGTTCCAAACAATATTAGCTTTGTTGCTGGGCCTGGAGATCTGTTTGAAATGGGCTTCAGTGGCGATCCTGAGGACATGCCTGACCTTGTTGATGGCTTCTATAACTGGGGAGTGGCGGTATCTCCAACGGAAAGGCTGATCACCTTAGCTAACGGCAATACCATTACGATATCGATTGATGACAATAATGACAAACCCCTACAACAGTATCAAGGTGAGCAGCCTCATGTTGGTTATGGGATTGGTGATACTGATGGTAAAGGTATGAACATGCAGGAGACCTTGATCATTGACTTTACCAACAACCCACTTGAAGTTGTTCATTTTGGATTAGATGGTATGGGAGGAGAGTTCAATACCAATAGCAGTGTACATATTGAAGTTACTTACACCTTTGCTGACGGGACTACAGCTAGCGAGCAATACCAAAAAGACGAAGGCGATACAGGCAACCAGCAGATTCTGTACGAGTTCAGCTACTCGTCACCAAGTAATCCGATTGTTGGTATGGAGCTTTCATCTTCTGGTGGTAATTGGGAGCTGCGTTATGTCCAAGGCAACGAGGCAGTAACCGATGATCCTCAGTTTGACTATGTCGCAGTAGATTCAAGTGGCGCTGAAAGTACAGTCGAAACGGTGACAGTTGATACTGAAGAACCACAGCTATACAACGTGACCAGTGCTGCGAGTAACGAACCGCTGTTTGCTGCTGCTGGCAATGATTTATTGATTGGTGATAGTGAGGACAATATCTTTACTTGGTTAGACTCAGCGCTCGACAACGGTACAGACATCATTAAAGACTTTGAGCTTCATACTAACGGCTCTGGTGATTTAATTGACCTCAATGATCTAATTGAAGATCCACAAGACGAAACGCAAATGGCCGAGCTTCTTGATATGATCGAAGTGTCGGTCGATGGCGAAGACATCGCTTTGTCTATTCCAATCAATGGTGGAGTCGACGTTCAAACAATCGTGGTAGAAGGGATTGCTACGGAAATGGGCGCTTCGGTTGATCTTGGTAGTGATCTCGCAATATTGGGAGAACTTATCAAAAACGATGCAGCTTAGTCGGTATCGTGAAGTGTTCTATGGCTTAACGTAATGAAAGCCCTCGGTTTCGGGGGCTTTTTTGTACCCAGCATTAGCCGAAGAAAAATTGCCTGAATCATAAGCAAAAAAAAGCCCAAACCAACACGGTTTGGGCGGATACAAGTATAGGAGTTAATAAGGAAAATGCAGTAATTAAGAAAGCAGGGGAGAGACAAGTTTGACGGCCTGTTAAACTTCTAAATACTCTGTTTTCTACTTAATTTATGACCCTCCATTTCTATTTCAGTTCCAAGAAAATTCATTAATTTTTCCTTTTTTTGTAAACATGCATCGATTCAATCGCTTAGTGAATAAAGCGATTAACTGGTACGACCAATTTGTGAAAATGTGATGTTGCTTGCTTGTTAAATAAATGTACTAAGCGTATATTTCAAACAGTTGTTTAATACGAGTGATTGAAATGGCACCAAGAAGTACAACCAAAGACAAAATCTTAGATGTGGCTGAAGGCTTATTTGCTGAGCACGGTTTTAATGACACCTCTTTACGCACCATTACGGGTAAAGCCAATGTCAATCTTGCTTCAGTGAACTACCACTTTGGCGATAAGAAGACTCTGGTTCGTGCCGTATTAAATCGATACTTAGAAGCATTTATGCCTGCACTGCAAGACGCTTTAGTGAACTTAAACTTGAACGAAACGTATTCTATGAGTGATGTGTTTGAGTCTTTAAGGCAGCCGCTAAGAGCACTGAATGATGTAAGGCCAAATGGTACGAGTCGATTTATGTTACTCATCGGTCGAGGTTATACGGATGTGCAAGGTCACTTGCGTTGGTTCATTACCACTCGCTACAGCGAAGTACTGACTCTGTTTACCAGCTCAGTGATGAAAGCCAACCCGAACCTCACTCAAGAACAGTTATTTTGGCGATTGCACTTCACCCTAGGGACTTGTGTATTCACCATGGCATCTAGCCAGGCTCTGATAGAAATTGCAGAGAATGACTATGACAGAAAGATAGATGCTAAGGCAGTGGTCGATATTCTCATTCCATATTTAGCCGCTGGCATGTCAGCAAAAGAATAAAACAATAAAAAGCAAAATATTCACAAACAATATAGTGAACAAAAGGATCTGAACTATGAGCTCTCTAAGACAAAAATGGGTAAGTGACCCAGCTTTTAAACTCTTTAAAAAAGTACTACCACCACTATCTAGCACCGAGAAAGAAGCGATGGAAGCGGGTAGCGTGTGGTGGGACGGAGAGCTGTTTTCTGGTAAACCAGATTTCACTAAGCTTCACCAGTACCCAAAACCTCAGCTGACAGCAGAAGAGCAATCGTTCATGGATAATGAACTTGAAACTTTGCTCGCTATGCTTGACGACCACAAAATTGTGAAAGAAGACCGAGACCTTCCAGAGGAAGTTTGGAACTTCTTACGCAAAGAGCGTTTCTTCTCGCTAATTATCGCGAAAGGGTACGGCGGTCGTGAGTTTTCGGCGCACGCCAACTCTACAATCGTAACCAAGATTGCAACTCGTAGTATCAGTACTGCGGTTTCGGTAATGGTTCCAAACTCTCTTGGCCCTGGTGAGCTACTTTCTCACTACGGTACTCAAGATCAAAAAGACTACTGGCTACCACGTCTTGCTGACGGTACAGATATCCCTTGTTTCGCACTAACAGGCCCTGAAGCGGGTTCTGATGCGGGTGGTATCCCTGATGTCGGCACTGTGTGTATGGGCATGCACGAAGGTAAAGAGACACTAGGTATCAAACTTAACTGGAACAAGCGTTACATTACGCTAGCACCAGTGGCAACGGTACTTGGTCTGGCTTTCAAACTGCACGATCCAGAAAAGCTACTGGGTGACAAAGAAGACATTGGTATCACTTGTGCGCTTATCCCAGCTGACCACGAAGGCGTTGTGATTGGTGAGCGTCATGACCCTCTTGGTCTTGCGTTCATGAATGGTCCAACTCGCGGTCACGATGTATTTATTCCTATGGAGTGGCTAATCGGTGGCGCAGATTACGCAGGTAAAGGCTGGCGTATGCTGGTGGAATGTCTGTCTGCAGGTCGTGGTATCTCATTACCAGCACTGGGCACGGCGATGGGTCACCTAACTGCGAAAACGACTGGCGCATACGCTTATGTTCGTAAGCAGTTCGGTATGTCGATTGGTAAATTTGAAGGTGTTGCAGAGAGCTTAGGCCGTATTGGTGGTTTAACGTATCTATTAGAAGCGACTCGTACACTGACAACCACTTCACTGGATATGAAAGAGAAGCCGGGTATCGTAACGGCAATCGCGAAGTATCACATGACAGAAATGGCTCGTACTATCCTGAATGACTCAATGGATATCCACTCAGGTCGTGCAATTCAAGATGGCCCAATGAACTACTTGGCTGCGCCTTACCTAGGTATTCCAGTTGCTATCACAGTAGAAGGTGCGAACATCCTAACTCGTAACCTTATGATCTTCGGTCAAGGTGCGACACGTTGTCACCCATACGTATTGAGCGAAATGGAAGCGGCAGCGAACCCAGACGAGAAGCAAGGTGCAAAAGATTTTGATAGCTTGTTGTTCAAGCACATCTCACACGCCACTAAAAACACCTTCGGTGCTTTTGGTGCGGCACTAACGGGCTCTAAGTTCATTAAAGCCGACATGAGCGGCCCAACGAAACCTTACTACCAAGATTTGACTCGTTTAAGCCGTGCGCTTGCAGTCAGTGCGGATTTCGCAATGTTGACATTAGGTGGCGAACTGAAACGTAAAGAGCTTATCTCTGCACGTTTGGGTGATGGTCTAAGTTACCTATACATGGCTTCTGCTGCACTTAAGAAGTATGAAGACGAAGGTCGTCAACAAGCTGACTTAGACTACGTACATTACGCGGTTCAACACTGTTTCCACAACGCGGCTAAATCGCTACAAGAAGCGTACCGTAACTTCCCGAACAAGATGGTTGGGAAAGTACTTAAAGGTCTAGTTTTCCCTGTAGGTAACCACTTCGAAAAACCAAGTGATAACCTAACAGTTCAACTAGCAGAAAGCTTGATGACTCCGGGCGCACACCGTGAACGTCTGACTCACCTTTGCTACATCGGCAAGGAAGAGGATGATAGTGTTGGTCTTATGGAGAACGCTTTCAATGCGATGTACAGCATCAAGCCTCTGGAGCGTAAGATCTTCAAAGCAGTGAAAGAAGGCAAAGTGGCTCGTAAAGGCTTGCTGGCAGACAAATTGGCTCAGGCACTTGCTGCCGATGTTCTAACGCAAGAAGAAGTCGACCAAATTGTTGCTGCTGATAAACTACGTTACACAGCGATTCAAGTTGACCACTTCAGTCATGACTTTAGTGAAACTTTGACGCGAAAAGAGTTAAAACCTAAGCTAAATAGCGTTGCTTAGATAACGAAATGATAAAAGGCACCTATTAAGGTGCCTTTTTTGTTTTTGTCGTAGAAGTCTCAATAGAAGCGTTAACAAATGGCGACTTAGTCAGCAAATATCAGTTGAGTGCTCCAACCACTTGCATTTTCACCACATTTTTACAGAAATTAGATGCCATTTGCGCACGAAACTCTTATCCTTAACCTGATTTTTTAAGGAAGTTGAATATGATCATCAAACCTCGAATTCGCGGATTCATCTGTACTACAACACATCCAGTCGGTTGTGAAGCTAATGTAAAAGAACAAATTGCTTACACAAAAGCTCAAGGCCCAATCGCAAACGCACCTAAACGTGTACTCGTTGTTGGCTCTTCAAGTGGCTACGGCTTGTCTTCACGTATTGCGGCAGCATTTGGTGGCGGCGCTTCTACTATCGGTGTTTTCTTCGAGAAAGCCGGTACTGAGAAAAAAACTGGCACAGCTGGTTTCTACAACTCAGCAGCGTTCGACAAGCTAGCTAAAGAAGAAGGCCTGTATTCAAAAAGCCTTAATGGCGATGCTTTCTCTAACGAAGCGAAACAGAAAACAATTGACCTGATCAAAGAAGATCTAGGCCAAATAGATATGGTTGTTTACTCACTGGCATCTCCAGTGCGTAAAATGCCAGAGACTGGCGAAGTGATTCGTTCAGCTCTTAAGCCTATCGGCGAAACGTACACATCTACAGCGGTAGATACAAACAAAGATGCGATCATCGAAGCAAGCGTTGAGCCTGCTACTGAAGAAGAGATCAAAGACACTGTTACTGTAATGGGCGGTGAAGATTGGGAACTTTGGATCAACGCACTTTCTGAAGCGGGTGTTCTCGCTGACGGTTGTAAGACTGTTGCTTACAGCTACATCGGTACTGAACTAACGTGGCCAATCTACTGGGATGGCGCGCTAGGTAAAGCTAAGATGGATCTAGATCGTGCAGCATCAGCGCTGAACGAAAAACTAGGCCAAACTGGTGGTACTGCAAACGTTGCTGTTCTTAAGTCTGTTGTGACTCAAGCAAGCTCTGCGATTCCTGTTATGCCTCTTTACATTGCTATGGTGTTCAAGAAGATGCGTGAAGAAGGTATTCACGAAGGTTGTATGGAACAGATCTTCCGTATGTTCAGCCAGCGTCTATACAAAGCAGATGGCAGCGCAGCAGAAGTTGATGAAGTGAACCGTCTACGTCTAGATGACTTAGAACTTCGTGACGACATTCAAGAGCATTGTCGTAACCTATGGCCTCAAATCACAACTGAAAACCTAAAAGAACTGACTGACTACGTTGAGTACAAAGAAGAGTTCTTGAAGCTGTTCGGTTTTGGTGTTGAAGGCGTTGATTACGAAGCTGACGTTGATACTGCTGTTGAATTTGATGTAGCTGACATCTAATTCAAACAATCGAATTAAAACGAAATAGGCGCTCATTGAGCGCCTATTTTTTTGTCTGTCGTTTGAGGAAAGAGATTAAAAGCAGACATGGAAAAATAAAAGCAGATGCGGGATACGAGTTGCGAGATGCGAAGAGATTTCAAGAGCAGATACGAATAGCAGGATGCAAAAGCTCTAACAGCAGACTTGGGATACGTTAAAAGCTGAGAAGAAGTAATAAAAATGCACTAACCCCAAGATGAATTAGTGCATTAAAAATTCCTAAGCTAAGGCGCTCTTAACGCCTAAGAGGTTAGCTAATAATAATGATGAAAGTACCTGCTAAGGTCATCAATATATTGGCTATAGCGTACGTACCCGCGTAACCCAGAGCAGGGATAGTTGAGCGAGCGTGGTCATTTACGATGTCCATCGCCGGAGCACAGGTTCGCGCGCCAATGATGGCTCCAAATAGTAGAGCTCGGTTCATCTTCAATACGTAAGCACCCACCAAGTAAGCGAAGAATACCGGTAGCACACTCACTACTAGAGCAATACCGATGACCTGAGGGCCTACTTGCGTTAAGTGTTCAAACATCTTACCACCAGCGCTCAAGCCGATACCGACCATAAAAAACATCAAACCTAGGTCTTTGACCATGTTCAATGCTCCCTGAGGCACATAACCGAAAGTAGGGTGGTTTGCTCTTAAGAAGCCAAGCATGATGCCGGATAAAAGCAGGCCAACCGCATTACCTAACCCAAACGACACCTGACCGAATGTCATGGTAATCAAACCAAACAAAATACCCAGAATGAAGAAGCTACAGAAGGCCATCAAATCCGCCATTTGGCTGTGGATTGAGATGAAACCAATTTTCTCAGCTAGGCCGTGAACACGACTCTTTTCACCACTCACCTGCAGTACATCACCTTTAGAAAGCACGATGTTTAAGTCCATCGGCATTTCAATCTGAGCACGTACTACGCGGTTAAGGAAACAGCCGTATTCAGACAGGTTTAAGTCTGACAGGCGCTTACCTGCGATGCTGTCACTCTTAACGACGATCTCTTCTTCAACGATACGAAGGTCGAGAAGGTTACGGTCGAAAACCTCTTTACCATTACGGAAGCTCGGGTCGAGACGCGCGTGGCTATCAGGGAAGCCTACCAATGCGATCTCATCACCTTCTTGCAGGATCGCGTCGCCATCTGGGTGGGCAAGAATACCATTACGGCGAATACGTTCGATGTAACAGCCCGTTTGGCGATAAATACCCAGTTCACGAAGGTTCTTACCGTCTGTCCAAGATATAAGCTCTTGTCCTACGCGGTAAGCTCGTATGATTGGAAGGTAAACCTTACGTTGCCCTGAAGCACCTAAGCCACGCTCTTGGGCGATTTGCTCAGCTGAATCGTGTAGGTTAACTTTCTGAAGCTTTGGAATAAGGCGAGCAAACATAATCATACTGATTAAGCCAACTAAGTAAGCCATCGCATAACCAACTGATAGGTTCTCGATGATCAGGCCTATATCCATGTTTCTTGGTAATTCTGCAAGCCCAGAATTCAGAGCATCTTGAGCACCTACTAATATAGGCGTTGCTGTTAAGGCCCCCGCCATCATGCCTGCGGATAAACCAAAGCCTAACCCAAGGTAGTGGCTACTGAAATACGTTAAAGCAATTGCAGTAGAGAGAACCACAAGGCTCAGAATGAGATAATGCTTACCGTCTCTGAAGAAGATACCGAAGAAGTTTGGTCCAGCTTCAATACCCACACAGTAGATGAAAAGCATGAAGCCAATCGTGAGCGCATCAGCGTTAAATGAAAAACCAAGATGTCCCATGATAAGGGAAGTAATCAGAACACCGATTGAATTGCCAAGTTGGAGGCTACCGAAACGAATTTTACCAATGGCTAATCCAATCGATAAAACAACAAAGATGAGGAGAATGGGGTTTTGTTCTAACAGAAAAACAACGTCGATATTCACAGTGGTCGCTCAATAATTGGCGTGAAACACAGGGTAAGTTTGAGAGGTGAATTGTATCTAAATATAAATAAAATATAAGCGATATTTTGCTATTTTACTTGATTTTGACTTTATTATTATTCCGTACGAAAACTGGTCATAAAAAAAGCCCGCTACAGTGAGCGGGCTTGATATAAATCGTACAGTCTAACGCGTAAATTAGTCAGCTGTTTAAGGCCATAGCCTCGATTCTCGTATGAGAAATCCTAGCTTAGTCGAAAAGACCTAGGTTTTCTTTTGCGTATGCTTCAAATTCTGTGCAGCCGCCGATGTGGTCTTGGTCGATGAAGATTTGTGGCACTGTGTCTACAGGCTTACCAACAGTCTTCTCTAGGTCAGCTTTGCTGATGCCTTCAGCGTGGATGTCAACGTAACGGTAGTTGAAGTCATCGCGTTTAGCTTTAAGAGTTTCAGCATGCTCTTTTGCACGAACACAGAATGGGCAAGCAGGGCGACCAAAAATAACTACAAACATTTAATTTCTCCTAAATACGGGATGAGGCTCGTTAACTCAATTATGTTAACTATTCTTTAATGAATGCCACTCAAAATTTCTTAAAACCAACTATGCCTCAATGCCATGGGGAAATAAAGATGGAATTGCCTCTTAATACGATAGGTTTTGCCTATCAGCGCAAATATTAATCATAAAAACGGAGGGTCGCGTTCGCAGGCCTCTACCATTGTTAAGTACCCTTAATATCAGAGTGTGAATTACCCCTAAGATTGCGACTTTAATCCATCTTTAGTGTGACAAGTTGCACCTCGTCAAAAAAATCAAACACAGAACGAGGCATCTTATCATTGGGTATAGAACCATATTCGGTAAGCTACCTGATGTAACCCCATTTTAGTATGCTCGTATTTTACGTGTAGGCATTGTGTTACAAGTGCAAAGGTTACATTTCGAAGGTTGTATTCCGAAGATTAAATGCTAAAAACCAAGAATTTCAAAAAAACCAAGAGTTCGTAGTTTTGTTTAGTCATAGGCGCAGGAGGCTCCATGTTTCAATTTATGACATCTACAAAGATCATCTTTGGTGATGGGGCACTTCCCGCTTCATTGTCTCTATTTAATCAATACGGCTACAGCGTGTTATTGGTTACTGGTAATACATTAGAACGCACCTCACTTGTTACTGACTATCTAGATGCGCAGAGTATGCGTTACCAGCACATTGCCGTTTCCGGTGAACCCAATATCAAAATGGTTGAAGAGGCTGCCACGTCTGCTCGGCGATTTAAACCTGATATGGTGGTGGCAATGGGTGGAGGCAGTGCGATTGATATGGGGAAAGCGTTAGCTGCGGTTTTACCTAATCAAGGTAATTTATACGACTATGTTGAAGTGGTTGGGCGTAATGTTCCTCTTAAAACTAAACCACTACCGTTCATTGCGATTCCTACAACGGCCAGTACAGGTGCCGAAGTCACTAAAAATGCGGTGCTTAAGTCTGGACAAGATCAAGTCAAAATCAGCCTTCGAAGCCCCGATATGTTAGCCGACGTGGCGATTGTCGACCCGACCTTAACGTACGGCACCAATTTGTATTTGTCAGGACGTGGAGCGATGGATGCCTTTACGCATCTCATGGAAGCCTATGTGTGTGGTGAGCCTAATTCGCTCACCGATATGATCTGCGAGGAAGGGTTGCGTAAGCTGAGTCACTCTGTCATTCAGGCGTGTATCTATGATGAACCTCAAGCGCGTTCTGATCTTGCCTTCGCTTCTATGCTAGGAGGAATGGCGATAACCAATGCTAAGCTCGGCGCTGCGCACGGGTTAGCTTCTGCGTTAGGAGGTAAAATTTCTGCGCCGCACAGTGTGATTACAGCGCGCTTGGCGCCATTTGTGATGTTAGAAAACATAGCAGTAGTGAAAGAGCAGCAAAGAAACGACATATTAGCGCGTTATCAGCGAATCGCTCAGATAGTGACGGGTAACGTAGAAGCAAAAGAAGAAGAGGCGATTGCTTGGTTATCTGAAGTGTTGGATACACTCAAGCTACCAAGCTTACTTGAATTTGGTGTCTGCGAAGCTCAGTTTGATGAGGTGTCTGCCGATGCGCTCAAATCAGTGGCGATTAAAGGAAACCCTTTACCGTTGAATCAAGAGAGGCTTGTACATATTCTGAAGCAGGTTTGCGAGGAGTGCAGTTGTGGAGAGGGGGATCATGAGGGAGCTTCAATGAATCAAGTTGTGCAAGAACAGGCTGCCGAGTCGAGTTTTACCATTATTAACTCTTATGCGTCTGAGAATAATGTTGTAGAGAAAGGCAATAGCTGGACGATCTAACGGTCTTCGAACAGTTCACGGCATAAACCATTATAAACAGATAAATAAAAACGGAGCACTAGGCTCCGTTTTTTAATTCAACTTGTTCTCAGTTTATGCCTTAACAGATTAAAACTGAGAATACTTCTCGTAACGTGAATCACGAAGTGACTCTTTCACTCGCTTTAGGTTCTCTCTGAAACCAGAACCACGACGAAGCGTAAAGCCTGTCGCTAGCACATCAATAACCGTCATCTGAACAACGCGACTTGCCATTGGCATGTAAACGTCAGTGTCTTCCGGTACATCCAATGAGATAGACAGCGAGCTCGCTTTATCTAATGGAGAGTCTTTCGCTGTGATAGCGATAACTGTTGCGCCGTTCTCGCGAGCTAAGTTCGCAATCTCAACTTGGCTTTTTGTGCGGCCAGTGTGAGAGATCAGAACAATAACGTCGTTGTCACTGCAGTTAATGCAGCTCATGCGTTGCATCACGATGTCTTCAAAGCAAGTGATTGGGATATTGAAACGAATGAACTTGTTTTGAGCATCTTTGGCTACAGCAGAAGAGGCACCCAGTCCGAAGAATGAAATGCGTTTTGCTTGAGTCAGCAGGTCAACCGCACGGTTAACTTGCATCGCGTCTAGACTGTTTTTAGCTACGTCTAGACAAGCCATAGTTGATTCGAAAATCTTATGCGTGTAAGCATCTGGACCATCATCTTCTTCAACATTACGGTTCACGTAAGGTGTACCGTTCGCCAAGCTTTGAGCTAGGTGAAGTTTGAAGTCAGGAAAGCCCTTTGTGTCTAAACGACGACAGAAGCGGTTAACTGTAGGCTCACTCACGTCAGCCATTTTAGCTAAGGTAGCAATGCTAGAATGAATTGCAGTTTGAGGGGAAGCCATGATTACTTCGGCTACCTTACGCTCAGACTTGCTGAAATTTTCCAGGTTTTTTTGTATTTTTTCTAATGTATTCATAGTGTTCACAAGGGTATAGAGAACAACTTGCTAGTTAATATCTTTTACCAGGGGGTATGGCTGAAGCAAATATCAGTAAACACAAAGCCAAAGTTATATTCGGTCTTGTAAATACTGCTGCATCAAATAGATATCAAGCTAACTAGCACCATAGAGTCAGTATAAACCCAACATACTATTTACTAATACAAAAACACGGCATGAATGCTTAAGAATATGACAAACCTCAACAAAATTTTAGAAAACTACAGAATTGGAAGAGAGTTTGAGCAAAAAGAATGCAAATTGAGTATGAACTGACAGCTTAGTTACATCAAAAAGAAAGAAATTTTCAATTTGATGCAACTAAAATTGAATGACTATGCGTTGATTTGCGTAACCAGTTTAGTGATTTTACTCATCAAGTTAGGTGCTAGTTTAGAGATTTCACGCTGTTCTTCAAGCACTGAAGAAAGAATATCATTACCTGTCAGTGGATTTGCTAACACCACCCGGAAAACGATGATTGGTTGATGCGCCCATGCTTCGGGATTTAAGCGCGTTCGCGATACGAAAGACTTGCCTGTTTCACGCTGCTTCTTTTGAATAAACTTGGTCAGTTCATTCAGTAGCTCATTCAGTTCAACGCGTTTTGTTGCGTCAGCTTTAAGCAGCGCCGCTTTAACTGGTTCAGGCACGTAGCGATAAGTCAGTAGGCACAGCTCAGGCTCTGAAACCAGTTCGAAATCGCTTTGATTTTTAATCAGGTCGGCAAAGTAGCGCGCTTTGTTGATGCTTTGGTCGATTAGCAGTTCGTAGCCAGGTCGGCTGATGATGTGCATCGACGCATAAACAAGCATTGCCATACCGGAACGAGAGCCTTCTAACGTATGGCTACCTAGGTCTTTCGAACCCTTACGCAATATGTATTGAGCATGATGTTCGATCGCTGTCATCGCATCTGGTTTCTTAAACAGCACCATACCCGCACCCATAGGGATATAAAGTTGTTTATGAGCGTCAATCGTGACTGAATCTGCTAGCTCGATGCCATCAAGCAGGTGACGATGATTGTTCGACATCAGAGTCGCACCGCCCCAAGCTGCATCTACGTGGAAGTGACAATCTGTTTCGGCACACACCTCAGCAATGTCTCTTAGCGGGTCGATATTACCAGTTTCGGTTGTACCAGCCACACCAATGACGGCGAAAGGTTTGATCTTGTTCTGCTTGAGTTGCTCGATCTTGAGTCTTAGATCGTCAGTGCAAATGCGGTTGTCGTTATCCGTCTTAACAGACACTAGACCTTCTTGACCAATACCAAGGACATCTGCGGCTTTTTTCAGAGAGTAGTGACCGCGTTCAGAAACTAAGATGGCTAGGCCTTCGTAGTCGTAGTGTTTCATGGCTTTAAACAAGCCTTCTTTTTCTACACCTTTGAATGAGCCTTGTGCCTTCAGCGCATTGTTGCGTGCAACCCAAAGCGCAGTAATGTTCGCGATGGTACCACCAGAACAAAACGCACCCAAAGAGTGGTTCGCACTGTGCATCCAGCGTGAATAAAACTGATCGTCATCTTGGTAGATCAAGCGATGTAGCATACCCAGAACTTGACGCTCTAGGGGCGTGAAAGCTTTGGAGGTCTCAATTTTTACTAGATTCTGATTCAACGCAATCATGATCTTAGACAGCGGCATCAGAAAGTACGGCAGAGCAGACGTCATGTGGCCAATAAAACTTGGCGAAGACGTATGAACCGAGTGAGACACGAGAGAATCGAGGAGATGCTCAGTATGTTCAGAAACAAACTCAGGCTGCTCAGGGATATGAGCATTTGAAAAATCTTTCTCAATTTCACGCAGCGGCTTTTCTTCAGCCACAATGTGTTCACGTAAGAATTGATTCAGGTTTCGTGAAAGTTTGTCTTCAATTTGAGTGAGTGTTGAATCTGGGCCTTCAGGTACCGTGAAGATACGTAAAAGACTGTCGAAGCTAACATCTGCTGTTTTTTGTTCCGTAACCATAGCAAGCGATTTATTTTTTTTTATATTGACGCGAGCGGGACAATCTAAACGAAAACGGGAACAATGTCCCGTCTTAATTATGAAATCCAACTTCTCAAAAAAGCATATTAAATGAGGGGTTATTTACACTTAATCGCTTCAAGTTTAGTAATTGACTGATTGTAGCGTTGCAGTGCCGTATCGATTTGCTTAGGGTGGCTAAGCAATTCTGCAAAGGCTGAGCGTAGCTCGTAGTTTTGAGCATGAGGCGTTGACTGGCGGTCGTCGAACGTTGTTTTCGCGATTTTACCTAGCTCATCATCACGTGTTGATAGCGTTTTAATGTCGTGTTGCTCTAGTTGTAGCCAACCTTCGACAGGTTGTTCTGTAGCCACTTTGCTAGAGTCGTTCACAAGGTAGTAGTTTACTGCAGCACGATTAAGCTCAAAGTGGTGCTTACGACCTTCTAGGAACCACTCACTGACTTCTGTTAGCTCTGGGTATTGCTCAGAGGTCAATGCAGCAAGGTCGGCATACCAATTCAAAGAGGCGTCGATGTACGCATCATATTTTTTTGCTTGGCACTGGTTTGTTTCAGACATTGAATCTGCTGCAAAAGAGAAAGTAGAAGTTGAAGCTAGCAGTAATGCGACGCAAAGGCGTTTCATAGTGGTTCCTTTTGTAAGTTTATTCTTTTTATAACTTTGTCGTTACAGGTTACCGTGATCGTTATTTGTTGAGCAATGACACTTAGTGTCTTTTTATTTCGGTAACTGTATCGGTGTCTTGGGCATGGGTATTCGAGTTGCATTCTAATCTAAAACAAACGCTATTCCTGCGATCTAGTTAGCAAGAGATACAAAGAACAACATCAAAATCGGGACAAGCAAGCTTAGGATAAAGCCACTGACGATAGCGATAGGCACACATCGCACACCGCCTGTTGTTTGAATGACAGGTAGAGTAAAGTCCATCGCCGTAGCACCTGCATAGCCTATAGAGGTACACGGATAGCTGCGAATCAGCACTGGAATCAGTACTAAGGCAACCAACTCTCTTAACAGCTCAAGCATGAAAGAAGCGCCGCCATAAACAGGACCAAAGGCGTCACCCATCAAGATACCAGCCAGAGAATACCAACCAAATCCAGAAGACATAGCCAAGGCTTTGAACAGAGGGATATCCAGAATGTAAGCCGCGATAACGCCACCTAGCATTGAGGTGACGATAATCGTGATTGCGATGACCATGCCGTGTTTGTTCAGCAAGATTTGTCGAAGTGTTAAACCGCTATTACGCAGTTGAATGCCAATAAAGAAGAGAAGTACAAACAAAATCCATTCACTGGCGGTATCAACCCAATCAAGGCCAATAGGGAGCACTAAGCCAGCGATAAGGCCTGAACCCACAACTAGGATCAGTTTAGCAGACTCCATTGCCATCGAAGAGAGGGGAAGCTTCTTCTTGCTACTATCGGTTTTGAGTGGCAATAACTTATCAATAGCGGGCAGTGCCATTAGGTTACAAACACTTAAGCAGACAAAGAAAGTGACGGTGTAAAGAAGGATTGTCTGCAGATTACTGCCTAGGTTATCGAGGGCGGCTAAGCTTAGCCCCATTAACGCGAGAATCACGTAGATCAACCGCGATGTCGAGCGGTTGATAAATTCTAGCGTCTGATCGTTCGAAATAGAAAAAAGATACCCCACGACGAGTGGTGCAAATATAAAGATCATCCCTGTAAACATGCTTTCCCCACTGCATTTACTTCATATTACATTTACTTGTCACTTAACAGTGACTTAGAAGCCACTAGTATTGATCACGTCGCTTAGCTTTGCATTAAAATCATGTTTGCTCAAGTTGCTTAATTTATAAAGCACCTCTGCACCTGTCACGTTAAGTTCAACTTCGTGATCATCGATGTTCTCATCCTTATTTCTGAACATCAGCAGGTGATTAGCGATTCGTGCAATATCCAAGTAAGACACTTCGCGTTCTTCGTGGCTATTAATGGTATTACTGCACACATCAATAAAGTCGCTGTCGAAGCCCCAACGATTAAGCACCAGTTTACTGGTTGCAGAACATTGGCCTTGGAATATTTGTAGGGCGATATCGTGGTCTAGGTAATTGCCATTTTCGAGGTAGAGGTGGTATTCGCTAACCAAACAGAACAAACCAATGTCAGCCAGTAATCCGACAAGCAGTGATTTCTCATGTTCAAGGTAGCGGTATTCAATAGGGGAGAGTTCTTTGAAGCCGTTGGTCACCAGTACCATAGTGGCGCCGAGTTCTTTGGAGACAGAAGCGCTCTGAACCAGTAACTCATTACACTCTTTGCTCAGGTTGACTGAATGCTTGAGTTGTTCAATAGCCTGAGCCGTAACGATGTCACGCACTCTTAATATGCCAAGGCGTGACACAGCCGTCATCATATCGACGCAAGTAATGTTGCGTCTGTTGAATACGACAGAGTTAGCCACTCGAATGACGACAGCAGTGAGGCCTGGGTCTTCAAGTAAGCATTCGGCAACTTCGGCAATCCCGGTTGATTCGAGAGTGCAAAGCTTTTGAATTTTCAGTACAACGTTAGGGATCGGAGGAAGTGTTATTTTTCCCGCTGAAATAGAATGGCCAACAAGTTGGGCAAACTCTGATTCTAGACCCTTTAAGAGAAGAGCCTTATTTTGTGGTAGCCAGAAAAACGATAAATGATTCATAAAAAAAGTAACAACATGTATGTTCTGCCATTTTACAAGCCGCGATGCTGTGAAGCAATACTCATCCGACGACATAACCTTGAATAATTTGAACGGGTGTATCACTGGGTGTCGAAATTTAAGCATGGTTTGATAGTTTACTGTGATGTCAATCATGAAAAATCATAATACTCAATTGATTGATGTGAACTAAGCCCAGACTTATTTTTCTTTTCGAAGTATCATTTATTTAAAGGTGGAAAACGAAATCATAATATTCACCTAAAGAATAAAAAAATAGATTAAAAATTTTTCGCATAAAAAGCTGCTTGTCTGGTAATGAACCTAATCGGGGTAATTTGATTAAGGATCAACGGATATGACCGAGACAGCATTTATTAATTACGTGAATCAATTTGGTGAGCATCAAAAACGTTCTATGTTTGGAGGTATCGGCCTCTTTCAAAATGACGCTATGTTCGCTTTATTGAGTGAAGGTTGTTTATTCATCAGAGGTGGAAAGTCATTAGATAAAAAACTGACGGATCTTGACTGTGAAAAGTATCGTCATGTAAAAAAACAGACAACAGCTACCGTAAATTATTACGATATTACTGATCTGTTTACATGCGAACATCCTGAATTGGATAGTATTATTCGTACTTCAATCGATAATTCAATTCAGCAACGTAGCTTTAAGAAATCATCCGCTAGCCGTCGATTGAGAGATCTACCAAACATGCAACTTACGTTAGAGCGCATGGTTAAAAAGGCGGGTGTGGACGATGTTTCAATGTTTATGCAGTTGGGCGCGCCTGAAGTGTTTAATAAGGTTCGCAAAGCGTACGGAAACGATGTTGACCTAAAACTACTTTGGAAATTTGCGGGTGCAATTGATGGTATTCACTGGAAACTATTACAAGAGCCACGCAAGCAGCAATTATTAAAGGGCTGCCACTAAAGAAGTTTGCCTTATATGCTTAAGATTATTACTAATAAATAAAAACCGAGGAATGTCCTCGGTTTTTTTGTTTCTGTCTAGCCGGATTTCTTAAAAGACTAAGTATCAAAAGGCTAAGTGCTCATGGAGAGCTTATTTGCTAGGGCTTGAGCGTTAAGTATTAGTACTTGAAACGAGCCGTGAACATTAGCTGGTCACCGTAGAAGTCGTTAATACGAGCTTCAGCACCTAAAGAGAAAAGCTCTGTAGAGTGGAAACGCGCGTAAACAGAACCCGTCCAATCATCGTTGTCATCGATAGAAACGTAACCACCTTTACCACCAACTTCTAGTTGTGGACCAAGCCATTGGCGAACACCAACGTTGATTTCCATACCGATATCAGTAGAGCTTGAGTTTTCAGGCTGAACGATACGAGCTAGCATTTCACCTGTTAGGTCTGCCCAGTTGTTTAATGGAGCGTGGAAACCAAGACCTACAGCTGAGTCGTAATCGCCTTCAAATTCTGAATCGATACGTGCTATAGCGTGAGCATTCGGGTGAATTGACTTACTGAACGCGCCACCAAATGTTACTGGGCTAGCACCGATACGTGCTTCAAAGTAATCGTAGTTAAAGTTGCTCATTACTTGTGGTTGTTCATCAACAGCTAGTGCTTGGCTAGAAGCCAATAGCATAGCGGTAGTAAGTAGAATTTTGCGCATAACGACCGTAAACCTTTATTTAGTGTTAATTCCTTTGGCTTGAGAAAAATCAGGCAAACCATAAACATTGAGACAGTTTAATCTAACTCGTGGAAAAGTAATCCATAAAAATGCCAATCCTTTGCCATTTAGCTAAAAAATATACAATTTAGGCGCTGCTCTGCAACTGAGATCTCATGTTTATGGGACTACTCACCAAAATTTAAGGTCGATTCACCAAAACTTAAGGTCGATTCACAATGCATTAGCTTATTCACCAAAGCTTGTTCGCTTGTTTGCCATTGACGTGAGGATGCGCTCGGTATCTAAAATGGAAGTCCAGTTTAGCAATTGCTTGTCGTTTACAATGACATAGTCGGTCAGTTGTTGAGTAATCGTCTCTCTGAGCTGATCACCTTGCCAAGGCTTAGAAATATAGAAATCGAGCGCTGCGTTATTAATCGCGGTAACCGTATCTTCCAGGCCAGCTTGCCCTGTGAGCAGTAGTTTGCGTGTCGGCTTAGTGTAATCGTTCTGATTGAGTTCTATGAGAAAGTCGATACCGGTTTTGTCAGGCATGATGTGGTCGCACAAGATTAAGGCGAGTTTAATGCCATCTTGTCCCATTTCTTTGATTACCTGCTTGGCTTCATCGACCGATTCGGCCCCTTCAACAATAAAGTTTTCTTCAAATGGTGCTAAGTCTTGAAGGACACTGTTGAGGACTTCAGGCTCATCATCGACACATAAAATTAGGTACTTATTCATGAGGTGCTCCTTCTTGTTTGAATGGAAGCCACACTTGCATATGTGTATGGCTACCTACCTCAGACTCCACCAAAATAAACCCTTGATGAGCCGAAACGATTTGTTGAGAAATAGATAAACCAATTCCTAAACCAAAGTTCCCTTCTTTTTTGGTCGTGAAATTTGGGTTGAAAATGGTGCTGATGTCTTCTTTCGCAATGCCATGGCCGGTGTCGGTGATTTCCACTACAAGAAATGTGTCGTCACCTTGCGTCTGTTGAGAGGTAGTGATTGACACTTTTCCTCGTTCAGAAAGGGCATCGAGTGCGTTAGAGATCAGGTTTGTCCATACTTGTTGTAGCGAGAGCGACTGGCACAATAAAGGCGGTAATTCGGTGTCGTAATGTTTTTCGAGTTGGTGATGTTTGAGTCTGTTTTCAAAGATCACTAAGGTATCTTCAAGCCCTTCGTGAATGTCTGCGTAGTGGCGAACCTCTTCATCTTCTCGGGCATAGCTTTTTAGGCTTTTAACCATATCGGCAATACGCTTGCTGCATACCTGAATTGAGCGGATAGAGTTTCCCACATAGTGGTAATGCTCTAAGTCATTGAGCAGCTCTTTGCCTGCGACAGGGGAGTCTTTCAAGGTGTCTATAACCGCAGAGTCTTGGCTTAGGTTTAGTCTCACGGCTTTTTTGGCTAGCGCACGATCATCGATAGTAGAGGTGAGGTGCTTTACGAGTTGTCTCTCTTGAGCCGTTGATAGTGGCTTGGCTAATTTTGAATGCGCCAGCACGTCAGTCCCTTTATTCGATTCTGGGAGTGACGAGTTTACGAGTATCTGGTCGAGATGTTCAGACAAGGTTTCAATACTTCGTAAAATCGCAGCAATAGGGTTGTTCAACTCATGAGCAACCCCCGCGACAAGTTGCCCGAGCATCGCCATCTTCTCTTTCTCGATCAATTGTTGATGTGCAGACTCTAGTGACTCCAACGTTTGTTGCAGCTTGATTTTGTTGGTGATACTTCTTTGCAAGCGGCGGTTAAAGTGACGGAGCAATAGGTTGGTGAATAACGGCAGCAGGGTGTTGTTTGAGTGCATCACTTGAGCAAAGCTATCTTTATCCAGTTTGATGACTCGTGTTTGCGTTAGGGTTATCGCGGTTGAGAATGAAGGTTCACCCGTCACAAATGACATCCCGCCGACAATGTTGCCCTTAGAGTGTCGTACCACTTCCCGTTGTTGCCCCAACTCATCTTTTTTATAGAGAGCGGCTTCACCTTCAATGATCAGCCATAAAAAGCGATTGTCTTCACCTTCTACAGTGAGGAGATGTTCGGGTGAGTAGTCTCGAATGGCCTTGGTTTTGTCATCTTTTGAAAACACATCTTGTAATGCACTGACGACACGCTCTGCAAGGGCATTGTCAGAAAGCTGGTGGTAGTCGTGAATGAAACCCGATTGAAAAGAATGAATCTTTTGCTCGATGTGCGCTCTGAATAAGCGCTGTTGATCCAACGCATCACTGTAAGATAACAGGTTTTCTGAGTCGTATTGGATAACAAAAGAGGTCAGCTCTTTTTGCGCCGATTTGAATAGAACTTGATCTTGAACGGGTTTGGTTAGGCAGTGATTGAGCCGGCCTTCATTCACCGCGGTCAGAATGGATTGAATGTCTGACGAAGCGCTGACTAATATCGTTCTTGCGGTATTACTATGGGCCAGCTGTTCCAGTTCAATAAGAAATTGCACACCATTAAATCCAGAATGATGATGAGTGATCACTAAAGCAACGGTTTGGTGGTGATCATTGATATCTTCTAATGCGTGATGCGCGTCTTCTATGTTCTCGGCAGTATAAATATCGAATACAGAAGCTAACGGAGCCAGCTCCGAACGTATTCTTTCAATGCTAACCGGATTATTGTCCAAACAGATAACAGCGTATTGATTCACAGCTCAACCTTAATAGTAGCGACGTCTCTAGCCTAGCAAGAACCACTGAATAAGGATGAGAGCTAGCCGTTAATTTATTGAGGCAATCGAAGTATCGAGCAATAGACTGATTTAACTCAATGTTTCTTGTTTGCTACTGATGGGTTAGACTAAAAAAAACAGACTAGTGTAGAAAGAGAACTCATGGAACAGTTAAGAAAAATTGGTGCAATTGGCGGAGCAATCTCATTGGCACTTTGTTGGCCATTAGCGGTTGGGCAAATTGGACAAAATGCGATTACTGATGGCGTTGCAAAGCTTAACAATTCAAGCATTCAAGCTGAGATCGTGGAATACGATAGAGGTTACCTTTCTTCTACTGTAACCACTCGCGTAACTGTGACGGATGAGAGCTTGAAAGAGCAGCTTGCGCTCGATGGCTTACCAAGTGAGTTTGTCATTAATAGTGCGGTGAACCATGGCTTAGTGAGCTTAAACGCGCTATCGACGTTTGAGAATACTGACATTCTGCCTCTTACTCTGACTACCAGCACTGAACTAAACGGCAACACGGATTTCAACTTCGAGTTAAGCCAGTTCAATCACCAAGGCTCAGAAGAAAATGGTACCTCGGTATCTATCACGAAGTCGAATCTGTCTGGCCATGCCACTGTATTAGGGCAGGTTGATTACCAGCTTTCTATCCCATCTGTTCAAATTGATTTTGAAACGGGTGAAGAGGTGACACTCTCAAACCTAAAAGGTATTGGTTCAGGCCAGCAAGCAAAAGGTTACTGGTTAGGCACGCAGAATTTTACTATTGATAGCTTCTTGATTTCAGATTCTGCAAGGCAGCCATTCATGACCATCGAAAACTCTAAGTACGATTTTGAATCGCATCTAGATGAAGCGACTAAGCGCTTGAGCAGCAGTCTTAAGTTGGATGTCGCCAATATTGAGACCAACGAAGGCCAGTTGAACAATCTAAACGTCGATTTTGAAATGTCGAAACTGGACAGCCAGTCGTTTGAGAAAATCTTTGAAATTTACCAGGCGAACCCTGTTCTGACACAAGAAGATGTGGCTGAGATCATTCCGTTCATCGACGTACTGTTTGCTAAAGGCTTCGACCTTTCAATGAACAATATGTCGTTAGAATTAGGTAAAGGTCAGTTTGAATCTAAATGGTTGGTGAGCGTACCGGAAGGCACAGAAAACATCAGCAGTAACCCTTCAATGATTGTTCCTGCATTAACAGGTAATGTTCAATCTAGCTTCTCAAATGAGCTTGTTGAAGAATACCCTTTTATCCGTGAAGGTATCGACGAATTGATCGTGATGGAAATGATCAAGCAAACAGAAAGTGGTTATGAAATCACGGCTGACCTAGAGAATGGAAATCTAGTGTTTGAAAATGGACAAGAAATTCCATTAATTGCACTGCTTATGCCGGCTTTTGTTCAATAAAAAGAGTCGGGCTTAATACTGATAGGGCGATCTAACGGGTTAAGTTAAACATTTTGTACGGTACGAAACAAAAGAGGTCTTAAGACCTCTTTTGTTGTTTTTATGTTGGGTAAAACATGGTATTACTTTCATAGTTATTATTTAGCAGGAGCAATTATCCCCATGGAACTTACATTAGATAACGTATTCAACTTTAGTGCTGGCCCAGCGGCACTGCCTAAACCGGTAATGAAACAAGCGCAAGCAGACTTCATTGATTGGAATGGTTTAGGCACTTCCGTTATGGAAATCAGCCATCGCAGCAAAGAGTTTATTCAAGTTGCCGATGAGTCTGAGCAAGACCTACGTGATCTTCTGAACATCCCAGACAACTATAAAGTTCTTTTCTGTCAGGGGGGAGCTCGTGCTCAATTCGCTGCTGTTCCTCTAAACCTTCTAGGTGACGCGACGAAAGCAACTTACATTGATGCGGGTTACTGGGCAGAAAGCGCAGTGACTGAAGCGAGCAAATATTGCGAAATCGATGTATTTAACGCGAAGACATCTCTTGATGGCAAAGCGGCGGTTGTTCCGGCTAAAGATTGGAAAATCGACCCAGAAGCGGCGTACGTACATTTCTGTCCAAACGAAACCATCGATGGCATTGAAATCAGTGAGCTTCCTCAAACGGATAAGCCAATCGTCGCGGATATGTCATCTAACATTCTGTCTCGTAAGATCGATGTGTCTCAGTACGGTGTTATCTACGCGGGTGCTCAAAAGAATATCGGCCCAGCGGGTATCTGCATTGCTATCGTACGTGATGATCTACTAGAACTAGCAAACGAAGTATTGCCGAGTATTCTGAACTACAAAGTACTTGCTGAAAAAGACTCAATGTTCAACACACCGCCAACGTACGCTTGGTACCTATCAGGCCTTGTATTCAAGTGGCTTAAAGCTCAAGGTGGCGTTGAAGCGATGGAGTTGGTGAACAAAGAGAAAGCGGCGTTGCTTTATAATGCGATTGATAGCTCTGCTTTCTACAAAAACGATGTTCACACCGCAAACCGTTCAAGAATGAACGTACCTTTCCAGTTGGCGAAACCCGAGCTAGACAGCAAGTTCTTAGAGCTGGCTGATACTGCAGGTCTGAAATCGTTAAAAGGTCACCGAGCGGTGGGTGGAATGAGAGCGTCACTTTACAATGCGATGTCTCTGGAAGGCGTTCAGGCACTAGTTAGCTTTATGAAAGACTTCGAAGAGAAATACGCTTAATAAGCGACCTAGATGTTTACCAGTGAAAAGAGGAGCTTAGTCTCCTCTTTTTGTTTCCTATAGAAGGTGAAAATATAGAGGCCTAATTACCTTCTTCGACCACTAAAGCGAAACTGCTGCGGGGTGACATTGAAGGAAGCCTTGAATGCTTTGATGTAGGACGAGTCGTTTTGATAACCGACTTGGTCGGCAATGCTTTGGATTGAGAGTTCTTCGTCCAACAAAGGCAGCGAATAAATCAGGCGGATTTGTTGTCGCCATAACTGAAATGACGTATTGAACTCTTTTGAGAATAAGCGCGATAAGGTTCGCTCTGATGCACCGACTTTCTCTCCCCATCTCTTTAGCGACAAATCCAACGTTGGCGTCTCTGTCAGCGCTTCAAATATAAGCTTCAAACGCCTGTCTTCGGGTAGCAACAATTGATAGGTCTGAACGTTGTCTTTCATGATCTGATCGTGCAATACCGAAAGCAATCGAGATACCTCTTCATTACTCACTAATCCTTCGCACTGTCTGCAAATTTCCTGCAAGAGCTCATTTAAAAACGGCGTCAGGGTAATGGTTCGTACTTGAGGCTCATACTTGATCCCAAAGGCAGGATTAAGGTAAATACCGACAAACGTCGTATGGCTCAATGCGATAGATTCATGTTGAATCCCTGCAGGCACAAACAAAGCAGAAGTATGGGGCACAAGATGCTGGTAGTGATCGGTTTTCGTTTGCAATAGGCCTTTGAGCGGGAAGATCACTTGATGCCACGTATGTTGGTGCATTACATCGACGTAGCCCTTGGGCATATCGATGGTCTTCACTAACGCTGGTGAATTAGGATTAGCGACCATCATCTCATTTGAGTTGATGATTCCGGAGTGAGAATCTATTTGGCGGGTTAGCATGGTTAAGTGTCTTTATGTCCCTATTGTGACATTGGTTTGTTAGATTATCATGCTTGGCGTAGTGAATGAAATCGAGTTATCGTGTCGTTTGTCTCACGCAGTTCAGAAAATAAGTTTAGGTAAAAGGAAAAGATATGAAGAAGTTAGGCTTAGTTAATAGCGTATTGGTAGGCAAAACCGTTGCCTTTGCACACGGTGCAAATAGTGCCATCAACAAGCAGGTTTCACCTGAGCGTCAGCATGCCACAGAACTTGGTTTTACCAATGATGAACAAGGCGACCCTCGCTTTCACGGTGGTATTCAAAAAGCCCTTCATATCTACCCAAGCGAGCACTACCCAGTTTGGCAGGAAGAGTTAGGTGACAAAATCATCTTTCAATCTGCAGGCGCATTTGGCGAGAACCTAAGCTCAAGCGGCGTCACGGAGCATTCCATTTGCTTGAAAGATAAGATTCGTATTGGTTCAACATTGTTGGAAGTCTCGCAAGGGCGTATGCCGTGCTGGAAGCTGAACGTGAGATTCGATCAAAATGATATGGCAAGAAGGCTGCAAGATACGCTAAGAACTGGCTGGTATTTCCGTGTATTGGAAGAGGGTGATATCGGCGCTGGAGATGAGATCATTCTATGTGAAAGACCTTATCCAGAATGGCCGTTAACTCGCATCATGGGGGCGGTGTTTACAGGTTGTTTGGATAAACAAGAGCTCAAAGAATTGGCGGAGCTACCTTTAGTCGAATCTTGGGGAGCACTTATAGATCGTCGCCTTGAAACTGGCAAAGTCGAAGATTGGGAAATGCGATTAGTTGGTCCGACAGCGAAGTAAGCTTTTCCTAATACGCAAAAACAAAACGCTCACTATTTAGATAATGTGAGCGTTATGAGTATTAAGGTGTAAAACGGCTAATGGCTAGTCGCTTCACGTACGATTTAAACAGTATTTAAATCTAGCTATAACCAGAAATCTTTAACCGGCATGTCAGGGCTAAAATGATGCGCAATCTGCGCTTGTAGTAACTCTGCGGTTGCAATTGCATCCGTTAATGCATGATGCGGCGTGTAGTCCGGCAAGTGGTATCGACGGCGACTCTGACCAAGCCTTACTGATGCTGGTTTCTTTCCTTTGAGCTTATTCCATAAGCCGCCAGCCAGTTTGTTCTGGATTTGAGATTCAATCTCGAGTGTGTCGAGGACTGGAAATTCGATCCCTTCACCTAATCTCACTTTCAGTGCGTTATCCAAGAAATCACGTTCGATACGACGGTAATGAACCACTGGGATGTGACCCGCCAGTGATTCTAATATCTCATCTAACACCTCGCTAAGGTCTGGCGCGTCAATGATGTCGTTGTGAGTGATGCCATGAATAACCACAGAGTCTTCTTCTAATTTCTGCTTTGGTCTCAGTGTCCAGTGTTTGGCTTGTCGTAAGTAAATACGATTTAGCGTAAACGGGACAAGGCCAATGGTAATGATGCCATCTTTGTTTGGGTTTAAACCCGTAGTCTCAAAGTCGACAGCTAAGAAGGTTACTTCTGATAATGGCGTATCAGGTACAGGAAGAGGTTGGCTATAAAATTGCTTTAAACGCTCGTCTCTCGCTCGTTCCAGCTTTTGAGCAAACTTAAATGGCCAGTCGACCGCAGGTGATCTGAATAGTTTGTTCATAGGCCCTACTTAAACTTATTGCTGGCTTGATAACGGAACTTAAGGAAGTTCTGCGCATTACTTAATATTTGGAATGCGTCCTTTAGGTTGCGTCGCTCGAAGTCAGATAGGTTCTCTGGCTCAATGTTGTTATCCGGTTCTATGTTGTTGTCGACATCGTGTGCCTGGTGGCGAATACGAACTAAGGAGATAAACTCCATCGCATCTTTCAAATCTTGAGCTCGGCCTTTTGGCAGAATACCTGCGTCGATAATGTCATCCAAACGTTCGAATGAGTTCTTCGAACGAGAGGCTACCGCCAAAGAGTGAACTCGAATTAGATCGGCAAGTGGTGCGGTACCACGACGTTTAAGGTTGATCGAGTTGTTATGACGACCATCTTTTTCCATAACGAAATCTTTGAAGAACCCGAGTGGCGGTGTGCGGTTAAGCGCATTACGAGCAAGACATGCTAAGAAACGGTTGTTCTTACGTGCTCGGCGAACAATAAAACTGTTCAGTTGTTCCGCCCATTTCAAGCGGCCGTAGACACCGTCTAAATCAAAGAAGATAGAAGCGTTCAATAGCGCTTTCGGGTTTGGATCATCAATCCAATCGGCAAAGCACTCTTCCCATTGGCGACGAGTCATACGCCACGTTGGGTTGGTGGCCATGATGTCGCCAGTACAGTAAACGTAGCCACACTGGTCCAAACCATCACAAATGAAGGTTGATAACTCTTCAAAGTACTTACCGTGCTTTTTTTCGTCGTAGGTATCGTCGAGAATGATGGCATTATCTTGGTCTGTTACGAGCAATTGCTCATCGCGCCCCATTGAACCGAGCGCAAGGAAACAATAGGGAATGGGTGCTTTACCCAATTTTTCTTCACCAAGCTCGATAATACGCTGTTTAAAGCTACGGCCAATTACCGACATAGCTGTGCCAACCATGTGGGCGTTGGCATCTTCGTTTACTAGGCGAACGAAGCTGTCTTTTACTTGTTCAGAAAGTACTTTAAGATCTTCAATGCTTTGTTGCTGGAAGATGCTGCTTACCAATAACAGCGAGTTTTGAGACTCGTAGCGAACAATATCGGTCGCTTCGATAATACCGATAGGTTTCTTATCTTTAAGCACTGGCAAGTGGTGCACGTTGTAGCGAAGCATAGTCATCATTGCTTCATATACATAGGCATTGTGGTCGAGTGAGATAACCTCTGGTGTCATCACACTGGATACTTCATCCGACGGGTCAAGGCCTTCGGCTAGAACGCGAGTACATAAGTCTCGATCGGTAATGATGCCGATAACTGGTGTTGAATCGTCTTCATCATCTTCAACAATATCAGGGTCGATGATCAGTAGAGAAGAGACATTGTCTTCTGCCATCATGGTTGCAGCTTGTTGGATGGTGCGCGTTTTCTCGATCATCGGTGCTTCGCTGGTCAATAGCGTTTTGACCTTAGATGTCGATAAATCGTTGGCGTCGTTGCTGTCTGAGTTTGCTTGGCGAAGTCGCGCGTTATCTTCCACCTCGACAAAGTCGGCGAATGAATCATAGTTGTCGTAGAGCTCTTGGAAAATCGGCTCAGGGATGCAATAGAGAAGGGTATCTTCGGTCGCTTTAACTGGGAAGCGAACTTTGTTGTTGGTCAGCAGTCCCATTTGTCCAAACACATGCCCTTCATCAAGGCGATTATAGAGTTCGCCCTTACGACGATAGACTTCAACTTCACCACTTCGAACGATATAGAGGTCATGAATTTGATCACCAAAGTGAATGATAGGGGTATCTTGGCGGTAATAAGAAATTTCCACACTACTGGTCACTTTCACCAATATCTCTTCAGGAAGTTCAGAGAAAGGGGGGTATTGTGCCAGAAAGTTTTGAATCTCTAATAACTCAGCATCCATAATGATCATCCATTGGTTTGTATGATTTCATGGTACAACATTTGATAATAATTTTCCGGCACAAATCAATCTGTGAGCTAAAACCTTTTTAAAGTCTTATGGATAGACTAATCTTTCAGTTAATGGAGTGACAGTTGAAGGATGATAGGAATGTCGAAGTGGAAGCTTAGTTTGGTATCTGCAGTTTTTATTTTTTCTCCAAGTTCGTGGGCGGACACTAACGCGGTGGATATTCTTGATTATGACCATGTTTATGCCACCGCGCATTCGGGCAGTTTAAATGAAGATGCAGGTGGCAATAATAATGCCTCATCGTATGGATTAGGCGTCAGTTACGTGATGACGGATGATTGGTTGTTGTTGGGCGACTACAGTGCGCGCTTTATTCACCCGGATGACACGACAACTCGAATTGATACGCTTATGCCAGGTGTTGGTTACCGTTACAGCATTAAGAAAGATTTAGATATAGTGGCTTACTACCTGCTTGGTATCACTAAGGGGGAGGTGGAAGATAACGATACCAACCGAACTGAGTCTTCAGATACCGAGTTTATCCAAGGGATTAAAGCCGAACTTAACTATGGCTTCGCCAAACGCTGGATTGCGAACGGTAGTGTGCAAGTAAATCGCAGTGACCTGTTTGATGAAGAGATCTATCACCTAGGTTTACGCTATCTGGTGACCAACAAGTTTGCGATTGGTGGCTCTTATCAACACCGAGATGGCGAAGGTAAGATTCGTAGTGAGCGTACTAACGAGCTAGGTGTAGAGTTCTTCTTAGAGTACTAACCAGTAACGCAGAGACTAAGTGCCTTAATAGCTTTTATATATAGCTCTTATATACAAAGAGACAGACACAAAAAAGCCAGCTTAATCGCTGGCTTTTGCATATCTATAGGTCGACAGATACAGGTTTCGCTTTTCGATTAAAGAACCGCAGCAAGACCTTTACATAGAGGACCCATGTTTGACTTAGTCATGCCAGCAACACTGATACGGCCAGAACCAACAATGTAGATAGCGAATTCGTCTTTCAGGCGAGTTACTTGCTCTTTGCTTAGGCCAGAGAACGAGAACATGCCGTTTTGGCGCTCGATGAATGTAAAGTCTGCATCAACACCTTCAGATTTCAATGTTGTTACGAATAGCTCACGCATCTCTTGGATACGGTCACGCATTTCTGCCACTTCCGCTTCCCATTCAGCACGTAGATCAGCATCACCAAGGATGTGAGTTACTACAGCACTACCGTGCGCTGGTGGGTTAGAGTAGATAGAGCGGATGATGCTCTTAACTTGAGAGAACGCTGTCGTAGCTACGTCTGCAGATTCTGCAACTAGAGTGAATGCGCCCACACGCTCGTTGTACAAGCCGAAGTTCTTAGAGAATGAGCTAGCAACAAGGATCTCTTTGTTGTATTGAGCAAAAATACGTAGACCAGCTGCATCTTCTTCAACGCCTTTTGCAAAACCTTGGTAAGCAAAATCGAATAAAGGAAGCAGTTTCTTTTCAGCAACCAGTTTAGCCAGCACTTCCCACTCGTCAGTTGTTGGGTCGATACCTGTTGGGTTGTGACAGCAGCCGTGAAGAAGAACGATATCACCTTCAGAAGCTTTCTCTAGGTCAGCAACCATGCCTGCGAAGTCTTTGTCTTTTGTTTCAGCATTGTAGTAGCTGTATTGAGCTGTCTCGATACCCGCGGCAGCGAAAACGCCGTTGTGGTTTGCCCAAGTTGGGTTACTGATCCAGATTTTAGCATCGCCTAGTTGGCGCTTGATGAATTCGCCAGCAACGCGAAGTGCACCAGTACCACCAGGAGCTTGTGCAGTTTTCGCGCGTTGAGACGTTACGATCTCTGCGTCTGAACCGAAAAGAAGCTTCTGAACAGCTAGGCCGTATTCAGCTGTACCTTCAATTGTCAGATAAGATTTGGTTTTTTCGCTTGCAAGAAGTGCCGCTTCTGCTTTCTTTACTGTTTTAAGTACAGGCGTTTGGCCAGCTTCATTTTTGTAGATGCCAACACCAAGGTTAATTTTCTCTGCACGAGAGTCTTTTTTAAACTCTTCAGTAAGGCCGAGGATAGGATCGGCGGGAGCAGCTAACACTTTTTCAAACATAATCTTCATCCATGTCAATTGAGAGGGGATAGTATCTATGGGTAGTTATACCTGTATGGAATTTTTAAGACAATACGAAGTGAACAGAAAGGCCAAAAAAAATCCATTTCAATCAGATTTATTGACTAAAGAGGGTATTTGATAACAAAACACCCTACGGATTAACCTATAGGGTGCAAGAAGTTAGTGGTTTTAATATAGATTAGGCTGGTTGAGCAATAAAGCTTTCACGCTCGAGTTCACTTGGTACATTTTTGCCATCTTTGTAGGTCGCGGCAATCGAAACAAACTCTTGTTCGACAGCCAGAAAAGCTTGGACAACTTGCGGATCAAAATGCGTCCCATTGCCCTCTAAGATAATCTGCTTAGCTTGTTCATGAGTAAAGGCTGGCTTGTAGACTCGTTTTGATATTAACGCGTCATAAACATCGGCTAATGCCATTAAGCGACCGGATAATGGAATGTCCTCACCAGACAGCTGATTTGGATAACCGCTGCCATTCCATTTTTCATGGTGAGTCAGTGATATTTCTTTTGCGACTTTTAAGAAAGAGCAGCTTCCCAACTGCTTTTCTGCGATAGACAAGGCTTCAGCGCCAATTGCAGGGTGGCCCTTCATTATTTCAAATTCTTCGTCGGTTAATTTCCCCGGCTTTAGTAAAACATTGTCAGGGATACCCACCTTGCCGACGTCATGCAGGGGAGCCGACTTATAAAGCAACTCGATATAATTTGGTGTTAACAAAGTAGAGTGCGTTTCAGATTTGCTGAGTTCTTGTGCGAGTACCTTAACGTATTCTTGGGTTCTTAGAATATGGGCGCCAGTTTCATTGTCTCGAGATTCTGCGAGTGCAGACAGGCTTACAATTGCAACATCACGGGTAGTTTTGACTTCGTTTTGTGCGGTTTCGAGGCTATCAAGCATGGTGTTGGTCATTGACGCCATAGAACCCAGTTCGTTATAGCCAAAAATAGGCAAACGAACGCCGTGCTCGCCTTTAGTTACCTTGTTCAACGCGTGTTCTTGGCTCAAGAGAATGCGTTTAATCAACTTGCTCCACAATGTCATGATGGTTATTGCGTATCCACCAAGCACCAACGCAAGGTAGATGAACTCTTTAATCACGCTGACTTTACCTGTGCCGTCCAGTAAGCGACCTGGGTTATGTTCTAACCAAAAGATATCTTTAACGGCAACCATCGTCAGCATGGTGGTCAGCGTGATCAGAAGTACGATGACTAAACCGACCATTTGTTTAACTAATGAACTTCGTTCGCCAATCAGTTGGAAGTCAAACTGCCCAGAATGTTCCATTTTGTCCATTTGCGTAAGTTTCGCTTTCAACTGAAGAATGCTTCCAGTAAAGAAGCCAAATAACGTCATTCCAAAGAGCACTTTTAAATTGCTATCGATGGTGAAGTCATAACTTAAGTTGTAATAAAGCGCAAAAGGGACACTAGCAGCAAAAAACAACAAGGTGTCGAGCTGCGCAAACCGACCTTGTTTAACTAAAGCATGGCGGGCTAATAGATAATGGCGCACAAACCAGACTAAGGCAAAAACGACACTCACTTGAGTGAAAATTTCTAACGTCGTTAAGGTGTCGAGCATAGGGCATACCCGACTGCCATAGGTGCCAAAAAGCACACCAGCGATGGCATATAGCTGGGTTGTTAGCGATTGATTATAGTTTGATGTATCCATCGATAAGCCTTTGTTCAGTTTCGTTTCTGGTCTGTATAATTCTTACTAGATTCACGAGTTTTAAGTACGCATATTTTACTTTGCAAGACGCATTGCTTGCTTTGAAATATACATAACTTGAATGACTTGCGTAAATAGGACCAGAAATTCTATCGATAGCTTTCGCTGAATGATACAAGAAACTGGTTTGTGTTAGTGATTTGTTAGCTAGGTGGGGGTTATTGCAGCATTATTATGAAGATACTTGAATAGCCTCGTTGAGATTAGAGGCTATTCAGTCGGTATACTTGAGTGGAATCACGAGTGATTGAGTTCGCTATCTACTTTAAAACAATTACTTTTTCAGGTTGATTTCAGCTTCGATAGAACCTGTTTCAATCTCAGGGTGAGATGCTAGTTTGTCTGATGCCCATTGGTTTAGGTGTTTCAGAATAGCAGACACCGCGTGTTTCTCAGTTGGTGCTTGGTCTTGATCGACGTCGATCTTCTGCTTTGGATGTGAGCCTGTTGCATCTTCAGCGATATGTAGCCAATCTGGGTGCCAGTAATATGGCTGGCCACTCGGTGTTGTCCAACTATGAACACCGTTTGACTCTCCTTTATAACTTAACTGGTCTGCTTCTATTTTTTTCATTGTTATCTCGCATGTTTTTTGGGTTACATCAAATTATAGAGGCGTAGAGCGAACTTGGCTCCCGCCTTGGTTACAAACTTAGCAAAGCATACAAAGTTATCTGTGAACCAATTCACACTATTATAGAAATTAGGTCCAATCATATGGATAGCAGCAATAGTTGTTAACGTTAGTGATAAAATCTCCGGCTTATTAGAATTTATCTAGGTAGTACAATTAGATGGCGCGTTATGAAGAGCTTGCAAAGGATATTCGAACTCAGATCGCTAATAACACTTGGCGATCCGGAGAGAAGATCCCTTCGGTACGCATGAGTTGTCGAAATTACAACGTCAGTAATAGTACTGTCTTACAAGCCTACCAATTGTTAGAAAGCGAAGGGTGGATCATCGCTAAGCCTCAGTCGGGCTACTTTGTTGCACCACGTGTGGACGGCGTTGATTATGAACTGCCGTTAGTACACCAAAAGAAAGCCATTAATGATCGCTTATTCGACTTTTTGAAGTCGAGTTCCGCAGAAGGTGTGATTCCTTTTGGCTCAGCATTCCCAGACCCTGATCTGTTTCCTTTACCTACCTTGACCCGAAATCTCGCGAGTGCTGGCAGAAAAATGACTGGCGCGAGTGTCATTAATAATCTGCCACCGGGCAGTGAGTCCTTAAGAAGACAAATCGCGCAGCGTTACCTGCAACAAGGCATTACGGTTAACCATCAAGATATCGTGATTACCTCTGGCGCAATGGAAGCGCTTAACTTAAGCCTGCAAACGGTTACTAAGTCGGGTGATAATGTTGTGATTGAATCTCCTGCTTTCTATGGTGCTTTACAGGCCGTAGAGAGGTTAGGACTCAATCCTATCGAAGTGGATGTTTGTCCAATCAATGGATTGAATATTGAGCAGTTTGAAAGCGCACTACAAAACCAAGATGTAAAAGCGTGTTGGTTGATGACGACGTTTCAAAACCCGACAGGGACAAGTTTGTCTGAAGAAGCGAAGCGCCGTGTGGTTGAGATTGCAGAACAACACGAAACCTACATTATTGAAGATGACGTATATGGTGACCTCTACTTCGAAGGGCATAAACCCAAGCCACTAAAAGCCTTCGATAAGACCGATTCTGTTCTGCTTTGTGGTTCGTACTCAAAAAGTCTGTGTCCGGGTTATCGGGTCGGCTGGGTTGTGAACACGCGTTTCAATGATGCCATTCAAAAGCTGCAACTTCTTTCTACACTGTCGAGTAGTGCGCCTGTTCAACTTGGCGTCGCACACTTCTTAACACATGAAAGCTACGACAATCACCTTCGTAAATTACGTAAAAATCTTCTAGTGAGAAAAGAGCGATTCATTGAGGTCATCAAGCAGTACTTCCCGCATTCCGTCGAGATTGAAGAACCGGCTGGTGGATACTTCATATGGATTCGTCTTTCCACCAAATTCGACAGTCAACAATTTTACCAACTAGCGATTGCTCAGGGGATCAGTGTCGCTTCAGGCGATCTGTTTAGTGAGCAGGGCAGAGTAGATAACGCGATCAGATTGAACTTCTCTTATGAACTCACAGAAGAGAAAGAACAAGCACTAATCTTGCTTGGCAAACTGGCACATCAACTTACGCATTCGTAAAACCTTAAGTCACTCATAAAACAGACCATGATTTCAACTGTACGGATTGTTTCTGGCACAACTGTACGCCTTGTACAACAAAGAGTTGTGATTCAATACAGTTAGACCAAATATTGGAGATACCGTTATGTTGAAAATGACTATGGGAAATGAAGTTAAGCTGATTATTGTCGCGATTGTGTGTGCACTTCTGCTTATTCTCGGCCACGTATTGCTGGCAAAAGCCTTCGCTGATATGGCTTGGGCTGAATATACAACAGCGGCTATCCCGTTCGTTATGATGGCAATCTGCGGTCTCGCGATAAAATACGCTATCGACCAAGATGTCGATTAAGCCGATTATTCAGTCGAATTATTTTAAGCCCTGCCAGAATTTGGCAGGGCTTTTTCGTTTTAAATGACCTGAACTTTTGAATAATTGCATTAAACCTGAGCTCTGAAGGCTATCTCATACTTTAATGCCACAGGCTTTGTAAGTCTGTGTAAGCGAGAAATGGTGATTATTTGGAATATGCATCACCTTTAGTCAAAAACTTGGCTTATTGGTTGTGCTAGGAAATAACCAGAGCCTACCTTTCGTCGTTATATATTCACGTCAATTATTGGTCGCTATGCGATAAAAGTGACCAGAGTAAAGGCTTACAGTACCTTACAGGTTTAAATTTCCCATTTATTACAATTGGTTATGACTAATTGAGATGCGGGATTATCAGATTGAAATATACAAAAACAAACCTGTGCATGTTGGCTTTGTTAGCCACCAATGCTTCAGCAAGCGAACTCCATGTTGATTTGAATCGACTAACCAATTTTTCGGAAGTTGGTACTAATAGATTGTCTATTACCAGTGAATTTATCGGCTATGAGCTTGATGAGGGAAAGTATCGTTACGCAAGAGATGTTGACTTAAACGGCTTAGATTGGGTTTTTCTTTATGGAGAGCATCAAAGAAAAGATAAACCCAATAGCGCCTTAATTGGTGATGTGAAGGTTATTGGTGATTTAAAACAAGTCGCTAATTCAGAGACTAAAAATGCAGTTGGCAATCGTTACTACTGGCAAGACGGCGACTCTACGGATTATAACCAAGAGCTGGCTTTTTCAGGTTTGCTTGTTGGTTCTAGTGGTTTTTCTTTTGACGTTCAGCCGAGTAAAGAAGGGCGATTTTCTGTAGAGCTTTATACACATAATTGGCTGTCTTCTGCTGATGTGACGGCATGTATTAACAAGCAATGCATCACAATTAAAAATGACATTTCATTTCACATGACCAGTGTCAAAAATACGATTGTTTTCGAATCTCAATCGCCAGATGACATCGTAGAAATCTCATATTCACGCCAATATAGGCAGTTTGATTTTGAATCGAGACAAGGCTATCACGCTATTGAGGCTATCCAGTTGAGAGAGGTTGAGTAACATGAAAAGAATCATTCTAGCATCAGCAATTGTAGCGACTTTTTCTGCTCACTCTGGTCTCGGGAAAATGGATCGTTCGGTCACTCAACACAAAACGTTCGCTCTACAAACTCAGTTCGATTTTGCATGTCATATGAATGCAGGCTCGGCAACGTTGATTGACCCTTACTGGGTGATAACGGCAAATCACGTATCAGGCTCTAAAAGTGAAGGGTATGAAAATGCAGTAACTTGTTCTTCTTATGAAAAAGATGAGAACGGTAAGTACAACGTTATTCATACATCACGTGCGACTACTGACCCTGATGGTGAGTGGGGGGAGTATGAATTTACCGATGGCATTTATGATTTCGCTCTGGTGCGCTTAGACACGCCAATAACCGGTATTAAACCTGCGAAGTTACCAGAGAAAGGGATGTTCGATCATTCAGAGGTTTATGAAGTAAATAGCGTTGGCTTTGGCAACTACAACGGCCGTAATGGCGGAAAGAAATTTGTTAAGTACAATGACACAGATAAGAAATGGTTAGCTGAATATAAATATAACCCGGTGATCATGCCTCAAAGTGATTTGCAGTGGCTGATCATCCATGGCGACTCAGGTTCAGGCATTACGATTGAACGAGACGACGAGTTTTACATTATTGGAGAAATTGGCCTTCAATATTATGGCGAGCTTGGTTGGCAAGATACCTTTGATGATGTTTTGGGGAGATTAGATTCCTTAAACAAGGATATGAGAACGCATGGGTTTAGTTACTCGAAGCCAGTAAATCTTGGTGACGTAAGATGGACGCCAACGACCCAGAACAGTATCGAAGATCTTCATGCCTTTTACAGCTACTGGAAAGCTGGAAGTATGGACTTTAATGGTACTTATTGGACGAAGGATGGCGGTATTTACAACACCGCTTATGCGCAAGAAGGTGAAACGTACACTTTTGAAACTGTCATTCCTGCAAACCCAAAAGCGCCCGCTTTTGATGTGTTTGTAAATGGTCGTCAGGTTGCTCATAACATTAGGGCGGATAAGGATAGTTTATTCTTTAAAGTGAATGCTTTTGAGCAAAAGGGTGATCAGATGGTGATTGAATTTAAGCCGCTAGAACAGACGGGCGAGAAGATACTTTTAGATCACTTTTTGGTTCGTACTGTCGAGTAGATTGAGCTGTGAAGCTTTTATCAGTAGGCGCTTATCAATGGCGCTTATGAACATGCCCTTATAAATGAGCGCGTATAAAAAAACCTCCGTATATACGGAGGTTTTTATCTATTTAATTATCTATCTATACTGACTTTTCTGAAAGAAGAAAGCTGAGATTAGAAGTTAGCAGAGCGTGGCGTACGTGGGAATGGAATCACGTCACGAACGTTGCCCATACCTGTTACGTAAGATACTAGACGCTCGAAGCCAAGACCGAAGCCTGCGTGTGGCACGGTGCCGTATTTACGTAGGTCGCGGTACCAGCTCATGTGTTCTGGGTCGATACCCATGCCAATCATACGCTCGTCAAGAACGTCTAGACGCTCTTCACGTTGTGCACCACCGATGATTTCACCGATGCCTGGTGCAAGTACGTCCATTGCTGCAACTGTTTTGCCGTCGTCGTTTAAGCGCATGTAGAAAGCTTTGATGTCTTTCGGGTAGTTCTTAACGATAACCGGCGCTTTGAAGTGTTCTTCAGCTAGGTAACGCTCATGCTCAGAAGACATGTCGATGCCCCACTCAACGTCAAATTCAAACTTCTTACCAGAATCTAGTAGGATTTGGATTGCGTCAGTGTAGTCGACTTGTGCGAAATCAGCGTCTACAAATTGCTCTAGACGAGTGATTGCTTCTTTGTCGATGCGAGAAGCGAAGAACTCAAGGTCGTCGCGGCGCTCTTCAAGAACAGCAGCAAAAACGTACTTAAGCATGTCTTCAGCCAGTTTCGCTACATCGTCAAGGTCTGCAAACGCAACTTCAGGCTCAACCATCCAGAACTCAGCTAGGTGGCGGCTTGTGTTTGAGTTTTCAGCACGGAACGTAGGACCGAACGTGTAAACCTTGCTTAGTGCACAAGCGTAAGCTTCAGCATTAAGTTGGCCAGATACAGTTAGGAAAGTCTCTTTACCGAAGAAATCTTCGTTGAAATCAACTTTGCCTTCGTCAGTGCGAGGTAGGTTTTCCATGTCTAGCGTAGATACGCGGAACATTTCACCAGCACCTTCTGCATCAGATGCAGTGATAAGCGGAGCTGAAGTCCAGAAAAAACCTTGCTCGTGGTAGAAACGGTGAATCGCTTGCGATAAACAGTTACGTACACGTGCTACTGCGCCGATCACGTTTGTACGTGGGCGTAGGTGAGCAACTTCACGAAGGTATTCGATAGAGTGACGTGTCTTAGCCATTGGATAAGTGTCAGCGTCTTCAACCCAGCCTACAACTTTAACGTCAGTTGCTGCTAGTTCGAAGTCTTGACCTTTCGCAGGAGACTCAACAATCTTACCCGTTACTTCAACAGAGCAGCCAGTTGTTAGCTTTAATACTTCGTCTTCGTAATTATTAAGATTATTAGGAACCACGGCCTGAATCGGGTCGAAACAAGAGCCGTCATAAATGGCAAGGAAAGAGATTCCAGCTTTGGAATCACGACGTGAACGGATCCAGCCGCGAACAGTTACTTCACTGTCTACCGCTAGCTTGCCGCCAAGTACGTCTGTTACAGGCGCGTAAGTCATGTTGATTTCATTCTCCATTGAGGGACAAATTCAACTCAAAGGTACTGGCATTAATACAAACAAATAGACATTTGCATAATAATTAGCCGAAACATTGAGTTGTATAAACTTTTTAAATCGATTGAACATATTACCTGTCATACAGACAGCTTCAACCTTTATTCTTGCTCGACGAAAGAAATATTGTGTCTACAGACAAGAAAAACCACTAAGGGTTGTTTTTTTGTTCGATTTCATGCGGTTTAATTGCCGTTAGACGTTTATAAACGTCATGCCGAAGTTAGGTTATTAAACTAGGTTAGTAACGGTTTTAGTGAATAGCAGTAACGGTTTTAATGAATAGCAGTAACCGTTGACGAGGTGGTATAGGTTTGGAATCTTTGTTTGCAATAATGAATGTGTGATTGCATCAAGACTCACTTTATATTGGCGCGGCTCAAGCTAGCTCAATGCTTACGATCCAATTTAATACTTACGATCTAGTCTAATGCTTACTCGCTAGCTTAATTTGTACTGTTTACCTTAGTACCTATTATCAATCGGCTTGAGCTTACTTATTCAATAGCAAATCAATCACAAACCAGAGGAGTTTAATATTCACGTGTTAATTACGCCGCCTTAGCCCCTGCATTCTCTCTACACCCGCACTTTTCGAGCGCTCGCTCATTCAAGAAAAACAGTCGATCAAATTATGTCTGAACAAGGCAGGACTGGCTGTACAAGTAAAAGAGAATTACATGCTTAATTATTTAAAAAAACACTGGTTATCAAACGTTAAAGGAGATTCATTATCTGGGATTGTGGTTGCACTCGCATTAATCCCTGAAGCTATCGCATTTTCAATTATCGCAGGCGTCGACCCTAAAGTAGGGCTTTATGCTTCTTTCTGTATCTGTGTTGTAACCGCTTTGGTTGGCAGTCGTCCGGGGATGATCTCTGGGGCAACGGGCGCAATGGCGCTGTTGATGGTCACCTTAGTGAGAGAGCACGGGTTAGAGTATCTGCTCGCCGCTTCATTTCTTGCAGGCGTGATTCAAATTGCCGCGGGTTATCTCAAGCTGGGTAACTTAATGAACTTTGTTTCAAAATCAGTCATAACGGGTTTTGTTAATGCACTCGCGATTCTTATCTTCATGGCGCAACTCCCCGAACTCATCAATGTGCCATCAAGCGTTTACCTGTTAGTCGCTCTTGGTTTAGCGATCATTTATCTGCTTCCTTATTTCCCTAAATTAGGCAGTGCGATACCGTCTCCATTGATTGCCATTGTAGTACTTACCATCGTCAGTCTGCTCTTTGGTTTGGATGTCAGAACAATTGGCGATATGGGTAAGCTTCCCGATTCACTCCCGGTATTTTTGATTCCTAATATTCCATTCACGTTTGATACGTTGGCGACCATACTTCCTTATTCTATTGCTCTGTCCCTCGTAGGCTTATTAGAGTCCTTAATGACAGCGACGATCGTCGATGATCTGACTGATACAGAAAGTAATAAAAACAATGAATGCAAAGGGCAGGGCGTAGCGAACATCGTGGCCTCTTTATTTGGTGGCATGGCGGGATGTGCGATGATCGGCCAGTCGATAATCAATATCAAATCTGGCGGTTTGACGAGGTTATCAAGCTTAATTGCAGGTGTTGTCTTGTTGTTGATGGTGGTGTTTGTTTCTGATTGGTTGAAGCTGATACCGATGGCCGCTTTAGTGTCTGTGATGATCATGGTTTCAATCGGCACGTTTTCATGGCGTTCTGTTGTTGAGCTTAAAGACCACACACTCCCAACTAACGTAACCATGCTAGCAACCGTGGCGGTGGTGGTGTTTACTCACAATCTCGCAATAGGTGTTGCGGTTGGCGTGGTGCTATCGGCTCTATTTTATGCACATGCTAGCAAGTCGATGGTATTTATATCCGATGAAGTGGTGACTAACGAAATGCACACTACCCACCGAGTAAAAGGTCATGTCTTCTTTGCTTCTTCAGATGCGTTTGTCGATCTATTTGATTATGACAATGCCACGTCTTTAGTGACCATCGATATTTCGGATGCGTCTTTCCTAGATAACACGTCGGTTGAGGCGCTTGATAAGGTCGTATTTAAGTTCCGTAAAAAGGGCGCTTATGTAGAAGTCGCAGGAATGGATACCGTGAGTGCGAATCTGATATTCAAACACGCGATGTACCACAAGCATAAAGATTTAACTGCGGTTTCCATTACGCACTAATCGTGGTTTAAGGTACTTTGAAAGCCTGAAATAGGCATTGTTATGAAGATAAAGCGCTCATCTTTGAGCGCTTTTTTTGTTGATGTCGGTCGGGGAGTTCTAACGACCTATGACTGACCTTTATCGTTGGTGTTTGAGTTCGATAAGGTGAATTGGTTGATAAGAGATTCAAGGTGATCAGACAGCTCTTCTAAATCATTACTGATTCCACGAGTCTCAGCCGCAGACTGCGATGTGTTGTCGGCGTGAGAAGTGATGGTTTCAACTTTTTGTTGAACATCTTCAGTTGCGTGTGTAGTGGATTGCGTCTGTTGTTGAATATTTTTCGCATGAGCCAGCACTTGTTTCATTTCTTCAACGACACCATTCATTTCAACGGACAGAGCGTCGATATCTGTTGAGCTTTGATGTGCTTGTTCGCAAACACGGTCGGCCGAAGTTAACGACTCTTCGCTACCTTGTTGGAACTGATGGATAATCGATTCAATACTGCCTGTCGCTTCAGCCGTTCGTGATGCAAGATTACGAACTTCATCTGCCACTACCGCAAAGCCCCGACCTTGTTCTCCCGCGCGAGCAGCTTCAATCGCTGCATTCAAGGCGAGCAGGTTAGTTTGATCGGCAATGCCTCGAATAACGCTCAATATTGAAGAGACCTCTCCGGTTTGCTCATTGAGTGTCAGTATCTTGTGTTTCACTTCTTCTATGCTGCTGACTAGGTTCTTTATCTCACTGCTTGCATCATGTGCTTGGTTAGCACTTTTACAGGCCACATCAGCGGTATGATTGATGAGTTCTGAGGCGGTTAAAGTGGCTTGTTCTACATTGACTTGCTGCGCCTGTATCCCTTCTATATTGTTTTGTACTTCAGCGGTTTCGTTTTGTTGATCGCTGGCGGCTTGCTCGGTAATTTGTGCAACACTGGTCAGTTGGTTGGCTGAAGCATTCAGTTTGTGTGAGGTGTCTTGTACCCTCTCTAAGCTGTTGGAAACAGTGCCCATGAACGAGTTGATGGAGTTAGCAAGCGTACCAATTTCATCTTTGCTTTGCTCTGGCAGCCGAGTGGATAAGTTTTTATCGCTGCTGACTTGGGTCATAAAGCGAGAGGTTTGTTGAAGCGGGCGAACGATTATCTTACGAATCAATCCCATAGTAAGAACGAATCCGGCAAAGGAGATCACCGCCATGATACCGATCGCTGTCATCGTTTGAGTATTGATCAGCGAGTTGACATGGCTAAGGTTATATTCAAGTCGAATTGCACCTAATACTTCCCCTTCTGGCGCCATATGACATGCCACACAATTGGTGCCGCGATAGTTCTCGCTCGACTTCATTGGCAGAGCAATAACCAAGCCTTTTCCCCAATCGGCAGAAAAGGGTTCGATAACGGTTTCACCCGCTAGCGCTCGTTTATCAATATCATCCACAGGTGTTTGGTTGTCATTGCCAGGCCCGTATAACTTACTCACCGCATCAGCACGCAATACACGAACATTTTCAATGCCTTCTTGAGCTAACGCTTTCTGACGAAGGGTCTCTTTTTGTGCCATAGTGCCAGTGAGCATCATCATATTGAGGCTATCGAAATAGTTGCTCGCTTTATCGTGAAGCTGCTCACTTAACACTGAGTTTACAAGTTGCTTTTGCTGCGAATATTGAAAGTAGGTCGATATTGCTAATAGAAAAGTGAACACAATGGCGAGGGCCACTAGGATTTTAAAGGTGATTGTTGAGCGCATAAGGTGTTTGTTTTTATTAATTATAATGACGCGCATACTTTACGTGTAAGAGACTCTACCACCTATGAGGTATAACCGATTGTGTGACCACACTCCGGTTGTGGTTATGTTTCTGTGATGTAGCGAGTTTGTGATGATGTTCTTTGGGCGAATGAAAGGGAGTTTATCGTTAAATTTTAAGGGTATGAAAAGCCCAATAAACGTACATGACTTAAATAAACATGTTCAGCGGACTGTATTGATACTGGCCAAGCGTCACTATTAAAATCCACCTGTTAAAACAGGTGGATTTTTACTTTTACTTTTACTTTCAATTGCCGACTGCCAGTTAACTGACGGTTGAAAGAGGAATGGCGTCAGAGATTGATTTTTCTAATCTGATGGCGATAAATTTCGAGGTAGGGGTAAAGGTTCGTTCACCATAGCTGTCTAGAGGAACCAAAGGGTTGGTTTCAGGATAGTAAGCCGCCGCCTGACCCTGTGGAACGTCATAAGCTACCAGGGTAAACCCTTTCACTTTTCTCGTTACACCATCTTCCCAAAGCGACACCATATCGACCTTGTCACCCGGTTTAAAACCGAGCTTCAATATATCGGCTTCATTGATAAACAAAACTTCGCGCATACCAAAGACACCGCGGTAACGATCATTCAAGCCATATAACGTGGTGTTGTATTGGTCATGGGAACGCATGGTTTGCAAGATCAGATCGGGTTTATTACCACCTTGCAACACCGCTTCATTAATCAGTTGTTTTGGTAGTTCATTGGAGCCAAATTGCGCTTTGCCGCTGAGGGTGTTCCATTGACGATTTGCGGCAGGATTGACTAAATGAAATCCACCCGGATTTTCCAGTTTCTGATTGAAGTCAGTAAAGCCCGGAATCGTATCTGCAATGAGGTCTCGAATATGTCCATAATCTTGAATGACCCAATTCCAATCGATTGGATGGCTGCCCAGTGTGGCATTGGCAATACCCGCGACAATGGCTGGTTCAGAACGTAAATGCTCTGATCGAGGTTCGAGCTGTCCGTAAGAGATGTGAACCATGCTGAAGGTATCTTCGACGGTGATGCCTTGTGGCCCATTAGCTTGTGTATCGATTTCCGTACGTCCCAAACATGGCAGAATCAGGGCATCTTGACCGGTAACAAGGTGAGAGCGATTGAGTTTGGTTGAGATATGAACGGTTAGGTCACAATTTTTCATCGCCAGATGCGTGCGAGGAGTATCGGGTGTGGCTTGCGCAAAATTACCACCTAAACCAATAAAGACTTTCGAGCGTTTTTCCTCCATCGCTTTAATCGCTTGTATGGTGTTGTGGCCTACATCTCGCGGGGCATTGAAGTTAAAGCGGCGTTCTATGCTATCAAGAAATTGGTTTGACGGTTTTTCATCGATGCCCATTGTACGATCGCCTTGGACATTACTATGCCCCCTAACTGGTGATAGCCCAGCACCTGGCTTACCGACGTTGCCGCGCAACAATTGCACATTGGCTACTTCTTTGATGGTTTGTACTGAATGACGATGTTGTGTTAGCCCCATAGCCCAACACATGATCACCTTTTCTGAACGGCGGTACATGTCTGCGACCATTTCTATTTCGCTTAAAGCTAACCCTGATTGTTCAGCGATATGCTCCCATGTTGTCGCATCAACTTCTGCTAAGTATTCATCAATACCTATGGTGTGTTCGCTGATGAATTGACGATCAAATATGGCTTTTCCTTCGGTTGCGAGCGCATCACGTTCCCATTGCAGCAAATATTTAGCCATCCCACGAAAGACCGCCATATCGCCACCTAATGCTGGTCTTAAATAAGCGGTATTGGTTGGTTTTGAACCATTGCTTAACATTTCAACTGGAACTTGAGGATTTTGGAAACGTTCAAGTCCACGTTCTTTCAATGGATTGAAACAGATCACCTGAGCGCCGCGTTTTACCGCTTCACGCAATGGTTCAAGCATGCGGGGGTGATTAGTACCTGGGTTTTGCCCGAGCACAAAGATCGCGTCTGCTTGTTCAAAGTCGTCAAAAATCACGGTTCCTTTGCCCACACCGACCGTATCTTTCATGCCAATTGCACTGGCTTCGTGGCACATGTTTGAACAGTCAGGGAAGTTATTTGTTCCAAACGCACGGACGAAGAGTTGGTACAAAAACGCCGCTTCATTACTGGCTCGACCCGAAGTGTAAAATTCGGCTTGATGTGGCGAGTCGAGTTGCTTCAAATGCTTGGCTACGAGCGAAAAGGCTTCGTCCCACTCGATAGGAATATAGTGGTCGGATGCTGCGTCGTACTTCATCGGATGGGTTATTCGGCCTTGGTATTCCAGCCAGTAGTCTGTTTGTGATGACAAGGATGTTACGCTGTGTTCAGCGAAAAACTCAGGATCCACAAATCGATTTGTGGCTTCCCAGTTCACGGCTTTTGCACCGTTCTCACAGAAGTTCACTTTACTGCTGTGTGGGGATTCCCCCCATGCGCATCCCGGACAATCAAAACCACCGTTTTGATTCGTTTTAAGCATTGTTCGAATGTTTTTGATTGCGTTTTCGCTGCCCCACCAACTCTTAGTGACGGCTTTTAACGCACCCCAACCACCAGCAGGACCTTTATATTTTTTTATCTGTTCTTTTTGGCTCACAACTGCACTCCTCACACACGGGAACGGCAGTAAACAAGGGAACCGGTAAAAACAGGCGCGTTATAAAAATAAGGCGGGAGTAAAACGGTTTTGATTATTTGGTATCGATACCTGTTTACTGCTTTGAATATTTAGAAATAGACTGGCTAATTGTTTGCCATGATCTAAATCAAAGGTTATGCCGTTAAGGGGCGGTGCGTCCAATTGATATTGCCGACTAAGTGATAAATAGAATCTATCATGGCGAGTAAATATGGAAAGTGTCGCTTTTGTCACAGTGATAAATAGATTTTTCATAGTGATAAATAAAATTTATTAGCCAGTGCGATGTGAGCTCTATTTTACGAGAGATTTGTTAATCAGCCTTGATATAGCTGAGTCTCCCATGATAGTTGCTGTCTATCACGCTATAGATAATTTAGATTTGACCTATATTTAAATTGGGCATACTTTGATTTAAATCAAAAATACCGTTGTTATTTTAGCTGTTGCTTTACAGATTGAGCCATTTCCCGTGATAGGTATTTTCAATCACAGAGAACCGTTAATGTACGACGAACGCGAAGAAGACGCTTCATTTCAAGGTTTTACTAATCATTCATGGATATAAAACAACTTAAGTATTTAATCGCTTTAGATCAAACGAAACACTTTGGTCAGGCTGCGACACTTTGTCATATTACTCAGCCTACGTTGTCGATGAGGATAAGGCGTTTAGAAGAAGAGTTAGGCCTCGAGTTGATTTCAAGAAGTCAACGTTTTGAAGGGTTTACCGAAGCGGGTGAACGTATATTGGCTTGGGCAAAGACCGTCTTAGCGGCTCATGACGGTTTACAAGCCGAAGCGGCTAACTGCCGTGGCCAACTGGTCGGCTCGCTAAGAGTTGGCATGGTGCCTTTAGCCAGTCAAAACCCGATGCAGTTGATTAAGCCTTTAGCAGAAAAATTCCCTGAACTTCGCTTTCAAATTTTGTCGATGACATCTGAGCAGATCATAGACCAGCTCAATCGTAACCAACTTGATTTAGGCATGTGTTACACCGACCAGATCAATACGGCTTATTTTGACGTTATAGAAATGAACTCGACGGATTTAGGCATTCTGTATGACAGCCGATTCTTTGATTTTGCTGAGTCGGAAGTCTTATGGGAATCACTCAATAGCATTCCTTTGGGGCTTTTGTCTAAAGGCATGCATTATCGTCATTCGATTGATTTGAGCTTTGGTAGTAAAGGCCTAGTTCCGCAGACTTTGATTGAAAGTAACTCTACGTTTCACCTGATCCAAGCCGTTACCAGTGGCCTGTGCTGTGCTGTTATGCCGCTTAACTCTGGATTGGAAGAGCTCAATGAACAATTGCGTATCGTACCGATAGAAAAAGCCGTGGTGCATTCGCCTCTCGGTCTACTTAAGCGTAAACAAGAACCTTATTCGGCACTCACTGATCAGTGCTTTGCTGAAGCAAAACACTTGTTTAATCAGTGATGTTTGTTTAACCAGTGATGTCTATTTAATCAGTAATACTGGTTTAATAAGTAACGTTTTCAGTCTGAGTCGATATCGTCAAGCTGACTGTCTTTCCGGGTGATTTTATGAGATGTATAACTCAATCCTATATTGAACTGCCTGATTTTAATCAAGCGCCTCCACAGCCCAATGCCATGAGCTATCGAGAACTTACGGGCTATAGCATGGTGGTGGATGCACCTCTGGCAAACGAATCTGCATTGGCGATCAGTTATAACGGGATCAGTCAGGCGGTTATGATGGTGACACCCGGTCACATGGAAGACTTTGTGCGCGGTTTTAGTTTAAGCACCGGTATTGTAAAAAAATTCAGTGAGATTCGTGATATTGAGATTGGTGGCAATGGTGAATCTCATTTCGCGCAAGTAGAAATCAGCAACCGTGCTTTTTGGGACATGAAAACTCAGCGGCGTAACTTGGCTGGAACGACAGGCTGTGGTTTGTGTGGTGTTGAGGCGCTTGAACAAGCACTTCCGGATCTGGTTCCATTGCCATCGTCATTACCACCCAGTCCACTGGTTTTTCAGGGGTTGAGAGGGCGAATTGCTGAACATCAAAAAGCAGCCAAAATATCCGGTGCTTTACATGCCGCTTTGTTTGCGAATTCGAAAGGTGAAATTTCACTTTGTCGTGAAGACATCGGTCGCCACAACGCACTGGATAAACTAATAGGGGCGATGGCCGTGAACGAGATCAACCCTAAGTCGGGTTTCGCCATTATGACGAGTCGTTGCAGTTTAGAGCTTATCCATAAAGCCGTGCGTGCTGAAATCGCAACCTTGGTTTGTTTGTCGGCTCCTACCTCATTGACGGTCGAATGGGCAAGACGTAATCGCTTAAATCTGATTCACTTACCCAACAGCAGTCCACCTCGTTTATATAGCCCTGCGCCTTAATGTCATGTTTTTGTTTGGATAAAAAGAGAGACCATTGTGCCTCTCTTTGGTTTTTATGATAAATGATTATTGTTTTACGCGGTTTGGTGGTTAATTTATATCCAAATGGCTGTTTTGTTCAATTTAATAGCAAAAAATGTGGTTATAGCGTTGTGTTTCAAAGCTCATTCGATAAGATGAAAACACCTCTAATGACAGAGGTAGGGCAGCAATGGATACGCTGCTTCAATTACTATGGAATGTGACTTAATTATTGGACACATACATGAAATTCAAGATTACATCACCGATTATTGAACCTACGGAAGGCTCACCACATCAGTTAACGCAAACTCACGTTTCTCGTTTTACCTCTTTTAAGACAAGCTCCCCTTTGAACACCTTGTTCGACCACGTCTCTGCACGCTTCTTTACCGCTTATCGCTCCTATTGTTATTCGTTTTATAACTCTATTTCTATCTGAATTCCTTTGTCATCGGCTTGATGTACGAAGACTCACATCTATAAAAACTAAACAAATAAGTTAAAAACAATGAATATTAAAATGATGGGTAGCTCCCTAATTATCGCTGGTACCGCTCTCGGTGCTGGTATGCTTGCGATCCCAATGGTATTAGCTCAATTTGGATTGCTTAACGGCACACTGTTGATGGTTCTGATCTGTTTCGGTACTACTTACGCAGCACTATTACTTCTAGAAGCGACCATCAAAGCCGGTGGCGGTCTAGGGTTGAACTCTATTGCTCGAAAAACTCTGGGCAAACAAGGGCAGTTGATTACCAACGGCCTGCTTTACGCGTTATTGATTTGCCTATTAATGGCCTACATTCTGGGTGCGGGTGATTTGCTGAGCAAGTTACTGTCTAACTTTGGCGTTGAGATCACCGCGACCACGAGCCAAATCGTGTTTACCTTGCTTGCAGGTGCCGTTGTCGCAAGTGGCACCAGTGTGATTGATAAACTCAACCGTGCACTGTTCTTCGTGATGCTTGCTAGCTTGTTTGCAACCATGGTGTTCTTAGCGCCGAGCATGACTCAAGAAAACTTGATGCAGGTAACCAGCCATGACAACGTTGATCTAATCAAAACCAGTGCCATCCTGTTTACGAGCTTTGGCTTTATGGTTGTGATTCCAACCTTGGTTTCTTACAACCACGAAGCGACAGACAAACAGCTGCGTAACATGGTGATCGTCGGTTCTCTGATCCCATTAGTGTGCTACTTGTGTTGGTTGTTTGCGGTAGTCGGTAACTTGAGCGAAGAGCAATTCAGAAGCTTCAAGAACGTATCAGATTTGATGGCGGCGTTTGAGGCTCAGTCTCCTTGGGTGGGTAACGTTCTGTCTACCTTCACTGGCTTGGCGTTGTTGACCTCTTTCTTTGGTGTAGCAATGGCGTTGTTCAACCAGAACAAAGACATGTTCAATCAAAACACCGCGGTAACGTACTGCATTAGTTTCATCTTGCCGCTGGCGGGCTCACTGTTTGCTGCGGACAAGTTCCTACAAGTGTTGAACTATGCAGGCATCATCTTAGTGTTCTTGGCGGTCTTTGTTCCTCTGGTTATGGTTCATAAGCAACGCTTTATGAAAGTAGCGGAAGACAGATACAGCGCTGAAGGTGGCCGACCAATGTTGCTTTTCTCATTGTTGTTTGGTTGCTTTCTGCTTATCTCGCAAGTGATTTAATCTGGCTATTTGGTGAGTTGAGTAAATAGCTCGCCAAATTTCAGATACAAAAAAGGAACGCCTCGGCGTTCCTTTTTATTATCTGCTCAAGAAAAGCAGATTGATTCAAAAGCTATTAACAAACTAATGCTAATTAACAAACCACTTTAACTGCCAAACCACCTTGAGATGTCTCACGGTATTTAGCGTTCATGTCTTTGCCGGTTTCTAGCATTGTTTCGATAACTTTATCGAGAGAAACAGTCGGAGCAGAAGAGCGACGAAGTGCCATACGAGTTGAGTTGATTGCTTTCACTGCAGCAATACCGTTACGCTCGATACATGGTACTTGTACTTGGCCAGCAACTGGGTCACACGTTAGACCTAGGTTGTGCTCCATGCCGATTTCTGCAGCCATACATACTTGCTCAGGGCTACCACCCATAAGCTCAGCAAGACCAGCTGCAGCCATAGAACATGCTACGCCAACTTCACCCTGACAGCCAACTTCAGCGCCAGAGATAGAAGCGTTACGCTTGTAAAGACCACCGATCGCACCAGAAGCTGCGAAGTAACGGATGTAGTCTTTCTCAGTTACTGTTTGAATGAACTTATCGTAGTAAGCCAATACCGCAGGGATAATGCCACACGCGCCGTTTGTCGGTGCTGTTACTACACGACCGCCCGCTGCGTTTTCTTCGTTTACTGCGAATGCAAACATGTTCACCCAATCAACAACCGTCATTGGATCGTTGGTTGTTTTTTCTGAAGTAATCAGAAGTTGGCGAAGTGAAGCTGCACGACGAGGAACACGCAGTGGACCAGGCAAGATACCTTCAGTATTCATACCGCGATCCATACACTCACGCATCGTTCTCCAGATGTTAGCGAAGTAAGTGCGAGACTCTTCGTCTGAGTGGAAAGCTGCTTGGTTTTTCATAACCAGTGTACTAATAGAAAGACCGCTTTCTTTACACTGATTAACCAGCTCTTCAGCTGTTGTGAATTCGTATGGTGCTTTAATTGGGTTTTCTTCTTCTTTGCCGAAGCTCTCTTCGTCAACGATGAAACCGCCACCAATTGAGTAGTACGTTTTTGAGTAAGCTACTTCGTCATCAACCCAAGCATGAATGCTCATGCCATTCTCGTGTAGAGAAAGGTTCGAAGTATGGAAATTCATTCCGCCATCTTTCGGGAACGAAACAGTATGACAGTGCATACCAACAGGTAGACGTTCAGTTTCTTCTACGCGAGCAATGAAACCTGCGATAGAGTCGATATCCACTTTCTCAGGAGTATTGCCAGCAAGACCCATGATGATTGCGATATCTGTGTGGTGACCTTTCCCTGTCAGTGATAGTGATCCATATACGTCCACGGTGATTTTAGTGATGTCGCGCAATTTTCCCATTGAACGTAGGTCATCAATAAACTCTTTACCCGCTTTCATTGGTCCAACTGTGTGTGAGCTCGATGGACCAACACCGATTTTATAGATATCAAATACACTAATCATAGCGATTACCTCAAAAAGAGAGCCTCCCAAGGGGAGTAGGGAGGCTCATTTATTATCATTATATTTTTTGTCTAATCTCGCGATATAAGATGGATGCCATCTTATAAAAAAGGCTTGAGATTAAAGAGCGCCGTAGATTACAGAACTAATAGCCGCTAGACCACATAAAGCTGTAAAGATTTGCACAGGTGCTGAAGTTTTGTACTTAGCCATTGCTGGTACTTTCTGCATCGCGAATACAGGCATCAGGAACAGGATAGCTGCAATCATTGGAGCACCCATTGTTTCAATCATACCTAGGATGCTTGGGTTAACTACCGCAACAATCCAAGTTGTAACAACGATGAACGCTAGAGATGCTTTCTCAATCGTGCTGATTGAAGAACCAGAGCGAGACTTGATTAGACCAACAAGACCTTCATGAGCACCTAGGAAGTGACCGAAGTAGCTAGAAGTAATCGCTGCGAACGCTACTAGAGGACCCATGTAAGAGATAAGTGGAGACTCGTGAACGTTAGCTAGGTAAGAAAGTACAGAGATGTTTTGCGCTTGTGCTGTAGCTAGTTGCTCTGGAGATAGAGAAAGCACTACAGAGAATACGAAGAACATTACAAAACCCATCAGCATCATTGCTGCGCCGCCAGTGATCGCGTCAGTTTTCTTAACTGCGTCTTCACCGTATACACGACGTTGCTCTTTAGAGAACTGTGAAATGATTGGGCTGTGGTTGAAAGAGAACACGATGATTGGAATCGCAAGCCAGATAATAGAAGGCATTGAAGACCATTCTGGGCTTGTTTCCATCATTGAAGTGTTCCATTCAGGAACTAGGTAGAAAGACAGCGCTAGTAGGACGAATACTAGTGGGTAAACCATTGCTGAAGTTGCTTTAAGCATCAGTTCTTTACCGAATACAACACCTGCTGTCATAGCAAGGATCAGTGCACCAGAAAGAAGAGGACGTGGAATAGATTCCATACCCATTTGGTTTACTAGGAAAGAATCAACCGTGTTTGTGATACCAACACCGTAGATAAGAACGATTGGGTAGATAGCGAAAAAGTAAGCAAAAGTAATAATGTTTGCGCCAGTCTTACCGAAGTGCTCTTCAACTGTGTCTGTAATATCAGCTTCAGGGTTTTTAGCAGACAGTACGAAACGAGCTAGAGATTTGTGTGCGAACCAAGTCATTGGTGCCGCGATTAGAGCTAGGATAACTAATGGCCAAAAACCACCCGCACCAGCTTTGATTGGAAGGAATAGTACGCCAGCACCAACTGCTGTACCGAATAGTGATAAACACCAGGTAAAATCTTTATAGTTAAACTTGCTTGAATCTTTAACGGCATTTGCCGAAGAAGTTGTTGTGTTCATGTTAAATTACTCATTTTTTGGGAACAGGAAATAAGTTGGGGCTAATTCTGCAGAATTTTCTTCTGCAAAAAATAGATCTAAATCATGTAATGAAACGGCGTGTCACATGATATGCGAAAAACGGATTTTTGATCACGAAATTGGCGTGCTACAGGTGATTTATGCTCATGCTAGGTATTAATTTTTATTATGCGAAAGGTGGGGTTGTTCAGATTTATACCAAGAAAACGTTTGCGTAAAATTGCATTAATAAATCTGTTCTATAGAAAGGCTGGATTTTGTTAACAGAGATTAAACAAAACGTAGTTGCTATGTAATTTGTTGCACTACATGTCGCTGCAGAGATTGGATGATTTGAGCTGTAACGCCCCAAATTAGGTGCTCTTCGAAGGGCATCGCAAAAACACGATGCTTGATTTGTTTAACGTTAACAGTGTGGCTGTGTAACTTAGCTTGGTCTAAAACATAGGTGGCAGGCACCTCAAAAATCGAGGCCACTTCGTTCTCATCGATGATGGCTTCATAGTCAGGATCGACCATTGCAACAATCGGTGTCACAGAAAATTTACTAATAGTACTCAATGCAGGTAATTGGCCAACAATTTTAACTTGATCCGATCGAATTCCCACCTCTTCGTGGAGTTCTCTAAGTGCAGTAAATTGCATAGAAGGGTCGGAAAGTTCGTGTTTACCCCCAGGAAAGCTGACTTGGCCTGGATGATGCTTTAAATGAGCGGCTCTTTTAGTAAAAATGACATGTAAACCATCTTCTCGTTCTACTAAACCGACCACCACTGCCGCTTTGCGCAATTGATCGCCACTGATATGCGAAACACGCTCTACAGATTCAGGATGATAGCCAACCGTAGGGTTAAGCTGGAATTGTTGAAGGAAGTTTTCTTTATTCATATCAAGCCAATATATTGATTATTATGATTTTAAGTATAGGCATAACCGTGGGCTGATTACCAATTTTGAGTGTGTCTTCATTTACTTACCCTTAGTTCAGTCATTAACTAAGCATAATAAAGGGGAGTGGCTGTCACCCATCGCCTCAAAACGAGGGGTTTTGCTATATTCAATATTTGTACATTTCCAAGTAAGCGTTACCCATGTCATAAAATTAGGTGATGAAACGTAGTTTTTTTGTTTAAGAATTTGATAACAATAACTTAGTAGACCATTCTAAAAAGAAATAGAAGAAAAGGTATGAGATGAAAGGAATCATATTCACCGAATTTTTAGAGCTTGTTGAAGACAAGTTTGGGCTGGAGCTTTTGGAAGAAGTTTTAGAGATGTCAGAAGACGAAGGGATCTACACGTCGGTCGGAAGCTATGACCACAAAGACCTTGTCAGGTTGATTATCAACTTGAGTAAGAAAACCGATATTGATGCAGCCAGTTTACAGCGTGTTTTTGGGCAGTCAGTCTTTAAGAACTTATTGGCTTCATTGCCTAATAAAGCGAGCCTTGCTCATAGCACGACCACCTTTCAATTTATCCAGCACGTAGAGCGCTATATTCACGTTGAAGTGAAGAAGCTCTATCCGGATGCGGAGCCGCCTGAATTCAGCTTTATTACCACGACTGAAGCACAGCTTGTTTTTGACTATAAAAGCGCAAGGTGCATGTCTCACGTTTGCTTAGGGCTTATTGAAGGGTGTGCTGAATACCACGGTGAATCTATCGCGGTTGAAATGACGCCGCAAAATGATGACCAAAGCGTGGTTAGGTTTAATCTCAAAGTAGAAAAGTGATATGGATCCGGCATCTGCCATAGAGAAGAAACTTAAGCGTCAAATCGCGGCCAGGAAAGCGGCTGAAGTGTTGTTGGAACAAAAGAGCCTCGAACTGTTTGAGGCTAACCAACAGCTTGAACTTGCTCTGCGTCAGTTAGAAAAGCGCTCCAATGCGAATATACGTCGTATTGAATTCCAAGAACAAATCGACAACTTGTTGATTGATTTCGGGCGCGCGTTCCTTAGAAATGATCTCGATGACGTCATGTTGTCACAATTGACGATGAATGTGACCAACAGTTACTTGATCGAAGCCAGTCGTTTGATTTTGCCTCCCAAGCTGATTCCTCAGTTACATACCTATGACTATGGTGACGAAGCCGTCGAGGTGATAGAGCAATACATTCAAGAACCTCATTGGCAAGGCAACTTGCTAACGGTGCCATTAGAGGTCGAAAAGGTCATAGTCGGTGCGTTAATCGTGAAGGTCAGGTTGTTAGACCAAGACTACGAATTCATTCAAAGCCAACTGTTGTTAGTGACTGACCTTATCTGCAGTGCATTAACTCATCAGCTTGCTATCAATCGAAATGTTGAGTCACGTAAACGAGCGGAAGAGTCCGAGAGGGCAACGCGCGACTTTGTGGCCATGATTAACCATGAATTAAGAACTCCGCTTAATGGTTTGCTAGGTAGTGCAGAATTGATCAGCGATACCGAACTCAGCAGTTCTCAGCGTGAAATAGTGAATAACCTGAGCCAATCTGGAGAGTTTCTCAGAACCATCATTAATGATTTGCTTGATTTCAGCAAAATCAATGCAGGGATGTTGGATCTTATTCCCAAGAAATTTGCGTTGCATGATTTGAGAAATACGATTGAAAGTATCTTCGTCAATCGCGCGATTGAGAAGCAGATCGAATTTAATATCAGTGTCGCATCTAACGTACCTTCTCATTTCCAAGGCGATTTAGAACGTATCACGCAACTGTTTGTTAACTTAATCGGTAATGCGATCAAATTTACAGAAGAGGGGCACGTCAATGTCGATATTGAGTGGGACAAAAACCAGTTTGTTTTCTCAGTGGAAGATACTGGGGTAGGCATTGCCGAATCTGCACATAAGACGCTGTTTGAACCTTTTACTCAGGCGGATAACTCAAGTAGCCGAAACTACGAGGGTACCGGGCTTGGGTTAGCGATTTGTCGTAAGCTGGTGGCTTTAATGAATGGCGATATTGGGGTGACCAGTATTGTTGGCTCAGGTACTACGTTTACCATTTCGATTCCTCTTCAGGTTGTCGACGTACCAGCAGAGAGCGATAGTGTCGCCAAAGGCTTTGAATCTGAAGTCGAATTGTCACTGCTTGAAGTGCTCGTAGTTGATGATATTAAGATGAACCAGATCATCATCCAACAAATGTTACGTAAACATGAGATTGAACCTGTTATTGCAAGTAACGGTGTAGAAGGACTCGAGCTAGCCTCAAATAATGACTACGACATTGTGTTCATGGATTGCAGAATGCCAGTTATGGACGGCTTTGAAGCGACAGAGAAGCTAAGAAAGAAAGGGTATTCGAAGTCTATAGTTGCACTGACTGCCGGAACGACGCTTGAAGAGCGGGAACACTGTATTCAATGTGGAATGGATGACATTCTTAGTAAGCCTTATACGGCCAACGACCTTAAAGAGATGCTCAAGAAGTGGGGTGTTACGCCTGCGAAAGTAACTTAGCGCTTGTTAACTAAAGTAGCTTAGAGCTTTTTAACTAAGGTAACCTAAAGGTTGTTAATTAAGCATCGCTAGTCAGAAGTGGTCATTCACACGCTCTGGCTCAGAGACTAAAAAAACCGAAGTGATCTTACGATCCTTCGGTTTCTTTTTATTTCGGTTTCTTCTTATATAGAGCTTTTACTGGCCGTTAAGCAGCGAAACTGTCAGTTAATGACGTTATGCTTAGCATTCTTCAAGCACAGGCAGAATGCGACTCAGCTTATCGAGCGTCTCTTGGTATTCAGAGGCACAGTCACTATCGAACACCACACCGCCGCCAGCCCACGCATAGAGCGTGTTGTTTTCAGCAACTAACGTACGAATGGTAATGCTGGTATCCATTCTGCCATTTCGACTGATGTAGCCGATACTGCCACAATAGGCGGAGCGTCGATGGGGTTCTAACTCTTCAATGATCTGCATTGCTCGCACTTTTGGTGCTCCGGTAATCGACCCTCCAGGGAAACAGGCTCTCAGAAGGTCAGTTGCAGAATATTGGTTATCAAGGTCTGCTCGTATCGTGCTCACTAAGTGGTGCACGGCAGGGAAGCTTTCAATATCGAAGAGCTTTGGTACATGAACTGATCCCGGCTTTGCGACTCGGCCAATATCATTACGAAGCAGGTCGACGATCATCAAGTTTTCTGCCTGATCTTTATCGGCGTTGACCAGGTCTTGTGCGTTGGCATCATCAATCATAGGGTTTTCAGAACGAGGGCGTGTGCCTTTGATCGGTTTTGTTTCAATGGTGCCACTATTGAGTTCTAAGAATCGTTCAGGCGATACACTGATGATTGCGCAGTCGGCCAAACGGATGAAGCCAGAAAAGGGTGCCGAGTTGTACTGCTCTAATTTGTCATAGGCTAGCCATTCACTGCCTTGATATTGGGCATTGAAACGCTGAGCCAAGTTAATCTGATAGCAATCGCCGGATAACAGGTACTCTTGAACACTATCGAACTTGTTCGCATAGCTATCTTGACTCATGTTGGATTGCCATGGTGTCGTTAATCCAAAGGCAGGTTGGATTACTGCATTGTGCTTTGACTGCGAGGTTAACCAATCGAGATGTGAATCAATATTTTGGCCGACAATACATGCCGTCTTCAGTTTGTGATCAACGACAATGGCCCACTCATACAAACCAACCGCCATGTCTGGCGCTTCAATGTCTCGCTTTGCGAGTGAAGGAAGTGTTTCAACTCTGCGCCCCAAATCATAACTAAAGTAGCCCAATGCACCGCCAACGAATGGCAACTCAACGTGCTCTTTCGTTACAGGCAATAACTTTTGCTGATATTGGTCGAGTAGTTCGAAAGGATCGGAGTCTGAAACCTCGCACGTCTCATTAACATTAACGGTCGTTTTTGCACCGACTGTCTCAAAGGTGGCGATGGGTTGAGCAACTAAAATGTCGTATCGACTATCAACGTGGCTTTCTGAAGCAGAGCGTAATAGCATTGCCCACGGCATACTTTCAATATGAGAAAACAGCTGTTTAGCTAAAGTTGATTGATATTCAAGCGGCTTGATTTGGATAGAGCGAAATTCGTTGTTATTCATTTGTTTAATTTGTGACAAAGAGTTCGATCACTGCATGGCGTGTGAGAGGAAGCAAGAGTATCATAAATTGAAAATAAAATGGGTTCTTGATTAGAACGGTGCAAACCAAATGGTTTAGTTTAAAGCTATGCAAGCGATTGCTAAAGCAACTAAATACAGCTCAACATAATAAAAAGCTAAGCCAACTAACCCGGTTAGACAAAAACAGTCAAACCAAGACCCCACATGGAACCAGAACAATAAAGAGGCATGCAATGACGGTTATTCGTAAGCAAGATGTGATCAGCAGTGTCGCTGACGCACTTCAGTACATTTCTTATTATCACCCTTTAGATTTTGTCCAAGCCCTAGAAAAAGCGTATGAGAAAGAAGAGAGCCAAGCAGCAAAAGATGCTATCGCTCAGATTCTGATTAACTCACGCATGTCTGCGGAAGGTCATCGTCCAATTTGTCAGGATACAGGTATTGTTACTTGTTTCGTGAACATCGGTATGGATGTTAGGTGGGAAACGGATCAAACAGTACAGCAGATGGTTGATGAAGGCGTTCGTCAAGCTTACAACAATCCGGATAACCCATTGCGTGCATCTGTCCTAATGGACCCTGCAGGTAAGCGTATTAATACAAAAGACAACACACCAGCGGTTGTTCACATTAATATGGTTCCAGGTAATAAAGTTGAAATTCAAATCGCGGCTAAAGGCGGTGGTTCTGAGAACAAAACCAAGATGGTCATGCTAAACCCTTCTGATGACATTGCAGAGTGGGTAGAGAAAACGCTGCCGACGATGGGTGCTGGTTGGTGTCCACCGGGCATGCTAGGTATAGGTATTGGCGGTACGGCTGAGAAAGCCGCGGTACTCGCTAAAGAATCTCTGATGGAACACATCGATATTCAAGACCTTATCGACAAAGGTCCAGAGAACGCAGAAGAAGAGCTTCGTTTAGACATCTTCAACCGTGTAAACAAGCTTGGTATTGGTGCACAAGGTCTTGGCGGTCTAACCACTGTCGTGGACGTAAAAATCAAAACAGCACCAACGCATGCAGCTTCAAAGCCTGTTTGCTTGATCCCGAACTGTGCAGCAACGCGTCACGTTCACTTCACGCTAGACGGCAGCGGCCCTGCAGAGCTAACACCACCTAAGTTAGAAGAGTGGCCAGACATTACTTGGGAAGCTGGCGCGAATACACGCCGTGTTAACCTTGATGAAATTACCAAAGAAGACGTTCAAGAGTGGAAGACTGGCGAAACGGTTCTTCTATCAGGCAAGATATTAACCGGTCGTGATGCTGCTCATAAGCGTATTCAAGGCATGCTTGAAAGTGGTGAAGGTTTACCAGAAGGCGTTGACCTGAAAGGTAAGTTCATTTATTACGTAGGCCCTGTTGATGCGGTACGCGATGAAGCGGTTGGTCCTGCTGGCCCAACAACCTCTACTCGTATGGATAAGTTCACTGACATGATGCTAGAAGAAACAGGCATTATGGGCATGATTGGTAAAGCAGAACGTGGCCCTGCAACGGTAGAGTCAATCAAACAACATAAATCGGTTTACCTGATGGCGGTTGGCGGTGCAGCTTATTTAGTCGCGAAAGCAATTAAAAAAGCACGCGTGGTTGCGTTTGAAGATCTCGGTATGGAAGCGATTTACGAGTTTGAAGTTGAAGACATGCCGGTAACGGTCGCGGTTGACTCTAACGGCGTGAACGCGCACCAGATCGGCCCTGATACGTGGAAAGTGAAAATTGCTGAAGCTGAAAAAGCATAATTTACCGAAGTCAAAAGTCGTAACAGGCGCTAGCTTCAGCGTTTGAATTGCAATTCTTGACAGAAAGTTGAAGACAAAAGTGCAGCATTATTTGCACTTTTGTCTTATTATCAATGATATAGTGATAAACACATCGTTTGATATAAGAATATAGGAGAGAGGAATGCCTCGTTTTATTCAGATCCTACAGATTATCTTGGCAGTGGTGATTGGTGCTTTTGTTGGATATGACCTGATCTTGAAAGGGATCAGTATCTTTGATAATAAATACGTGACAATTACTTGTGCGCTTTGGCTAATTGCAGAGATTGCACTGTTTGTTATCTACAAGTTGATTGAAGACGATTAAACGTCGGATACCGCAGAAAAATTCTAAAGCCCCTGATTATGAATGTAGTCAGGGGCTTTTATTCATCTAGCATTAAGAATGTGTATTGCATACTCACTACTATTAGAAAAAGAAAAAGCATACATACTATCCCAACAGGGAAAGAACATAGGCTGCCTCTCTATTATCATAATCAGCTAGCCTAACTATCACGGAGTCGTTCAAATGAAACACCTAACTCAAGAAATGAGTGACTTTATAAGCAGAGGAACGGATTCTCACATTCGAGTCGCGGTCACGGGGCTTTCTCGTGCGGGTAAGACAGCATTCATTACTTCGCTGGTTAATCAGCTTCTTCATACGTCTACCCACAAAAATCTGCCTCTACTTGCATCAGCGAGAGACGGAAGAATTATTGGCGCTAAGCGCATTCCTCAACACAACATGATGATCCCACGCTTCTCTTATGATGAAGCGATGGAATCTTTGAATGCGCAGCCACCAGAATGGCCAGTGCCGACGCGCGATGTCAGTGAGATTCGTCTAGCAATCAAATATAAGCCAGCCAAAGGCGCAAAGAAGCTGCTGAGCAAAAACAGCACCCTTTATCTCGATATTGTTGATTATCCGGGAGAGTGGCTACTTGATTTACCCTTGTTGGATATGGACTTCGATACGTGGAGTCAGTCTCAATTCGCAGCGTTGAAAGGCGACAGGGAAACCTATTCACAAGACTGGAACGCAATCCGCGGTGACATCGATTTATTAGCAGATGCTGACGAAAAGAAACTGGTCGCGATTGCCGATAGCTACACTCAGTACCTTCATACTTGTAAGAATAACGGACTGCATTGGGTACAACCCGGTAGGTTCGTGTTACCTGGAGAACTTGAAGGTGCGCCTGTACTGCAATTCTTCCCGTGCATAGCACCAGAAGATAAGTTTTCAAAAACCAGTAACTATGCGGTTTTAAAAGCGCGTTATGAAGAGTATCAACAAAAGGTCGTAAAAGCGTTTTACAAGAATCACTTCGCGACGTTCGACAGACAAATCGTGCTGGTGGATTGCTTACAGCCGCTCAATGCGGGCTATGACTCTTTCATGGATATGCGTGGCGCATTAGAGCAGCTATTAAAGAGCTTTAAGTACGGGCGAAGCAATATCTTAAGACGCTTATTCGCGCCGAAGATCGACAAGATCTTGTTCGCAGCCACCAAGGCTGACCACGTGACACCGGATCAACATCCGAACTTGGTGTCGCTGTTACAACAGATGGTGCATCCTGCTTGGCAACAGGCGGCGTTTGAACACATCGACATGAGCTGCATGAGTATCGCGTCTATTCAAGCGACGAGTGCGGGTTATATCTCGTCAGGTTCAGACAATGTCCCCGCATTGCAAGGTGTGACTTTAGATAACGTACCTCAGACCATGTATCCGGGAGAGGTACCGCGTAAACTGCCAAACAAACAGTATTGGGAAACCAACCAGTTTGATTTCACAAGCTTTAGGCCGATTGAACAGCACTCTGACGAGCCTTGTCAGCATCTGAGAGTCGACAAGGTTTTAGAGTATCTCATTGGCGACAAGTTGAAGTAATTGAGGCAATCAAAATGAGTGAATTAAAAACAAAACAGGTCTTTGATGAACCTTTGAAGACCTCATTCGATGAGCCGGATAAGAATGAAGTTAACCCAGACTTGGGTGCTCAAAAACTGTTTACCGAACAAGAAAAGTTTGTGCCCGTTACACCACAAGTAGAAACCGATCTTGATGGTGACGCGGAGCAACAATTGGAACAAGTGATTCGACCGAGCAAAAAGAAGAAGTGGTTTGGAACTGGCTTGTTAGTCGCTTTCTCCGGTTTAGTCGGTTGGCAAGCAATTGACTCTGTCATTACCGCGATTCAAACAGCAGACTGGCTCGCGTTAGGTTGGGCCGGCTTTATTGCTGCCATTGCTTCATTAGGCTTGGGTGCAATAGGCAAAGAGCTGTGGAAGTTACGCTCATTGAAAGATCATTTCAGCGTTCAAGAGCAGAGTGAAGAGCTACTTCAGAGCCAAAGTGTCGGCAAGGGTAAAGCGTTCTGTGAACACATTGCGAAGCAGGGCGGTATTGTCGCTGAATCACCCGCTTATGATAAATGGCGAAACAGCATTAACCCTGCGCACAGCGATGCTGAAGTCTTGGATATGTATGATGCACTCGTTGTTGCCCAACAAGATAAAGTGGCGACTCAAATTGTCACTAAGTTCTCGACCGAATCGGCCGCTTTGGTGGCTGTGAGCCCATTGGCGGCTGCCGATATGTTGCTGGTGGCGTGGCGCAATTTCACCATGATAGACAAGCTTGCTGATGTGTATGGCATTGAGCTTGGCTACTGGTCGCGTATTAAGTTGTTCAAGTTGGTGTTGATCAACATGGCAGCTGCGGGTGCCAGTGAACTCGCGATAGACGCGAGTATGGACCTCGTCTCGATGGATCTTGCAGGCAAGGTTTCAGCTCGAGCAGGACAGGGGCTCGGTGTCGGTATTCTCACCGCGAGACTGGGTTTAAAAGCCATGACATTGCTGCGTCCTATGCCTTGGCATAATGAGCGAAAAGTAAAAATATCAGATCTTCGTAAAGCCGTCCTTTCTGAAATAAAGCGCATTACGCTTAAATAGAGTGAGTTGCTTATCAATAAAGCTAGCTACTTAGTAATAAAGCGAGCTACTGACCAACAAAGTGTATGACATTGAGTCGTTTGCGAGTGAAGAGTAAACATATGTTTACTCTTCTTCTTGACTGAACTCAGAGCTTAATCCACACTACTGTCAACTTATCCTGACACCTATAATAGGACTATTTGTGCGTCTTGAAGTATTGTGTGAAGACAGACTCGGCTTAACGCGTGAGTTGCTCGATATCTTGGCCTCAAAAAGCATTGATTTAAGAGGAATCGAAATTGATGTTAAAGGCATTATTTACTTAAACTGTCCTGATATCAATTTTGATGCTTTTAGTGAACTTATGGCTGAAATTCGCCGAATTTCAGGTGTGAAGGATGTACGTAAAATCCAATTTATGCCAAGCGAAAGGCATAACACAGAGTTGATTGCTCTGCTGGCAAACCTACCTGACCCTGTGATAGCGATTGACCTTAAAGGCTCAATCGATATGGCAAACCACGCTGCATTGAACCTCTTTAATAAGCAAGAAGACGAAGTGATCGGTGAGCCGCTAGCGACGTTCGTTCCTAGCTTTAACTTCGCTCGTTGGATTGAAGGCGATGTAACACGTCATCGTGAAGTTGTGGTGTTAGATGGTTTAGATTTCTCTATTGAGATCCTGCCGATTTACCTCGGTGGTGATGTGAACGAAGCGGTACTGGCTAGCGCGGTAATGACAATTCGTTCTTGCAACCAAGAGATGAACACGCCAGACGCAATCCCTGAACAGAATAACCTAGGTTTTGAACACTTTGTTGGTGTCTCTAATCGCCATAAAGCCTTGATCAGCCAAGCTAAGAAACTGGCTATGCTGGATCAACCTCTGCTTATTGAAGGGGACACTGGTACGGGCAAAGAGATGCTGGCTAAAGCGTGTCATAACCGTTCGAACCGAGCGTCATTCCCATTCTTGATTCTAAGCTGTGCATCGATGCCTGATGACGTAGCGGAAACGGAATTGTTTGGTCATGCTCCGGGTTCATTCAATCATGAACAAGGTCATAAAGGCATTTTCGAACAAGCGAATGGCGGTACTGTATTTTTAGATGAAATTGGCGAGATGAGCCCACATCTACAAATCAAACTGCTGCGTTTCCTACAAGATGGTTCATTCCGTCGTGTTGGTGAAGAAGAAGAGATGCACGCGGATGTTCGTATTATCGCATCAACGCGCCATCGTCTTTCTGAATTAGCCGACTCAGGTTCGTTCCGTGAAGATCTGTTCTACCGCTTGAACGTGCTGACTTTATCGATTCCTGCTTTGCGTGAACGTTCAAACGATGTTGCCCCATTACTCGAGCTATTCGTTGCAAAGTACGCACAGCAATTAGGCATGTTGAAACCAAAGCTGACTCAAGAACTAATCGACCAATTAGGTAATTACCAATGGCCGGGCAACATCCGTCAGTTAGACAATATGGTTTTACGTGCACTAACAGAGTTGGATTCAGATACGTTAACGGTTGAGCAATTCCACCTGCCACAGCTTGAAACCATGACGGCTGGAATGGCGAACTTGAGCTTAGACGGCTCGCTTGACGAGATCATGAAAGACTATGAATCTCAGATTCTAGAGAAGCTCTACCAGTCTTTCCCATCAAGCCGTAAGCTTGCAAAACGTTTGAATGTATCTCACACCTCAATTGCGAATAAGCTTCGTGATTACGGTATTAGAAAGAACTGATCGAATAAGAACAAGATTATGGAAGATTTGAGTACACCGGAGCGCATTTATAAGCGGGACGGTAACCTGATTCTGAGAACGGCTGAAATCGACGACGCAGCGATGATCAGTGAGTACTTTCAGGTTAACAGAGAGTACCTGAAACCTTGGGAACCGATTCGAGAAGACGCGTTCTTTGATAGAGCGAGTTGGGCGCAGCGACTGATCAAGTTAAACGAGCTTCATAAAATGGGACTAGGCTATTACTGTTTACTGATTAATGCTGACTCTAATGAAATGTTAGGCACAATATCGTTCAGTAATTTGTCTCGTTTCCCGTTCTACGCCTGTAATGTGGGTTACTCATTGAGTCAAAGTGCACAGGGCCACGGTTACATGCGCAGAGGCTTGAGCATGGCAAAAGACTACATGTTTGATGTGCAGAACATGCACCGCTTAATGGCGGGCTACATGCCTCACAATGAACGCAGTGCGGGTGTATTGAAACATCTTGGCTTTGTTCGAGAAGGCTTCGCCAAAGAATACTTACAGATTAACGGTAAATGGGAAGACCATATACTGACCGCGTTAGTTAACCCTAACTGGGAAGACAAACGCAATGTCTAGACTAAATAGTATCTAGGCGTAAGAACAGGTAATGAATTTAAAGGCAGCGAATATCAAGCGACCTCTAGTCGCCGCTGTATCGAAAGAACATATAGGCATGGTAAATCCATCAGCCTGAGAAGATATTTGAGGAAATTTGATGTCATACACAACTTTGGACGAATACCAAAGAAAATGGATTTTCACTCACCAGTCAATGCCGCTGCCGGCAGAGGATTTGGAAAAGATTAAACCAATGACACAGGCGAGAGCATCTCAGTTTTGGAAAGAGAACGTGAGCCCTCAAAGCCCTGATGCGGAAAGACTAAGTTCGCAAGACTGGCCAAGCAAAGCATCGAACTGGAATGAAGAGATCAGCTGGATGGCGAATTGGGAAGCCGACGAACCAGAAATGCCAGAAGAAATCCTAAACTTCATTGATTGGCAAGATGACGTAACTGTTTATTTTTGTTACGAAAAATACAACGTCCTTGAAACTAAATGGTCAGTATTTAAGAAACATTGGAAGAACTTTTTGTTCTACGATGATGGCCCAATTTTACTAGGTCGTCGCCGTTCAGAAGCACTTTGGTTTGCAACAAATGGTACCGTTAAAATTGGCAACCGAGCTTAAGTAAGACACTACTTAATCAAGCGAATGTTGAACAAAAGATTGATAAAAAGCGAGCTCTGAGCTCGCTTTTTTTGTGGCTAAAGATCGTCGAGGATCATCGTTAAATACACGCCATTTGAAGCCGATTTCTGATGAGGGTTTCCATTAGCTTAGATCTAGTAATTTTCGAAATTGAGATCGCTATCTCATTGGCTTGGTTGAAGTTTTGTGGGTTTGGGTTATCTTTATAGTACTGCCTTAGTGGAGGTGAAGTATTATGATTTGGGATACTCTCGAACGTGTAAATAAACTTCGCAAGGAAGCAATGGAAGATCCAGAGTTTTTGGATTCAGCAAAAATGCATGAGCAATGGCTTTTAAGCGAAACTCATAATCAATCCAACAAAGGAGCTAAAGAGAAGAAACCGAAAAAGTTATCTGATATTTATGAAAATACGGATTTTCCTATCAACCCAACAGGAACGAAACATTAACAATGATGAACTGCAATACGGCTAAGGCTCTTAACCAAGATGCGATAAGTCGACTAAACATACCAGCCTTAAGCCACCAATAAAAAAGCCACTTTCAACGAATCGAAAGTGGCTTTTTCTTTACTAGTGAGCACTCAAAATAATGAGCCCTAAAACTAGTTATTAATCAGGCTTAAGCCGCTTGGTAATGCATCACCAAATACGCGCTTAGACTCACTCTCAGAAAGTTCAGTCACTTCACTCACTAGCGTTAGCCATGATTCAGGTACCTTGCTTTGCTTTAGCTTCTCAATCACTTGATTACGATAGTCGTCAGAGATATCAAATTGACGGTCACCGGTTTTACGGCAAATCATCACAGCAGCGAAGGCGATCATCTGCTCTTTCTGCCAGTTCTGTTCAAGCAGTTTTGGTAACCACTGTTCAGCTTGCTCTCTAGGAATTACGCTGTGTTGGCTGCCATACAAAGGCGTTCTTGATGCTAATCGACCTAGCGCCCACCAGTGAGCTTGTTCAAATTGGTTATGGTTAATCGCTTTGCTCAAGAACCAGCTTGCCAGCAGCACTTTGTCTTCCACTTCAAGTTGCTCAAGTGACGCCGCTAAACGAACCATGGCTTCATAGCCATTGTCTTGCGCATCTTTAGCCGTTTTAGGGTTCTTCATTGCACCTGGGTGAAGGTACTTCGCGATATCAGCCAAGATGGTCTCTTGCTGCTCTTGATTCAGGCCACCCGCAACACGACGCCAGAATACCCACCAATCTGTCCAACCTTGGTGGTTCTGGAACTGAATGTTTTGTTGGTAAAGCCCCCAAATTTGTTCGATACGCCATGAGTCAGTCGGATCGCCAAAGCCGGGACGCAGCGAGTAACCCGCCAAACGCAGCCAGTTCTTCTCGTGTGCTTCAGAGCGACGGCGGCGTTTACGACCTAATGAAAAGGTATCAAACAGATGGCGAAGGGTCGTGAAGTCCCATTCATCACGCTTACCAAGTCGCTTCTCAAGATCTTTGGCCAGTGTTTTGATCTCTTTCGATTCAGCACTCTTCTTGTTGCCGCTGTACAGACGAGAAATCAATTCCTTACATTCATCCAGTCTTGGGTGAAGTTTAGCGGTATCAGACTCATCGCCTTGCTTGTTTCTTACTTCAAACTCAAGCAACCAACGCTTAGTGTCATCTTCCGTGCTCACACACTCCATTTTCAGTGTGCCGACTTCTGTTAATTGACACGCGAGCAATACTTCGACGCGTTCTTTTTGGTTGGCTTGGAGCTCTGCAGTACCTGAACCTTCTAGCGTAGAAATATACGGTGGAAGAGGGGAGAACAAGTCAGCGTCGACATTGACCATCACGCCATTTTGAATGGCAGTGTCATGAGCAATTTGATCGTGTGTTGAAGTCAGAAGATTAAATCGTACCGGTTCGCCTAAAGTTAGCGAGAAACGACGGCTGTTTAAGCGTATCTCTTGGCCTTCTTCAGTCCCTTTGGCAAGCAGACAAAGCGCTTTGCCCATCTTGTTCTTCTCTTGTAGATGCAAGAAGTAAGAACGAGCAGCACCGCCACCGATTTTTAGTTGTGCACCACGGCGTGCTTTACCAAAGGCTACTGCCCCAAGTGCAACAGACCAATCTGGATGAGGGTTATCAAGCAATGTGATTGGAGAACCGTTCCAGTTGCCCAGTAGCTGAGTAATTCGCTCTGTTACCAGCTCACTGTTGAACACACCACCATTGAGTAGCACACCAACAGGAATTGCAGGTTTGGTATCATCAAACTGGACAGAGTCTGACTTTTCCAATGCGGCTTTAGATACTTGCTGATGTGTCGCTAGGAATTCGGCAACGTGCTTACTTACCGCAGGATCTGCAGCGTAGGGTAGGCCGAACTCAACCACCGCGCTACGTCGTTTGTCGGGTACTTCCGTAAACTCAGAAAGTGGGAAGAAACCTTCCAGTGCAATCTGATGAACTTCTTGTTTCGTTAAACCAATACTTTTGGTACCGCCAAGTAGTTTTGAACCGCTGCCCAGCATGGTGATCTTCACATCGTCTGGCGCGTTAGCAGAAAGCAGGCTCTCTTTTGCGGCGCGAGTCTGTTGAATCAGTTTGGTTAAGCTTGAGGCATTCAGCTTTTTGTTTTGATTGAAGCGTTGCTCTGCAAGGTGGGCAAGGGCTAAATCTAGGTTATCACCACCGAGCATTAAGTGTTCACCAACGCCGATACGGTCGAGTGCGAGTTCTTGGTCATCGCCATTGTTTGAGTTGAAGCTTGCTTCGATCAAACTTAAATCGGTGGTACCACCGCCGACATCACACACTAGAATCAGCGGGATTTGCTGAAGTTCATCGGCAGCGGTTTGTTGATGACGTGCATACCAGTCATAACAAACGGCTTGCGGCTCTTCGAGTAACAGAATCTTACCTAAGCCCGCCAGTTCTGCCGCTTCGAGTGTCAGCTTGCGTGCTGTCTCATCGAATGAAGCGGGAACGGTGACTACAACATCTTGGTCTTCAAGCTTGTTGCTTGGGTTACGGTAGTTCCATGCTTGGCGGATGTGGTTTAAGTAGCTTGCGCTTGCGACAACAGGAGACACCTTATCGACGTCAGTTGCGCCTGCCCAAGGCAGAATGTCGGAGTTACGATCAACCGCTTGGTGAGATAACCAGCTCTTAGCACTGGATACTTGGCGGCCTTCAACTTTTGTGCCCAGTTCGCGTGCCCATTCACCTACGATGACGTTTTGAATATCGCCTTCAACCAAGCTCGGTTCCCAAGGCATAGTGAGATCGGAAGGGGAGATCTGACCTTGTGCAGGATGGTAACGAAAGGATGGAAGTAGCGGTTTGCGAACCACTTCACCGGGGCCGATGAGTTGGTCAATATCGAAAAGAGAAACGGGAGCATGTTGTAGGTCGTCGTTGATTTCACAGTAAGCAACAACGGTATTGGTTGTGCCTAAGTCAATGCCGACTAAAAAACGAGGAGATGCCATACAAAACCTTATTCTGCCAAAGTGATGACCAGTTAATGGATAGTCTTGGTCTTATTATTGTCTTTGGAATGCTTTTAATACAGGGATAGGGAATCGCATTGATAAAATAACGGCACCCGTTAAGGTGCCGTTGATTCATTATGCTTGTTCGTTTGAGTCGTTATTCGAGTCTTCACGAACATCGAACTCAACGTGCCACTTCTGACCATTGTCAGTCGCAATGGCTTCTAGATATAACGTGCCTAGTTCAGTAACGCGAGAAGCCAAAGTCACGGGAACCACTTCACCTTCGCGACGACCTTCAGAAACAGGCAGTGTCACTTGGATTTCAGGAAGCTCATCAAGATCTTCTGGAGCCCAGTGGTCAAGGTGCGTACCAGCTTCATCTTCACGACGTGTTGTTGAACCGAAGAATTGGAAGTGTACTGGCTGACCAATCACTAGACCGAACTCTTGGCTAGGCACTTGAACGCTTGAGCCTTCTTCCATACCAAATGGCGCAACACACAGTGCTTCCATTGGAGGCGCCATACCTGGGATGGCTGGCATCGCGCTTTCAATTCCAACGTAGTAAGAAGATGCGATACCACCACGGATACGAACGCCTTGGCCACGACGAACTGCGCCGTAGTAAGAAGCGCCACTCGCAACCGCTAGGTCTAAGTCTAAACCTGAAAGTTGTTTAGCAAATTCAGCGTCTGCATTAATTAGCCATTCATTGATCGTGTCTGAAAGACGATCAGCAAGTAGATTAGATTTTAGAACACCACCATTGAACAGTACCGCTGTTGGTTTGATGAAGTCTGCCGCTGGCGCTTCTGACCCTTGCGCTTCTGTACCGGGCATACCGGGCATGTTTGCAAACGGGTTAAAATCTTGTTGAGCGGTTTCACTATTTCCAGAAAGCGCGTTCGCTTGCTTAGAAAGGAATGCAGCAATGTGACGAGTAATACCTGCGTCTTGAGCGTAAGGCAGACCCATTTGAGTCAGTGCGCCACGCGTCTTTTGTACTGGGTGATCAGTCACCGCTACTTTCGGGAAGAAGCCATCAACCAATGTTTGTTGTACTTCTTGCTGAGTCAGATCTGTTTTCAGTGTTGCGCCCAGTAGTTTAGAACCGCGGCTAGGTACAACGATTGGCACTGATTGCAGTTCGGTATCGTTGAGCAGTGCTTCTTTTGCATCGCGACACGCGTGAGTCATCGCTTGAACCTGCCAAGGAGCCAGTTCTTTACCTTCTTGAGCAAGTTTCATTTTCAGACGGTAAGCGAGAGCCAAGTCCATGTTGTCGCCGCCCAGTAGGATATGTTCACCTACAGCGATACGGTTCAGGCTTAGGTTGCCTTCATCTTGTGTTACTTCAACCAACGAAAGGTCAGTCGTACCACCACCGATATCGACAACAAGAACGATGTCACCAACGTTCACTTCATCACGCCATGTGTCGTTGCTGTTATCAATCCAGCTGTAAAGAGCCGCTTGTGGTTCTTCTAGAAGCGTTAGGTGAGTGAAGCCCACATTACGCGCAGCTTCTGCTGTAAGGTCACGAGCCGCAGGATCAAACGAAGCTGGAACCGTGATCGTTACATCTTGGTCTGCCAGTTTGTGTTCTGGATTCGCGTGATTCCAAGCATCTTTAAGGTGCTCAAGGTACAACTCAGTTGTTTTAAGCGGAGATACTTTTTCAATTTCTTCAGGGCTACCTGCTGGAAGAAATGCGTCGCGACGATTTACACCACTGTGGCATAACCAAGATTTCGCGCTAGCGACTAAGCGAATAGGGGTCTTCGAACCAAGGTTACGAGCAATAGCACCAACCAGTGCTTTAGGCTCAGAAGACCAAGGTAGAACGCGAGAACCCGCATTCATTTCATGTTCGTGTGGCTGGTATAGGAACGAGCCAAGTTGGCTGCGAGTTTCTACTGTACCAGGTGCCGTTAGCTGAGGGATTTGCATCACCTCTACACGAGCATCTTCATTGGTTGTGTCGATGTAAGACAAAACGCAGTGTGTGGTACCTAAATCGATACCAACACTGAACTTAGGCGCTTGATGTTGCTCTTGAGAAGATAGCTCTTGTGAATGCGTCTGTGCAGACGACTCGTGCGATGATGGCTGAGTTTGGTGTTCCATTATAGCTCCACCTCTGCCGGTGCAATCACAGATGCATCGTAGTTCTCAGCAAGCTTAGGCAGGTTCATGTCAGTTGCTTTCCAACCTTTGTGAACCAATGTGCCATTGAACGGTGCGTTACCCGTTACGTTGCCTGTTAGGCGAATTTCTTGAGGGTTGAAACCTTCAGCAATAGTGATACGTGTTTCTTCATCTTCAGTGCGGATGTGAGAAAGCGTTACGTAATCAGCTAATACTTTTTGACCGCCAGTGTGAATAACACGAGCCGCCGCGCCAACTTCTTCATCAGAGAATGATGTTAGGTCTTCTTTTAGGAAGTCAATTAAACGAGCTTCTTGCTGCATGATAGACAGTAGCTGCATTGCAGAATCTGTTGGTGCTGTTGCCAGCTTAGATTCAACTTCTACTACTTTTTCGATCACACGTTCAACTTCAACAACTTTCTCTACTTCGACAATTTTCTCAACTGGCTTTTCAACTTCAACGATCTTTTCTACTGGTTTTTCTACGACTTTCTCAACCACTTTGGTTTTACGAGAAACGGCAATTAGCAGTAGTAAAACGCTTGATGCCGTTAGGCCTGCGTGAAGCATATCAAACGTTTGTGGGATTAGGTTCAAATCAACGATCATAGTGATTTCTCTTTAAAATTGATTTAACGGTATATTCGTCGGTTTAAAGGAATATACAGGTTGGAAAGAAACTCAGTGGCATAAGGCAGAAATGGTCACTTTCAAGCTATAAATATGGGTGGATACTAGCATATTCAAGGCTTAAGGGCTTTATTTAATGTTTTCAATAAACTGGCTTTTTGGTGACTTAGCTTGAAAGTTAATCGAGATTTGTTGGTTTATTAGCCGTAAATGTCCATGGGTTGTAAATAGTGTTAGTTTTATCCCATTGTGAGAGTCAAAGATAAATAGAGCCTAGCATTCCGGCAGTGTATACTTTCGACTCAAAATAACATCATATGGGAAGCTGTATGCCCCACACTACCGACCCTATAACAGGGTTGAAGAAACGAACTTTGCCGTTAGTTGTCTTTTTTGCCACATTTTTGATGACGGTGTTGTGTTTTGTTTTAGTTGCGTTGAATCAAAATAGGTCTTTGAATGAGAATCTGGATAGCTTTGCACAGCATCAAACGCTCAGTTTAAAAGCGTTTATTGATAACGATGTCGCTTATATCGGTTCCGGTGCAAATTTTTTCTATTCTAATGATGTCGATAGTCGGGATCGATTTGATCGTTTTGCTCAGCAAACGATTAACGGTTCGAAAAGCCTGATCGGATTGCAGTGGATGCAAAAAGTAGCGGTAGAAGATCTTGCCGAGCACACCGCCAAAATGAAAGCTCAATACCCATCCTATAGAATGTTTACTATCCCTAAACATGGGCCAAAAACTTATGGTTATATCTTGGATGGTGAGCCCGTATTTATCGCGACAGATATATATCCGAATGATCCAGTGAACAACGGTGTTTTGGGTTTTTATTCTTCTCGTGAGCGGTTTAATCTGATCATTGATAACATTAAAAAAACACGTGAAGCGAATATTTCAGACAAAGTTCGTCTATTGCAAGATGGTTTAGACAGCAATACACCTAAGAGCGGAATGTTGGTTTACCACCCTGTGTTTGATGGTCAAACTGACAATTTGTTAGGGGTTGTGATTGGTGTTGTTCGTACCACATACTATTTTGAGAAACTTCTGGCATCTACTGTCGGCGATATGGACGTTTATGTGCGTGTTACCGATAGCGGTTTTGAAGCTGAAGATGCCCCGATAATGTTCGAAACCAATGGTTATGAAGCGGTAACTGGGCAGCACATTACAAAGACGATTACATTAACTAATCGTGAATGGATCATCGACTTCAAGATAGATGCATGTATTTCATTTAATGGTTACTTAGTGTTGGCGGGAATCGGCATAGTTGGTACTACTATCTCGTTACTGCTTGCTTATATTGTGAACCTGCAAATTCGAGAGAAAGAGCGCTTGTATCGAATGATTGATGAAAGAACAGAAGAACTTCGCTTTCTTGCCAATCATGACAGTTTAACGGAAATTTATAATCGCCGAGCTTTTAATAAGATGCTTGGTCAATCGATACAAAGCGATAAGCCGTTTAGCTTAATAGTGTTTGATGTTGATAAGTTTAAAGAGATCAATGATAAGTTTGGGCACCCAGCCGGTGATGCGTTACTTATCCATGTGATTAAGGTTATCTCAGTGAGCTTGAAGTCTGGAGATAACCTATTCCGGATGGGAGGGGATGAGTTCGGTATCATTTCGAGCATCACTGAACATGACTCATTGTCTCGCTATTTAGAATGTATTTTGGAGACGGTGAGTGAGTCTCATTGCGAGCATTCTGGCCAGCTATTGAGTTGTACTCTAAGCATCGGGGCTACCATCCGCACTAATGAAGACATTGAAGCGCTCCTTCAAAAAACTGACAGCATGTTATACCTAAGTAAGTCAAATGGCCGAAATCGAGTCACAATTGCAGGCTAAATGAGCACTTGATGCAACTGGGGTCGAGTTCTTTATTAGGCTCATGTACAATTTCACGAAATTTTTGACGAGAGAATTAGGCGACGTATGAATCACAATCGAGTGGTGTGTTTCGATTTGGAAATGTGCTGTTGGAGCGAAGACGGTGTAGGAACAACAGGGGAGATCATTGAAATTGGTCTTGCTGAGATCGATCTTGTATCTGGAACCATCGTGAAGCGCGCGCAATATTACGTTAAGCCCGAAAAAGACGAAGTCTCTCTATTCTGCGCCGAGTTAACGGGTATTACACCTCGTAAAATCGAAAAACAGGGTCGCCCATTAGAGTCTGTTATCAAGTCGATGATTAAGAACTTCGGTGGCCCAAAGAAAATCTATGCAGCGTGGGGACGTGACGACCTTATCTTACACAAAGAGTGTATTGAGAAAGGCATCGAACCGCCATTTAGCGAGTTCTTGAACATCGCCACACTTTATCGAGTTCAGAATCGATTGAAAGAGAAACGTATTGGTCACCGTGCTGCTCAAGAAGCGAAAAACATTGAGTGGGAAGGTCGTCAGCACTCTGGTTATGTTGACGCTTATAACTTGGCAAAGCTTGCGCTGACGATGTTGTGATCGTTTGTATTTCAGAGAGGCGCTTGGTTAAACACTTAAAGTTAGCCTGAATCTTGTGAGTTATTAAAATGAAGAGCCACCTACTTATTAGGTGGTTTTTTTGTGCCTGTTATTTGAGGGTAATGACGATCCTCAAAAACCTAATTTCAACAAGTGGTTTATCAATAGTGAATGGCTACATCGCTTATTTTACGAGTGAATAATATTCGTTTGAAATTTAGCTTTTTAATTAATATTAAATCGTAGGTTTCGACCTTGATTGGGTAGGGCTAGGTGGTAGCGTTAGCTCACCCAAAACAAGGAGAATAGGATGAAGAACATTATTAAGTATGGATTGGCACTGGGGGCGCTAAGCGTAAGTGCGTTGGTTTCGGCACAAACCGTTGTATTGATAAACACTTTTTCAGTCGAGCCAGCCCATGAAGCCGCTACGTTAACGTATTGGGAAGATGCGCGAGACGTATTGGTGAAGCAACCAGGATATATCTCTACCAAATTGCACCGCTCTTTAAGCTCGGATGCGACATACCGTTTTATTAATGTTGCAGAGTGGGAAAGCAAAAAGCATTTCCATGATGCGATACAGGCGATGAGAAAAGAATTACCACCTTTAACAATTGAAGGGGTTTCTGCTGACCCTAACTTGTATGAAATTATTCGCGACTAATTAGGAAGCCACCACAATGAAAACAACTCTAGGAACCTTTTTAGCTATTTTTAGCTTTCTATTTTCAGCTATTCTTTTTTCAACCCATGCCCATGCAGCGGCATACGGCGTGTCAGTGGCTTGGAAAACCGATGACGCCCAAGCCGTATTTGAAGCAATGCCTCATCAGAAAAAAGCATTTGCCAACCTGATTGATGCGGGCTTGGTCCATGATATGTTCGTATCACAAAGCTTTATTGGGGATAAAAAGTTTCCGATGATTAAGTTTGTGATTGAAGCGGACAGTGAGCAGCACGTTAGAGACTTGATTGGTAACTTGCCATTCCAATTTAAAGAGCTTGTAGAGGTGACTGAAATCAGAGACATCGGTAATAAGTGGTTAAACACGGACGTCGCTTTCACAAACTACGCAGTAGAACTCGCTTGGAAAGAGCCTGAGAATCAATTCATTGTCGATGAGGTTATTAGCAAAGATTTACAAATGGTTGTCGATTGGAGTGCTCAAGGTGTGATTACGTCTGCTTATTTAAAACATCAAGAAATAGCAGAAGAGAAGCCAAACCAAAAAGCGATGATCAGGCCAGTCTATTCAATGGCAATATTGGCTAAAAACGAAGAGCAAGCGCGCGAAGTTGCCAATCAGTTGAATGCAGTAAAGTTAGGCTTCGCTGAAGTTATGGTAAGTGAACTTGGATTCAAACTGGAACTCTAATTTCGCTAGAACAGAATTGTGACCTCGTTTTTAGATTGCGTAACGACGAGGCTTTAATATAGGGCATGACCAGTTTAGAGTTAAACCTTGGCTATGTTCAAAGGTGAGTTAGTTTACGTGACTGACTCACCTTGTTGTTATTTTATATTGTTACTCGCTGAGCTTATATTTAGCTTAATTATTGGCTAAACTTGTCACTACTCTTTTCTATGTATGGTTTGCTATTAGTTCGACCAAACAAACACTTTTTTGATGACCTTTTTATTTATGAACACCTCGCCGAAATGAACGCCAATAGCCATGAAAAAATCACCTTAGACGCTTCGGGCATCGAGTTGATTAATAACACACTCATTGATTCGGAATCTGGTAAGCGGGTCACCTTATCCCCCTCAGAAGGTCTGATCCTTGAGCATCTAGTGAAGAACAGCCCAAAAGCCGTTGGTCGAGACTTTTTACTTGAGCATTGCTGGCCGGGCAGGGTTGTGACGGGCAGTTCACTTAATGTCGCGGTTAAGAACATTCGCACTGCATTAAATTCGTTTGAGTGTGATTGCAAAATCTTAACGGTTCAAAAGGAAGGGTACAGCTTCAATGGTTTGAAACAGGTAGGTAGTTATTTATCGATGCCAACATCTACCGCTGAAGCGCATGTTGAAGCTGCGTTTTCAGAGAAAGCCGCCATCGTTTCAGAGAAAACCACCATCGTCGATGAGTTAACATCAGCGACACCGTTTAAGCCTTCTGGCATGAACCAACAAGCTGGGCAATCAAAGCAACAGGGTTCACTATCACGTCAGTTTAAGGCGAAGCACTTTATCGCTCGTCACCAATCTCGTATTGCCGGAATTGTAGTCAGCGCGCTTCTTCTCATGCTGTTTTATCAGTTTGCATTTTTTATAGATAAGAGTGCCTACCGAGGTATGGATGTTTATCACGACAGTTTGAATTTTGATGAAGCCGTCATAAAAGAGTTGGATACCGTGTCAGAGCTCGGTGTTGATTCGCTCTATCTGCATCGCATTGGCGTTGGGTGTCAAAATATCCAAGCCGTCGCCTTGATAAATGGACATTGGAAAGAGATAAGCCATCAGTTTAAAACTGTCTCTTGCGAAGGCGACAATAACAATGAGCGAGGGCAATAAGTATGAATCGTAAGTTTTGGATGCCTATCTTATTGACGCTTTTTGTGATTCTAAATGTAGGCTTAATCTCTGGGCTCGCAACCAAAAGTACCTATCGATTTTCTGCGGAATACCCGATGGTCGGGTGGGAGAGAATCTCGCTCCGATTGGAAAATGGTCGAGTCAAAATGCAGTACATTGGCTATGACATGGATGGGAATGTCGCTCAAACTAAGCAGATGTTTGGTGTGTTCTTGCGCTGGGGGAATCATTACTACCTTTATCAATTGGACCAGGATCAGGCCCAAGATAAGCAGACATTCAATATCAAGCACTTATACATTCAACAAACGGAAGGCAAACGCAGTGTGTTGGTATCAAATCAGCGCGGCCTTTATGTCACTAAGAAGGGCACGCCGTTAGAGCTCAAAGGCATCATGCATGGCGATCGATTACGCTGATAGATACCGTCAGTTTAATCGCTAGTTAACTGCCTAGTAGAGCTCGTTTGCTCTATTGACGGCCATTAACGCTAGTGGCGCGATTAGCGACCATTAACACGATTAAAGAGCCTTTGGTTAGCTTTTACCGAGGACGTTCAGCTTAGTCTTGATAAAGTCACTGTGGTCAACGTAGAGCAGTTCCGCTGTTTTACGGATCACAGAATCTTCGATAGGGTCAATTTCTCCGTCGGCATGCGCCACTTCCCACATCGCTTTGATTAAGTCGATTCGCACTGGCTGAGATAGGTCTCTGAGTTGTGATGTAAAGTCATACAGCGATACTGATTGCTCTACTTTCGGTTCTGCTTGCGCTAGCAGAACCTTTGCTTGTTCTTCATCTAAATCCAGCAAACGTTGCAGAAGCTGTAGCTTAGCGACTCTTTCTGATTCATTGATCTGATGGTCGGCTCCCGCGACTTCACACAATAAACTCGCAATGGCGACATTAGGTGATGCGCCTTGGTTTTTGCTTAGGTCCTGGCCTTCAATCAATTGTTTAAACATTGATGTGAGAGAATTGAACATAACGAGCTCCAGTTAAAATTTGTATCGGGTTCCGTAACGCTGATAGCTATCAACTATAACTACAACTATTGGGTCTACAGAGTGTGATCGCAAGCGTCTTTACTAAAAACTGACATTACGGATAGGCGAGCGATAAGGAGCACTTTATCAATCTGGCTCTGGGAAACGGGTAATTTTACCATCACCACTGAGTGTCGTGATCGATTGCGGTTTCCCGTCGTTATCTAACCTGAGCTCACCAATTGCACTGCGGTTTGAAAGGCGATAGAAAGTTTGGTTATCAGGGCTACGCTTCTCTATTTTTAAACGTTTACGCTTAGTGAAATAGTTGAGTATTGAGCGTGGGCTGTACAACAGGCGATCCCACACGTCACAGAATTTAAGCAGCGAAGCAGGGAACTGATTTTTAATGCCACTACATGTGATTTGATAGATGTTCGGGCTGTTTCTGCGATACCTAAGCTTAATGTCGTAAGCAAAAGAGTAGTGAACGTCACCAGAAAGCACCACAAAGTTCGTTGGTGTTTTGGTGTGAGTAAAGATACTAATCAAGGTATTGGCGCTGCCCGGATGCGCCATCCAGTTTTCAGCATCAATGACTAACGGCTTACCTACTGTGGTCGCCATCTTTTGCAGTGTTTCAATAAACTTCACGCCAAACATCGGTGCAGCAGAAACGATCACTACTTTTTCTTGATGCAGCAATTGATGCTGAAACTCAATCAAAGCTTCCCAATCCATCAAACCAGAAGGCTTATTCATACGAGACTCTGAGCGCCAGCGACGCGTTCGAGTATCCAATACAATGACTTTTGGTGAGGTATCTATCGTGTAATGCCACTCTTCAAAGCGACTCAGCATTTCAATGAAGGCTTGATGCTTGTCTGGCTCGATATTGCCAATAGAGTGAGTAGTATTGCTATCACCGGCTTCATCATGCGTTTGTTTAGTAATGCGCGGTTGATCGACAAAAAGCTGTTTTGCTTGCTCGATAAACGTTTCGTCGAAGCTCTCCGGTTTATTACCCCAACCCTGACACATCCAGTAGGCAGCGAGGCCGTTACCTATCACTTGAGTGGCGAACTGGTTTTGGTCGACAGCATGCTCCCAACCTACAGTGAGATTCCAATCATCAGTCACATCGTGATCGTCGAAGATCATGTACGTTGGAATATGCGCGAACAGACGTTGCACTTGCGGCAAGCCAGCAATGAAATCATCCATGATGACGCTTTCATCACGCCACTGTTGCTGCTCAGTCGGTGTTAATTGGCGTCCACCTTGCGTGAAGTTATTCTCAATCAAACGCTCTCGATTGACACATTGCCACAATGTTGGAGACCAAACCAACAAGTACATCGCGATAAACTCAGACAGCGTGACCAAGTGGTTTTCACAATCGGTAGAGCTAAAAATCGGCACGCCACGATTCGGGAAGAACTTATCGAGCATGGATTCTGAAGCGGTGTGGTGCGGCAAGTACTGATGACGCTGATATAAGTGATACTCACTGTTATACAGCGCGTCACTGCTGTTGATTTGCTTAATTTGCGAGTCAGTCGGTAAGCTCTCGCCAACAAGACCAAGTAATTGAATCACTTGTTGAATAGCATCAAGTGTTGGCCCCGCCACATGGTCGGCGTAGATCTGATCGCCGCTCATCATCAGCATGTCGGGTCTTTCAGCGACGGTTTGCTCGGCTATCTTGTTATCGGCCGCGACTAGGCTGTCTTTGCTGGGATGATGAGGGTTACGGCAAGAGCCATGAAGAATGTAATCAGCCGATGTAGATATTTTAAACTCAACGCGAGATTTACCGTTGTAAACAAGGTGAGGGGCGAACTCTTTTAGTGAACCTGACTCTGTGTGAATGTCATATTCAAGAAGCGTATTAGTCGGAAACTCACCTTGTAAGCGAATTAGCGTTATCCACGCATGTGTACCGATTTGAATCGAATCATGCTCTTCAAGCGATGAGGTATAAAACGGTTGGTCTTGTTTTGGTTCAGAATGCTCTTTTTCGTTCGAAAAGCCTGTTTCTCGAATATAAAGATCAGCCCGGCCAACAAGGGGCGAGCTGGTGGCTAACCAAAGTACCACTTCAGTAGCGGTGGTTTTTCTTAAAATGGGTCCGGCGAGTAATAGGGGAAGAGATGAAGTCGTAGAGGGTTTCAATACGGTACCTAAAATCATTGGTGGCTAGTCGTCGTGGAGTTCTTTTATTTCGTGTTCTGCAATTCAGATTCGGTTGCTTCTGGCTTTGTGATCTTGAGTTCTGTCATTCCAGGCTCGGTTGCTTCTGGCTTTATGATCTTGAGTTCTCTCATTTCAGACTCAGTAGCCTCAAGCTCCGTCATTTCAGATTCTGTTGATTCAAGCTCTGTTGATTCAGATTCTGTTGATTCAAGAACTTCGATAACTTCCGAGCTAGAAAGTTCATGGCCCATTAGAAATATTGCCAATAGGGCATCGGCTTTGGTCTTGGTATCGGAAGGCTCGTCTAACAACAGTTCGAGCTTTTCTCGAATCATAGCAATCTCGTGCTCAACAAAGCCACGGCCTTCTTCATCCCCTTGATTGTCTTCAGGGGCATTATCGAATTCAAGAAATAGCATGTCGCCGTCTAGGTTGGTATCCACCAAACGCTCGGGCAGCCATGCCTCACCCACAACAATATCTGGATCGGAATCTTTGGGTAACTGATCTATAATGTTTTGTAATTCGGAGACTTTCACAATACTTTCATTTAACCGAGAATATTCTACATTGTAACGGTCAATGCCGATCAAACCTAAAAATAGTTAGCCATCATGGTTAATAAATGTCTATTCAGTTACACAATATTTATTACAAAGAGTAATTACATAAGAATGAAGCTCAAATATTTACCGACTCTCACTTCAACTGGAGTGGCTTTACTAAGTAGCGCTTTCCTAAGTGCTAATGCGTGGGCTGCTGAAGAACAAGAGTGGGGCATCGCTGCAATGTTCCGTACTGCAAGCATCCCTTATGACACGTCTGGTGGTGACCAATCGGTTAACTCATTCGTACCGATGCTGTTTTTCAAGAACGACTATGTGTTCATTGATGGTACCGAGATGGGTGCTTATCTTTATCAAACAGATGACGAGAAATGGTCTTTTAATGCTATTTCTCGCATGCGTTTTATTGATATCCCAGCTTCTGAGCAGAACGCAATTGAAGGCGATACTGCGGACTTCGGTGCTCAACTGACCTACCAACTTGATGGTTCTTGGTCTGTCGAGACGGAATTAATGAGCGACAGTGAATTCAACCTCCATGGTAACTTACGTGCGAAAGCCAAGTATGAAACTGGAGATTGGGAGTTTTACCCAAGTGCGACACTTCGTTACAAAAGTGCTGACTTCAATAGCGAGTACTATTCTGCGGCAGGCGAGTCGATTGGTGCGGGTGTAGATCTGAATGTCGGCGTTGAAGCGCGTTACCATGTGGCTTCAAACTTGTACTTATTGGGTTCAACCGGTGTGACTCGATTAGATGATAATGCCTATGATTCGTCGATAGTTGAAGACCGTTATCAAGGTGAATTGTACCTTGGCTTTGGTTTCTTTAACGACAAAGAGAAAGCGCCGAAACCTAAGCTGAGCAATGCGCCGTATTTACGTGTCGCACACGGCTGGGCTACGCCATCCAATATTGGCGACATCATGAAGTTCAATAGAGAGAAAGACGAATACAACAACCAGTTGACCTCGTTCTTCTATGGCCACCCGTTAACCGATGAGATCTTCGGCTTCCCATTGGACATCTACCTAACGCCAGGTATCGCGCACCACTGGAGTTCAGAGGTTCAATCGAGTAGCACCGAGTATATTATTGCGATCAAAGCGTATTACACCTTTGATTGGCCAACCCAGTGGCGTGTAGGTGTGGCAGAAGGTATGTCTTACATCGATTCGATTACCTATATCGAAGGCTCTGAGATGGACCGTAAAGGTTACACAGCAAGCCATCTGTTGAATTACTTAGACTTCTCATTCGATGTAAACGTCGGCGACTTGATTGGTAAGAATGACTTGAACAACTTGTGGTTCGGTTACTCATTGCATCACCGTTCTGCAATCTTTGAAAACGCATCCCAGTTCGGACGAATCAAAGGCGGCAGTAACTACAACACGGTTTATTTCCAATACGAGTTCTAAGCGTAGTTTTTAGCTGTTCTTTTTAATCGTGGTTTTTGACTGTCATTTTCGTAGAGACAGTTTTAACGTTAGCTTTAAGCCAGAGTTTACTAAGTACGACTTACATTTGACCTTGCTTTCATAGCCTTCGCTAGTGTTAGCTTAAAGAATCAGCCTGATAGCAAAAGGTTTTCCCTTTGTTGTCAGGCTTTTTTGTTTGAGACTTGTGGTACAATCGCGCGAGTTTAATAAGTACAAGAATAGGACACGCTTTGACTTCGTCTCCGGAAAAAGCAGACAACAACAAGAATGCAGCACAGCCAAGTTCTCCACAGAACGAAGCGAAATCGAATAAGCCTGCATCGAACCGACCTGCTAAGCATTTAAAAGCTAAACAACCAAAAACTAATCAACCAAAAGCTAAACCTGCCGATCATTCAGCAGCAGCCAATACAAAAGCATCTCAAAATAGCCCAGCTTCTCTTCGTAAAGCGCTCAACGAATGTATGATGCGCGATCGCTTCCGTCTGAGTAAGCGAATTGCTGGTGCGAGTAGAATTAAAAACGAACAATCCAAGAACGTTGTCTTCGATGAGATAGCGTTAGACATTGCCAAGTCAATGATGACGGCAAATCAGCGTGCCTCGCACAAACCAACCATCGAATACCCAGAGATTCTCCCTGTTAGCCAAAAACGCGATGATATTGCGAAAGCCATTTCTGAAAACCAAGTGGTTATCGTGGCGGGTGAAACGGGTTCGGGTAAAACCACTCAGTTACCAAAGATTTGTTCTGAGCTTGGCCGTGGCCGCATGGGCTTAATTGGCCACACTCAGCCTCGTCGTCTTGCGGCACGTTCAGTTGCCAACCGCATTGCGGAAGAGATGGAAACACAGTTGGGTGATTTTGTTGGTTATAAGGTTCGTTTTAACGACCAAATATCTGATAACACGCAAATCAAATTGATGACCGACGGTATCTTACTGGCGGAAATTCAGCACGACCGTTTCTTAAGCCAATACGACACCATCATTATCGATGAAGCCCACGAACGTAGCCTGAACATTGACTTCATCATGGGTTACCTAAGAGAGCTTCTGCCAAAGCGTCCTGATCTTAAAGTTATCATTACATCAGCGACCATCGATCCTGAGCGTTTCTCGAAGCACTTTAACAATGCGCCGATCATTGAAGTATCAGGTCGTACTTACCCAGTTGATACGCGTTACCGCCCATTAGGTGGTGATGAAAGTGATTCAGACCGTGACCAAATCGAAGGTATCTTTGAAGCGGTAGATGAGCTGTGTGATGAAGGGCAAGGCGATATCTTGATCTTCATGAACGGTGAGCGTGAGATTCGTGATACTGCCGACTCTTTAAGTAAACGTAACTTGCGTGATACCGAAATTGTTCCGCTGTACGCACGTCTATCGGCGGGTGAACAGAACCGTATCTTCCAGTCTCATACTGGTCGACGCATCGTTCTGGCGACCAACGTGGCAGAAACCTCGTTAACCGTTCCGGGCATCAAGTATGTCATCGACCCGGGTACGGCGCGTATCAGCCGATACAGCTATCGTACCAAGGTACAACGCCTACCGATTGAACCAGTATCTCAAGCGAGTGCGAACCAGCGTAAAGGTCGTTGTGGTCGTGTCGCGGAAGGTATCTGTATTCGTCTGTATTCTGAGGAAGATTTCGAATCACGCCCAGAGTTTACTGACCCAGAGATCCTTCGTACTAACCTAGCATCGGTTATCCTTCAGATGACTGCGCTAGGCTTGGGCGACATTCAAGCATTCCCATTTGTTGAAGCGCCAGATAAACGTAATATTCAAGATGGTGTAAGGCTGCTTGAAGAGTTGGGTGCGATCGCGACAGTCGAACCGTCTGCGAACAAAAACAAGAATCATGGCGACGACAAGAAGAAGCTAACCGCGATTGGTCGCAAGCTCGCTAAGCTGCCGATTGATCCACGTTTAGCTCGTATGGTGATTGAAGCGCCAAGTAATAGATGCCTGCACGAAGTGATGGTAATTGCTTCTGCGTTGTCTATTCAGGATCCGCGTGAGCGCCCATCAGACAAACAACAATCGTCTGACGATAAGCACAAACGCTTCTTCGATAAAGAGTCAGATTTCATCACGTTTGTGAACCTTTGGGATTACGTTAAGCAGCAACAAAAAGAGCTGTCGAGTAACCAGTTCCGCAAACAGTGTAAGCAAGATTACCTGAACTATTTACGTATCCGTGAATGGCAAGATGTGTATTTCCAAATTCACCAAGCGATGCGTGAATTGGATACCAAGCTGAATACAGAACCGGGCAGTTACGACGGCATTCACATGTCTTTGTTATCTGGCTTGCTTTCGCACATCGGTATGAAAGACCAAGAGAAGAATGAATATCAAGGTTCTCGTAATGCGCGCTTCCATATCTTCCCTGCGTCTGGCTTATTTAAGAAACAGCCTAAGTGGATTATGTCTGCTGAGCTGGTGGAAACCTCAAAACTTTGGGGTCGTGTTATCGCCAAGATTCAGCCTGAATGGATTGAACCACTAGCAAAACACCTGATTAAGCGCAGCTACAGCGAACCACATTGGTCGAAGAAGCAAGCGGCAGTAATGGCACACGAAAAAGTGATGCTTTACGGAATCCCAATCATCCCGAAACGTTTAGTGAACTACGGTGCGATTGATGCCACTGTCAGCCGTGAATTGTTCGTGCGCAGCGCTTTGGTTGAAGGTGAGTGGGAAACCAAACATGCCTTCTTCAAGCAGAACCGTAAGCTACTGCAAGAAGTAGAAGAGCTAGAACATAAATCGCGTCGTCGTGACATCTTGATCGATGATGATGAACTGTTCGACTTTTATGACCAACGTGTTGGCGAAGAGGCTGTTTCAGGCCGTCACTTCGATACATGGTGGAAGCAAACCAGCCAGAAAACACCAGAGCTGCTTAACTTCGAAAAGTCGATGCTGTTCCGCGGTGATGCAAGCCACGTTACTGACTTGGATTATCCGAACTTCTGGCACCAAAATGGTATCAAGCTGAAGCTGAGCTACCAATTTGAGCCGGGCGACGACAACGATGGTGTAACGGTACACATTCCACTGCCTATCTTGAACCAGATTGACCAAAACGGTTTTGATTGGCAGATCCCAGGCCTACGTCAGGAACTGGTAATTAGCCTAATCAAGTCGCTACCTAAAACGCTACGCCGTAACTTTGTGCCTGCGCCAAACTACGCCGATGCGTTCTTGGCTCGTGTTACACCACTTGAAGCACCGTTGTTGGATTCTCTTGAAAAAGAGCTGCGCCGCATGACAGGTGTAGAAGTGGTGCGTGACGACTGGAAGTTAGACCAGATCCCAGAGCACTTAAAGGTAACATTCCGCGCCGTAGATCATCGCAAGCGTAAGCTGAAAGAACAGAAAGACTTGCATGAGCTAAAAGAAAGCCTGAAAGACAAGGTTCAAGAAACGCTTTCTAAAGTGGCAGACGATGACATCGAACAGCAAAACCTGCATACGTGGAGCTTTGGTGAGTTACCAAAAGTCTACCAGCAGAAACGCGGCGGCTACGATGTTAAAGCCTTCCCAGCGCTGGTGGATTCTAAAGACAGCGTAGAGATCAAATTGTTCGAAACCGAGCAAGAACAGATCTCTGCAATGAAATCGGGTCAGCGTCGTTTAATCCTGTTGAACGTGCCATCGCCGATCAAATACTTGCACTCTAACTTGCCGAACAAATCTAAGCTTGGCTTGTATTTCAACCCATACGGACAGGTGCTCGATCTTATCGATGACTGTATCGCTTGTGGTATTGATAAGCTGATTGAAGAGAAGGGCGGTTTGGTTTGGGAACCAGAGCAGTTTGAAGCACTGAAAGAACACGTACGTGCAGAGCTGGGCGATAGCGTTGTTGAGATTGCTCAACAGGTTGAAACCATCCTAACGACCGCATTCAGCATCAGTAAGAAGCTCAAAGGACGTGTCGATCTTTCAATGGCATTCGCACTTTCTGACATAAAAGCTCAGGTAGAAGGTTTGATTTTTAAGGGGTTTGCCACAGAATGTGGGTGGAAACGCCTGCCGGATATTCTACGCTATATGAGAGCGATTGAACGCCGCATGGAAAAACTGCCGATTGACCCGAACAAAGATCGCTTGCATATGATCAAAGTTGAGTCAGTAATGAATGATTACAAAGAGTTGCTGAATAAAATCCCAAAAGGGATCGAGGTTCCAGAAAATGTAAAAGAGGTGCGTTGGATGGTAGAAGAGCTTCGTGTAAGCTTCTTCGCACAGCAGCTCGGAACGCCTTACCCAGTATCAGATAAGCGTGTTAAAAACGCGATTGATGCTTGCTAAGGAATAAAGCTAGACGCAATAGCAAGGTTTAGGTATAAATCTTGCTTATTGCATTACTAATTGAATAGTTATTACATACAGGGCGACTTGGTGGCAATTTATTACCACTCAAGGCCTGCCACTAGGACGAAAAAGGTCGAATATGAAAAAAACGTTATTAGCACTAGTATTGCTAGGTGCATCTTCAACAGCAATGGCTGATTCATGGTTATACGGTGGTGTTATGGGTGGTCAAAACTCATTTGCTGGTGAAGATGAAACGGCGATGGGCATCCACGTAGGTACAGGTATCCTTCCACTAATCGGTGTTGAAGCGGGTTACTGGGATCTTGGTTCTTTCGACAACGTTAGCTACGGTAACCGTGCTAAACAAGGTGTTGACGTAAGTACTGCTTACCTAGCAATCAAACCAAGTATCGACTTCGGTCCTCTTCACGTATATGCGAAGGGTGGTCTTCACTCTTACGAAGTGAAAGGCGATAGCTTCAAACAAGACGACGTTGATATCATGTACGGTGTAGGCGCAGAATACTTCATCTTTGGTCCACTATCTGTCGGCGCTAGCTACCAAAACTTCAAAATGAAAGATGACGACTCTGGCGTATTTACGCTAAACGCAACTATCCACCTACTGTAATTAATCAGTAAGGCGATCGTAAATAACGGTCGGATAGTCGTTAAAGAGTTCGTAAGAATTCATAAAAAATGCCAGCTTGATAGCTGGCATTTTTGTATCTGTAGAATAGTAATGTCGCTGACTTAAGTGGTATAAGTTAAGCGAGGAGCGCTATTTCTTACTGTTTAGAATCTTCTGAATTCTTGGGTTCATCGCTTTGCCGTGTTGGCTTTCATACTCTTCGCGTTTCAAGTCGTTCAAGTTCTTCACTGAGTTAGCGGCAAGCAGGAACTGCGGCAATTCTGTTTCCAGCATGCCTTTCTCATCTAAACGCTTTGCTTCCAAGTAGTATTTCTTAAACAGGCCATCGAGCTTGTTTTCAGCCGTACGCTTTAAGTCGTACAGTTTGTTTTGGATTAACCACTTCTCAATCTTGTTCACAGCAGTGCGCGACAATACACGAATACGGCTATCAAGCAGCTCTTCTTCAGTCAAAGAATCTTTAAGGATCCAAAGCTCACCCATTTGCGGCGGCCAACTGTTTCCAAGTTGAATACGCTCATGGCAGTGCATTAGTACGCGGTTAAGGCCGTCTGAGTCAACAGAGTGGGCAAACTCAAGAAACTTACCGCTCGGTTCACTTCCGTATTGGTATTCCCACTGAGTTTCGTACACGCTCAAGAAAGAACCGAACACATGGATACACCAATCGGTTAGCTCAAGCTCTGCTGGATCTTGATCAACAACAGGCACTTGTTGAGACGCACCAGAGCCCGCAGCGTTTGGTGTCGCTACTTTTACTTCTGTACTTTGTGCTTCAATCACTTCAGGTACGGTAGCATCAGGTACAACAGGTGAAGCTGGCTCAGAAGGTTGGCTTTTTGCCTTTTTGAATGAGCTGCTGCCTGAAGCGTTCAGATGGGCTAAGCTTTTGTCTATACCCATTTCCTTGAGCTTGTCCTGCATTTCCTGAATATTGAGAGGTCTTCTGCTGTTGTTGTCTTTCATTTTGCTTCTCGTTAACTAGCCAGTACTGCAGCTTGGATTCAATCCGAGATAATGGCATTAATTCATTGGCTTTGGCTTTATACCAGAGGACAAATTTCTTCCATACTAAACTATGGTCACCGGTCAAACCGGAGAATTTAAACGCACGTTCTGCCCATGATGGTATCTCTTCTTCGTTGAGATCATGAGTAGAGACGGTGTTGCTGTTCATTGAGCCTCGACCTTGTGGGCGAGGGGCCTGCTGCATGTGTTGCATTGGTGCCGGAGCAGGCTGAAACTTGGGTGCAGGTGCAGGTGCAGGTGCAGGTGCAGGTGCAGGTGCAGGTGCAGTAGAGTAGACCGGAATACTATTGGTCGGTTGAACCTCAACGTGCGCCGTAGCTTGCTCTTGCTCAATGAGCATTTTGAAAACGTGAATCTCTTTCTTATCTCGATAGTCTACTTTCACCTTATCGAGGAAACCTTGGTCGACTAAACACTTAAGGCAGTCGGCTAAACCAAACGTAGAGAGAGCACAAAGCTGACCTGCCGTTTGCAGGCACACATTGGTGTAACCGAATTCATCAGCACCATCTGCAAGCATCAATAAAACCAGCTTTTCCGCTGGGCTAGAAGTATTCACTTGCCAAGCTAAATAAGAATATTTGGCGCTCAATATCGTGTTCTCAAAAAAGGTAAGTCGTTGTCACTATTGTAAGTCACCCCTTACCGAATTTATAGCAACTTAACAGAAAACGACATTAGTAAGCCAAATATTGACCATAAGGAGAGGTCTGCCCCAAAAAGTAAGCCTACACTCATTCATTCTAGGTCAGAAGGTGGCTAAAGATGGGGTTTACGGGCGTCTTTTTCGGGGCCGATTCTGCACCAAGGCTTAAAATAACGTGGTCTATTAACGTTAAGAATGAGCTTCTAAACTTTCGTGTTGTCTTCATGAAAGCGCCTATCTTCTCTCTCTAGTGACTGTTGATGATTTCTTTATCTACTTATTGACCTATTTATCCATACATTCATAAGTTGTATTTAATTTATAAAACACCTTGATATGATCAATATTTGCGCTATTATGACGATAAGTCAGAAATGACGAAGCGTCATAAAATGGTTAACCACATGAATTTACTATTCGTGTTAATATATTGGACAGGAGCGTTTTAAATGCTGATTAAGCTTAGGTAATAGCTAAGCTCAAATACGGACTGAAAAATTATGTTTGGCTTTGGTTGTAAAGGCGATAAACAAAGTATCTTTGGTTGCAAAGCGGTGCTGTCTAAGAAGCAGCAATCCATCGCAGACCGAGAAGTAGAATTGATGTTGTTAGCAAAAGATCTGGTTCGAGAACAAGGGTTCGGAAACCTCACGATGGATAGGCTAACGGCGGCAAGCTCTTATTCTAAAGGTACGATATACAATCACTTTTGCAGCAAAGAAGACGTGGTTTTAGCGTTATGTATTCATTCTCTTAAGTCTGAGGCACTGTTGTTTGCTCGTTCTGGAGAGTTTGAAGGCAACTCACGCGAAAAGATTGTCGCATTGCACGTTGCGTACCGAGTTTATGCTCGTATGGAACCGGTATTATCAACTTGCGCGATTATGGCGAAAAGCCCATGGGTACTAGAGAAAGCCTCCAGTGCACGCGTGGCCGAGATGAATCAATTAGAAGAAATCGTTATCGAACAAGCGGATCTGCTCGTCAATCAAGCAGTAGAAGCCGGTGACCTAAAGTTTTCTTCTGGCGTGGGTTCAGATGCCATCGTATTCGCCAACTGGTCAATCGCATTTGGTTCAAATGCTTTGTCTCAGAATGCTTCAAACAGTCATTGTATCAAGCGGTTACAAGATCCGTATTCAGTATTACATAACGCGAACATGATTTTAGACGGCCTCAACTGGCAGCCCCTTTCGAGTGATTGGGATTACCGTAAAACCTGGCGCCGTGTAGAACAAGAACTGTTCAGTGAAGAAGTCGCTTACTTAGAGTCAGTAGGTCGATAAGCTTCAACTAAACCCACCTATGTGGGTTTATTAATAACCATTAGTGACGATTCGTCATAAACTTAAGTTTGCCTAGTGTTGTTTTGGTTTTCTTGAGTGTATGACTAAGAATTGTGTCTTTTGTCAGCTTCGGCTGGCTTTTTAAGACACAACTATGACGAATCGTCACAAATGGAGACTGTGATGGAACATGACAGCCAGAAGCCCGCTCTCGATCACCAAAATCGAGATAACCGTAATGTCGATAGCGTAAACGGGGATCTAAATAACAGTTGGCACTCAATACCGACCAAGCGTTCGTTTATCGTTCTGCTGGTGGTTTTTTCAATCATCATGCTCTCTGCATTAGGGGCGAAGAACCTCTACTTTAGAGGGGATTACAACATATTCTTCGAAGGCACCAACAAACAGTTGATGGCGTTCGATGAAATTCAAACTACCTTTGCGAAAACCGACAACCTTGCGATTGTTGTCGCACCTGAAGGCGGCAATGTCTTCACTCCAGAAACCCTCACCTTAATTCAAAACCTCACGGTCGATGCGTGGCAGATCCCGTACTCAAGCCGTGTCGATTCGCTGGCCAATTATCAGCATACCGAAGCCGTTGAAGACGACTTGTTAGTGGAAGATTTGCTGTACGAAGAATACGAGCACACACCAGAGCGGATCGCTAAAGTAAAACAGATCGCCCTCAACGAACCACTGCTTAAGAATGCATTGGTATCGGCTTCTGGTGACGTGACCATTGTCAACGTGACGGTGCAATTGCCCGAAGTGGACAAAACGGCGGAAGTGCAAGAAGTCATTGCGGCCATCAACGCCATGATTGACCGCTACGAGGCACAATATCCTAATGTCGAATTCCACAAGGCGGGCATCATTGCCATGAATAACGCCTTTATGACCTCGGCTCAAGAAGACAGCTCCACACTGGTGCCGTTAATGCTGTTAGTGGTGTTGGTGTTCCTAACCTTTATGCTGCGCTCGTTCTTTAGCGTGCTTGCTACCTTAGTTGTGATTATCTCTTCGATTGTCGCGACCATGGGTTTATCTGGCTGGGCAGGGATGTTCCTCAGCACCGCAACGGTTAACGTGCCAACCTTGGTTTTAACCCTTGCTGTTGCCGATTGTGTTCACGTGATTGTGACCATGAGACAAGCCATGCAACGCGGGATGGAGAAAGCCCAAGCCATTCAATACAGTATCAAGCTTAATGCGATGCCGATTTTGATTACTTCTGTCACCACCGCGATTGGCTTCTTGATGATGAACATGTCGGATTCTCCAGTATTGCGAGACTTCGGTAACTTATCGGCATTGGGCGTTATCATCGCGTGTTTCCTATCCGTGACTATGCTTCCTGCGCTGCTAAAGCTCTTGCCAGTGAAGACCTTGCCAGCGAATGAAGCTGCACAAAACAAAGTCACCTTCATGGATAAGTTGGGCGACTTTGTGGTGACCAACCGCAAAGCACTGCTGCCGATTTCTACCTTAGTGATTGTTGGCGCTGCCGCGTTAATTCCATTGAACAAAGTGAATGATGAATCGGTGAAGTATTTCGATACCTCAAGCGAGTTCAGACAAGCGGCCGACTTCATGGAACAGACTGTAAGCGGCATGACCACCATCAGCATCGCGGTCAAAACTAACGAATCTCAAGCAATTGCCGATCCTGTGTTCTTGCAAGCGATTGGTGACTTTACCGATTGGCTGCGTGTTCAACCAGAAACCGATCATGTGGCCACGCTTTCCGATGTCTACATGCGTTTGAACAAGAACATGCATGGCGATGACGACAGCTACTACCAACTGCCACTTAACCGTGAACTCGCCGCGCAATACTTACTGCTTTACGAGATGTCTCTGCCTTACGGCTTGGACTTGAATAACCAAATCAATGTCGATAAATCATCGATCAAAATGGTACTCACGGTCGACAACCTAGGCAGTGTGGAATTGGTGGAACTCGAAGAGCGCATCTACTCATGGTTTGCCGCTAATGCGCCGCAATATGAAGTGGTCGCATCTAGCCCGTCATTGATGTTTGCTCACATCGGTGAAACCAATATGGCGAGCATGCTATCGACTCTGCCAATCACCTTAGTGCTTATCTCTGGCCTGATGATATTTGCACTGCGCTCGGTTCGCTTAGGTCTAATCAGCCTAGTGCCAAACATTGCCCCGGCGATTATCGGCTTTGGTTTGTGGGCGCTTATCTCCGGTGAAATCAACCTAGGTTTATCGGTCGTAGTCACGCTCACTCTAGGTATCGTGGTCGATGATGCGGTGCACTTTTTGAGTAAATACCAACGCGCCAGAATGGAAGGGAAATCAGCGGAAGAAGCGGTGCGTTACGCTTTCCACACTGTTGGTCGTGCATTGTGGATCACCACGGTTGTGTTAGTGGCGGGTTTCTCTGTGCTAGCGATGTCGAGCTTCAGACTCAACTCAGACATGGGTTTACTCAGTGCGATTGTGATTTTCATTGCGCTGGTGGTCGATTTCATCTTGCTACCTAGCTTACTGATGATCTTCGACAAGCAGACTCATTACGAACCAAAGTCATCCGCTAAAGCTCAACCCAGCCCGTCTAACCCAACTGGCGAACTGACTACTTCAACCAAGTAAGGAATCGTCAGCCTGCTGCGGTGGGCTGACTCAAGGAGATCATTATGAAAAGCTTTAAACACTCTATTACAAAGAAAACACTAATAACGTCATTGATGACTATTGGCGCGTTCGTGGCTTTCCCTGCGTTAGCCGATCCTGCGAAAGGCTTAGAGATCGCCGAACAGCGTAAAGCCGTCGATATAGGGTGGGGCGATTCTGTTGCGACCATGGAAATGCTACTTCGCAACAAACAAGGCGAAAGCAGCTCGCGCCTAATGCGATTGAAGTCGTTAGAGGTTGATGACGACGGCGATAAAGGGTTGACCATTTTTGATGAGCCTCGTGACGTAAAAGGCACGGCTTTTTTGAATCACTCACACATAGCGAAATCAGATGATCAATGGCTGTATCTACCAGCATTGAAACGAGTAAAACGCATCTCTTCACGTAACAAATCGGGCCCGTTTATGGGAAGTGAATTTGCTTACGAAGACTTGAGCTCGTTCGAGCTAGGAAAATACACCTTCAACTACATTGAAGACGCCGAAATCGAAGGCGTGGATACCTTTGTCTTAGAGCAAGTACCGACCGATAAAAACTCTGGCTACACCATGCAAAAAGTATGGTTAGACCAACAATATTACCGCCCAGTTCAAGTGGAGTTTTACGACCGTAAAGGCGCATTGCTGAAAACCCTGTCGTTCCAAGATTACAAACAATACCTAAACCAATACTGGCGCGCACACACCATGTCGATGCAAAACCACCAAACAGGTAAAAGTACGGTATTAACCACGACAGATTTAGCGTTCCAGACCGGTCTTAAGGACAAGGATTTCCAAAAAAACACACTTAAACGTGCAAAGTAAGGCAAGAATATGAAAAGGATTGTGTTAACAGGAACGCAGTTATCTTTAACCTTGGCGGCGACCGTTGGGCTTATGCAGGTGTCGTTGCCATGTGTGGCAGCAGGCTTTAGTTCTGAGTTCGTAGAACAGGTCACCCCAGAACTTGCAGGGCAGGTAAACCTTGAACACAGGCAGTTCTTTAGCGACGGCTTACAAGGGCAGGATAAAGGGCAAAGCTCATTGGTGTTGCAACCGGAGTTTTACTGGGAGCAACAAGAGGGCAACGGCAGCTTTACCTTCACGCCCTTTTACCGCCTAGACAGCGAAGATGATGAACGAACCCATGGCGATGTTCGTGAAGCTCTGTATCTCAATTATTGGGACGATTACGAACTGCGAGCCGGTGTCGGTAAGGTGTTTTGGGGTGTAACCGAATCAGCGCACTTAGTGGACGTAGTAAACCAAACCGATGCCATTGAATCGGTCGATGGTGAATCAAAATTGGGTCAGCCTATGGTGCACTTCACGTCAATCAAAGACTGGGGAACCATCGATGCTATGTTACTGCCGTATTTTCGTGAACGTACCTTTGCAGGGGAAGACGGTCGGTTAAGAACGCCCGTACCCGTTTCAGACGATGCGCTTTACGAATCATCGAAAGAAGAAAAGCACGTCGATGTAGCACTGCGCTATAGCCAAATGTACGGCGATTGGGATGTCGGTTTAAGTTACTTAGGCGGCACAAATCGTGACCCTTATTATCGTGTAGAAGGCAATGAACTCAAGCCGTATTACGCGCAAATGCAGCATTTCGGGCTCGATGTGCAAGGCATTATAGGCGACTGGTTATGGAAGCTTGAAAGCATTTATCGCGACAGTTACGACAACCACACAGGTGTTGCGACAGGCTTTGAATACACATGGGTTGGTGCGCTAGAGTCGTATTGGGATATTGGCTTTATTGCTGAATACCTGTACGACAGCCGAGGCAACAATGCCCAAAGTGTCGGTCAAAACGATGTGTTTCTTGGAGCGCGCTTCGCCTTGAACGATGAAGACGGAACTGAGGTGTTAACGGGCATCACTCAAGACTTAGATAACAGCGATGTCTACAGTGCAAAGCTCGAAGCATCTAGCCGTATTAACAACAACCTCAAGTGGCGATTAAACGCGTGGTTGTTTGAGAACGAAACCCCAGAAGACTTGTTGTTCTTCGCGCGGAAGGATGATTTTGTTGAACTGGCGTTGGAATATTATTTTTAGTCTTTACAAAAAGTTAGTATTTCCAACCATTTAGCATTTCCAACAAGTTAGCATTTCCCGAAAAGCTAGCATTGGTTTCGTGAGGCGTTCTTGTTAAAGGGAACGTCTCAAATTTAAGATGAGCCATATTTAGAATGTTCAAAGTCGTATTTTTATAAAATGGATCAAACAATCGAATAGTCCCACAGGTAAAATGGTTATATTTTTCGAGCATCTATAACCTCCGAATATGCATGTGAAATGTGCTGGTGGTATCGGCCCTAAGGGATATATGAATTCATTCAATTGGGATAATAACTTTGAAACAGGCATTGGTGTCGTAGACGAACAACATCAATACCTTGTTGGTTTTATCAACCACTACGGAAACCTGTTGTCAGAGAATACTATCTCTATAGACGACATGAGTGTCGCTTTACTCGATCTCACACGCTATGCCGAATTTCATTTTACAGAAGAAGAATCTTTAATGAGAGATTGCGGTGTATACGATTTACACATTGAAGAACACATCAAAGTTCATCGCATGTTTATGCGAGATATCTACAGCATGCAAGCATTCATCTTGGAAGAAGATCAGTCGTCAGCACGGCAGTTACTTGATTTCCTAATCCATTGGCTGGCATACCACATCCTCGGTATCGACCAAAACATGGCTCGACAAGTGGCCGCGATAGAAAAGGGGGCAACACCTCAACAAGCGTTTGAAGCAGAAGAAAAGCAGAAAGACTCGTCAACCATCCCTTTACTCGCTGCTCTTAACGGCTTATTTGAACAAGTCTCTGAGCGCAACAAGCAGTTGTTACGTTTCAACCAGTTACTCGAAGAAAAAGTCGAGGAACGTACGGCAGAGTTAAAACAAGCGAACAAGAAACTTGAAGAACTGTCGTTAACAGATTCACTCACTAAATTACCTAACCGTCGCAGTGCTTTTAAACAGTTAGCGGTACATTGGCAAGACTCCAAAGAACTTGGCATGCCTTTAGTGTGCATTATGATTGATGCCGACCACTTCAAGCGCATTAACGACACCAGTGGCCACGATGCAGGTGACTTGGTGTTACAAACCCTCGCGCGTGAACTGAAAAATGCGTTTCGCAATGACGATATTGTGTGTCGATTAGGGGGTGATGAGTTCTTGGTGATTTGCCCAGATACTGATCTTAAAGGCGGCATGCACATCGCGGAAACGACGCGACAGAAAGTGTCTGAATTAGAGGTTGAAACCAGTAATCAAGTTTGGATTGGCAGTATTAGTGTCGGTGTAGCTGAAATAACCCAAGAATTTGGGTCCATGCATGAGTTGGTTAAAGCTGCCGATGAGTCCGTTTATTTAGCGAAAAACGCAGGTAAAAACAGTGTTTGCTCGATTCAGATATCGAACTCAGTTCATTTAAAATCTAGAGCGCAGTTCCATTCAGATTTAGAGCACGGTTCACTTTAGACTTAGACTTAGACTTAGACTTAGACTTAGAGTTAGAGTTAGAGTTTAGTTCACCTCAGATCCAGAACGTACCTCGCTTTTAATTTAGAACATAACTCACGTCAGATTTAGAACACAATTCACTTTAGTTTTAGAGCTCCGCTCGCTTCAAATCTAGAACCTAGCGACTTTAAATCTAGAGTCTAGCCGCGTTAAATCTAAAACCTAGCTCGCCTCCAAATAAAGAAGTGGAACCAGTAATTGTTCCACTTCTTCTTACTCCTCATTAATATCCTGTTAAATTTGCCGTGTTTTTAGTCAATAACTTGCTCTTTTAACGATTCAATTTGGCATTGTTAGCGTGTTTGATTAGTATGTGTAGCTATCTAAAAAAACTAATCATCCGATACGGACACTACCAACTGGTAGATGAGGAAATGATGCAACATCTAGAAGAGATCATTGCTAATGCAACGACTGCTATTGATACAGCAGATTCGTTAGTCGCACTTGATGAAGTGCGAGTTCAGTATTTAGGTAAGAAGGGTGAATTAACTCTTCAACTACAAAGCCTAGGTAAACTTCCACCTGAAGAGCGTCGCACTGCTGGTCAAGAGATCAACAAAGCGAAAGGTGCTGTTCAACAAGCGATCGCAGCTCGCAAAGACGCACTTCAACGTGCAGAGCTTGAAGCGAAACTAGCTGAAGAAACTATCGATGTGAGCCTACCAGGTCGTCGCATTGAGAACGGTGGTCTTCACCCAGTTACACGCACAGTTGAGCGTATCGAACAGTTCTTTGGTGAGCTTGGCTTTAGCACTGAGTCTGGCCCTGAGATCGAAGATGCATTCCACAACTTTGATGCACTAAACATCGCAGACGATCACCCAGCTCGTACTGATCACGATACTTTCTTCTTCAACCCTGATCTAATGCTACGTACGCACACTTCTGGTGTTCAAATCCGTACGATGGAAAACGGCAAACCGCCATTCCGCTTCATTGCTCCGGGTCGTGTTTACCGTAACGACTACGATCAAACTCACACGCCAATGTTCCACCAAGTGGAAGGTATGTTAGTTGATGAGAACGTAAACTTCGCACAACTTAAAGGCATTCTTAACGATTTCCTTTGTAACTTCTTTGAAGAAGAAGTTGAAGTGCGTTTCCGTCCTTCATTCTTCCCGTTCACAGAGCCTTCAGCTGAAGTTGACGTGAAACGTAAAGATGGCAAATGGCTAGAAGTTCTAGGTTGTGGCATGGTTCACCCTAACGTACTTCGCTCTGTTGGCATCGACCCTGAGAAATACTCTGGTTTTGCATTCGGTATGGGTGTAGAGCGTCTAACGATGCTTCGTTACGGCGTAAATGACCTTCGTGCGTTCTTCGAGAACGACCTTCGTTTCCTTAAACAATTCAAGTAATCCGGGGCAGTCAAAACTATGAAATTCAGTGAATCTTGGCTACGCGAGTGGGTTAAACCTGCAATTAACAGCGAAGAGCTAGCTCACCAAATCACTATGGCTGGTTTGGAAGTTGACGATGTAGAACCTGTTGCGGGTGTTTTCACCGGCGTTAAAGTAGGTAAAGTTGTTGAGTGCGGTCAGCACCCAGACGCAGACAAACTACAAGTTACAAAAATTGATATCGGCGCTGTTGATGCAGAAGGTAATAAAGAGCTGTTAGACATCGTATGTGGTGCATCTAACTGTCGTCTTGGTCTAACTGTAGCAGTAGCAACAGTTGGCGCAGTACTTCCTGGTGACTTCAAAATCAAGAAAGCAAAACTACGTGGCGTTCCATCGCACGGCATGCTTTGTTCTTTCTCTGAGCTAGGTATCGACGTAGAGTCTGACGGCATCCTTGAGCTGCCAGAAGGCACAACGCTAGGTATGGACGTACGTGAGCTTCTTGAGCTTAACGACGTAACTATCGACGTAGACCTAACAGCAAACCGCGCAGACTGCTTCAGCATCCGTGGCCTTGCTCGTGAAGTTGGCGTACTAAACCGCGCAGACGTTACAGAGCCAACAGTTGACGCTGTTGCAACAAGCATTGAAGACACAGTATCTGTTGAAATCAAAGCAACTGATGCTTGTCCACGTTACCTTGGCCGTGTGGTTAAGAACGTAAACGTGAAAGCGGAATCTCCAATCTGGATGCAAGAAAAACTGCGCCGTTGTGGTATCCGTTCAATCGACCCAGTTGTAGACATCACAAACTACGTGATGCTAGAGCAAGGCCAACCAATGCACGCATTTGATCTAGCTAAGATCGAAGGCGGTATCGTGGTTCGTCTAGCAGAGCAGGGCGAAAAGCTAACACTTCTAGATGGCAACGAAGCTGAACTAAACAGCAACACACTTGTTATCGCAGACCAAAACAAAGCACTAGCAATCGCTGGTATCTTTGGCGGTCAAGATTCTGGTGTTACTACTGAAACAACAGACGTACTTCTTGAAGCAGCATTCTTCGCACCGGATCACATCCGTGGTCGCGCACGTGCTTACGGCCTTCACACAGATTCTTCTCTACGTTTCGAACGTGGTGTTGATTCAACGCTACAAGCAGCAGCAATGGAGCGTGCAACACAGCTTCTAGTTGAAATCTGTGGTGGTGAAGTTGCGCCAGTAAACGGCAGCGAATCTGAAGCTGATCTTCCTAAAGCAAACGTAGTTGCTCTACGTCGCGCTAAACTAGACAGCCTACTAGGTCACGAAATCCCATCTACAGACGTAGTGGAAATTCTAACTCGCCTAGGTTGTGAAGTTGAAAGCACTGATGCTGGTTGGACGGCAACGTCTCCATCTTGGCGTTTTGATATCGCAATCGAGCAAGACCTAATTGAAGAAGTAGGTCGTATCTACGGTTACGATAACATTCCAAACCAAGCGCCTAAAGCGGCACTTAAAATGAATGACCACAAAGAAGCTAACCAACCGCTTAAGCGCGTTCGTGACCTTCTTGTAGACCGTGGCTACCACGAAGCAATCACATACAGCTTCGTAGAACCAGAACAGCAAAAGCTTGTTGTACCTGGTGTTGAGCCGCTAATCCTGCCATTCCCAATCTCTGCGGACATGTCAGCAATGCGTCTTGGCCTAATCCAAGGTCTTCTAAACACAGTTGTTCACAACCAGAAGCGTCAACAGTCTCGCGTTCGTCTATTCGAATCAGGCCTACGTTTCATCCCTGAAGCTACTGCTGAAAACGGCATGCGCCAAGAAATGATGCTTGCGGGCGTTATCTCTGGTACTCGTGGCGAAGAGCACTGGGACATTGCAACTAACACTGTAGATTTCTTCGATCTTAAAGGTGACCTAGAAGCCGTTCTTGAGCTTTCTGCAAACGAAATCGCATATAGCTTCAAATCTCTTTCTTCAGAAGCAAAAGAGCGCAACCCAGCACTTCACCCAGGTCAATCGGCTACGATTATGGCTAACGGCAAAGAAGTGGGTATCATTGGTACTGTTCACCCAGAACTAGAGCGTAAGTTTGGTCTTAACGGCCGTACTATCGTATTCGAAATCGAATGGGCAGCTATCAATACTCGCGTGCTTCCAGAAGCAGTAGCTGTATCTAAGTTCCCTGCAAACCGTCGTGATATCGCAGTAGTTGTTGACGAAGCAGTTGCTTCTGGCGACATCGTAGAAGCGTGTATCGCTGCTGGTGGTGAATTCCTAACAGGCGCTAAACTGTTCGACGTATACGTTGGTCAAGGCGTTGAAGAAGGTAAGAAGAGCCTAGCAATCGCACTTAGCCTACAGTCTGTAGAGCGCACACTAGAAGATGCAGACATCGCTGGTTCAGTAGATGCTATCGTAGCTTCAATCTCAGAGAAATTCGGCGCAGCACTTCGCGACTAATCTCTTCTGATAGATAGAAAAACCAAAGGCCTCGCATTGCGAGGCCTTTTTTGTAATAGGTTATTAATTGATCGTGGGAGAAATGTAATTTGGTAAAGCACGGTTCATGTTAAATAGAACAAATGTACTCAAACAAATTGTGGAACCTGATTCGTTACTATACTAAAAATTTTAGGCAAGTTAATAGGCTATACTTACGTTCGCTTTGACAAAAATTTGATTGAACAATGTGATTCATTCAAGATTACTACGACCGCTTAAAAAGAGTTAGGAAACTGTGGGCTAGTGTTTTTTTTAATCACTCTTAATGATAATGTGAAAACGTCAATAAAAACAAAAGCTGACTGAGAATACGCGATATGCGATAATTCTTTATTATTAAAATTATTTTCAACTACACGGACTCAGCATGTCTAGAATCGAATTGATGCCTCCTCAAGAAGTGTACGATGATATCGAGATTGCCGACGCTATAGAGAGTTGTGATACGTCATATGAAATGGCACCCGATACGTCAATTCGTATAGCTAAGGAACAGTCTAGTATATTCGAAATTGTTCGGCACATAAAACAGAACAGAATTGATATCACTCCGGACTTTCAACGCTACAGCGTTTGGAGTGATTTACAACGATCAGAATTGGTTGAGTCTGTTCTGATGGGGATTCCAATCCCTATGTTGTACTTGTTTGAAAATGAAGAGGGATTAAAACAAGTTATTGATGGTAAACAACGGCTGACAGCTATCTGTGATTTCATTGACGGAAATTTTTTGTTGTCTAAATTGAAAATGTTGCCGCACTACAATGGGCTCAGCTTTCAACAATTACCCCCAATTCTTCAAGCTAAGTTTGAAGATTGTCAATTGCAGACTTATATCGTACAACCACCAACTCCTGACGTGGTCAAGTTCTATATATTCGATAGGATAAATCGTGGCGGAACTCAACTAAATCAACAAGAAATGCGACATGCCTTACACCAGGGAGCTTCAACTCGTTTATTGTACTCAATTTCTAATGATGATCGATTTCTATTTTTTGGAATAGCCAAATCAGACTCAAGTAGAATGCAAAAAGAGTACATGGTGCTTAGATACCTAACTTTCTATCTATATGCTTATGGCTATATACCTAACCCAGTTTATACTAATGATATAAATGAGCTCCATTCTATTTCTATGAAATTTTTAAATAGATGTGATAGTAATTTTATAGACTTCCTACATAATAATACTGTTTGGGCTCTTTATCATGTACTAAGAACTTTAGGTGAGAATGCATTTAAATACATAGAATCAAACAATAGGACCGTTATTTCTTTATTCGAGGTTCTTATGTTGGTTTTTAGTAACAACGATGTTCGCTTAAAGTTGGCGAATGAAAAATCTAATATTGCTATCGATATAATTAGCGGTTACAAAAATGTAATTAGAGAAGATAAAGGGTTGTATTCTGATTATAAAACAGTGTCAGCATTAGCAAGTAGAATTCAGTTGGCTAATAAAATTATAGAGGATATTAAGTTTGCTTAATAATATTGGGTTGAAAGATTTTAAGAGTTTAACGAAAGAACGGTTAAATTTTGAACCACTTACAATAATTACTGGAATGAACTCATCCGGTAAGTCTACTGTAATACAAGCAATACTCTTATCTATTAGACATGCTCGATTAGAAAATAAATATAAAATGGAGCCTCTAGTTAGGTATTTGGATGATTTTAAGCAGATCAGAAACAAAAATAACAATGCAAAAGAAATCAGAATAGATTTGATTAGTAGTGACGGAAATTATGAGCTTGGCATAACAAATGAAGGGATTAAAGTTGATGGCGAATTAAGTTTTGGTATTGACTTGTCAAGTGAGGATATGTCGCCTGAATTATTCTATTTAACTGCTAATAGACAAGGACCTGAAGAGATTTCAGCGACAAGTTCAAGTAAAGTTGGTGCTTCAGGTCAATATATTTTTGGATATTTTGATAGTGTAAAAGATAAAGCTCTTTCTGAAGATCTTTGTCGTTTTAAAGAATCAAAAACACTGGCGTATCAAGTTAGTCGATGGTTGAGCCTGGTCACTGATACTAAAACAGAACTAAAAACAGAAAGTTTGTCTTCGTCGCAAGTCCAAGTTTATTTTGAAGATGCAACACTAGGGCATGTATCACCGTTTAACTTAGGTGCAGGGATGAGCTATGTCGCCAAAGTAATTATTTTGTGTTTAGTTGCGAAAAAAGGTGACTTGGTAATAATTGAAAACCCTGAAATTCATCTTCACCCGAAAGCTCAAGCAGAGTTGGGTGTATTTTTCTCATTTATCGCGAGTAGTGGAATTCAGTTGGTAGTCGAAACGCACTGTGAGCATTTGATTAACAAAATTCGTCACCAAGTTTTTGAGAAGGTTTTGGATAAAAATCAAGTGGTTATTCATTACAAAGCACATATTGCAACAGAGTTTCAACAGCTATTTTTGAACGGAAATGGTCATTACATAGATAAAAATAATAGCTTGGTTTCATTTCCTTCAGGCTTCTTTGATGGAACACTTAATGAACTAATTGAAATGGGGGGATAACTATGCCTAAGGTTACCCTTGATGATGACTTATTCATTGAGTATTTCAAATTTAAAAATGGCAAAAGCGAGGATCATGGTTTGGTTCATAATCTGTTTTCACATCTGAAAATGCCTTTTGTCGAATCTCCTTGTCAGATGCATAGGTGCCATCAGTCGATGATAGCCGAAGGAGCAGAGTCAATATTTTCTCCTGCATTACTAACAAGGTTTTTATCTGGTGGCTACCCAACGAAATCCTTAGAGGAATTATCGAAGTTATCAAAGTATCGAATCATACTTACATCAGATACTAGCAAACATAGCTTTCCTTACTTGAACGTGAACACACCTAATGTAGAGTTGAATTATTCAAAAAGTTGTACATCTAGTGTTCTAAGAAACGATCTTCTCGATCATATAAAGTCATTGTGTAATGATGCTAGCAAAGTTGTTATTTGTGATAACTACTTCTTTAGTGATTGGAATATAAGTGGTGCTATAACAACTGAACTTTTGTTCGATACTATCTTACCCAAGAAACGTCTAGATATTGAGTTTGTCTCTTATGGAAGAAAAACAAGAGCTAGGAAAAGTGCTATAGAAGCGAAACATGCCGAATGGACTGTGAAAAGATATACTGGGGGAAGGTATTCAACAGAAAATAACCATGATCGGTATTTAGTAATAGAAAAGCCTAACCATAGCATAGAGGTCATGTTATCTAGCGGATTCTTATACCTGTGGAAGTTAGATAAAGAGATAAACTGTGTATTTCGAGAGCTTTAAGTAGATTAGTTCTTTCATTAGGGCTCATGTTATCTATTTCTAAATTGAGCCTCTCCGTATGGGCTAAAAATGTATCATGCGGGGAGGTATTGTTAAAAATATCACGTCACTTAAAATCTTGAAAACACAGTTCACTACGTCTATCGATACCATATGCAATCAATTTTAATTGTGTTTGGCAGTTTATACAAAACCTCTAAAACTAGTTTACTCTTTGTTCTACCACTAATTCTTTAGTGCTAACTTTATTTTCTCCCTTTGTTTTGCATACTTTCGACTCGCTAGCTGCAATCATGATAAAGCGAAGTTCATACTATTTACCTATTATCAGCTTCTGCATTTCAAAATCAGACCTCTGTAATTATCACTTATCCAGTACAACTAATTTCGGGCGGAAACTAGCTACTTACCACATAGAAAATTTCTACATAAATCACTATTGACCTGTCTACAACTTCACTCTTTATAGTGGCTATATTGATTGAGAGGGGCGTTTTCTGTGTTCCCTCCAAAGTAAGTAGAGAGACACTATGAAACGTTTAATTCTAAACATCACATTCTTGGTATTCATGGCGCTTGGTAGCATGAATGCCATAGCTCACGATTCAACAGTTAAGTATGGTATTACGATATCTCACGATGGTGAGCAAATTGCGTATGGCAAAAGTGGGAGTGGAGACACGGCACTGATCTTCATTCACGGTTGGAGCTTAGACAGCAGGCTTTGGCAAAACCAAGTGAGCGAGTTTTCAAAGCAGTACCAAGTGATCACCATGGACTTAGCAGGGCACGGTAACTCATCGTTTAATCGCGAAGAGTACACCATGGTCGCATTCGCTGAAGATATCAAAGCCGTAATCAAGAAAGAACAACTCGAATCCGTCATCTTAGTCGGCCATTCCATGGCGGGTGGTGTTATTGCAGAAGCCGCTAAACTGATGCCGAAAAGAGTGAAGGGCATTATTGGTGTCGATACATCGCAAAACGTCGCACTAGCGGTTTCACAAAGCGACCTAGATGCAATGACCAAACCGTTTGAAGCAGACTTCCAATCTGGCATTACTATGTTCGTGAAAGACTCGCTACCAAAAGACGTAGACGCAGATTTACTTTATTGGGTAACGCAAGACATGGCCTCAGCACCGCCAGCAATCGCGATAAACCAGTTCCGCTATTATCTAGACCAATATGTAACAGGCGAAGCACACCGTGTGTATGAGAACGTGAACGTGCCAGTAATATTGGTCAACGCTCGCCTATGGCCAACCGATTCAGAAGCGAACAAGAAACACATCAAGGATTACAGCATTTACTACATTGAAGACTCAGGCCACTTCCCAATGCTTGAGCAACCACAGCAGTTCAACACAACGTTGATGGAAGCGGTGAAGGCAGTGAAGTAGGTGGTTGTGCATGAGAATAGACTGATAATCCCCTCCTAACCTCCCCTTGGTTTACATCTCCAATCTCTTGTTGGTAATGGGAAAGGGGAGGAACTGAATAGCGATCGTGACAAGTACAGTTATATGTTCAGCGCCAAAGAATGTTCTCCCCCTCGAACGTTAATCTAATGAGATCGGTGAACTGCATTTGAGGGGGAGCTAGAGGGGGGAGGATTTGGTTTACTAGAATCGTTCCACGGGATTTCATTAACAGCGATAAGTCCGCGGCTTCGTTTTACTTGTTATTCAATCCAACTGGTACAGACCTGATTTGTACATCATCGTCAGCGACAAATAATAATCTCCAATGAATTTCTCAAAGAAGTAAAAGCTCTCTGAATACTTATTAATCCCAAAAAATAACATTCTAAAAATGATCGTGTAACAATTTGTTAACGAGCTGTATTGTCTCAGTGTTCTTTGTCTTTGTTGCATATCGTTACCAAGCCCAGAACATTCCATTATTTTGAGGATCTGAATATGAACGGAAAACTAAGAACGGCTTTATCGTTAAAACTTAAGAAGCAAGATATCTCTAACCAACCTCCAAGACTGGTGCGATCAAATGCTGCCTTTGAACCGAATCCAGCCCCGTCAGAACACCACAAGAAAGAGTCTCGCTAACTAGCTTGCTCCCTCTCGATAAGGCACTCGAGAGAGTGCTTTATTGAAGATGTATGCTGAGGAAAGGAATGGTTTATGAATAATATACAAAACAGTCTCTATGGTTTATTCGATACTCAAGGTGTGAGTCTTTCAAAAGAGTACAAGGATTGCATCGAGAAATATTTAGTATCTGATTTGTCTTTCACTTCTGAGATGATGAATGGTTTGGCTCGAACTATTTTTCAAAATAAAAAGATGATGGCTTACTACCTTTTGCACAATGCAATCGATGAAGCTAAAGGTGCGGCAAGGTTACGAATGATCGCAGAGCGGTATGCAGATGATGAATTAAGGCCGCTTATGTTGCGTCACTATAACGATGAAATGAATCATTCTACGTTGTTTGCCAGCCTTATCCCTTTTACTGGGTACGAGACAGAAACGCATGAACATGAAGTTCAATATGAGTTAGATAAAGTCATGAACTTTGACGATGAGCTCAAGACATTCCTCTTTAGGGTTCATTCTATTGAAATACGTTCGTGGCGTTTACTGTTACTGCATTTGGCGATCATTGATGAGTCTGACGATGATTACATGAAACAAATGCGTCCAACGATTCAAAAAATCTTAGAAGATGAAATGCAGCACGTGTGTTACACCGGACAATATGTCAGTCGTTGGTTACATGCTGAACCACATTTAAGCAAAGTTTTTGTTGAGTGCATTACTCACACGAATAAAGAAACATGGGAAGACCTTTCTTCGATGGCTTTATTCATGCGCGATCATATTCAAGACTTTCTTTTAGAATCGGCGGCTTAAATGACTCTCTGGCTTAGGGTTTTAACATCGCGGAGCTCATTCGCGATGTTGGTTATCATCGCTATCTCGTCAGTGATAGCGAATACTGGATGGCGAGTCGTGATGAATAACTTCGCTGTCGACACTGTTGCTATGACCGGGGCTGATGTGGGTGTATTGCAGAGTGTTAGGGAAATCCCAGGCTTGCTTTCATTTACTGTTTTGTTTCTGTTGTTCATCGCTTCAGAACAAAGAGTCGCGGTATTGTCGGTTGCAATATTAGGGCTAGGTGTTGCCGTGACTGGGTATTTGCCTTCGATTTATGGCTTCTATTTCAGCACAACGATCATGTCTATTGGCTTTCATTATTTAGAAGCGGTGAACAAATCACTCTCAACACAATTGTTAGCGACCGAGAACTTTAGTGAATCAATGGGAAAGATTCGCTCTGCTGCCTCGTTTTTCTCGATGGTGACTTTTCTGTGCATTATGGTCGCGAGTTATCTTTTTGACGTTTCAGATAAGGTCATTTTCTTTACTTGTGGAGCAATATGTTTCTGGCTAGCGGTTTACTTAGTCACATTTAAAAATACTCAAACAGAGGTTAAACAACACACTAAACTCATTGTCCGACGTGAATACACGACCTATTACATTCTTACCTTTTTGAGTGGGGCAAGAAGACAGATCTTTGTGGCCTTTGCTGGCTTACTGATGGTGACCAAATTTCAATATACGATTGCGATGATGGCCGCTTTATTTATGGTATCCAGCTTAGCAGCGACTCTTGCTCTACCTTATGTTGGGAGACTTATCGATCGAGTAGGAGAGAGGCTGGCTTTGATCATTGAGTATGCCGCGTTAGTGTTGGTGTTCCTATCTTACGCATTTGTGGATGATCATTATGCGGCTGCGGGGTTGTATGTTATCGACAGTATCATTTTTAGTTTTGCCATAGCTTTAAACACCTACTTTAAAAAGACAATTAGGGAAGATGAAGTGGCTTCAACGGCGAGTTTGTCATTCACTATCAACCATATTGCAGCGGTGTTCCTCCCCTTTTTGTTGGGAATCATCTGGATGTCTGGTTATCAATGGGTGTTTGTATCTGGGGCAGTGATTGCTTTGATTAGCCTGTTGGTTTCGTTGACTATGGGAACGCAGCTTCATCAGCGAATTAATGGATTCGATAAGCTACAGAAACAATAGCGACACTCATCGAAACTACAGTATTTACTACGTTGAAGACTCAGGCAACTTCCCAATGCTCAAGCAACCAGAACAGTTCAACACAACGTTGATGAAAGCGTTTAAGTCAGTGAAGTAGGGCGTTGTAGTTGTTAAACGATAGTTGTAATGGTTCGACTAACAATCCCCTACGGAGCTCCCCTTGATTGACATCTCTAATCTCTTGTTGGTAACGAGAAAGGGGAGGAATTGAACAAAGTGAGTCAGTGAATTTTCTAACTTAGTAAATGACGGATTATCTTTGGTAGGGCAATGTAGTTAGTTAGTTAGTTAGTTAGTTAGTTAGTTAGTTAGTTAGTTAGTTAGTTAGTTAGTTGTTGGCGCGATCCCTCTTGTTTCACCAATTTTCATTGTCCATAGATTTTTGTCAGAAAATCCATTATCTCTTCCCGCCTTCTTAAAACGTATCGGAGGTTCAAATGCTGGCTCATCCGATAAACCGCTAATGGTTCCCCAGTGAGAAGCAATCAATGTTTTTGCGCGAACATCTATGCCGATAGAAACAGCCTCTTCAGGTGTGGCATGCGACATCCACAATAATTCCCTAGGTTTATATGCTCCAATAGGCAAAATAGCAAAATCAAAGGAGCCATATTTCTCACCGACATTATTGAATATTGTTTCTGAGTAACCTGTATCGCCAACAAAAAGGAGACGATTTTGTAAACTTTCAATAACCCAAGAGGCCCATAGCGTTTCATTATGATCAGATGTACTTCTTGCTGAATCATGAACAGAAGGCTCCGCTGTTATCTCTATTCCTGAAACTGACACTGACTTTCCCCAATCTAACTCAGTAACCTTGTTATACCCTCGTTCGGTAAAAAAAGACTTAAGTCCTAAAGGAACAACGACATGAATATTGTTTTTGTTTTCTAACTTCCTAACTGTTTGATCATCCAGGTGGTCATAATGATTATGTAAAACAATCACCATATCAATAGGAGGCAATTTATTTATAGGTATGGGTAAATCAACAAACCTTTTTGGGCCGGCCCATGAGACGGGGCTGGCGAATTTTGACAAAAAAGGGTCAGTCAGGATCGTCACTCCAGAGGTCGTAATCAAAAAACTTGCATGCCCTAACCAAGTAACACTATCGCTTTCAATAGAGTTTAAAAGTTGAAGAGACTTCTTCTCTGTTAGCTGATGTCCATCGGGGATATCAGGGACAAACACCGAGTCCCATGCTCTTTGCATATAGAATAAGCCCCCTTTAGGTGCGGCAGTTTCTACAAATGGGTGGTTCTGATAACCGTTACTTGTATGATGGTTTGGCTCATCCACCAATGAAGGTTTTTGGGAGGATTCAGGCGAGAGTGAAGAACATGCAGATAAAGTAACTAAGACTAAAATGGCACTAATGAAAATTTTCGTATCGTTCATCATTGACTCTCTAAAACTCTTTATATGGTGATTCGATAATGTGCCAGTTTAAAATAAACTTAGCTATAACCACACTAAGTTAACCAACTGTTTGTTAACAGCGAGCGTATTGTTAACAGCGAACGTATCGTTAACAACGAGCGTATAGCTCAAAACCGATTCTATCAACTTCAAGCCCGCAAAAACCAAAAGTGAATGCCTTTACGTAAGGTCTCTACAGCCTTTTATTAAGTATCAATATTTCAATGAATTACCATGCCTCGATGGTTTTGCACGTTATCTCATTTGTCATAGCCAAGTTCATAGTGCTCGTGAGTGATCCGCATCAATAGTTTTGGGCACTGACTTAACGGAGTTGGACTGCCCAGAATCCAATCTGGCTGGAGAAAATGATATTAGAAAAGATTGGTTAATCTGAGTCGACGTGTTTATTGACAAGGCTAGCAATTAGACTACGCTTTAATAACTGATGGAACATCGTCAGTGGAAAATGAACAAGTTTCAACGTAAACCGTAACACTGTAAAAGAAAGAAAAGATATGTACATTGTAGAAAAATAGAAAAGCCACTTTTTACATTAAGTGGCTTTTTTTTGTCAAAAAAGATTATCAACGATAGCTTAAATTTTTAGTGCAGATAACGAATCCAGTTTGAAAGTTAACAACAGAAAGAAGCAACCACTCAATCATTCTAATCTAGAGCCTAGCGAAAACTCGGGATAATCGCCGGAATACCCGGTAGAAGACCAACCAACGCCATTACACCACTTAGCACAATAAACATAGTGCCAGGTAACACCCAACGGCTCATTTTACTCAGTTCACTACTACGTTCTTTACAACCGACTAAGCCTAAGTTATCCAACAGCATGGTGAGAGCCCAACCAAATGCTGGGTTAACGAGCGCTGAAGAAAATACAACAATCGCTGCTGATTGTGTGGTTTTTCCTTCACGAGTCATTTCCATTCCAGCTTCTAGCAATGGCACAAATACCCCAACAATTAGCGCCACACACAGTACAGGTTGCCAGATAGCTAGATCCATCGGGTAACCCCAAACAGCGGCGATGATACAGAACAGAGCTGTGAGCAAAGCGCCGGCAGGAATAGGGCGTTTAGCAATCGCCGCCGGTACGATATAAGTCCCCCATGAAGACGTAAAGTTAGTACCGCCGAGCAGAGAACCGAACGTTTGACGAATTGAAGCCGTGGTCATGGTGTCGTCGATGTTCATGTGTACTTTTTCGGTACGTTCTGGATAGCTGATCTTTTGGAATACTTGATGTCCTAAGAAATCTGGAGACCACATAGCGACAGCCAAAATTGCAAACGGCAATACCACCATGAAGTGTTCAATCGTTGGTAGGCCTAGCATCCAACCTGTATCTTCTCCCCACCAATACATAGGGTTCATGTTAGGCAAGCCTGGCTCAGTGTGGAAAGCAAATGGCGCACCCATGGCAAATGCAATCGTACCACCCAGCAAGCAGCTAAGAGGCACGGCTAACCAACGTTTACGGAAATGTTCCAATAACGCGTACAAAATGATGGTACAAAAGATCACGACAAAAGCAATATGACTCATGCCAATTCCCTCAGCCCAAGCAAATAGCTTTTTAACTTGGGAAGCGGTTCCTACAAAGCCGAGGTAGAGCAATAAGCCACCACATACGCCTTTACTGGTGAGGTTGGCCAACATGCTGCCACCTTTACTGATGGCCAAGAGTAAGCCAAAAGCGCCTATCAGCAAGCCAAATGCCATTGGGTGTCCGCCAGCTGCAACAACAATAGGGATTAAAGGAATGAGTGGGCCATGCGTACCAGCAAGGTTCGCGGTCGGCAATAAAAAGCCAGAGAAAAGGATGATGAAAACTGAGGCGATAAGGAGTTCGTAACGAACGTTTTCTAGAATGAAGTCTTCATTTAACCCGAGCGCTCCAGCAAAGGTTGCTGCGATAGCGCCCACCATTACCACTTTACCAATAGTCGCGGCCATCGCTGGGATGGTGTCTTCTATTTCAAATCGGTAATCTTTAAACGGTAAGTTTGGACGCCAGCGCTTAGGCGACATGATTTGTAATTCGTGTTCTAAATACTGTTCTCGGGAGTCAAACTCTGAGCTTGGTTTGTGTTGTTGTTCATAGGAGAGTTCGTCCTCGTTGGCTTGAGGCTTATCTGTTCGTATATGTACCGACTCTAAAGTGCTGCTCATTTTGATTCCTTTCTTTCACACTCTGAGGTGTGTTGTTCCAACAAACGTAATTTACTCACGCAGAAGCGCAAACAACATGTCAACTTATAATTAAAGACTCATTAACATTTAGTTGTTATTACCTTATACCAAACCAAAAAAAACAAATAGACTCAGTTAGTTAGACATTAGTCGTAGAGTAGGTCGACTAGTATTAGACTCTGTAGATAGTGTGTGTCTGGTTATTTGTAGGCCCTTAATTTCAGGAATAACAAAGTCACTTTCAACAACAAATAGTTCGACTCTAAAGACCCAGAAAAAAGTCTAACAACTTACGTTTGGTTGCATGCTTGGTTGCGTTCTGGTGTGATTTGATAGTGACATCTGGTCCGGTTTTATACTTGATATAATGGGGCGATAAACAGGGGTAGGGATTGTCTCTAGTAACTCAATTTCTCCTACGTTTGGCCCCTGATAGTGTTAGAATCTCCGCATCAGAACTATCGAGAAACTAGGTATTTATAAACAATGTTTATCCATCACGTAAACGGCATCGACTGGCTGGTGATTACAGCTTTTGAAGAACTGAAACCGATGTTTATCGAAGATGCTGGTCCCATCCCAGCTTACTTCTCTACCACCAGTGAACTAAGCCTGATTGATCAAGCCAAGCGCAGCTATGGATTTTTGCCTAAACTCCGCGGTGTGATCACCGATACCGGCACGTATCAAAGTGAAAATCTTGAAGAAGATTTGAACCCACAGCTAGCGTGTATAGTGGAAGGGCGTGGTCGGGTGTTTATCTATCACGGCGACTATGTGGCTTTTGTGGATGACGATCAAACCTTCATTACCCGTATGGACTGAGAGTGGTTCGGTGAGTTGAGATCTGCGAATTGGTAAATCAGCGAGTTAGCTCCCCTAGAATTAGAAACTAAAGGATTAATACGATGGCAAAAACGATCTCATTGGTACTTGGCAGTGGTGGCGCAAGAGGCTTGGTTCACGTTGGAATCATCCGTTGGTTAATTGAGCATGGCTATCAGATAAAATCCATCTCTGGCTGTTCAATTGGCGCACTTATCGGTGGTGTCTACGCGGCGGGTAAGTTGGATGAATTTGAAGAGTGGGTCACCAGTATCGACCAATCGGATATGGCTATGATGTTGGACTTTTCATGGCAATCGAGTGGTATCTTCAAAGGGGACAAGATCATCGACACACTGCGTGGATTGATCGGCGAGATTTCAATTGAAGATCTGCCTATCCCTTATACCGCAGTTGCTGCCAACGTCGCCGATGAAAAAGAGGTGTGGCTGCAATCAGGTTCTCTGTTTGATGCCATTCGCGCCTCCATCTCTTTGCCACTGTTCTTTACACCTCATGTCATTAATGGCGAAGTGCTGATTGATGGCGGAGTACTCAATCCCGTACCGATTGCGCCTACCTTTAGTGATAAGACTGACTTTACGCTGGCTGTGAACTTAGGTGGTGAACCTGAGATGCTTCAACAGGAAGTGATACCGGTTTCCCTACCTACAAAAGAGAGCAATCTGCATGAGAAGGTTGTTCACTTTATCGATAATCTAGGTAGCAGTGTAAAAAGTAAAATGAGCTTCAATTTTGCTGCCTACGACATTGCCAACCAAGCGTTTGATGCGATGCAATCGACCATTGCTCGCCAAAAACTGGCCGCTTACCCCGCCGATATTACGCTTGAGATCCCACGTAATGCCTGTGGCACTTTAGAGTTTGATCGCTCACAAGAGATGATAGACAGAGGCTATCATTTGGCACAGGCTAAACTGGGCAATCGACTTTAATGTATTTGCTGCTGAATGAGAGTAATTATGGAAACTGAACTAAAAGAGCTTGAACTCCACGAACTTATGGCAACAAAAGATGTCATCTTGCTCACCAGTTTAGAAGAGCCTGCAGTATCTTGGCTGATAGATTGCTATCAAGATAATACTGATATCGACATTATCGAGAACGCACGTCAACTCGATACTGAAGCGATTTTGGCGCAATGTCGAAAAAGCCTTAGTGAAAGTAAAAAGGTGATACTTACCGCGCAGTTTCGTAGCCAACTGCCGATCATCAATATCGCTTCACTGTGTAACGAGAAGCGCAAATCGTTGATCAATATTGAGTTATCCGGCTGGGACGAAGAAAAACGTCTTCCTCACTCTTTTAGCAGTTTCTAGGTCATAGTAGCTTCTAGCTTCTAGCTTCTAGCTTCTAGCGGTTTCTTGGTAACAGTAGTCGCTAGTCTTTAGCGTTTCTATGTTGACGTAAGCCCACAAGATATGGACTTCACTTCAAATGCCTACCGCCATCTAAGTGTAAGGTTCTTCCTGTCATGTAGTGACTGGCCAAAACATACTTGATGCCATCTATTATTTCCTCAAAGCCCGCTTCTGTAGGGATCAGAGCTTTCTGCAGCGCTTTGGTTTTGTATGCCTCATCGTCATGTTCATTGAACTTAATCATGGCTGGAGAGAGGGTATTTACTTTGACCTTGGGAGCCAGCATTGCTGAGAACGACAGAGTCAGGTTGTTGAGCGCAGCTTTACTGGCCGCGTAAGCGATGTGCTTTTTACTGCCTTTTTCCGCAACGTAATCACTGATGTGGATGATGTCTGACGTTTTATCGCCAGACATCAGTTGGTCTTTGAGTGTTAAATTGAACAGATAAGGCACGGTAGCGTGAATCGTCATCATCTGATGCATGATTTGTGATGCATTTTCACTGGGGTTTGTCTTGTTCTCCGGCTTCCAGTCAGAAGCATTATGTATGACGGCTCGAAGTGTCTTATATTCTTGACCCACGTAATGAAGAAAGCCCTCTAAGCTGCTTTGTTGATAAAAATCTACCTGCTGTAAGTCGGCTCCACTGTCGCGCAGTAATTGCAGTTGAGGGTAGTCGCTTCGGTAAGTGCCAACCACTTTGTATCCATCCGCTAAAAGTTGCTGCGCCAGTGCGAAGCCTAGTCGCTTTCCCACACCAGTTATTAGTATCGTTTCACTCATCGCAAAAACTCAGCTCTAGTTTGAGGGTTAGTTTTGAAAATACCACCGAGAGCGGTTGTTGAAGTTTCAGAGTTGGCATCCATGACACCTCTGGATTTAACGCAATAGTGGGTTGCTTTAATAGTCACGGCCACGTTTTCTGTTTCGACTAGAGTCTGTATCGCGACCAAGATTTGCTGAGTAAGGCGTTCTTGTACCTGAGGGCGCTGAGCAAAGAATCGAACAATACGGTTTATTTTAGACAGCCCAAGAATCTTGTTTTCAGGGATGTAGGCCACTTCTGCTAAACCATCAATGGTGATGAAGTGATGTTCACACGTCGACGTTAAATCTATGTTCGATACCTTAACCATTTCATCAACGGACATTTTATTTTCTATAACACTGATTTTTGGAAAGTTATCGTAATCGAGCCCTGAAAAAATCTCATGGACGTACATCTTCGCAATGCGATGAGGGGTTTCAGCGAGGCTGTCGTCGGTTAAATCCAGTCCAAGCGTACTTACCACTTCCGTTAAAAGCCCTTTGATGCGGTTGTACTTCTGACTAGGGTTCATTTCGCTCGGAGTCATTGGGGTTTCAAGTCCTTTTGCGAGCAAAGCTTCTCTTACTTTTTCGGCTTCTGTATTCAGCATGACTCTCTCCTTATGAATTATTGTCGTTGTCTGCTTCATAACTCAGGGTGAGCGAAACAGAGTCGGCAAAGCGTAGCGCATGAGGCTTGTCGATTCTCACTTGAGCATATTTCACCCATGGATGATCGATACAAATGCCGAGTACGTCGCTGGTCAATTTTTCTAAAAGCAGAAACCTTCCGGATTCGACGTGTTGAATGACCTTCTTGCATATGTTTTTGTAGTTGAGCGCGTTCTCCACATCATCAGAGAGGCAAAGGTTATTGGCGGGGTAGTGGATTTCTGCATTGATAACGATGTCTTGTTGCTTAGACTTTTCTTCCTCGTTGAAGCCGATGAAGGTTCTTAGTCTCAGGTTTGTAATGGTGATAATGGCGTTGTGATTCATAACAGTGTCCAATCCTTAGAGAGTGAAGTCAGGTACGTGCTTGTTTTAAGAAAAGATCAGTAAAGCTCACGCGATTAAGAGTTCAGTTGTTCCGTTGGCAGTTGTTCTTTTCGCAATTGTTCCTGTTGCAGCCGTTCTTTTTTCAGTCATGTAAACGCTAGGTGAAACTGATATCGAAAGGGATGGGTTCGGTTTTCTGATTTAACTTATCGAAGTTTTCCCAGAGCTGCTGATATGAGATGTCTAGAGTGGGGTGGCGTTCTTGCGCAGCAATATCGACTAATGGCCTGAGCACAAAAGCGTACTCGGTGATTTCGCCTCTAGGCAGCTCTACGCCATCGATAACGCCCACTTGATTACCATAAAGAAGGATGTCGATATCCATCGTCCGTGAAGCATAGGCTTTGGTCTGGCGCTTGCGATCGTTCTCTGATTCGATTTGATGCAGAACCTGAACCAGTTCGGCGACAGGGAGGTCACATTCAAACCCAACGACAAGGTTTAGGAAGTTGTCCCCTTCGAAGCCGACAGGCTCGCAATCGTAGAAATTAGAAATGTGCAGCGGTGCAAAGTGGTCATTCAATGCTTTGAGAGATTCTGTGACGTGATGTTCGCGGTTGATGTTGCTTCCGATGCTGACGTAGACGTTGGCCATAGTTTTCCTTCCTTTTAAGGAGCCTATACGTCCGACTTGCTATGAAGATCAGCTATGCGTCCTTTTAATGGCAGGACGGCGAAAGAAAAATACGATTCTATTACAAGTTTTTTCCGTTTTGAGCCCCGAAAAAGGGCACCTGTGAGCTAGAAAGTGCCACGAGTCAAAGCTCAGCCTATGAAGGTATTGGATAACTATTTTGTCAGTGGTTTTGCTAAGTTAATAGAATACGGATTAGTTATAGCATCGAAAACACCGCTTTACTGAAGTTGGCTCGCCTCAAATAGAGGTGCATCTGGCTTTTTATCGTTACCCATGTCAAAGCTCATGACAACAATTCTAATCAGGAGGTTAGATTAATCAGGCCACAACATACAGCCATCAATCGAACGGGCAAAGCGATGTGTCATTCCAAGGCGCAGAACTAGACCATATTCTATGGTGTCACATATTTTAACTGTATTCCGGCAAACTCCCTCTCTTCCATGCCGCGATAAAATCATCTTCTTTTAAAGGCTTAGATAGTAAGAACCCCTGTACTTCCTGGCATCCTTTGTTTCGAACGTAATCTAATTGACTCACTGTTTCTACGCCTTCTGCAATGATATTGAGATCATAAATTTTGGCCATTTCAATGATCACTTCAATAAGCTGTTTGTCTGTTGATTCAGAGTCAATTGCGTTGACAAACATACGGTCGATCTTAAGCGTATCGATAGGATAATTTATCAGTTGGCTAAAGGCCGTATAGCCGGTACCAAAATCGTCAAGAGAAACCTTCACTCCGAGTTGTTTCAACGCCTTAAGTCTCTCAATATTCTGTTTGTCTCCGGGTATAAAGCAGGTTTCAGTGATTTCCATTTCAATCATGTGGGCTGGAATCTTATAGCGCGTCAGTAACCCAGAAAGTACATTGACAAAGTCGGAATTAGAGAGCTGCCAAGATGAGAAGTTAATCGCTAATGTACCATCAAAATTCAGCTCTTCTATCCAGACGGACAGCGTCTGCAGAGCATTTTCAAAAACCCAATAATCAATATGTTTAATTAAGCCTGACGATTCTGCTACAGGTATAAAATCCGCTGGCCCGTAGGAGAGTAGAGCCTCGTGGCTTGTACGGATTAGAACTTCTGCACCTTTTATCTTACCTTTTTCGATATCATAAACTGGCATATAGGTTAGATAGAACTCGTTAGATTTAATCGCATCTTTCAAGTCTTCATTAATTTGAGTATGACGCTTTATTTCTCTATCCATCTCTTTTGAGTAGAATTGATAATGGTTTCTTCCCGCGACATTTTTGCAGGCATACATCGCTGAATCAGCATTGTTAACCAGTTCGGTGACAGAGTTAGCATCATCAGGGTAAACGGAAATACCGACACTGACCCCAATATCAAATTGAGTACCATCCACCTCGAAGCCGTCCTCAAAGAGAGAGAGAATTCGATGGGCAAATTCGGTAAGTATATCTAAGTCGTCCAATCCACCAACTATGATGGCAAACTCATCCCCAGATAGCCTGGCGAACTCAAGCTCAGAGATAGTTAGATTTCCCCACTCAAAATCAACAAAGCTGTCGACAAGGCGTTCTGAAAACACTACGAATAAGTGGTCACCAACATGATGTCCGTACTTGTCATTTACGTGTTTAAAGTTATCAATATCAAAGTAGATAACGGCGCACTTTGTATCTGTTTCGGTGCAGTTATTCATTATACGCGTGATATCTAAATTGAATTTTTTCCTATTTGGTAAGCCCGTCAGAGAGTCTCTTTTTGCCAGATCATCGAGATCAGTAATCAAATTAATGTACTTATTGGTAAGGATGGAGACTTCGTCGTTACTTTTGGAACGCTCTATGTAGACTAAGCCATCATGATTTACGGACTCCACTTTCTTAGTCAGTCTCTCCACTGGCTTAATGATTTGTTTTACGATAAGCCACTTTAGTAGTAAGAAAGTGACAGCCGTTACTAACAAAACAATAACAGCGTAAAGAAGTTGAAAGGGTTTATACAACTTATTGAGGTGTATTTGAGATAGGCAAATTTTGATAGACCATAAGTCATGTATTAACTGAAAACCTAATTCATAGTCTGGCAGGGTAATATCTTTTATCTGTTCTTCGTTACCCAGCGAATACGAGGTGGCATTAGGTCTAAGTATCAGTTGAGCGTCAGGACCGAGCCTACTTTTCACAGATGCTTGAAATTCATCGTAGTGCCTGATTTTTGAGCGAACCACTGCAGTAAGTAATGTCTGCCCATAAGAAAAGGTTGGGACAGTAAAACTCTGCTCAGGTGTAAATGTTTTTACAACTAAAAATTCAGGGCCTTCAACACCATCGTTCAGTTTGTAGGTAGAAGCGTTAACGTGAGCCACACCTTTCAAATCTAATGCTTGTTGAATCGTAGCAAGGTGATCCGTCACAACCGTATCAGCAGAGTATTTTGCAAATGGATCCGACGTATTAAAGTAGATAAGCTCTTTGCCATTAATATCCACTAGAGCAAAGCTCTCGATCGTACTGTGATTGAGCTTTAATTGATTGATATAAGCCGTTAGCTCTTTCTCCGTGTAATATTGAGCAGTGTCATCATATATTTCAATAAGATACTTTTGAATGTAGTAGTTCTCTAGACTCATTCTAATCGCAGAATCGAGCTCTCTAAGCGCTTCATTAAGCTCATGAGAGATATGAGTAAGTTCACTTTGTAATTGTTCCGATAGCGACGAGTTCAGTTGCATTTTTTGACTGGTATACGAAAACACTCCGGCGATGGAGAAAATTACCACCATAACAGGGAGCAGAATATAATTGATCTTTAGCGACAGTTTCATTTTTTTGTTTTATATCTTTGGTTATGAATAACAAAGAGTATTTGGCTTCTCAGGTCTGAAGCTTCTTTGCTTAGTGTCTTATAGGTAAACGATGAACCGCTGTCTAATCCCGTTGGGAACAACTCTTCATCTAACAGATAATCATCAGATGCTAAGCCCAAGACGTGTCTGTTCGAGCTTGCGAACCACATCTCTTCTGCATTTAATGCCGATCTTTCAGGTGTGTTAATAAAGTTAAGGAACTCTATCGACGCTTTACTAATAGGCCTGTCTTTATGGACACTAAAGCATTCATGCCACATCAAAGTACCTTCTTGAGGAATGGTATAGATCCAATCATCTTGCTCTGTATACGACGCTATTTGTTCTTTTTCTCCTGAATAGATAACGGCAACTTCCATTTTAGAGCCAGATTTTTTATCTAGAGCGTAGCCAATAGCCGCTCTTATTACTAATAGCTGTTCACGGACCTTCATTAACAGTTTGTACGCTTGTGCCAATTCGACTTCATTTTCGGTCATAGGATCGAACCCTAACGCCAATAATGCGATTGCAATGGTATCTACATCGTCATCAGGAATCACAACAGTTTGAGGGTGCTCTAATGCGTAGTCGAAAACGTCCATCCAAGAGGTTATACCTTCGGTAGCTCTTGAAGACCGAAATGCGACCCCCATGGTACCATTAGCGTACGGAATGCCATGCACCCCGCAAGCTCTGCGAGACACCTCTGTAAAGTTTGAATTACCTTCCTTCAAAGTATTAGACAAATCCCCTAAGGTGCCTGCTTTGCCCAGTTCGCCAATGGTTTGCCCATCAATGATAAACAAATCATAGGCTAGGGCTTTACCTGAATACACCACAGCATCACGCAACATTTCATTTTCAAAATAAACTTGAGAAACAGTATGACCGTACTGTTCTTCAAACTCTTCTATCAGAATGTCAGAGATATAGTCTTCCCAAGTGAAAATTTTTAGCTCTTCGGCAAAACACCTAGCGGATAAAAAAATAGTACACGTTAGAGTAAAACAAGTTAAAAAACGCATCAGATACCTATTACTAATTGTTTTCGATGGTGTTTAACCATGACGTTGGTTTTGGCCTTATTTATCAAACATAGGCGTAATTGTGCCTCATCATCCAATATATTAGTGAGATGTATATTAGATATCGTGCAAATAGTTGATTTGTGGGACTAGAGTAGACATAGAGAATTGAAAGTGTAAAACATCGTTAAACGTTATTTTTCATATTGGATCAAATCAGAGCATGTTCTTTACTACAAACTCAAACTCAAACTCCAACATCACCAACTTGCAACTCCACGTCGACAGTTTGCCATGAGAAAAAGTACTGAAATTCCAGTAGCTCGATCTTCCACGGAGTCATTACATTAATGCGGAATGGGGCAAAATATTTGTTGGTGCAGTTCAGGAATTTTGAAGAGCAGCCTCTAGCGCCCCATAAACCCCGAGCAAAAGCGAACTTCATCTATCTCACTGGCAATTTGGTCTTTGTTTTTACCTGACCGAAGGCGAATCTGGATTCGATAGAAGCTATATTGGGTAGGCGAGTTAGTTGCTTGCGGATAAACTGCTCGTAGCTTTTGAGCGATTCGCTCACTACATGCAAAAGGTAGTCGTGATTACCTGTCATCAGAAAGCACTCTAACACTTCATCAATCACTTCAATGTGTTGCTCAAAGTCGCGCATGTTCTCTTCTGTCGGCTTTTCGAGTTTCACCAACACAAACACATTCACAGGCAGGCCACACGCTTCTTGGTCAACGCTGGCGTGATAGCCGCGAATAATCCCTTGTTTCTCCAGTGCTCGAACTCGGCGTAAACAAGGGGAGGGTGAAAGTGCCACTCGATCGGCCAACTCTTGATTAGTCAGTCGAGCGTTGCTTTGCAGTTCAGCCAGTATTTTCTTATCGATCTCGTCCATTGGCATATCCCATCAATATTAGAGTTTATTCGGCAATATTATTGCTCAAAGTGTATGCCTTGCTTCTCAAATAGCAATTTTTAGCACCCGCGAAAAACTAAAATTAAAGGAGGTATAACAAAGGACTGAACTATGAACACGTCAACTCAACTTAGCCCACTGCGTAAAACCACCAAACACGAACAAGCAGAAGCCCTTGCCATTGAGCAAGCAAAGCATTTTGGTATCGACCCAAACAGTGATTACGGCGTCACGTTGATTGAACTGGCGACGACACTGTACAAAGCCAATACCAAGACTCACGACCTTTGGGCATTGACGGTTGACGGCCTCTCAGAACTCGATAAGAGTGACCGAATCGCTTGGTTTAACGCTAAACGCTTTCTGTCATTCCAGATCGCTAAGATCCTCGACAATCTGCAAAACCCAATGCGCGCGACTTACCAATCTATTGCCACCAATAATGGTAATTTTGCGTCTAAAGGCGCGTATCCTATCTTCGATAATGTCGCTGCTATATTCTCTGCCAGCCCTGTGATTACACGCACTGCGACCTACTTGTTTGCCTGTACCGAGTGGATTGAAGATGCATTCAACGGTAAAGAGCCGCTGCACGATATTTACTCTCGTCTTCTCAATCCTACATCGATTTCACTGGCTAATCACATGGTTGATATTGAGGCAGGTTCTAGAGCCAACGAGTATCTCGCATGGAACTTTAACTCGGGGATGGCGGCTATTGATGGGTTGTTAAGTCATTTACTCGGCCATGAAGATATAGTCTTGGCCTCACGTAACATTTACGGCGGTTCTTATCAGCTGTTGGAAGATTGGTTTGGCAAGCCTTCGAACCTGAATGTCGCAGTTGAGTGGGTGGATGGTTACTCTGGTGATGAGTTTGCATCGCGCCTAGATGAGGTTGCCGATAAATACGCCGATCGTCTCGCCGCGGGTAAGAAAATCTACGTTTATCTAGAATCACCGTGTAACCCACATGGCTACGTGTTGGATGTTGCTAGCATCAGCAAAGCTGGTCACTCTCGTGGTTGGGATGTGATTGTTGACTCAACCGTAGGTACGCCACTGCTGCACCCAGTACTAAAACGTGATGATGTGATGGAAAGGCCAGATTATGTCGTTCATTCCTATACCAAAGAACTGGCGGGTTCAGGCACCACCACTGCTGGGGTCGTGATAGGGCGTAACGAGACCATGTTTGTTCCAAAAGGAGAAGAGGTCACCTGTAACAAACCTAACGGCGATGAGGTCACCATTCCATGGAACGAAACGCTGTTTTGGAATGTGTATTACATTAAGGGCGCATTCTTAGATGCAGACAAAGCGTTTGAAGTGCTTAACGGCATGAAAACGTATGAGATGCGTGTGGTACAGAAAACCATTAACACACTGACGCTCGCGAAGATCTTTGATGCTCATCCAGACATCAATGTTTCGTGTCCAGCTTTGCCAGACAGCGATAACTATGAACACTGCCAGAACAACATGTACTTGGGGCTACCAGCAGCTCTTTTTACTATCGATATGGAAGGCAACGGCGACCGTGCACCAATCAATCGTGATGGCTTTAAACAGTTCTTCGACATGCTTGAGCCAGCAATCGGCATGCAAGTGAGCTTAGGGCAAACCAACACGGTGGCGCTGTGTCCGGCACTGACTACGCACTCTGAACTCAGCGATGAGGCGCTCAGTGAGGCTGGCATCAAACCGACCACAATGCGTATCTCTATCGGCTTGGAAGATCCTCGAATGTTCATCGCTCATATTGTCGAGGCCGCTAAATTGTCGATTGACCGCAAACACGCAGACTTCTCATCGAGTTTCCCGAGTGGTGACAGTATCGATGAAATCTATATGCAAACCTATATGGATGTGCACCAGAGGTTTGTGAAGAGCTTGCCGAAGTTCAGTCAGCTTAGTCAGTAAGTTGGGTCAGTAAGCTAAGCTGGCAATAAAGGTTAACAAGAGAAGTCAGTGAAGTAGGGTAACTGTAACCGTTAAAGGACAGTCATAATCGCTAAATAGCAAAACTAAGGCCGCGCGCGAGGCCTTAGTTTAGAAAGCTCTCACTGTGTAGCTTCATCGAGTGCTATTCAATTGGTTCTTGGAAAGCGACTCTGTTGATGACTTATTACTGGGCTAATACTGAATAGCAAAGAGCAAGAGCTCTAAGAAAGGAATGATTTTCGTAAAAAGTAAAACTATTCGATTAAGATCACCATTAAGATCATATGGTTATGGTTTTTTGGGTATTGTCATTCTACGTATTTTCAACATGAATGAATTATGAACGCTACTTTCATCCGCGATTAATACCACCTCCTGCATAGTACACCCATCAAAACAAACTATGACTCCTTAGAGGTTCTTATGAAAAACGTACTTATTGCTACTACACTGGTTCTGGCTTCAGGCTTAGCAACAGCAAACACTTTACCAGCAACGGGCGGATTTAATGGCCCGACGGCTAGCGCTCCTGTTACGGTTGCTCAAGTCCTAGAAGCAAGAGACGATACCCAAGTTCAGGTGACGGGTAACATTGTGCACTCTTTGGGAGATGACGAGTACAAGTTTACTGATGGTAAAAACACAATTGTGATCGAAGTAGAGGATGAAGCTTGGGCTGGTTTGACGATTGCTCCAAATGACAAGATAACGATTGTTGGCAACGTTGAAAAAGATAGCTGGGAAGAGGCAACAATTGAAGTTGATAGAATTGCGATTGGTAGCTAAATCGAGTGAATGCAGTAGTAACTGAAGCGATAACTTAAACCTCAAAGGAGCTCATTGTGGCTCCTTTAAAGTTTTAGAACTATGACAAATAGAGAACATGTATTTACTTTGTGTTATTGCTCATAACTCATAGCTAAGTGCCATACCCGTCCAACATTAATTCAGTAAACAGTCTACGTCTCTAATAAAGCTAGATTCTTAGGTAATAGACTGAATTTCGGCTGTACCAACCCATTTTTGTGTTTGGGACCAAATATAGCGGTGGCTCATTCTGGGGAAAACGTGAGAACAGGAGCTAACTCACTGACGCGAAAAGTGTCTGCTCCATTGGTTGTCAGCATGAAATGTCTCATGTTGAGATTACTCGGCAGAGAGACTCAAAAAACGGTCGTTAGAGAACGTTGTAACTCTCTCTGCTCACTCGTTTACTATTTAGGCTGGTGGCCAGTCTTCTTCGCAAGTTCTTGCATAGCCTCGGCAAACGTTGTTGTCCCGCCTTTAGCTTTAACCTGTACCACCTTATACCCCAGATTTTCCAGCGCTTGGCGCTCTGCTAAAACAGCTTTATCATCTGGCTGACTGCCCTGTACTGGCTGATGAATGTAACACCCCTCGAGTTGACCGTCTTCGACCAGTTGGTGGTGTTTTAGTGCATTGATATCAAAATTCATAGTAAGTCTTTTCGTTTAGAATGGAGAGTCTCTGTGGCAAGGCCGCGAGTATTTATAATTTGATTGTTTGTACAATACGGCATTTTAACCATAAGAAGCTAGTGTAAATACAGTAATCCAAAGGAATGTAGCTGGGTACGGTTTACTTCTTCAACCTCTTATTGATAGTCGGAAAGGGGAGTAACTGAATGCGAACGTTACAAGTGTTGCTGTATATTCAGCGATCAAGAATGTTCTCCCCCTCAGTCGTTAATCTAAAGAGATCGTTGAACTTCATTTGAGGGGAAAATATCGAGCCTGTCCTAATGGAGTAGTACATCTTTTGTCTTGGTAAGATTCTGACAATGGACTTTAAAATCGTTATCACTAGTCGTCGTTTTAATGATAAGTCAATCAGCAAAGTTTCCTAAAACATATGTATTATTTAACTATGCCTGAAATTCAATAACATGTTGGCCAAAGGGTACTGGTGGTTCTAATAAACATTCAATTTTTATACTCTTAAGAACCCTAAATCTTGTACCGTGAAATTGGCTAAGTTTGGAAAGATATAATCCATTGCACTATCACTTGTCACTCCCATCCATTTTGCGATTGTCGCACCAATTTGCTCCACAGAAGTCGTCGGAATCATTCTCCCTTTATTGAAATCATTCTCCCCATCCAAGATTAATGATGGCCACTGTCCGTATAGCTGCCCACTATTTAATGCTCCGCCCATCACAAGATGATTGCTTGCCCAGCCATGGTCTGTCCCGGTGCCGTTGCTCGCTAAGCGTCGACCAAAGTCAGACATTGTCATTGTTGTTACTTTATCGCTCAGCCCCGCGGCTTCCATTGACTGATTGAACGCTGCAAGCGACTGACTCAAAGCACTCATCAATTCCGCATGGTCATTCAACTGGTTGGCATGTGTATCAAAGCCACCTAAGCCGACAAAATAAACTTGCTTCTGATGCCCTAGTTGATCGCTCGACTTAATCAATCGCGCGACCGTATGTAACTGATGACTTAAAGAAATGTCAGGGAAATGCCCTTCTTCAGGTATTGAATCAATCGCTGAAGCTAGTGTATCTCGTATTGAAATTGAATCACTCTTCACACGATCAAACTCTCTTCCAAACGCCGTCAGAGGAGATAGGTTCATCACCTGATCAAAGCTTTTACGGCGCTGAGCGTTGTTTATAGCATTCACTTTAGGCAACGACGAGGCATTAATAAGATTGGCACTATAGTCGCTGCCATTTAATAGCTGAGCGTATCCATTAAGGCTAAATGTTGGGCTAATTGTATCTGTATCGCTACTGAGTACGTCCATCATTCTACCTGCCCAGCCTAACGTTGTTGTACTTCCAGACCAACCGCGTTGCCATTCAGTTTGCTGCGAATTATGAGAGAATAAAAACGGTGGCATCGCATGCGTTCCGTCCTTTAAACCCGTTTTTGTTGAAGGCTCAATCAACACTCCGCTGTTTGAAATGGCGACCATTTTTCCGCTATTGAACAGACCTTGAGCATCAATCATTGATGGGTGTAAACTTAATGTCAGACCTGAGCCTGTATTCAATGATAAAGGCAATAATGATGCTTGTGAGATGGCAATATCTGGACGAGCTGCTGCGTATTCATCATAGTGTGCATTATCGTTGGGCACCAACATGTTAAAGCCATCATTTCCGCCGAACAAAAACACACAAACTAGCGCTTGATAATCATTATTTGGCAGCGCATGTGCAGAGCCAGTTCCCATCATTGAGACAACTGGTGTCGAGGCCATAGCCGCTAATAGTTGACGACGTGAAATCATTGGGCTAATTCCTCAATATGAAACTCTTGGCTAGTCACAACAATATACAGTGCATTGCGGACCTTTAAACTTTGCTGCGTATCGCGAAGGCTTTCTAAAGACTCCAATACCACGGCTCTGAGTGGCTCACTCATTCTCTGAGACAGTAAACGCCTCTCAACTTCTTCGATCAATGCTATGTGGTCATTAGCGACCGCTTCTAAAGGTGCTGTATTTATGACAATGCGTTTAGGATTATCTTCACCCTCGTAATTTGTTCTGCCCGTTGCATTCCAAAACTGATTATTGGTGAGAATGAAATTATTCCAGCTCAGTATCTCGAACTCTGGTGCAACATCATTTGCGGCAGCGATCTCACCATTTGGGGCGTAGTCAGGAGAAAAGAAATTGAACACACTGGGCGAACCTAGTGGGGACTGCCCATATGACCCGAACATGTCGATAGAGTTATGGAATCGCCCCGAAGGATCGGCTGATTTTGCTTCAAATGCGCGGAAAAAATTGGTCATCGCGATTAAAGGCTCTTTCATCTTGGCGGGCGATCGAACACTGCCGCTAAGCGCTTCACGATCAGTTAGAATCCCGCGAATTACCGCTTTAAGATCACCTCTAACCCCCTCACCATTGTCGGCGAATAGTGCACTAATTCGAGCAATATAAGCAGGGGAAGGGTTCGAGGTCACCAGTCTTTGGATAAGGTGTTTACTGATTAACGGAGCCGTATTGGGGTGATTAAGCAACATATCCATCGCCTGTGCCATATCTTGCTCAGCGGTTTGTCCTTGTACAAATACCTCGCCTATCACCACCTTTTCTTCATCATCATGGCGCTCAGGATAAGCGACCATTGGCAGGAACCAATTCCCGTCTTTAGAACCCCACGATGGTCTAGCTTTCTCCGCTATGTGCCAACCAGTAAATACCCGTGCAAGGTTTTCTATGTCATCCTGCGAGTAAGTTGGAATCAATTGCCCCTGACTATCAAGTTTCTCTGTACCATCGAAATTTAATTCATAAAGCCCGATGCTAAACAATTGCATAACTTCACGTGCATAGTTTTCATCAGGGAAGCGATTACTCTCTGGATCAGCTTTTTGATTAGCCATCATTGACAAATAATCGCCCATCGCTGCATGAAGCGTCACTGATTCAATCAGATCACGATAATTGCCAAAAGCATGCTTGATGAGCATGTCGTAGTAGTCGGTCATCTCTAGCGTGCGACCACCCAAGCTAGCGCCATACCGTGAAATCACAAAAATTTCACTCAATGCAAATGCGACTCGCTGTCGTAATTGGTCTGCTGCATTAATGCTGATATCCCACCAAACTGCCACGCGATCTGCTTGGTTGTAAGTGTCTTTATCAGCTTCCAGTGGGTAAGATTTCAGGCGTGTTGAGTGCAAACTTGGGGCCGCAGAAAACTGCTTATCTAGCCAATTGATATAGCCTAAGTTTTCTAATTCTTGATAGGAGTTTGGCTGTGGGCCAAATGTCGAACGATAGAGAAGGTCGTAACGCTGATCTTGAGTCAGGGAAGTAGGTTCAGGAGTACCACCATTTCCCGAACTGCTATCTTCTCCGCCACATGCCGAAAGCAACGAGAGGCTAACGAAGCATATACATAATTTGAAGCCAAAACGCTTTAACATAAAAAACTCAGAGATCTTATTACTGCAGGTGATTTTCCGCACACTAACGAAGATCATCATTTACAGCAATCTAACCCAATATAAACTGTGCGACGGGTTCATATTTGACAATGAGGCCGCAAAATAACTCAAACCATATCGTTGAATACGATATACGCATATCTATCTAGCCTTAAAAAAGAAAAAGGTCGTGCGATCTATCTCTTCTAAAGGCAGTCTTTCTCAGTCAATTATTAATCTATAGGTCATAAGGCAGACTACGAATTTATATTACTTTGTGACACATAAATTTGATATTTACAGGGTGCAGATAACTTATAGCAGCACAGATACATATTAACAAAATTCGATTGAGTTAAAGGTCTAACGTAAAAGCACTAACTGACAACAGCAGCGATATTGACGTTAATAAAGCACAACTTTTTTTATCATTTAAGCCAATTTTCATATTAGTAGATTTTCACATGAATATAACAATATAACTTTGAAAATAAAGGAGTTTTAACGGAGTCTATGAATTTACTACAATGAGACCTAGGGTATATCCCAATGCTAGAGTATCAGAACATTTCAACGCCCCCCTGATGTAAGAATTTAAGACCGTGAAGTAGGGATGAAGTGTGTAGTTGTTCAGTAGCAATCAATGGAGAGATAAAAATGAGGCCTCGAGTTTGCGAGGCCTTTTATTATTACTGGTTATATATTTAGTGTTGCAATATCGATGTGCGTGTTATGCCGTTTACCGTAGCATTAGCTACGATATTTAGCTTACCGTCAGCGCCATAAAATACAAATTTAGGCACAGTGGTGTAAGTGCTATTTCCTATTGTGGTATTAGGGAGAATAATCGTTTCTGACAGGTTCAAATGGTTTGAAGTCAACACCATTACCTTGTTGCTTTGCCCTTCGAGAGAGTAAGCGATTTTGGTGGTATCGTGAGACTCATCCAGTGTTTGAATTGTAGAAGAGTAAGGCCACGAATTGAGTTCAGGTAAAGTGATTCTTCCTGCGTAAGTCATGTCAAGCCCAGCGTCACTTGACGTATTCAATCTCACTCCACACTGCGTGTAGATGAATGTGCCATTATGGTTGAACCAGAAATTATCGCAGAAACTGTAGTCGCCATGGTAAGGGGAATCGACAGGTCTTGCTGGGTTTTCCGGATCCGAAATGTCCGTCTTAGCGACATCTTCAGGGCTAATATTTGTATCTAAACTGTAGAAAGCTTGGCTGCTAGGGCTGATTTTGAGTACCGTTTTTTCGTAGTACCCCCAGTCACTTTTAGACTCTACAGAACCGCTTTCAAGATTAATGACTTGTAGGTCAACCCATTGATCCGTTTTAGGTAAAGTCCAAGCGTAGTTACCATTGGTGGTTAAATCAAAAATATCATGGGAATGGTAGATATTCGATACTTGGGTATCTATTGGAGAAGAGGCGTTGTATTCAAGTGTCGTTATCATTGCATCGTGGCCGACCACAAAGCGATTAGTACCACTAATGTTATCGACAGTGACAGCTGATGGCGATCTATAAAGGTCTATCTCATAAGCTGTAGCATCGTTCAGGCTATAAAAGTAGATCGCGTTCTTTGGGCTATCAGATACAACAGCAATTACATTTAATGCATCGGAATAAATCGCATCGACAGTGTTGTGGGTCGGTGCGCTATCAAAATCGATAACAGAAATACTTGGTGTTGTTGGAGATCCTCCATCTGGATCTGGGCTTGGATCAGGGTTTGGTGAAGTGTTATTGATCTTGTAGCTGACGGGAACGGTTAGTGGACTGCCTTCGATCGGATAACTACAGTTATAGTCGTAACAGACGTCCACATTGAGAGTTGAGCTAAATGATCCAAAACCAACGACGGATGGCGTTTCTAAACTCATATTTAGCCCGATGTTAGAGGGACTAATAAAAGGCGTAACGGATGTAACAAATGAGCTATTGGCTCGAGCTTCTACGCGAAGGTTGTGCAGATCAGAACCAGAAAGATTGATGGCATCAGATACGTTCTGGTATACGTTCACATCAGTGAGTTCTGCTACTGTTTCAATGTTCGGAACGGCTAGCTCTACTTTATGATCAAGTGTCACTTTGTTGGTTAAACTGATGGCGACTGGCGAGCCAGAATAGTGTTGGCTACAATACTCATCGTAACAAACGGCGAACTGAGCCGTTGTGGATTTTGTCCCATTGCCAACTTCATAACCAGGTTTCAAGTATACGCTTACGTGACCCGTGCCATTGTTATTAATGTTGTATTCAACACGAGATATCAAATTTCCGCTGTCATTCATGATGCCATAATAGAGATTGTCTCCTGCGTTATAGTTTACACTGAAAGGGATATTTACATAGGTTTGTTCAAACGCGCCAGACTCCATTTGATAGCTGGTTTGTGCAACATTGACGGCACTAGATGATGGACTACTATCACTACCACCACAGCCAGTTAGAGCCAATACAGATAAAGCGGATGATACCTGATAAAACTTATTCCATGTCATATAATTTAATTCAATCCATAATGCCTAAATCATTGATATATTTAATCATACCAACATAATCGTATGCAATATGTTTGCTAGTGGTATTCGTCGCATTTCAAGCATAACTCTTAAGATCTGCGCGACCATTTTTGCGTTCTTAGTTCACTCTAGAATAGAGTTTGATTTTGTGCGTAGGACTTGAAGAAAAGGAACTGAATACCGATCGTGATAAGTACAAGACAAGTGCGGCTTCAGTTTAGTGACAAAGAACGTTCTCCCCCTCGGTCGTTAATCTAAAGAGATCGTTGAACTTCATTTTAGGGGGGAGCTATAGTGCGAGGTGTAGTGGTCTAATGCTCAACTTGAATCTGAGTATTGGTCATCATCGCGATTAGTTTAACCACTCGTTTACGCATGTCACGTCTATCAGCAATCATGTCTAATGCGCCATGTTCTAATAGGAACTCACTCTGCTGAAAGTCTTCAGGTAACTTTTCTCGTACCGTTTGTTCAATCACTCTGCGTCCAGCAAAGCCAATTCGCGCTTTGGGCTCGCCAATGTTGATGTCACCAAGCATGTGTCGAAAATCTTCAATCTATTGCTAAGTGCGTTTTTTATCATGTGAAAAAAACAGGAGAAAGACCATGCAAAAACGACTCAGCTACATTGACATAGCGCCAAAGGCAATAAACATTCTGTATACTCAGGAAGCTTACTTCCATGAGCAATTTCGCCAGTCAGACACGATGAATATTACCATGTGGGAACTGGTAAAGTTGCGTGTTTCGCAAATCAACCAGTGTGCTTTTTGTATCGACATGCACAGTAAAGATGCACTTAAACTGGGTGAAAGGCCTGAACGTATCTGGGGGCTTAGTGCGTGGAAAGACATGCAGTTCTACAGTGATGCAGAACACGTTGCGCTGGGTTGGGCTGAATTACTGACGGCTGGTCTGCCGGTAGATGATGAGACCTATCAGCTCACCTTGAATACCTTTGGAGATAAAGCTATGGTCAATCTGACGATTGCGATCAATGCCATCAACAGTTGGAACCGAATAGTGAAAGCATTTAAGCCACCGGTGGGAGTGTACCAGCCCAAATAGCTCAACTCGGGCTAACTTAAGCCGTACTTCACGACTTACACTTCTACTTAGACTATGAAAAGTAAATTTATACGACTTTTTTATCTAAGTTGAGTTTAAATAGGATAATACGTTTGAATTTAGACTTTGATATTTTCAAACCACAGGGGATGTTAGGCGGCCATATTCAGGCAATCTGGTCGGTTTCCGTAGAACCTGCTGATACAGCGCAAACCGTGCGTAGGCAATTACTCAGCGACGCCGGTACAGGAGTGACGTTTATTTTGAAAAATGATGTGCACATGGACGGCGAGTGGCAGGTACCGGGGGTTATCCTACTGCCAGTCAGCACGCTGGCGCATCAGGTCAGCCTACCGCCTGGCTCAGTAATGGCCGGTGTGCGTTTTCATCCGGCAGTCGGTTATCAGTTGTTTGGTAAACGCTTAGAGCGGTCGTTGCGGATTGAGGGCGATCATCCTCTGGCCTCTTCGGCGTTGCCGATATTTGCATCTCTGCAAGCAGCACGTTCGCCGACGGCGAGAATTTCTACGTTATACCGCTGGACCCAAGCTCTGATTGCAGAATGTGAACCTCAGGATGTCGGTCACATTATTCACCAGCAGATAGGGACGATCAGTCAACGCCAGAGAGAGCGCAAATTTCAGAAATGGCTGGGGATTACGCCTAAACATTACCAGCGTATCGCACGGGTGAAACAAACTTTAGAGCAGCTTCGAGCGCAACCAGATATATCTTTGGCGGATCTTGCGCTGGAGCAGGGCTTTGCCGATCAGGCACACATGACGCGTGAATGTAAGCAGATTGCGTGCATGACGCCGAAACAGTTTGTGCGGAAGAGAAACCTTTAGAAGGAATTAGCTTTGAATATAAAATCGCCAGCTATGAACTGACCTACAACAGTTGGACAAGCATTTACTCTAACTGACAATGGGGCATAAGTGAGCTAGTCAATTCTCGAACTTAGTCAATGAAAATTACTTTTTAATATGGATAGACACTTAGATCGTGTATTGATATTGAAGATCAGTTTCATCTGAACCAGATGAAGCTGACAGTGCCTTTGAGCGTTTCTACGCAATTGTAGCATTATTGTATCTAGAGCATTAGCCTGTCGCGCATTTCTCAATATTTACGACAGGCCCACTTTACTGCTGTGAATAGTTTATCAATGTCTCTCTGTAGAGTGAGAGTAAAGTATCGCTATCTACTTGAACGCCAACTTGTTGTGCAGGAAATAAACCCCATTCATCATTCATATAGTTACGTTGATCAGCTTTCTGAATGGTCATCCCTTCTGCTGGCCCATCTGTGACAACCCTGACCGGGCCATTACGACTTGTAAAAAGAGACGGTTGGATAACATAAGCAATGGCTGATGGGTCATGAACATGACAACCATCCATTCCTACTTTGTCAGAATAAAACTTTAAGTAGTAACGGCTAATGTCCCAGATGAACTGCCCAACTTCTCCAGCGTCATCTCGCAACTCATCAAGGTATTGACTGGTAAAAAAACTCTCCTCTGTAACATCGAGCCCGATAATGACTACTGGCCATGATGCCGTAAACACCTTATCGGCAGCATGAGGGTCATCATGAATATTCGCTTCGGCAAATGGTGTTACATTCCCTCTGTGGCCGTTTTCACCGAATGCACCACCCATAACGACCACTTCTTTTACCAAGTCGACGATGTCAGGAGCAGCTTCCAGTGCAAGTGCAAGATTAGTCAGAGGACCGACAGCCACAAGAGTGATCTCTCTTGGTTCAGCTCGAACACTGTCGATAATGAACTGATAAGCTGGCTTTTTAATCGCTTCATAATCTAGCGAACTTGGTGCCGTCACATCACCCAACCCCGTTTCACCATGCACAACAACCGTTGCTCCAACAGGATCTCTTAATAAGGGCTTATCCGAACCTTTAGCAACGAGTGCCTTCATAGCGAATTTTTGCTTCAGATAGAGAGCATTTTGAGTGCCATTGTCTATCGTCGCATTTCCATAAACGGTCGTGATCCCCATCAGCTCAATATCTGGATGTGCTTCTGCAAATAGGATTGCCATTGCATCATCGATGCCCGGATCTGTATCTAGGATGATTTTCTTTGTCATATCAGCTTCTAATTAAACAGTTGAGAGGAGTAGACGATACCTAGAAAAAACACTGATGAACGTGACTTGAATCTCATGATGAGAGCAATTTAACTTAAACTCTCAAGGTTTGAATTGCTCGTATGAATATTGTACTCCGGTCATTTTGTTTCTGCCTTTTCTAAGGTATTAGTACCTTAGAAATATTGGAAAATTCACCATGCCACTACAAGTTTTTCGACAGTGATGGACCACCAGTAGAATAGAATATTCGATACTAAAGAAAGTTCTCATGATGTATGTGGTGAGTTTAATAATGACTTGTAAATTAGTTGCTTATGATGGAGTTTTTCATTTTAAAGATTCCAAGATCAACAGCGAAGTAGGTCTTAATTTGGAATGGATACCATCTACAAATAATGATGTTGTAAACGTTATAAATTCTCTAAATGAATTGGTTTTGCATGGTCACTTAAGGCAATTAGGTCGTTATGACCATATATATTCAATAACTGAAAAAGAACGTAAGTATTGGAATGAGTCAAATAACAAGTTTTAGATACTCTCTTTTTCCTAAAGGTGCGCCAAACGCTTCGCTCTAAAAATACAGGTCAAAATCTGAGTGGCTATTGGTGTTTAAGTCCTTTGATAGTTAAGCCCTGATTTAGCCTTCTAGATTACGCCTAACTAAATCGTGCATTTGTTTTACTGTCATCAGTGCTAACCAGATGATTTCTTCTACCGAACGTTGACCCGTTGTGGAAGTTGGGTGTTGGGCTTCAGTTTGATTGGTGAGCGCGGGCAGTTCATGGACGCGGTTATCACGAATGGTATTGATTAACGCATCCATCGCATCATGAATTAAGCGTTCGACTTGTTGAGAGCCTTGGTATTGCGTGCCTTTTCTGACTAACGGAATCAGCAAGCAGAGGTAATGGCTTAATAATCGATAGTGACTCAGCATATCTTCATAATAGTGAGGATCGGCGCGAGTATGTTTTGGCTCTTGCTGCATCTCGTTGTAAATCAGCTCAAGGTCGCTTTCGGCGGTTAGCATAGCGGCACGTTGCTTGGTTAGCACAGTATGGTCATGTTGTTCGGTGCCAATTTGCAGCTGTTCGTAGCAATACACAAATAAGCTTTTTGAACTATTAAGCGCTTTTAACGCTTGAGTGTGGATCTCTTTGCCTCGCCATTGCGGCCATAACAAGCTGTATCCGAGCAGGACAATCGCGCCCCCGACGATGTTGTCGATCAAACGTGGCGCGGCAAAATCGAGCCCTTGATGTGCCATGGTCTGATAAATCAAAATCAATAGCGCGGTAATACAACCAATGGCTAGCGAGTAATTGCGCATGATATTAAGCATTGCGACGGGCAAGAGGATGACCATTAGCGTATACATCGCGGTCGTTGGTACGCCAATATGAATCAAGGAAGTCGCAAAGAGCACGCCAAGCGCCGTACCCAAACAGCGTTGCCACGTTTTACTGCGTGTCGCCAAGAAGCTTGGTTGAATCACCATTAACATTGAAATCAACACCCAATCAGGGCGAATCAATTCAAAGTATTCCGCTATTCCAGCACCAAGTGCGAACATCAAACCGACACGAGTAACATGACGCCAAATCGGATTGCCTCGGTTTGGCAAACGAAAAGATAACTCGAACGGCTGCACTTCAAAAGAACGTTCATAAGCGGGTTCATTAAGCTCAATACGACGGGAAATGTGCTTCACTGCGTATGCCCAATAACGAAAGCGGGGTTGGTCTTCGAGTTTGACCGCTTCAATCAAGTCATTAGCTTCTTGCTCTAATGAGCTTAAGTGCTTCATCTCTTCGTTTGTGTTGTGTAGAAGCTGTTTGGCTTTGTGTCTTAGCCTTTGCTGACAATGTTGGCTCCAAACCAATAACAAGTCTCTCTTTGGCTTACTTGACTGAAATTGGCTTAATAGGTCTGGATTTGTTGTGTGACTGCTGATTATCACTTCAAACGTATCGAGTGCGAGAAATAAGGCTTGTCGGAGCGAGTCAGCATCTTCGTGCTTAGAGCGAAAGGATTCGGATTGAAGTGCCTGTTGGAACAACTCGATGAGTTGGTATTTGATGCGTCTTTTCGGTGCATCACTTTCGCTACCTAACAAGAAGGCTTGTCGATATTGGATGTAGTCTGCCAAGGTTTCGTAAATCGCGGACAGACACACGCGCAGTGCATAGTGCTTCCATAATGCAAACCAAAGCCAGCTAAACAGTGCAAAAGTAAGAGGCCCGAGTACCAACAAAGGGTACAAGCTTAGCGCGGTGTTGGAATTGTGGAGTGAGAGAGTGACGACGGCTATCAATAGGCTGGACATGCCGAGCCTCGCCCAGAATGGACCATTGACTGCCGCACTGGCAAGCAAAGCACCCATTGCACCATAAGTCACCCATAAAGGCAGTCCGCTTTTCAGCAGAGCGTAACTGACGATTAGAGTCATGCCCCAAGCGGTTGCGGTAATCGCAAAACGTGTCCACCTCCTTGGCCCTGCTGCGTCGAGGCCACTAATCAGAGCGGCTGGCATGGTCATCAGCGCGGTCATGGCGATAGTGGTTTGATTCGACAGCACCCCTAAACCGAGAAATAGCACAATGGCACTGGTGGCGCGAAGCCCAAGGTTAATAGAAGGGGAGTACCAGACTTTACGCAAAATGGCAGGAGAAAACGTCATAGACCCTCGTTATTTTTTTGATCTTAATGAGTGTAACGCCAAACCTCTTCGCGTGCTGTCTTCAATCACAGATTGATAAATTGAATCGCTGCAAGCCTCTTCTATTGGCATAGAACGCTATATAGTTTGATTTATTCGAAAGCGAATCCACAAGGTTTAAGACAGCAAGATTCAAGATAGAGGGTTCAAAAATAGACAGTTTGGTAGTCGATTGAATCAGGAGAGAACGAGATTCGACTCAATCCTACATTCTCGCTGCGATTGTATTCATTGATCGAGTGGTCAAAACCATAGGCTGTCGACGGGGCCATATATTGAGTTATGCCTTGTTGTGTCGCCGTTATTCCATCATGGCCATGACCGCAGATCACGTCACGAACGCGATATTTTCGAAGCACGCTCATCACATCAGCATCGTTCTCTAGACGGATCGCTTTCATCCAATCTGAACCGACTGGAATGACAGGGTGGTGAACAACCACGATAGGGTCATTGGCTTTTCTTAACTGTTGTTTTAGCTGAGCCATGCCGCGGTTATCAATACGACCTGAACCAAGTGGGTGACGCGTATCCAACGGCTTGAAGCTAGAGTCCAGAAATACAAACTCTCGTTTACAGACAGTGGCTTTATTGGTGACGAAAATCGTCGATCCTTTTAGCTCTTTGCGCATTAAGCAAGAGTCGTCATGGTTGCCAGCAATCGCGTAAATAGATTGTTCGTTAATGTGTTCTCTAATGAACGCTTCTAATCGAACGTAGTCTCCCGATTTTGGATTACAACAAATATCACCAGTCAGAAAAATGGTCTTGCATGCTGTGTCTTTGCTGACGTATTCCAATGCTCTACGCAGGTTTTCATAGCTGGATTCATCTGAAAGATGACAATCACTGATTTGGTAAATGGTATTCATTGTTGTTGTCCGGTTGTGCCATACGCATTATCAAAGGTGATAGAAAAATGCCCGCCAAATTGGCAGGCATTTATTGATGCTAATTTGCTTTAGGTGCTTTAGGTGCTTTAGGTGCTTTGGAAGCTTCGTGTTGTTCAACCATGAATGCAATGGCTTCATCGCTTAAACAAGATTTACTGACATATTGGCGCTGTTTTCCAATATGAAGGATAAAACCTAAATCGGTTTGTTGCAGCTGGGAGATATCAGTCCAAGCGATAGTATTGGTGTTTTTAGCGTTTTTATAACTCACACCGTTAACGTCACCTTGAAAGATCACTTTGCTGCCAGCACCGGAGCTAATTTTTTGTCGCCATATCCACCAGGTTCTCTTGCAGTACACACTGAACGCTTCAATCACACTCAAAACGATAAAGAACCAGCCAACGTAACCGTTAGGTAGTAGTTCAAACTCTAATAAAACCACACCAAAAATAAGAAACAGTATTCCTTTTAAATAGGCTTTTGGAAATTGAGTCGGAAGGCTAGTTTGATCATAACACTCTGTGAAAAACGTCTTGTCGAGGATGTACTCTGTGGTGAAACCGGGATCTTTAGACATGTCTGGCTACTTTAATGTTTTCTGTGAATGAGATTTCTATAAAGGGGCTGCTGCGCTGCAATCTCGCAATTCCAGCATTGTATCGCTTGTCGGTACTTTTCTTTAACGGTTTTGATGCTCTTTTGTAAATCAATAATACCGACGGGGTTTGCTCTCGGCGTTGCTCACTTGTTTACCTGAATTTATATTAAAAATTGATATTAAATGATGACTAAAACTAAGGCCTCGCATTTGCGAGGCCTTGATGTGTGAGATACGGGTGAAAAGAACCTCCGATTTATGGCTACGTATTAAAGCTCTACATGGTGAAAACAGGTGACATACCACTCTCTTGTCCGTTTATTAGTAGTAGGCCAATCAATACAAGTAGAATGCCACCAAAGAGTTGTAAGTAATGACCTGCGACTTTCAATGAAGCGTTATTGTTCTTGTTACCTGCAGCCAAATAGCGTTTCACTAGATGTTTGCCCGTTAGCGTCATCATAGCGATTAATGAGGTCGTTAATGCGGTACCTATTGCCATAGCAAAGGCACTCAGAACACCCATCCAATATAGGCCAACCATGTTTGCGAAAAGCAGAACCATGATTGCTCCGGTGCAGGGTCTGATGCCAATCGTCACGATGATTCCCGCGTACTCTCGAAATGTTGAAGCTTTATTGATGGCTTCTGGATCAGCGACGTGTTGGTGGCCGCATCCACAGTCGGTATGAGAATGATCTGCATGAGTGTGGTCAACGGCTTGTAATGCGTTAGTCGGGTTCAACATAGCTGAACCAACAGATACAGATGAGCGAAGCGCTATTGGCGATTGGACTGTGCCTGGTGGACGAGCGGCCATTGTTGAAGGTGCATCGGCTGCTAATGTGGTGATGGCTTTCACTTTCAACTTTGGCTTACACATTGTGGTGTATATGTTTTTTAAAGCCTTCCAGCAGATCAAAGTACCTACCACGGCCACCAATGCAAAGCTTAATGAAACAAACATATTCGCTTTGTCATTCACCACTCGCATTGAAGCACTAAATCCCCATAGCAACACGCTTACTAATAAGATTGCGACCAGTGCTTGTAAAAACGCAGACACAACCGTCAGCACTAAACTGGCTTTCGCCTTAGTCGGGTGAGTCGCTAAATAAGTAGACACGATAACCTTGCCGTGTCCTGGGCCTAAAGAGTGAAGCATACCGTAGACGAAGCTGAATCCGATGAGGTAGCTGCCTGCGCCCCAAGGATTGGATTTGGCTTCATAGAGTAGGTCGGCTAGCTCTGAGTTAACTTCTCTTTGCCATTGGATGCTAGAGATAACCAATGAAGGCCACATAGACCATAATTGATATGCGCCGACAGCAACCAGAAATAAAGCGCCGAGACCAATGAGGTAATAGTTTGTTTTGAAATGATTTTTCTGCATTTAACAAGAACCTGTATCAGAGACCTTTCTCATTGAGTGAGAGGTTTAATGAGTTTGAGTTAAGACGTTTACTGACTGAAACGAGCCGCAATGATTAAGACGCTGGAACCGCAGCACAATGAAGCTCAACCGATTGAGTAAACAGTTGGCCTAACGTGTTATCTGGGTCAGCATCGGCTGGTAAAGACATCGCATAACTCATCTGTTCTGGCGTTGGGTTGGGCTCGATTAATTCCAACTGACATTGTCTCGCTAGTTCAGGTGACAAGGTCACGTCGCTATTCGATAGCCACGACATGTCGACGAAGTAACTAGGGTCAAAAATGAGTACGCGGAGCGAGTCTCGTGTCACGGGTTTAGGCTTAGAAAGTGGTAGGTCAAATGTTAGAACCATTTTGGCTTTGTCACGCTCAAACTTGGCGTGTTCAGCAACTTGATATTTGATGGGCTCTTCACCATCATAAAAGTACGTGAAGTAGTGCTCATACTTCATGTTTTCAATAACAGACGCAGCGAGCTTTTTGAATGTTTCAGCTTCTGTATCGGCAGAGACGTCTTCTCCATCCAACATGTACATCGAGGTCATTGCATCAAAAGACCACTCCATTGAAAGGCCAGTGATCATGCCATTATCTCCCTCAATATGAGTTTTCATCTCTATCCAAGAGTGAGGATGGGCTTGCAGGGTCGGAGCAAAAGACAATAATGCCAACCAAAGAGGCAGACGCTTAATAGAACGCAAGCCTGTCGAGACGCGGCTTGCATAGCGCGAAGAGAGCTGATTGAGTGCGTTGGTTAGAACAAATAGCTGTTTCATGAGAACGAATGGTTATTTAGTGTAATGTTATAATATAACAATTTGTGTATTTATTCACTTCGAAAGAGAATAAGAAGCACATTAAAAACAACATTGGTGACCACAATTCATTATTTGCAATTAGAAGAGAAGAGAAGAGAAAGGAGATTGGTTGGGGATGGCAGGTGCAAAGCGTTCACAGCTATCCCAGTATTCTTATACTCACTATTTTTCTTTTATTTTCGTGTTGCCGTAGTCTTTACTCAACGCAACAAAACTCCCCACATGTTCTTAAAGATTGTGGGGCATGAAAGGAATGAATAATGAAACGACTTTCCCCTTTGACACTAATCGCGAGCCTAATTATGAGTTCAACTACGCTGGCTAGCGAAAGAGCCGACATGATGTTAACCAACGCGACGATTTATGGTCACGACAATGCCGATACGATCGTCATTAGTGATGGAAATATTATGTTTGTTGGTAAAGAAGATGATGCTCGTAAATATCGAGCTAAAAATACCGAAATTATCGATCTAGAACAGGCCTATGTAATGCCCGGTTTTATTGATAACCATAACCATGTGTTTGAGGCAGCTTCTGAAGCGGGTGGCAACTGCGAATTGAGTATGGATGCTTCGCTTGAAGGCCAAATTCCCTATTTAGAGGCTTGCAGTAGAAATGACAAATCTAAAGGTTGGTTAATGGGCTATGGTTTTTCATTAGATGCCATTCTTAATGAAGACAATCGCCAGACACCGCTTGAAGTAATAGACCGAATTTTCCCTGTTCGTCCTGTTGTGATCATGGAGCAGACCTCGCACTCTATGTGGGTCAATTCTGCAGCGCTTAAACTTGCGAGCATCACGAAAGATACACCTGAACCTCAAGGTGGCAAGATTCTTAAAGATCCAGAGAGCGGTGAGCTTAACGGTATTTTATTTGATAATGCTGGCGATCTTGTGATGGAGATGGCTTGGAACAGCCTAGAAGGTCAGTTTAATCAAAGCTATGACGGATTAATGGCTGGCCTTGAAGAATCAGCGGCCAATGGCATTACAACGATTGGTGATGGTCGATTGTATTGGAAACGTGGTTGGTATGAAGTGTGGAAGCAAGCAGAAAAAGACGGCAATTTAACCGCTCGAGTATCGCTTCGCCCATGGATTTATCCAACTGATTCAATGGAACCACAGTTGGCTTTTCTAAAGACAATTCAATCAAGTGATGCTTCGAACTTGCTATTGGTTGATCAGGTGAAAATGTACAGCGATGGAATTACGATCAACGGTACAGCGAAAACGCTAGCACCCTATCTAAACACTTACATTCCAGATGAGCCGTTCGGCATTAATTATATCCCACCTAACCAAATGAAAACGTGGTTGGATGCATTGGACAAAGTTGGTTACAGCGCACACATACATGCAATTGGTGATGGGGCAGTTCGTGAGTCACTTAATGCAATTGAACATGCTCGCCAAAATGGTTCGGTAAAACCTTATACACTGACCCATGTTGAGCTTGTCGACCCAGAGGATGTCACTCGTTTTGCTCAACTGGATGTCACAGCAGATTTTCAAGTCGGCTCTGAGTATGTGGTTGAGCACGACCATTCATGGGCTAAACTCTTTCTAGGGGCGAAGAGAACTCACGCATTGATGAATCTCAAAGCTATCTTTGATACAGGTGCGAACTTGACATTGAGCAGTGACTGGAACGTTCATGAGTTAAATCCGCTTGTTGGTATCGCTAACAGTATAAGAATGGGGAATACGGGGCTGCCGAATATTGAGGCAGCAATCGATGCGTACACCATTAATGCAGCGACAAGCCTTGGAATAGAAAACGTTACAGGTTCTATTGATGTGGGTAAATCAGCTGATTTTGCTATCTTAGAGCGAGATATCACCCGCTTGCCACTTGACGATATAGCAAACACAGAAATCCTAATGACCATATTACAAGGTGATATCGTTTTCGACGCAGAAGAATAACAAAACTAGGTGTAGGGCTTGCTCTGCACCATTTTTAATGGAGATCCATGTGCAAATAAAGCGTTTTTATATTGAGGTGGCAGTAAGGCAGTTGGTTTTAATTATATTGATTGTACCGATATTGTTTCGCTGTACTTTTGCTAGCATGCGCCAGATGGATCAGAGTAACCAAGCAGCCATACTCACGGTAATCGGTCTGTTGATGGCAGCGGGTATTATTGGCATTTTTGAGGCGACCTATCAGAAAACACAACTGACTAGCCGGCTTCAGCGCACGCTTGCCCATCTAACAAAACTACTACTGTTTATTGGTATTTCTGAACTCATCATTTTGGCCATCGCGGCTGTTGGAATTACGTCGACGGTGTGGGACGACCCTTTACTTTGGGCAATCTTCCCAATTTACGCATCTTTGTACGTGTACGACTGGTGGGATGCTCTCATCGCCGCTTCAGTTTCGTCTTCTACTTTTACTTCTAAATCAACAACTGCAACAACTTCTCTTTCTGCTCGAGAGCTCAAGTCAGAAGATGGATCTCAAGTTGATTCAGAAAACATATCTAAACCTAAACCTAAACCTAAATCTAAATCTGAACCTGAACCTGAAACCCAACCCCAAGGTGATCTTGAGGTTAAAAATAACTCTAAGTCTGCTAATTAAAGCTGAGCTTGTTAATTCGAGCTAAGCCTGAAAACTAGAATCAAGCCCAAAAATGAACTCAAGATATAGGTTTGTCTGAGAGTTGATGATGGGTTTTGAACGCTTCTACAATTTGGTTGCCATATGGAGACAGGGTTAATCCATTGCGCCAACACAACTCAATTCTTCGGTCGATACCGGCAGGTTCAAAATCGCAGTATAGGGTGACCAATTGGCCACTTTCAATGTGTGTGTTTACGAACTCTGCGGGCAAAAACGCAAAGCCTTTGTTGTGTTTTAACATAGCGATGAGTAGTTGAATATCAGAGAAAACACCATAGCTAGGGCTAAATCCATCACTGTTATTATCTCTATATTGTTCATTGTTGTTCGTCGTTTCTCCCCAAATTAACTCTCGGTATTGGCTTAAGTCATTACTTGTCACAATGGGTAATTTAGTGAGGGGATGATCAGGGCTGCACGCCAACACTTCTTTGTAATGACCTAACCGGCAGTACTCAAAATGTTGATGATGAAGAGTATCGGACTCATGAGTAATGATGATGTCTACGTTGCCTTCGCTTAGATCTCGCATGAGTTGGTGCTGTTCTTCGCGATACACTTCGATACATAAATGGGACAGCTCTAACGTTAGCGCTAAAGGCTGAGTGAAGGCGAGATCGGGAATATAGTTTTCAATCCCAATTCTAAGCACGGTAGATTCACCTTGCGAAATTATCTCAGCACTTTGAACTAACTTGGTAAGTTGGCTCATGGTATGTGTGAGATAAGGCAGCAAACGTTCTCCATCTTTGCTTAATGACATTTTATTGCCAGTTCGGTCAAAAAAGTTAACGCCAAGGTCAATTTCTAGATCAGAGATCCATTGGCTAACTTGGGGTTGTTTTTTTCCTAACTTACGGGCAGCAGCAGATATTGAACCTGTTTCAGCGGCCAACAACAGTGCTTTCAAGTGTAGTGAGTTCATAGGCTTACATTATTCCAACACGTACAAAATTAGGGTCTAATTTTGATTCCAGTAGTTACGCCACTATACGTACTTATCTTGAGTTGATCACGTAAGACCGACATTTCCAAGCCTACTTAGCGACCAAATTTATCGTTCCTATGATCAAAAAATTCACGTGATTGTGAAGTGCCTACGTATTGGGAAACATCATTTTGGTGAAGGGGAGATTGGCTTTTAGTTTTGGCTTCCCGCTACCACTCTAATCTGTAAATCTAATTTTTCACATGATAGTTATTGGCATATGCCAATAATGAGGCGTATGCTGAACTTCTGATCATCAATAACAGGAAGTTACCATGTTATACGCAGTACCTTGTCTTAATCTTCATGTCGGCAACCATTTTGCTCGTTCACCACAGATAGCGATTGTGGATGACCAACGACAAATAAAGCAGATGGTTCCTTTGGTTGAGCCCGACTCGTCTTGCAATAAAAAGAAGCAATGGATTTCAGTCCTCCGTTCTTACGACGTGCAGGCTGTCGTTGTCCGTCACATAGGAAAGAGGATGCTGGCGCACTTGTTCAATAACGATATTAGAGTGTTGGCAACAACAGGGAAGGTGGAAATCGGTGCTTTGGATTTTGATAATCTGCAAGAAGTGACCGATTTAGATTACGGTCGAGAGCCTCGCAACGTTTGTCACAATAAAAAAGGGCAAAGTAAGAAAAGGTGTGGCAACAAAGAACACAAGAAAGATAGCGCGATTTTTACGTCACAACCGAATCAACTAGGCGTTATACGAGGGTGTCGTAAATGACATTCCTACTAACACTATTAGGCTTCATTGGAATCGTTGCGCTGATGGCGATCGGTGTGATTTTCTCACGCCAACCAATTAAAGGCAGTTGTGGAGGGTTGGCGCAGATAAATATTGAGCGTGAATGTAATTGCAAAGACGTATGTGAAGGGCAGAGTCGAAAGCTATATCAGATCTCTGAACCATCAAGTTAAGGCTATAGGAGTCTGTCGACAAGTAACGTTAAAGCTTCGAACTATGAGCCTTGAATCATTAACGCGTGGCCGTTGACGACGCACTTGGCGACTTTGGTTCGTGCACGTTTAATGATGTTGCCGAACGTTTGGCGAGACACCTGCATTTGTTCAGCGGCTTCAAGTTGGCTCAGTCCTTCTTGATCAGCCAATCGCAGTGCTTCCAATTCTTCCAATAGCAGTTCTTCTTTATGAAGCTCGTCCATAGGAACGCCATTAGGCTTAAAACAAGAGTAAGCCGCTCGGGTGCATAACTGGCGATGTTTTTTTGGTCGAGCCATATCAATCTCTAAGTATTAAAGGTTAAAAGGTAAGTATGAAGGCTTTCATTCCACACAATCATCGGCGCTGCCAAGTATGCAGCCAAGACTTCTTTTCAGACAGCCCGATTTGCTTTGAAGCCGATAGCGAGCACGAGACTTTAGCTAAATATAAAACCAGGGCCAAGATTGTACCAACAGATAAAGCTGAGGGCTACGATGGCATCATGCAGGGGGGTATTGTCACCGCGTTACATGACAGCGCGATGCTGCATTGCTTGTTCCAAAATAACATCACTGCCATGACGGTCAGCTTAACGTCTCGTTTCCATCATCCAATTTCGATTGGTCAAGAACTGGAAGTTCGCGCACGATGGGTCAAAAGCAGACGAAATATCTATTTCTTAGAAAGCCAAATTACGCAGTGCGGAAAATTGTGTTCATCGGCACAAAGCCAGTTTATGGCATCCCAGTAGTTATCGAACCGAGGTTTCCTATGCCGTTAGTTTGTTATGCCCATTCTTTTGCACAATAAATAGAGGTTTTCTATAGTTAAGGTAATAACTATTAAAGCTAGGGCAGTATTGAATTTATCATAAACTTTCTTCACTTCTGAACGTGCTGATGTGTGTTCATTAGTCGAGCCTTCGTATTCAATTCATTGCTGTCTTCTTCCGGAGGGCTGCTGATGCACAAATTCTTCAAAGTGACACTCCGATACAGTGTCACTTCAATCGTTTCTCTTTTTCTATTCTTCAGTGCTTTTGCTTCTTCTCCCCTTAAAGTCGGTGTATACCCTTGTCCGCCTTTTGTAATTAGTTCTATGGAAGGTGAATGGAATGGCCTGAGTATCGAGCTTTGGGAGCAGATAGCGAAGGAAATGGAGGTTGAGTTTACGATAGAGACTCATCGCTTGGATGACTTACTCAATTCCATTGAAACAGAGCAAATCGACATCGGTGTATCCTGCATTTCAATCACTCCAGAACGTGAGTTGTTCGCTGACTTTTCCCACTCCTTTTACGAAACTCATCTCGCGATCGCCGTTAAGAAGCAAGGTTATCTTCACTCCCTACATTCCATATTCTTAAACCCCGCCTTATGGATAATCATTGGTGTCATCATCTTTATCTCCGGCTTAATAGGTGCGTTTTTTTACCTATTGGAACACGGAGAAAATGAAAAACTCTACTCAATGAAAAGCAGAACGGGTCGTTGGTTAGAAAGCTTCATACTGGGATTGCTGTTCATCACCCGAGGTCCATTCAATTATTTTGAGTTTAAGAGCTTAACTGGGCGAATTGCCACGGTGTTCATTGGCGTGTTGAGTATGTTGTTCATCGCCAGCATTACCGCCGTGTTAGCCAGCAAGCTCACGCTTAGCCAAGGGTCTTCGCAGATTAAAGGCATCAATGATCTTGCGAACGTGGAAGTTGGGGCAAAAGTCGCCACGACGTCTTCTTTGATGCTCACCAGTTTTGGTATTCGACACAAGAGTTATATTGATATGCCAAGACTGTTGGCGGCTTTAGAAGAAGGCGAAGTGGAAGCGATTGTCGCTGATGATGTGGTTCTCAAATATATGATCGGTAATGGCAGAATAAGCGGGCAATTTGAAGATCTGGAAGTGTTGCCTTACCAACTAGAAAAGCAAAATTATGGCTTTATCATTACGGAAAACAACGCGTACGAAGAAGAGATAAACCGTGCGTTATTGAAGATTCGTGAGTCGCGAAAGTGGCGTAAAATCTTGGTTGATTATTTTGCGGATCAATAATCAACAACAGCGGAATACTACAAAGCTTTCTGGGTTCTTACTGCTACATTTCGGAACTAGAGGCTTTGTTCTTTTTGAAGTATTTAACTGCTGTCCAGACGGCATAAGCCACAACACCAACAATCAATGCTGAGCGAATTAGGATAGGCGCATCGTGCTCCAGTTGACTAGCATGCGGAACAATACTGGCAAACAATCGACTGGTGAAAAACAGCCCCATTACTAACATAACAATCTTATTCATGTGACCTGCCATTCAATTAGATGCGTTACCAGAACAAGGGATAGGTTAATCACACTCTCGTGAGGTTAAAGTTTGTTCTGTTCGAAATTAAAGAATGCGCTTCTCAAACGCGCCCGTCAACGCGATATCCGCCTAAAACCAGTAAGCTAAAGTTTCGTTTTTGGAAGTAGTTCTTTTCATTAATGGAGATATACGTAAAGGATTGAATGTGTGAGGAACAGTTGAACTTATTACGATGAATTTCAATTTCGCCAATTATTATTCTGATTTATGATCGCATGCAATCTAGGGGGGACAAATGTCCTCCTATTTGTTTCTGAAGGCGCAATAAGATAAGTGCTACTAAAAAACAAATAATAAAGGACACTTTTATGGACCTATTCGCCCTACTTGATATCAATAATACCTTAGTCAACATCCCAATAGGGGATGGCTATGCCATGAGCTGGATTGAAGCTTTTGGCACTGTATTTGGCCTGTTGTGTATTTGGTTTGCAAGCCAAGAAAAAACCATTAACTACCTGTTCGGATTACTGAATGTCACCTTATTTGCGGTTATCTTTTTCCAAATTCAGTTATACGGATTGTTACTTCTTCAACTCTTTTTCTTCTGCGCCAATATTTACGGTTGGTACGCATGGACACGCCCTAATGAGCAAGGTGAAACGTTAGAAGTTCGCTGGTTGAGTCAAAATAAGCTGGTGGCAACAGCTGCAGCGTGTGCGGTTTCGATTGCACTGCTCACAATGTATATCGACCCATTCTTCTTTGCGTTGGCGAACATCGCGGTTGATAGCCTGAATCTATTTGGTGCTGATTTAACGGAACCAGTACTTGAACCTGATGCGTTCCCATTCTGGGATGCAACGATGACCATTCTATCTATTGTTGCTCAAGTTCTTATGACACGTAAGTATGTTGAAAACTGGATACTTTGGATTGTGATTAACATTATCAGTGTTGGTATTTATGCGACACAGGGCGTGTACGCAATGTCTGTTCAATATGCAATCTTAATGTTCATTGCGGCAAACGGTACTCGCGAGTGGGCACGCACAGCTAAACGAAACAGTGATAAATCGTTAACTCAAGCAACGGCTTCTTAGGAGTGAAGATGGCAAAGCAACCTCATATTGGCGTTGATGAAACGCAAATTGCTCCGTTAGTCATTGTTTGTGGTGAGCCTGATAGAGCGAATCGAATCGCGAGCTTGCTAGAAGATGCAGAGATGGTTTCTGAGAATCGAGAGTATCGAATCTTCACTGGAACTTATCAAGGGAAAGCGATATCAGTTTGCAGCACTGGTATTGGCGCACCTTCAATGATCATTGCCGTAGAAGAACTTAAGTTTTGTGGTGTCACTCATATCGTTCGAGTAGGGTCTGCAGGTGCGATGCAGTCACAGATTGGGCTTGGTGAGCTAATTATTGCAGAGGGTGCGGTTCGCGATGAGGGTGGTTCTACCGCTTACGTTAAGCCGTCGTATCCCGCTTATGCAAGCTTCTCTCTGCTTAAAGAGCTAGACAAGTTCTTGCAGCAGCAAACAACACCTTACTATTTGGGCACGGTACGCTCACACGACAGTTTTTATACCGATGACGAACAGGCGCTTTGTCAGTACTGGAATGGTAAGGGCATTTTAGGTGCAGACATGGAAACATCCGCGCTGTTTACCGTGGGACGCTTGAGAGGGCTTAATGTAGCTTCTATCTTGAACAATGTTGTCTTGTACGAACAAGATGTAAAGGAGGGCGTTGGGCAATATGTCGATGAGGCAGAGGCAATGATGCAAGGAGAGCGGCTAGCATCATTAGCGGCACTGGAAGCATTAATTACTCAATAAGAGCCTGAATAAATGCAAGACGAAAGCGATGGGAGACCGTCGCTTTTTTATTGGGTTCTCTCCTGTGGTTTAAGTGGTTACAATCGTTTGAATATAAACAGCAGTAATGCAATGAGAGAGTAAGTATGAAGATTGCACCATACTCAAGCGGACGCTTTAAAAGCTACTTAGAACAAAAAAGCTCTGAATTTAGAGATCTCATCTACCAACACCAAGTTAACTCTCGTTACTTTAATCAAAATGATGAAATTCTGCGTCAAGGTGAGCAACTTCAGTATCTTTATGTAGTGCCCGCTGGGAGAGTCTCTATGAGTATTTCTGCGGCTAATGGGCGACGCTTTCAATTGGGTGAGGTGAATTGTGATTATCATATCTTCGGTGAGATGGAGTTCTTCACTCAGACACCCTGCCAATGGAACGTAGTGGCTGACGAACACATGCAGGTTGATGTCATTTGTATCCAAAAACTATCAGAAGCTCTGCATGAAAATCCGGAGATGATGTTCTTTTTCGCCTCAGCACTAGCAGAAGATTATCAAGACTCTATGGGCATTTACACTAACCGTCTTCTACACTCAATTACCTACAACATTGCCTACGACTTATTGGTTCAAAGCCAGACAAATACTGTGTTAGGCGGTTTCGATAAAGTGAATCAAGAAGCGGAACGGTTTGGTACATCGAGCAGAGTGTATCGAAGAGCGGTTAAAGACCTATTAGACAAAGGTTTCATTAGAAAAGGAGACCAAGGGTTGGAAATTGTCGACCAGCAAGCGCTCCGAGCCTTTATTGATTCGTATGAGTAATAAAAAGAATGACTATCGATACCAAATTGCATCAACGTATTAATGGAGTGACTGAATTGCAGAAAGAGGTCGCTTGAAAGGGTTAATCGGTATAAGCACTTGTATTAGTGAAGCGCTGTTTCTTAAATCAAAAATGCCACTACAAGGCTGCAGTGGCATTAGAAGAATAACAAACTATAACTCTAACAGTTTTGCCAATTCACGCTCTTCCATAAGCTCTTCAATGCGTTGACGAGTTTTGGGCGTTTCGGCTTGTGCTTTGGTTGACTTGCCTGCTTTTTTACTGCGGCTAGCTTTAACTTTTTCTTTGGTTATAGACATAGTAATCTTCCTTGGATTCTGCTTTGAGATCGTATTTACTCTAAGCGTTACATGACTCTTTTAGTGCTTTACCTGCTTTAAACGCAGGCGTTTTTGATGCTGAGATTTGAATCTCTTCTCCGGTTCGTGGGTTACGACCAGTGCGAGCAGCACGAGAATTAACTTTGAAACTACCGAAACCAAGGATGGCAACATCATCACCCTTAGCCAATGTATTAGAGATACCTTCAACAAGTGCGTTTAACGCTGAACCTGCTTGATCTTTTGAGATGTCTGCTGAAGTTGCGATGTGTTCAACCAACTGAGATTTGTTCATATTCTATATTCCTTATTGAGTACGACTGGCGCTTAACTTTAAGGCCAAGCTTGTTCTATCTTAGCAATAAGGGCTGAAATAGTGTTAACACCTAGGCAGGGTTTTGTAAAGTAATCAACAAGATTGAGCGTTAAATCATCTTTCAGTATAACCGAATGCAGTTCTTTAGCTATTGGTAATTTAAATGCTAGCTATCAAGCTAGTATGAGAAAGGTGAAAGTAAGCTCTCATTTTTTGAGAAAGCTGATCATAATTCAGCATATCACTTGTCGGATAAATGAGAGAACAGAAACAAAAAAGCCCAGCGAATGTGCTGAGCTTTTTGTGTGTGTTTCTATTTTAAGACGAGACACTAAGTTAGTTCGGTAAGATCTACTTAGTAATAAAGATTTTCTCGGTTTCTAGTGACGTCATAGCGCGAACTTGGCGCCAAATGTAATAGAAAATACCTAACATCATCAGCATGCTAGGGATAGCTATGGCTGGGTAGCTGTATAGCGTGAGCTTACCCAACTCTTCATTAAAGGCTGCAGTGCCGGCAGGGCTTGTCACAATCCAAGTCGCTAGGAAATAGTTCATCGCAGAAGAGAAAGCAAAGGTACTTGCGAACATGTAGTTCGATGTCATTAGACAACGATCAAACTTTGCTTGGTTACCGAACTGTCTTAAACGCTCTTCAATAAGAGAGATGTTTAACAGAGCTGGCGTAAAGATAACTTTTTGGATAAACGGGTAGCGAGTGAAGGTCGAGCCAAGGACCGCTAAACCAATTAGGCCAGGTATTAATGCTTCTTTTAGTGCTAACCAACGAGTATCTAGTTCGAAGAAACCAATGCCACCCGTTAATAGCACGCTGACGAAGCCAAGCGCAGCGATGAAGTTAAACTTCTTGTTGCGGATTAGCTCCATACCACCGTAAGCGATAGGGAAAGCAAGGGCGACAAGCAGTGCTAGACCGGTTCCTAGGTGCTCCTCTCCACTGAACTTCATTAAGATGAATGACGGAAGAAATACGTTAAAAACGATTTCGAAAAGAGGGTTCGATTTTTTGTTTTCTGTGTTACTCATAATTTCTAAATACATTATGTTATGGATTTATTCTCAGGGATTGTTGTTTACCTCGCCCAAGATGTAAAGCCTTAACACGTCATGCTGTGTAACGACATGTGACATCAACGACATCTCTGAGCCTGTCTCACGTTGAATTCAAGACTTTACGCATTCTAGTTTTGGATGCTCTTAGGTATCTCGACTTAACGAATCAAGCAACGTTTCATAATCAGGCTTGTTTGCCAAACTCTCAATGCTTATAAGTGTCAGTACGTCTGCGAACGGAGAAAGGCGTAAAAAATCGATGATGTTGCGGCTGTCCACTTCATCAAACAATTCAGTATGTCGAAACTGGACGTAATCTAAAGCGACATGGAGATACAAGGTGGCCAAGTTGTCGCTTAAAAGGGATTCTAGTCCTTGTTCTTTTATCTCTTGGTCAAGTTGCTCTAGGGCGGCAACGATACCTTCTTGCCCTCTATGGATAAGCGCATTGTCACTGTCTGCATAGCGCATCAATGCCGCGGTTCTAAACGCGATCTCCATTAACGTCTTTGCTGTTCCTAACGTTTGCATTTCATTGGCACGACTTAACGTTACCTGACGTAGCGTTTGAGGTTGGTACGTTTCAATTAGGTATTGGCAAATGCACAAGCTTTCCGTCAGTGCTGTTTCGTCTTCAAGTTTGAGTGCTGGAATTAAACAAAACGGATTGACGCTTTTTAGGTTGGCCGGGGAGCTCCATGGATCAACCCAAACAAAAGACAAAGGAGAGCAGCGTGATAGAAGCGCAGTTGCTGCGACCACGCGTGAAAACGGGGAGGTTTCATTTAAGTAGAGTTGCATGATAATCCTTTATTGTATTCGTCAGATGAACTGAGGAAGTTAGCTTAGGTCTAGGTCAATGTTCAGGCTTTAGAGTGAGTGACAGTCATTAAGGTACACACCGCAGACAGCATCAAAGCAGCAGTACTAACGGTGAACAACACGTCGTATGAAGCCATATGATTTAAGTAGTACGCCATCAAAAGCCCAACCACACCTTGTGATACAGCAAAAGAGAGTGTCATTCCTGCCCACGCTTTGGTATGCAGTTCATAGCCTACAATCTCCAACGTGTAAGTCGACACTAGAGTTACCGTTCCCGGCGTGAAAATACCAACCAGTAATGAAGAAATTAACAGCGCGATAGGGTGTGTACTAACAAGCGGGAATGCGACGCCTAAAGCCTTGAGGCTAAATGCAATACAGAGGGATTTTTTAAGCCCTAACTTGTCTCCCAAGACACCGGTAATCAATGGTCCAATAGCGGCGCCAATACCAAAGGTTGCCCAGAACAAACCACCGCTGCTGAACGGCATACCCAGTTCGCGCACGATGTAATCTACCCAAAACAAGGTATGGGGTAAGTAGCCAATAGCGTCGAAGGTATACGCTGCCAGAATAAGCGCAACGCTGATTAGTTTTGGCTTTGAGAGCTGAGAGAATGAGGATTTTATATAAGGCGCTTTAGACGTGTTAGGTTGGGTTTGCCATGCATTCCAAGTCAGTATCGTTGTGACTAATGCGATGACTCCCATGCCAACCCAAGCCGACGCCACACTAAAATAGATCAGTACTGGGATTAATGTGCCTGATAACATTAATCCAAGTCCAATGCCTGAAAATATGATACCGCTGACACGCGCCTTCACATCGGGATTAAACTTTCGGACAATCACTGGTGGGGCGACAACCATTAATAAGGCACCCGCAATTCCAGCCAAAGTTCGCCAAACATAGAACCATGTTAAGGGCGCTTCTTGTAGCGCACAGCCTAAGTAACTAAAACTGCTTATCAACATAGCGAATCGAATTAACTGCCCAGCACTAAAGTAACGCAGCAGTATGTTGGCAGCAGGTGCACCCAATATGTATCCAAGAAGGGTTGCGACACCAAGGTAAGATGCATCACTTTCGCTAAACCAACCACTTTGAATGAGAGCCGGCATTAATGCTATATAGGCAAACCTACCGATCCCGTTGCCTATTAGAGTCGCCCCCATTCCAGCCAAGCTGTCTCGATTAACGATGTGTTTATTCAGCATGAAAAGGGCTCTTTTTAGGTTCAGCTAGATGTTTTAGCACTAGGACAAGATCTTTGTTTAGTTTTGCATACTGACATCATTCGCCATCAATATCACTAGGCGGTTAGTCATATAATTTGCTCATCTAAAACCGGTTTGAGATAGGTAAATAGCGAGTGTGTTTAAACACTTAGGTGGATGTGTTGTTCTGCCGAGGATAAGGCAATAAGCGATTGTTTTAATCACCGCAGATTTGAGTGATCAATTGTTAGACTAAAGTTGGACGACCGACCGACTTAATTGAACATGAGTGATTTGTTTATCTAGATCTGTGTACTGACTTGCCGGCTCTAACTCACATTCACCCACCTTAAACGATAGATGAATGTGAATTAAGAAAGATCTAACTGGGTAGGTGTGAACCCATTATTTATCGAAGAGCAGATTGAAGCTTAAAGGGATTTTGTCGGAAATCGCTAACCCACCAACGGTAGCTGATAGCTTGTTCAAGTTGTCTGTCGATATTCCAAAATCAGCGCCATTGACGATGATTGTCGAGGCTGAACTGACCATCACTAACGCTTCTGAAGGAACGATTAAAACGGGAAAATCAATCGTTTTTGTTACGCCGTGCAAGGTAACCTCCGCTGCAATGGTTGTTCTTTTGGGGTCACCAGACAACATTGACGGTTCAACTTTTCCAGAGATTTTTGCTTCAGGGAAAGTCATCGATTCAAAGTAGAGCTCATTGAGCCTCTGATCGCGAATAGCGACGCCAGTACTCACACTTTTCACGTCCAACAATATGGCAAATTGACCCTCTTCGGTAAGACCACCAGATAAAGGCTTGATGGATGCGGGCTCAACAACAAACTGCTTCTTGATAGTTGCGAACGTAATATTCGATAAATTGGGGTCTAACGTGTAGCCCGTTTCCGCTAAAGATTGAGCTGAGATAACGATGCATAGGAGGCCGAGTGTAGAGATTAGTTTTTTCATAAGTTGTCACCACATTGATGAATTCACAAGTTTAACGTTCTCGAGTCGTGCACGTTTGGAGTCTTTATTTGAACTAAAGATAAATTAGAAAAAGATAGATAGAAGCTTAGTTCAGCATTCATCAAATTACCTGACGAAGGTAGAGCATCGCCATATTATTGGAACCATGATCGGCAAAGTTACTTGTGCAAATTTAGTTATGTTATAACATAACTAAAAATCGCTACTGCTGTGAACGACGTTTGCAGTATTAAAAGAGAAACGATAAGCATGCATCAAGGAGATGACGTAATGAATGCCGTGTTAACCAAGCCTTTGATAACGAATAGTAATCAGCCACTTAACATTAGTTCCGTTGTGAGTATCAAGGATCAGGCGAATCATAATCCAGGACTTAGCGCTTCTGAGCAGCCAACGGTATTAGCGGATATCTACCAAAGCGATATTAATATAGCGGTATGGCAGCGACAGTTTGATGAAGGTTTAACTATGGCAATTAGTGAATTCATCGCCTCGAATCCTAGCTTCAGTAAGTCTATTAGCCTGTCACCAGACAACGCTTACGATAAATTGGAATTTGCTACCGACGGAACCGCTTCTAAAGCGTTATTAGAAAACATGACAGAGCTGGTGGATATGTTCTGTTGTTTGTTCGAGCTTGAAGAAGTAGGGCTCCGTTTGGCGGTTCTGAATAAAGCGATGTGTCCTCGTTTTCATTTTGACCAAGTTCCTTGCCGCTTAGTGACAACCTATCACGGCGTTGCGACTCAATGGCTGCCAAACGAATCGGTCGACCGTTCTAAGCTTGGCCGTGGAAGTAACGGACAGCCTGATTCTGTTTCTGGCCTGTACAGTGATGAGTCTGACATACAGAAAATGGCCAGTGGTGATGTTGCGTTATTAAAAGGGGAGCGTTGGAGTGGCAATGAAAATAGAGGCCTTGTTCACCGTTCACCAGTTACGTCATCAAATGAGACACGACTGTTGCTGACTCTAGATTTCGGTTAGTAAGCTTTTTATGAGATGAGCAAGCGGCTTAAATACGGCTTGCTCTTATTCATTTAAGCGAATACGCGGATGCGGTGGTTGTCTGGGTCAACTGCGAGGAAGTTAATGCCGTAAACGGACTCTTCTGGCGCTTGCTCAAACTGGATACCTTTTTCTTTCCATGCTTTATAGAGGTTTTCCAGTGTCTCTTTGTCAGCAAGAGGCATAGAAAGCTCAGTACCGCCACCCTTGATGTTACTTGCTGGTGTTAGAACGTCAGCCTGCTTGAGTGTTATTTTAACGTTGTTTGCAAAGTCTAGAACAGCAAAGGTCGGTGATAGAAGCTTTGGTTCGCAATCAAATGCTTTTGCATAAAAGCCCATGCTGCGGTGAATGTCAGTGACATAAAGAACAAATGAATCGATGGTAAACATAATAGCTCCTGAAATGTTCAATTGGATTTGCCGTGTTGGTTTCAGTTAACTCAGCTTTTGTCTTGAGCCCGATTTGGGACCACGGCAATGTATCGAACCCCTGTGACAGTTTTTGTCAGTAGTGAATCACTTTATCTGTAATGCCTTCTATGTCCTGCCAATCTTTGAGCAAGTCATGACGTGGGCGCTGATACTTTTCTTCTAGGATTTTCCATTCAGCCATTCTATCGAGCCTGAAATTACGATATGCACTTCGCGTTTCACACCAAGCGACCAAAACGTAGTGCTGTTCGAATAAGCCAATCAACATTGGCCAAACGATTCTTGAACTCACATTAGCTTTTGCGTCTGTGTAATGAATCTCAGCTTTACTCTGCTGCTTAATTGCTAGCTTGATATCTGACAGTTCGATGGTTAACTTTGCAACGTCAATGATTGAAGCAACACGCACAATGTCTTCACTGCGTTTGATCTGATGGTCAGCAGGTAACACCGCAGAAATTTTGGCAATGGCATTTCTAGCCGATTCACTGAATTCCCCATGGGCTTGCTTGGCTACCCATTCAGCGCCAAGCCTTAATGCTTCCAATTCTTCCGTTGAAAACATCATCGGAGGGAGAGTGAAGGTCGGTTTCAACTGATAGCCAACTCCTGCTTCACCATCAATTTCAGCACCTTGTGCTTGCAGCGTCACGATATCGCGATAAATGGTGCGAGTACTTACGTTCAGCTTGGAAGCCAGGTGACCAGCTGAAACTGGGTATTTATGACAACGCAGTAATTGGAGTAGGTCAAAGAGACGTTGGCTTCGGGACATGGAAAACTCGGATTGCATAAAGACAATTTAGATTAATACATCGAAAAATATAACTCTATCCATAATCCATTATAATTTAACGGGTGTTTTCATCTGGAATTTGAGCCAATGTTTCGTCGCATTATATTTGCGAAACTATTTTTTTAAGTAGGCGGCTCATCTCTTTTCGTTCATCTGGCTCCAATATACCTAAATATTCTTGATTGATATGAACGGGAATTGGCAAAAGCTCTCTTTGGATAGCGCGCCCGTTCTCTGTTAAATAAATATTGAACGAACGACGACTATTTGGGTCGAGTCGTCGTTCAATCAAACCAAGACGTTCGAGCTTATCCAAGGTTCGAGTCGTGGTCGAATTTTCTACTTTAGATTTCCTAGCGATTGCTCGTTGAGTTATTCCTTCTTTTTCCCACAAACACATTAAGGTAGGCCAGAGAGCGTTCGTTAATCCGTGTTTTCTAAGTTCCGAGTCGAATGTCTTCGCTGCATCGTGTGCAATTACATGGATCAACCAACTAGCAGTTTGCTGTCTATTAAACACTTCATTCATTGATTCGTTCCTATGCTCCAAATTAAATCGGTTTAATTTATGCCAATGCAACCAGAATAACGGTAAACATTGCAGCTAAAGCAAGTACAAACAACGCACGCCATTGCGATACAAACGCTACGCTTCCATTAAATTGGATTTGTGTTTGAAAGCCTGTGATCATCGCCCAAGTTAATGGTTTTGAACGTAATTTATAGAAAAGAACGGCAAAGACGTGTACACCAACCAGAGTAGGAAGAACTTTTATCATGGCAAGGTGAACGTTTTCTAATACCGAAAACACGGAGTCATTCAACCAAATATTTGCATAGGGCAAGTGGTCAAGAAATCCAGCTAAGGCTAAACCTGAGACACACTGAAGAACTAAAGCCAGTAGCAGTGTTACAACCATCCAACCACCTGCAGGGTTATGACCCGGCTTTGTTTTTTCTTTGCCTTGTAGATAGTGAATAACCGATCTTGGTGAACGTAGAAATTGTCTGAATCGGCTTGTTTCACTGCCAACCCAACCCCAAATCAATCGCCAAATGATCAATGTCATGAGTGCCAACCCCAGTTGAATATGGGGTCCATTACCAGAAATACCCGATGCCATTAAACCTATAAAAAGCGCGGCTTGAGCCCAGTGATATAGGCGAGTTGATAGATCCCAAATTTTCATAACTTCATTCTCTCTACTGTGTTTGCTTATTTAATATATATTCCATTTGCATTAATTTACACAACAATAGTTGCAACTGCAACTATTGTTGTGTAAATTAATCCCGTCAGAGCAAAACGGAACATCGAAACGAATCATCGATTTCTGTATCGAAACCAAATAGAAAAGCTATACGAAGCGAAGAGAGAGCAATATGAACAAGAGAATGCTGCACAAGAGATTGGTGAGCCTACTGTGTACTACAACCGTTTTACTGAGTACCCACGCTTTGGCCTCACAAGGCGATGCTAGTCAAGGCCATGCAAGTGAAAGTAATTCTTCACAAGATCATTCAAACCAAATTGAGCAGCGCCAACACACATTTACACAAGTTGAAACCTTAGTCGAGAAGGCCAATGACACTTTGGATGGCGATGATACTCATTGGCAGACGCTCGAAGACACGAGCTTTGAGCTGACAACTCACAGTCAGGCGTTATTGACGTCATTTCCGTTGGGCAGCCAAGAGGGGAGTAAAGCAAAAGAGAGTGTTTGGAGTGACCCTGAAAAATTCAATCGTCTCCTAACGCAAATGGATCAGGGTTTTCAGGAACTTTACCAAGGTAGTCAACAAGGTGATGCATCACTAGCGGAATCAGGATTAGAAGCAGCGCAAGATACTTGCAAAAGTTGCCATCGCTCATACCGCTCTCGTTGGTAGCGTTGTTTTAACAATTCAACCAACTCGACCAGTTAAATTTAATTAATTACATCTTTATCAGCCAAACCTAATCAGCCAAAAAGGAACAAAACATGAAAACTATTACATTTACCGCATTTGCAGCTTCAATCTTATTTTCTACCTTTACCAGCGCAGCAGACTATGCCGTTGAACTGGAGTGGAATACAAACAACTTAGAACAAGTCTTCGACAATATGCCGGAACAAAAAGCTGAATTCAGTAAGCTGATTGACCAAGGCGAGATAAAAGATATGTATGTATCGCATAGTGAGATTGATAGCCGTTCGGTGCAGTTACTGCGTTTTGTTATTGAAGCGAATGACTCACAACAGGTCCAAGCCAAATTGGCTCACCTACCTCTTTATAAGAAAGATTTGGTTAAAATTGCCAAAATTATTCCGCTAGGCTCAAAGTGGTTAGACAATACGCCAGACTACAATAACTACGGCGTCACAATTACATGGAAGCAGGGAATTGAAGCCCTTGAAATAGATCGTGTGCTTAGCATTGATTTACAAAGAGTGATCAGTCTCAACCAAGCTGGGCTTGTGACATCCTCATATCTTGATACGCAAAAACTTGAGAACAATGTTGTTCGACCTGTGTATTCGGTTTCTTTTATTGCTAAGGATGCGCAGCATGCAAAAGAGCTAAGTCACCAATTTGAAGCTGTTACGTTGGGGTATGCTGATGTGAATGTTCAATATTTGGGTTACAAGCTTTCTTTGACGAATAACAAATAATAGTTGCTGATTGAGTGCTGATTATTAACGAATAACCCTAATTATTGATAACAGCACCAAACTTACTCAGATACTCAGATACTCAGATAAATAGACAGACAAGCAAACAAATATAAAAGCGGACAGTATGAATAATCGATTGATCAATTTTCTAAACGAAATCGGCACCATCATGTATGTGGGCGGTATTTTTTCTCACATTGTAATCGGCGCTACGCTAGGCCACGAAACTGCCGAAACGGCTTACCATGTTGGTACTTATAAAGAGTTGAGTGCATATATTCTGATTTTACCAGGGTTAGCATTAAAGTTGTTTGCTGATTTATATTGTTACTTTTCTACAAAACAGAAGCCTAACTGGTTAAAAATGAAACTTGTGATGTTAGCGTTTTTGAGCGTCAATGCATTCGTGTTCTTGGTGCCGATGATGCCTGAAATGGTAGAGCTTGCTAAAGCATCAATACCTCAAGGAAAGGTAAGCCAAGCGTACCTAGACAAAGCTAAAATTGAAGAGCTGATCGGTATGTCTAATGCGCTTCCGCTGCTTGCAGAGTTAGTACTAGGTTCATTCAAACCGAAGCTATTTGGTGAAAGAAAAATCAAAAGCTAGAAAGTGAATTTTTCAACACCTCACCTATTTAAAGTCTCAATTTGTAGAGGTTATTAGTTTTCAATAAGTAATCTAAGTGTTCGGATATTAATATTGACTAGACAAGAAATTATATTTAGTCAATGTCAGTAGGAATAAAGAGGACTGAACGTCATACGTTGGGTCCTTTTTTATTTGATGTATCAAGCGTACTGAGAAAATAGAACGCATTCGATAAGTCATCCCCACGAGAGATTGTCAGAAATGATTTATTGAGGAGTGGCGGGCTATTTACTCCATGAATATGCCACTGTACGTGCCCTCGTTCACACATATCAATAATTCAATCCTCTGATTGGTTCTATTATTTATTTTAAAGCGTAAAATATATTCAGCTTGCAACCGTCTTGGTAACAAATTTGTCGCCACGGTTTTTTACTTCCAAATTATAGGTTTCCTATGTTCAAGAAACTCTCGCTTAAAAATAAGCTAGCGATATCAGCTAGTATGGCCATCATCCTGGGGGGGATTTTGGTTGAGGCCCTTTCTTTTCGTGCTTCACTGCAAAGGTTGGATATTGAAGTTGAACAGCGCTTAGAGGGCGCATCGGCTTCGTACAATCAATATGTATCGGATTGGATCTTATCCAAAGAGCGTGCGCTTACTTCTCTTTCGAAAGAGTCCAAGCAAGACAGCTTGGTGACTCATCTAAAACAGGTTCGTGACTCAGCCTCTTTTGATAATGTCTTCTTGGCATTTCCTGATGGTTCGCAAAAGAACGCGAACGGAGTAGTACTGCCGCCGGGTAATGATGATCCCCGTTTATGGGGTTGGTACACCAATGCGGTAGCGAACCCAAGTAAGGTGTTCATGGATAACCCAACGGTTGCTGCAGCAACTGGGGCGAACGTTGTTTCATTAGGAACAGCAATGCAACTGCATGGGCAACAGGTTGTGTTGGGTGCTGATGTAGAAATTACAGACATCTTAAACAGTCTAGAGCAGGTGATTCTTCCTGGTGAAGGTTACATGTTCATCGCGACCAACAAAGGCACGGTTTACACGCACCCTGACACTAAGTTACTGAACAAGAATATCAGTTCACTTGGGTTAAATTTCTCCGATGTACAAAAGGCTCTGACTAGCGGTAAAGACACTTCTATCGATCTGAATGGCAGCGACTATGTTCTGTACGCACGTGCTATTGACGGAACGAGCCTGATTACAGTGAGTGTTGTTAATCATGACTCTCTGGTTGCACCGTTATTTGATGCAGTGATTGGTCAAGTTTTAGTGACACTGCTGGTCGTCATTGTATGTACCATACTGTTTAACCTTTTGTGTACTATTCTATTCCGTCCGTTGAACCACGTATCTCAAGCATTGGCGCAAATCGCGAATGGTAGCGGTGATTTGACTCAACGCATTCATGTAGAAAACCAAGATGAAGTGGGCGAGTTGGCTCATAACTTCAATACCTTTGTTGGAAGCTTACAGCAGTTAATTGGCCATATCCGTGGGCAGTCAGAACAGTTAAATAGCCAGTCAGAGCAAAGTACTCAACGTGCGAACCGTTCTGTGGATGAGCTTAACCATCAACAGCAAGAAATCACAATGGTGGCAACGGCTGTAACGGAAATGGCCTGTGCAACTCAAGAGATTGCATCGCATGCCGAGCAAACAGCAAAAGCAGCACAAGACTCAGCGACAAGCACTAACAGTGGTCACGCTCTGGTCGTCGACACTAAAGGTTCTATCAATAACCTAGCCAATGAAGTGAACGAAGCAGGTAATGTGATCAGCGAGCTAAACAAGCATGCTCAAGAGATCTCGACTGTACTCGCAACGATTCAAGGCATTGCAGAACAAACAAACTTGCTTGCTTTGAATGCTGCAATTGAAGCGGCTCGTGCTGGTGAACAAGGTCGTGGCTTTGCTGTGGTAGCGGATGAAGTACGTGTGCTTTCACAGCGTACCCACTCTTCAACGGAAGAGATCAAATCGACGATTGATATTCTACAGAAAACAACAGGCCAAGCCGTTGAGCTGATGGAGAGCAGTTCTAAACTGGCGATACACTCAGTAGAAGATGCAGACAGAGCTTCGCATGCGCTTGAAGAGATCAACACGGCGGTTGCTTTGATCAGCGATATGGCGACTCAAATCGCGACGGCTGCTGAAGAGCAAACACATGTGACGGGTGAAATTACCCAGAACGTGACGACAATTAAAGATGTTACCGACCACCTAGTTGTGGGCGCACAGGACAGCTTAACTGAGTCGAACGAACTTAAGAGCCAAGCCGCTGGTTTAAGTGATAAAGTGGCGACTTTTAAGCTTGCTTAACTGTTTCATTAGCTGATGCCTGATCAGTGAATGAACAGTAAGCAATAAGCCAAAGCGACGTAGATTACGTCGCTTTTTTTGTGTCTGTGAACAATAGAATTCTTTACTAATCTACTTCTGAAAATTCTCTTAGCGCACTTATTGCGGCTTCAGCTTTGTCTTTCTGAACGAAGATATGGTCGTGATAATAGCCTGCAATGACGTTAGCACTAATGCCGTAAGAACCAAGCTTTGTCGCAAAAGCAGCCGTTAATCCAACTGCTTCGAGGCTCGAATGTACCGACAATGTAATCAGGCTAAACACACCGTCGAAGTCTAGCTGAGCTTTGGTCGCAACTTCTTCTTTCAGAACCAGTGTTAAGCCTTCTTTTTCACGAAAGGTCGCTACTGGGTCGAGTTGAACATAATCTGCCAATCCCCCGTCTACAGTACAAAAAACGTAATCACCTTCAATGAGCTCTGGTGACATGGACTTTAGCAGAATGTTTAAATCGGTAATGGCGGTCATCGTCTTTTTCCCTGCGTAATCGCGTTTGTTTATGGTGTTGGATAATGCAGCCAAGATAGAATTTAGCTTTGCATAAGTAAAATTAATAATACTTATTCCACATCAGTATCGTTAATGAGAGAGTTTATCTACCAGCTTGTCGACTGTTCCATCTCGTTAGACAGGTGATCGATAAAGGCTCTTAACAGCGGTGTGATTTGTTTACGCGTCCCATAAACCGCGTGTACACCCAACGTTTTAGGTTTCCATTCAGAGAGTAGAGGAACCAATAGCCCGTTTTCAATTAAGCCTTCGACTGAAGGAAAGGGCAGTAAGCAGATACCGTTGCCTTTGAGTGTGGCAGACAACAATACCTCGGAGGTGTTGGCGCTGAAATTCCCTTTGATTGGCACTGATTCCAGTCCATTCGGGCCTTTAAACGTCCACGCGGTTTTACCAAAGTAACTGAATGACAAACAGTTGTGGTGCGCTAAATCTTGTGCGTTTGATGGCGTACCTTTCTCTTTTAGATATTGAGGAGATGCGCAAATCACCGAGCGACATTCGCCGAGTTGTCTGGCGACGATATTTGAAGTCAGTTCATTGGTAATTCTCAGGGCGAGGTCAATTCGAGATTCGACCAGGTTGACGGTTTCATCTGTGGTGATGATATCGATAGACACCTCTGGCCATTGAGCGATGAAGTGACTGATTGCATCAATCAAGAAGCTATCGACAATAGAGTAGCTTGCGGTAATACGCAGTTGCCCCTTTAACTGCTGGCGGTTTTGATTTCTGATACCGCTCAAGGACTCTTCAAGCGCAAGCAGTTCTCGCGCCACTTCAAGTGTCTCTTTTCCTGCGTTGGTTAAGCTCAAGCTTCGAGTGGTTCTATGAAGCAAGCGTGTGTCCATCCAGCTTTCGAGTTCCCCCAAATAGCGAGTGACTTTGGTTCGAGATAGCTCAAGGTGCTCTGCTGCTGCACTCAAACTGCCACGTTCAACGATGGTGACAAAGACGTTCATTGCCTCGAGTTTATCCATTGTTCTAATTACCCAACGATTTTCGAATCTAATAGTTACCGGAAAATTAGTATATGTCCGAAAATCGCAACAGTGAAAGTTAATTTGATGTCTATTTCATCTAAATCCAATTAAATAAGATGTTTGCACACTCAATGAGTTGACATGCGTTCAGCTCGAAATAACGGAATCAAGCTATGAAAAAGTTATCTAAAATCCTTCTATCGAGAACCGCGCTTTTAGGAACGATGAGCCTAGGAGCAATGTTGGCAGCATCGAGTGTTGTCTCTGCTGCTGAACTAAACATCACTCATTACAATCCGGGTGAAAACGCGATATTCCCCGCAAGCTCTGTGCTGGTTTCGGGAGAGAAAGAAGTGATTTTGTTTGATGCGCAATTTAGCGTCGCAGATGGGCAAAAGCTGGTGGATCAAATCAAAGCGACTGGCAAAGAGTTGTCGATGGTTTACATCAGCAGCGGCGACCCAGATTTCTACTTTGGCTTAGAACCGATTGTTGCGGCATTTCCAAACGTTGAGGTCGTTGCCAGTGAAGCGATCGTTACTCACATCAAGCGTACAAAAGATGCAAAGCTAGAGTACTGGGGGCCAATCTTAGAAGATAACGCACCATCTAAAGTAATTGTCCCAACCGTTCTTAATGACACCACGTTGAACCTCGAAGGTGAAACCATCGAGGTGAGAGAAATTAACACGCATCAAGCGTACCTGTGGGTGCCGTCTGAGAAAACGGTGTTTGGTGGCGTGTCGGTGTATAGCGGTGTACATGTATGGATGGCAGATACTGCATCGAAAGAGATTCGTAGCCAGTGGTCACAATCATTGGATCGCATGAAAGCACTTGAGCCAGAGGTTGTAATTCCGGGTCACTATTTAGGTGAAATGCCAACAGGTGCTAACGGCGTTCAATTTACGATGGATTACGTGGCAGATATTGAAAAGGCACTGGTAAGTATAAGCAATCCAACGTCTGTTGATATCAGTGATTACATGAAGAAAGCATACCCACAATTTAAGGCAACAGAAGGCGACCTAGAACTGGGTGCCAAAGTGCTAAGTGGTGAGATGGAGTGGCACTAAGTTCATTCTCTCGGTTGTGTCTCAGAAAAGCTTGAAGATTGTGTGCTAGATTTAAGTTGATACACAACTGGAGATATCGATGATCTGGCTTTCGGTGAAAGTACTACAGATTGGACTTGTCTATGGATACAGGAAGTATCAAAAAACGAAAAGAGCTCCAGCTTAGGGGCTCTTTTTTTTGATGTATTAGAAGTATGTGGAAAGAAAATTCACCATTGTCCGGTTTAATAGTCAGTATCTAAATTGACTCTGAAATGTCACATCATCAATAAGCGAATTTATGTTGAAAATAGACCCCATTACCCCTCACATCGGTGCTCGTATTCATGGAGTCAATCTCGCGACATGCAGTGCGACTGAACTTGATGAGGTTTATCAGGCGCTTCTAACCCATCAAGTGATTTTTCTGGATTATCAAACCCTTTCGTCAGAACAGCATTTGATGATTGCAGAGCGATTTGGAAAGCTTGAACCGGCGCACCCGTTTTTTCCTCGCGTCGAGCATGTACCTCAGGTGAGCGTGATAGAAACAACGCGTGGCAATGCTCCGATGGAAAGTTATTGGCATACGGATCTAACATGGCGCGAATTGCCGTCGAAAGCTTCTCTGTTGCATGCTCAGCATGTCCCAAATGTGGGAGGAGACACGATTTGGTGTTCGATGACTGCTGTATTTGATTCATTAGATGAAGACATGAAAGCAAAGCTGAGGAGCTTATCTGCGACTCATTCGCTGGTGGCTTTTGAAGGTATAGAGTCGGATCAGATTGAGCTTGATTGGCACAAGTCGTTAATCAAAACGGCTCAAGAAAATCCACCAGTGATTCACTCGGTTGTTCAAGTTCACCCTGAAACGGGTAAAGAGACGCTCTATATCAATGAACAGTTTACTCGTTATATCAATGAGCTCGACCGACAAGAGAGTGATGTTTTACTTAACCAACTGTTCGAAATTGCGAGACGCCCTGAGTTTCACGTTCGTTTCAAATGGGACAAGGGAACAATGGCTATTTGGGATAACAGGGTAACGCAGCATTACGCGGTGATTGATTACGGCGATACCCCAAGAAAGATGCATCGCGTTACAGTGACATAATGGTAAGTAAGAGGGGTAATTGGTGTAAGCGCTAGCGGACAAACCTTAGGAACTCAGGTTTAGTGTCTGAATTAAAGTATAAAACTGAGACTTCATTCATCTAAGTCAATAATTAAAACAAAAGCGTTGATACATATTTGATTGAAACCTCACTGATCGGAGGTGATTTGTAATATAATCGACGCCAAAATATAAGAATAAAAATCAAACCATAGAATTAGTAAACGTTAGGGCTTAGAGAATAAAGAATTTCGTATGAACGCTATTCGTAAAGTTTATCAGTACGCAGAACCAAACCTTACTCTCGTGGGTTGGATGGGCTTTGTCGGCTTCCCAATTTACTACATAGTGTGGGAGTTCTTGTTCCCTCAACCTTATGAAAACTTAATGCTGCGCTTGTTTTGCTCAGTGTTGTTTTTCGGCATTATCTATCGCAATCGTGTCCCATTTGAATGGCGAAAATACCTTCCGGTTTATTATCAAGTCGCCGTAACCCTCTGCTTGCCGTTTTTCTTCTTCTACATGTTACTAATGAATAATTGGTCCAATGTTTGGGTTATGTCATTCATGTCTGCCATTTTCCTCCATATTTTATTAGTGCACGTGACGAGAGTGATGTTTGCACAAACTTTTGCCGGTATTGGGATGGCGACCTTGTGCGCTTGGATTGCACAAGGCTTCTACCTAGAACTCACAATGGATTGGACGCATGTGCCAATCTTTTTGTTTATCTACTTATTTGGTAACTTGTTCTACTTCCGCAATCAGATGGAACACGAGAATAAGGTGTCGTTGGCGAAATCTTTTGGAGCCGGTATCGCGCACGAGATGCGAAACCCCCTGAGCGGTTTGTTGACCTCTATTGATGTTATGCAGTCCATATTACCGAACCCTAAAAGTGGTGAGCACAAAGGGCAATATGCTTTAAGCAACGAAGAAGTCATACAGTTACGTGAAGTGGGCGATGAAGCGATGGAGATCATTCACTCAGGTAACGAGACGATTGACCTGTTACTGACTTCAATTGATGAAAACCGAGTATCTCGATCTACCTTCAAGAAGCATTCAGCTCAAGCGGTGATTGAGGGTGCGATAGACAGCTTTAACTACAAGCGTTCAGCCGATAAATCAGCAATCTCTTTAGACGTACAGAGTAACTTTGATTTCTTGGGTAGCGACACTCTGTTGAAGTACGTGATGTATAACTTGTTCAAGAACGCATTCCACCATCGCAGCCCTGAAGATTTTCATATTCATGTCACCATGTGTAGTGATGAAGTGGCCAATCAAATAATGGTTACCGATAACGGGTCAGGCATCTCAAATGATGTGATTCGACGCATTTTCCAGGACTTTTATACTACTGGCCAATCGGGTAATTACGGCTTAGGTTTGCCATTTTGTCAGAAGGTAATGCGCTCGTTTGGTGGTGAAATTAAATGTCAGTCTGAAGTGGGTCAATGGACACAGTTCACGATGACTTTTCCATCTTTGTCTTCCCATTCGGTGAAAGAAATCAAGAATGAACTGACTAAACTTAAGACTGTGCTAATGGTGAGTGACCAGAAAGTTCTCACCAATAAAATGACTGAGGTAGCCCGTTTTATGGGGTTTGAGCTCACGGTGTTGGATGTAGCATCAGCGCTTAAAAAGAAGGAATACCAGTTCGAATTCGATTTGATATTCGTTGACATGGAGAGCTTGGATTTAAGAGCAAGTTGCCTCGATAGAATTGAATCTTTACTTTCATTCACTGAAGCTCGAATCATCTATTTGTATGAACGTCACCCAATTAAACGTGTCCGAAACGTTGCTTTTGAACCTATTTGGGTGGAAACACAAGTTTGGTTACTGAATACCAAGGCGACCATCGAACGCTTACTTTTCGACTCCAACTATGTGATGCCATCAGTTTCTGTAAAACCGTTAGAGGTTACCAATAAGCGCACGATTATGGTGGTCGATGATAACGAATCTCTGCGCCGATTTACCGCAATGTTATTGGAAAAGCAGGGTTTTGATGTCGTGCAGAAAGAAGATGGGCAACAAGCCTTAGACGCGTTGGACAGCGATGATATTGATTTAATTCTGATGGATATCGAGATGCCAATCATGGACGGTGTTGAAGCTTCTCGTCGAATTCGAAGCGCTAACAAAGCATACTCTTCAGTGCCAATTATTGCTCACACGGGTGACAGTTCTCCTGTGACATTGGAAAAAATGGAATCATCAGGCATGTCAGATTTTATCGTCAAACCGGCAGATAAAAACCGCCTGTTCGATAAGATTGCTCACTGGATTTAGTGAATGCCATAGGTTGAAGCACACGACCATTTTGTCAGCGAACAAAGACACAAGATAGAGCTCAGCTATTCGCTGGGCTCTTTTTGTATAGCGACATGATAGCGTCCATTCAGTCCTGCCGTTTATATTGATTATCGGAAGGGGTCTTATCTTTCAAAGAATCCTGTTGTGTGAATTGCCCTTACAATCACACGAACTCTAATTCCGGATGATTGTACGCTTCATGACAAACCGTGAGCACATGGTCAATATCTCTTGGTGTCATGTCGGCATTGACCGAAAAGCGGATGATGTTTTTGTTCTTGCCCGTCGCGGGGCGGCAGAAAACCGCACCGAATACATCACGTTCTTCGAGGAAATCACGAACACGCTCGGTGTTTGTTTCACTACCACACTCTAGTGCTACGATTTGAGACTCGCTGCGGATGTTAAAGCCAATCCGTTTGAGGCCAGTAGTAAGCGATTTAGCGCTTTTGAATAAGGCTTCTCGTTTGTCTTCTGAACCTTTTATTACCTCTAATGTTTTCTCTAAACGAACCACCTCTTGTGGTAACACGGTCGAGCTGAAAATAGCTGGATACGCGACAAAAGGTAAGGTTTCTGAAAGCTGCTTTGGCCCAAGGATAGCACCTGCACGATAGGCAAAGGTTTTAGCCAAGCTAACGGTAATAAAGTCGACTTGGTTAGTGAGGCCCAATGCGTGAACTAAGCCAGCACCATTTTCTCCATGCGTACCCAGTGAATGCGATTCATCAACGACAACGGCACAATCAAACTCTTGCGCCATTTCGTAGATGTCGCGTAGTGGGGCGATGGTGCCGATTGTGCTGTAAATCGAATCGACCACAATAACGCCTGAGCCGTGGCGCTCTAGCTGTTTGCGCAGGTGATTCATATTGTTATGCATAAATGGATGGGCTTTTGCACCAGCCGCGCGAATACCTTCCCACAGCGACATGTGTGCAAAAAAGTCGATATACACAGGCGTAGCTGGCGGACAGATAGTTTGAAGTAACCCAATGTTGGCCGCCCAGCCAGATTGAGAAAGCAAACAACTTTCCATACCCACATAGCTTGCGAGTTCGGTTTCAAACGCAGGTTTAGACTCTTCATCTTGTAGGAAAATGGCCGACATCACCACGTTGTCATCGTTTTCACTGATCGCCGCTTGGTGAGCTTGTTGGATCTGCTTGTTGTGCGACAGGGCTAGGTAATCATTGCTCTGCATGACAACGGCGTTGCACGGTGGACGTTTACCCAACACCAAGTGTTTCTGACTTTGGTTCTGGGTAATCAGGTCTTGAATATAGAAGTTCAAGCGTTCTTCAATAAAGGAAGGTAATGGTTTTTTTTTGGTTTTATCACTCATAATAGTTCTCTTCAAATACAGGATAACGCCAGCGCTGACGGTTGTATATTGACGATTAAAAGTGAGGTGTCATTAGCCAAGTTGCATAATTTTGTGCGTGCTTGCAAACTCAGTATTTAAGGGTTTTGAGGCGAGTGAATTTCCTTACGGTTCGGGGCTTTAACCTAGTTTAGATGGGAATAATAGCCTTCTTTTTTATGATGAAAGGCTATTAAAATTCGGTGCTCGAATGGCTATGAAAAGGTCGATTATGAAAAGCTACGGTGTGCTAGCTTTGTTTATTAACTAGCACGTATTACCTATGAATGTGAATCAGTTCTATTAAGTCGTCTAATTGCTGCTTGGCTTTCCCCTCTAACGAGTAACCAATATTGATGCGTAAGCAATTGCTGTAAAGGTCGAGAGTGCTGAACAGGTGTCCAAGTCTGATATCAATGTTCTGGTCGGCAACTGCCTGAGCAAAGGTTGATTGGTTCAAGTTGTGTATTTGTAACCAAAGCACCATGCCACCTTGTGGGTTACTTATCTTCACATCTTGAGGAAGATGCTGAGCCAAATAGCTTAGATATTGCTGGCGTAATGAAAGGATTTGAGCACACCTTCTTCGAATGTGTTTAGCGTATTGGCCTGATTCGATAAAGTCAGCAACCGCAAGCTGAGTGGGCAGGGCAACGCCATAACTCGCAGCAGAAAACTGAGCCTTGTACTCGTCTATGTACCTTCCTGGCAAGCACCATCCTAATCGGTAGCTCGGTGACAGGCTTTTCGATACTGATCCACACCATAATACATAGCCGCCTTTGTCATAGTATTTTGCTGGCAGTGGCGTGTGTGAGGAATAAGAAAGCTCCAGATACACATCATCTTCAATGATCGGCACTCGATAGTGATTCGCTAATTCAGCCAGTATCTGCTTTTGAGTGGCTGACATATTGATCCCTTGAGGGTTCATATGAGAGGTACAAAAGATCGCGGCATCCACTCGTTTATTCTTCAAATGCGCTTCCAGTTGTTGCAAGTCGACACCATCATCTAGAGACGGGATCTCGATGATTTTTCGCGACATTTGTCCGAGCAATTCCAGAATACCGTTGAAACATGGCGAGCTAATAGCGATGGTATCACCTTCTTTGGTACACGATTCAAGAGCAGCTTTAATCGCCGACATGCAGCCAGCAGTGATCACCATTTCTTCTGGTGAAAAGTGCACATCGAGCTTGGCGAAGTGGGTAGATAAAGCCTGTCTTAGCATCGGATCGCCCTGTGTATCAGGGTAATGGTTGAGCCTGCCGCCCATCCGTTTGATTGAGCGACGAAAGCTGCGTTCCAACTCAATGGTTGTTTGCTCATCGTTGGTGGTACTGGATACACCCAAAGGACCATTGGTGGTGTTATGTGTCGAAGAGGTTGGTTTAACGATGGATATTTTGCTTTCAAACTGTGCCCACTCAGGGGTTGAATGAGAAGGTTTATGTGGCGAAACAAAATACCCAGCTTGAGGTCGAGAATGTATCCAGCCTTGTGATTCCAGTTCTTGGTAACAGCTCACCACGGTCGACATGCTGATGGCCTGTTGCTTGGCCAATTGACGCAGCGAAGGCATGCGTCCGCCTTCCGGTCTTTTGCCGGTTTCTATCTCATCGATAAACTGATTGGCTAGCTTTCTGTAGATGCTCATTGTCACGACCGTTATTAACTGTACTGGTTTTTATTATAAAAATTGTATCTGTACTGGTTTTATTGTTCAAGGGATACTCATTCAAAACAAAGGAGGGGTGAGTATGAAAAGAAATGATTTGTTGTTAGCGGTATTCGTTATGGCAATTTGGGGGTTCAATTTCTCGATGATCAAAATGGGTGTGACCAACGTTCATCCATTATTGGCCACTGCTGCGCGTTTTTCGCTAGCGGTGATTCCGGTGATATTTTTCGTGGCGAGACCTAATGTTGCTTGGCGTTACTTAGTCAGTTATGGCTTTGTGTTCGGTGTGGGAATTTGGGGTATGGCTTCATGGTCGATTACTGCGGGTTTGTCTTCCGGGCTTTCATCGGTATTGCTTTCAACCAACGTATTAATCGGCATGGCGGTTGGCGTGTGGGTGTTCAAGGAGAGTGCTTCCGTTCGCAAACTAATGGGTGCGATGCTAGCCATGTGTGCGTTAGCAGTGTTGGTTTCGGCAGCAACGGGCAACGTGACACTCAATGGTGTCATCTTGATTATGATAGCGGCATGCAGCTGGACCTTGATGGGCGTGATTGTTAAGGCATCTAAAACCACTCAGGCTTTTGCATTTAATGTGTGGGGGATGCTGTTTGCTCCGCTGCCACTGGTGTTATTTGCCGTGATGTTACACGGTGACCAAATTATCTGGCAGGGTATTGAACAGTGGGATTGGAACACGACGATTGCGGTGCTGTTTCAGGCTTACCCAACCACGCTATTTGGTTACTGGGTGTGGAATAAGTTGTTAATCCAATACCCGTTAAGTACGACCGCGCCGCTAACCTTGTTAGTGCCTATCTTCGCATTGATCAGTGGCTACTTTATGTATGACGAAGTACTGTCAGTCGCCCAAGTTGTCGCATCGGTGCTGTTCTTAGTCGGGATAGGCTTAATCGTGAAACCTGCGAAGACACCGAGCGTTAAAACATCAGATAGCGCAGACGATAATGGAAAGCTTGTTAAGCAGTCGTGATTTGATTCGCTGCAAAGAAGTATGATGTAGATTAATCATCGAAACTACAGTGTTGAATAAAAACGAAGGCCTCGCAATTGTGGGGCCTTTGTGTGTATGTTTCACAATGAATTCCCGTTTCTACTGAGAATTATTTGGTGCCTGATTATGAAGTGTTCTGGAGAAATGAACTCATTGTTGTTATGTTATATTATAACAATAAAGCAAGGGTGACTTGCACTTTCGATATTTGGAAATCAATGACATGGACAACATTAATCAAGTCTTACTGGTTGCTGGAACACACGGTAACGAGCTCTCAGGAATCTATTTAAACAAACTCATCAAAGAGCGTTTGTATGCCGCCGATCGCTCAACGTTTTCGACTACTTCTGTTATCGCAAATCCTAAAGCGGTAGAGCAGAACATTCGATATGTTGATACCGACCTAAATCGTCAGTTTTCTAATGCTAACAACGACGATACTTCAGGTTTAGCTGAGTACACAGTCGCACGACAGTTTATAGATAGACACGCAAGCAAAGAGCAGCAATTGATCGTGGATTTGCACAACACGACCAGCAATATGGGAGCGACATTAATCTTGCTTTCCAATGATGCTTTCTACCAAAAAATGGGCGCTTACGTGAAACAGCGAATGCCAGAAGCCAATATTCTGTTTGAAGATAGAAAGCCTTGGGATGAGCAGCCTTACCTTTGCACAACAGGTAATTGTGGAGTGATGATTGAAGTTGGCGCTCAGGCACATGGCTCACTCAAGTTCGATACTCTCAAACTGATGAAGCAGATGCTGACCATGGTTCTTGATTACGTTGAGAAGCATAACCTTAACCAAGTACAAGCGTTAGAAGACTACAGCGCCTTCTTCTATGTTGAAGAGGTCAATGTTCCACTTGGTCCCGATGGTATGCGAGTAGCCACAGTACACCCAGCGATCTGTGGTCGAGATTTCGAGGTAGTGAAGCAAGGGGAGCCTTTGCTCGCGACTTTCTTTGGTTATGATATCTATTGGGAGCGCGAACAAGATATCTATCCCCATTTCATTAATGAAAGTGCTTACGCTAAAGCCAACATTGCAATGGCACTGGCAGAAAAGCGTTTGGTTTCGGTGAGTTAGTGATTTACACATAGCTGATTGGTTAAAAAGCCCTATGAATGTATCAATCCATAGGGCTTTGATTTTAGGGCGGGATAAGGGTTAACCAGTTCTGGCTAAATCTGACACGCCAACAATTGGTTCTCTAGGTCACTATCTAGGCTTTGGCCTATAACCTCAATTCTGGTTTCATTGCATTCATCAAGTTCACACTCTGTTAGACCATCTTCCGTTAGGTTGTAACCAAAGATGCCGCTTTGAGTGATGAACACCGCTTTCATTCGTTCGGCTTTGAGTCCAACTAATACATTAAGCAATTGCTGACGGTCGAACAGTTTGTCAGCTGCGAATCGCCAACCAATACTTTCAAATCCTTCACCTTGGTTGCTCGCCTTTATCATGCCGCTTTCTGGCATCGGTAATTCAGAAGCGAGTGGCTTATCTTGTTTATGATCATGGTGGTGATGGTGCCCATGAGCTTGATGATGGTAAAAGCTGGTGTTTCCATCAAACTCGTCTGAAGGGATCTTACCGTGATGAGCAAATATTAGCTTGGTGTCTGGGTGACAAACCTGTGCGACGTACTCAGCCAGTTTTTCTGCATCGCCACTTTTGTAGAGATCGACTTTATTACCCACGATGGTGTCGGCAATGGTGATTTGTTGATTGAAGGTATCGTGTTCAGAATAGCGTGTGTCAGAAAGCTTGCGGGCATCAACCAAAGTAAAGTTTTTCTGCAGTGACAACACTTTACGATAGTGCTCTGAAGACAAGACTTCTAGTACTTCTTTAGGGTGACCAAGCCCGGTTGGCTCGATCAATAAGCGATCAGGTTTTGCTTCAGACAACAGTTGATTCAGCGCGATCTGCATCGGTAAACCTGCCGCGCAGCACATACAGCCGCCAGGTACTTCACGAATAAACACTTGTTGTTTGCTGTCGTTCCCTTGGATCAAACTGCCATCAACGCCAATTTCTCCAAATTCGTTCACCAAAATAGCCCAGTTTTCATCTGCGGGCTTGTTCTTCATTAGGTTGAGAATCGCAGTGGTCTTACCCACGCCGAGAAAGCCAGTAATAATGTTGGTTGGAATACCTAAGATAGGTGTTTTATCAGAGCTCATTGGCAATTCTCCGATAACCTTGCACAAGGGTATGGTTTGCCGAAACAACTGACTCTGAAAACGCAGAATACTCAGGTGGGACTTTGGAGATATTGTTCAAATCAAACCCTGAGCCGATGTTGGTCATTGGTGGTACGTGGAAGCTTTCAGGTAAGTCGTGCCCGTCTACCACACAGTTGTGGCGAATTACGCAGCCTTTGCCAATTACCGCATTAAAGACTACTGAGTTGAAGCCAATAAATACGTCGTCACAGACCTCGCAAGGGCCATGAATAATCGAGCGATGGGCGATGGATGAGCGTTCACCAATAGTGACGGCAGCACCGGCTTTTGAGTGAATAACCACACCGTCTTGAATATTGGTATCACGCTTAATCACGATGGCTTCCATATCGCCTTGTTCATTGACTTCGTCAGCACGAATCACGGCGTAAGGGCCAATGAACACGTTATCTTCAATGATGACCTTGCCACATATGATGGCCGTTGGGTCAATGAAAGCGGTCTCCGATACTTCTGGCATATGGCCGTTTGGGTTTCTTCTTAACATATTGAGCTCTTTTATTTTTTCGTAATGCCACTGGGCATACCACCATTGATGGCGCTGGGCATTTATGTATCGACGCATTCATCGCACACGCAACTGATCTCTAGTTGAGGCGTGACCACGGTAAAACCTTCCTGTTTTGCATGGGATTGAAGCCCGTGAATCATGGCAGGGTCGATGGTTTGCTCGCTGATTTTGTCGCACTTTGAGCAAATTAAAAATTGAGGGATCCCGTGCTCATGTTCGCAAAGAATATGGTCGCAAAGTATGTACTTGTTGGACACTTGCAGCTTGTGCGCTAAGTGTTGCTGTTCAAGAAAATCCAACACTCGATAAACCGACATCGCTTGAACATTTTGGTCAAAATGCTCTTTACAATAATCAACGAGTTCATACGCAGACAACGCTTTGTCGGTGTGAACCAATGCCCGCAATATCAATCGTCTTGTTGCCGTAAATTGTTGGCCATTGGCTTTGCAGCCTTGTTTTACGTGCTCAATGATCGCTTCAATGTCTCTCATTCAATCTACATAATTAATGATAGTATTGATATGTTATAACATATCAAGTTGGGGTGTGAAACGTACTTTTTCTTTGTGGTGTCGAGGATAAATACTCAGGGTGATGAATATTAGTTTTGGCTGAGGTAGGTAATGAAAAGACTCGCCAAGCAATCATGGCGAGGGTTTACGGAATAATGAGCATGCTGAAATTTTTAAACCAAATTTACTGGCGCTTTGAGTGTTGGGTGGAAAATACCCTTGGCGCCCATGTCGACAATGGCATAGTCGTTGACTCCTTCAGTCATTCGGTTGTGCGACTGACTAATCTTTAGTGTTTTTAACATTAACTCCTCAAGCTTAGCGTTATATTCTTTAAATTCGTCTTCGGTCAACCTAAGCCTGGCAGTAATAAAGTAAGCCTGTTTGTTACGTGCATCGATATATTGCACGGCCTGTTTTAATGCATCTATGACTTGATTTTTAAACGTGACGCTAAATTGCGCTTGTTCAGAGAAAGCTGTATTTGTGGGCACAATGACGTGGAATTTTAAGCCAGATAACATCGTTATTAGTTTTAACTGTTCAAGTTTCCTGAGGTAGATATGCAGTGATGGTTCGTTTAAATCATAACTGGCCATTAACTGTTGAGCGTTTGCTCCTTCATTTACAATATCTTGGAAAATAGTAAATAACGGCGGCTCTTTGCAGAAGGCTGCATCTTGCTCATCCGTAAATAGTGATACCGAGGCTAATGCTTCTTCTGCTTCTGTGATAATGGCTGATAGAGGAAGCTGAATTAGTTGACATATCTTTTGTAACTTCAAAATAGAGAGCGATTGATGGCCGTTCAGCAATCGTTTAATGCTTATTTCGGAAACTTCTGTGAACTCTGAAACTTCTTTATAAGAGATACCCGCCTTTTTTAAATGGCGTTTGATTGTTGTGCAAATTTCGTCGTCAAGTGCGTCCATTACTCTATACCATCGCTATTTCATACACCTAAGGTAGCATAAAGTGTCACTTTTATTATTCTCTTTGAAATATAAGCGATCTTTTTTGATACTTCCTTTCGGTAGTCAATACTATTTGAGAGGTTACGATGAATTTAAGGTTAGGGAATATCAATGTTGTTGTCACTGGAGGTTCTAGCGGAATTGGGGCGAAAATAGTTGAAGGCTTTGCTAACGAAGGAGCGAATGTTTGGTTCTGTGGCCGTTCTCAACATCGGATAGATAAGCTGCTTAAACAACTTGGAAAAGCGTCAAAGCAAGTTGTCGGAAAAGTGGTCGATGTCCATGATTTGGCACAAATGAAAGCTTGGATCGAGTCAATTCCGAATATCGATATTTTTGTACCCAATGTAAGTGCACTCTCTGATGAATGGGAAGATGTTCTGCAAAAAGACATTGCAGCCACGCAACAGGGCATTGCGTTAGTTTTACCTAAATTGCTTGATTCGCGTTGCGCAGCAATCACCTATATTGGGTCGAAAGCGAGTGGATATACAGTTTGTAACGCCAATGCTTATGGAGCAGGGAAGGCCGCGCTTGCCCATTATATGAAATCCTTGTCTTTGACCTACGTTCGTAAGGTGAGAGTCAATACTGTTTCGCCTGGAGACACATATATTGCTGATGGTTTATGGGGGCGGTGTAAGCGTGAAGAGCCGGACACTTTCTAGAAAGTTATCGATAGAAATCCAATGGGTCGCTTAGCTACCCCTGAAGAAGTAGCCAACGTGGTGACCTTTATTTCTAGTCCTGCTGCGAGTTTTGTTTCTGGGGCAAATTGGTACGTAGATGGAGCATCGACCAGCCATGTTCAATACTAGCTGTATCGGCTAGGTTGTTTATGCAAAGGTGAGCTTTATTATGTTAACTTCTAAACAAGTAACTCCGTGGGAAGCGTAACTCAGTAAGGTTTTATTCAGGCTAATTCGAATTAAATGCTGAAATGATACAAATCTCATATTTAATAACGCTTATTTAATAACCTCTGTTGAGTTCGATATCAAATCAAGTCGCTGATTTTATTGGGTATAGGATAAAAGTCTCAAAAATTATCATTTAGGTCTCTAAAGTATTAAATTCTGTTTTTAGTTAATTAATGGGTGTGTTGTTCTATTTGATGGTGGTTAAGTAGATGTTTTTTAGCCATATATGTGAATTTACAAGCGACTTATCTTTCTGATTTGAAAGAATAATTAAATAGTTGAGATAAAAAAGTTGGCGAAAATCAGAAGCTTGGCATACACTTTCCTTGTAAACGACCTTATCTCATTGATTGAATAGGGTAAATGCTTTGGCGCTACTGGCGATGGTAGCAATGTATAACATAGCTTTGAGGAAAGTTTTATGGCACTCACTAAAGCCGATTTGGCTGAGAACCTGTTTGAAACACTCGGATACAGCAAGCGGGATGCCAAGGAAACGGTTGAAGTGTTTTTCGAAGAAGTTCGTAAGGCACTTGAAAATGGCGAACAGGTAAAACTGTCTGGTTTTGGTAACTTTGATCTTCGTGAGAAAAACGAGCGACCTGGTCGTAACCCGAAAACTGGTGAAGACATTCCAATTTCTGCTCGACGTGTTGTTACTTTTAGACCGGGACAAAAATTAAAGGCCCGAGTCGAGAATATTAAAATCGAGAAGTAGCCAAGCAATAGACCACGCCTAGCGTGGTCTTTTTGTATCTATCCCAAGGAAAAACACCCATTCAATCTCTAACGGCTTTAAATTCCAAACCCAATCCTAGATTCACCATTCACCATCATTATGCCCATCTCTTTAGATTCGTTGATTTCACGGTTGGTTCTCAACCCCACAGCTTAAGACTGATGTATTTCCGAGCCTGTCATAACTTTATCTGCACCATATACTTTTAAAGTTCACCCAATTGTCTAGTTTACTTCTTATGTTTGTACTAGGAACTCAGTGTAAACAGATACAAAAAACACTAGACCGATCGGTTTGCTTTGTTTATTGTGTCATCAATACAGAGTGAAAGGGTGGCTGAAAGTCAGAAAATTTCTGCACAGAGCCTTTCAAACAGGCAGTTCAAAGAGAGAATCGCATCTATGACACTAGCATTGGAAAGTTATCTATTCATTGGGTTTTCAATGGCGCTATTGAGTCTTTGGAAAACGTATTCAGGGCCTGCTCTGGCAGCGCTCATGTCATATTCATACCCTGAAATGCTATTATTTAATCTACTTCCCGCATTGCTGGCAGCTTATGTTGGGTGGAAGGTCGCGCCAGTTTATTCGAGCATTTTTAATCGCCACAAAACCGTTGCTTTTAAGCCCAAGCTGAGACGCTTTATGAAGCAATGGAATAAATATGGTCAACTTACGATGGCTGTTTTAGCCCCTGTTCTGGTGGGAATTCCAAGCTACACCTTTGTTTCGAAGCGGCTTAATCAAGGTGGGAGAAAGACGTTCGCCATGCTGACGTTGTCGATCTTAAGTTGGAGTGGTTTGGCTTATGGCTGTTTCTTGTTACTCGATGTTGAGCAGTACATTGCCATCGAAAGCATCATACCTAACGCAATGCTTGAAGAAATTAAATAGTACACAGTAAGTGTTAATCGACTAAATGGTGAAACTAATATGAACAAATCAATAATTATTGCTGGTGCGAGTGGCCTAGTCGGTAAAGAAACGCTTGCTGCACTGCTTAAAAGTGATGAGGTAAATCGCGTTTATGCATTGTCTCGACATCGATTGGCTGTTGAAGGTTCTAAGTTGACTCAAGTGATTGACGAAGCGCTGTCAGTCTCTCCAGACATCACAATGGATCAACCGCCAGAGATTGGCATCATTGCTTTGGGTAGCACGATTAAGAAAGCTGGCACGAAAGAAAAACTGCGCGAAATTGATGTCAATTTAGTCACAGCTACCGCTGAGAAAATGCAGCAGCTTGGCGTAGGTCACATCATTGTTGTGTCATGCCTTGGAGCGGATATTAACGCTCGTTCCCATTACCTTCGTTGCAAAGGTGAAATGGAAGCAAAGGTCGAATCTCTGGGTTTTGAACAAACGACTTTTTTACATCCCGGGCCTTTAGCGGGCGACCGTGATGAGAAAAGAACGGATGAAAAATTTCTGCAAGGTTTATTGAAAATTGTTAAGCCGCTAATGATCGGCAATCTAAGTAAATATGTCCCGATTGAGTCGTCTGTTATTGCTCAAAGCATTTTGACAATATCGATGATGCCCCATTCCAATCAGGTTGAAAGATTGAACTCGGTTGCGATGAATCAGCTCATTTCTTAGCGTGAATCAGCGTTCACTCTACTGATACTGATACTGATACTGATACTGATACTGATACTGATACTGATACTGTATAGGTATAGGTATAGGTATAGGTATAGGTATAGGTATAGGCATAGCTTTGTTGGGCATGTGATTAAAAATTAAGAGGTTATCAATGAAAAATCGTTCTTTAATGATGTTGCTGGCGTTACCTTTGATGGGATGTGAGTCAACAGTTGATCCCATTGCTTATGTCTCTGAGCTACAAGCCGTCGATCAGAATGCTTTGACCGTCGAAGCTAATGCCCAAGGGCAAAATTTGGATCATGTGCTGACTATCGACCATTCTCGTTTAGCGGAACAAGCAGGAGAGTATTTGGCTCCAAGTCGTGTGGATTTCTACACCAATGACGCTCTTAATACCGCATTATTAAAACGCAACCCGGAAGTAGGACTCGATCTGCCTTTTCGAGTTTTAAACTACATGGAAGGCGGGATTCAAAAAACGGTCTACACAGACGCGGAGTTTATTCGAAAAAGACATGGGATCACAGATGACGCCACGCTTACACAATACCAACTACAGGTTGAACAGCTTGTTCTTGGGCTAGATAATGCTTCTGCAGTTAATAGTGCCACCTTAGAGCAAGGGTATGGCATTGAAGCGCTTGAATCTGATTATGACTTTGAGACGACGTTAAAGAACATTAAGCGAGATGTTCTTGAACAAGATGACACGGTTTGGTTTATGAATTGGGACTACAAGGCTCGGGCCGAATCGATTGGACAATCGATTCCTAAAGCAACTTTGTTGGTGTTTGGAGGGCCAGCTCCTGGCGCGACCGCGATGACTGATTTTCCTAGCATTGGTTTAGATGCTTTTGGTCAAAAGGTTCTTGTTATCGAGCAAGAAGGCAAGGTTATTGTGCTCTATAACGACATTGTCGATATGTCGGAACTGCATTACGGCGATAACGCAATATCTCACAAGATCATTAACTTTCGATTAAGCAAAACCCTTGGCGGAGCAGTATCGAAGTAGGGGGTGTTTTTACTAGAAGCGCTATTTGTTTGCTAAGCGGTTTCAGTAAGTCTGTATATCTATATCTATATCTATAGTTTACCAATTACCATCGCATGAGCTCTGTTTACGCCCGTCAAGCAGAGCTCTTATGTCTAGTTATTCTCCACAGTCGATCAATACCTGCCATTTCAGCTTAGTCATACAACTTTGTTCCCAGCACCTTATCTTGTCTCCATACATCGACGCCCGTCTTCATTTATTACCCGTACATTTAAAATGGACAGCTAGGCAGTATGTATTCAACGCACCTTATTTGTTTTTCAAATCCGTTCAGTGAAATTGAACAGAGGTTAAATCTAATTGAATTTAAATCACCCGAATGATTTGCTGTAATGCGCTCAATAAACAGCCAGTTAATCTATTTTGTTGATCTAAATCTAAGGAGAAGCTTTGCGTAAGTCCGCTTTAGCTTTGATGTTACTCTTTTTATCGACTGTCGCTTCGGCAGCGGAGTACCAGCAACTCGCCAATATGTGCATTGCTTGTCATGGCAGTAACAACGACACCTCGTTTCCCTCTATCCCTAACCTTAAGTGGCAAAACCAAGTCTACCTTACTGAGCAACTGACTGACTTTAAAAGTGGTAAGCGTGAGGACAAAACGATGTCCAAAGTCGCACAGCTATTGTCAGAAGAAGACATCAAGAAGCTAGCCAATTACTTTTACCAACTAAATAACACAGGGTCACCGCAATGAGTTTAGATAGAAGACAGTTCCTTAAAGCCGCGCTTTCAGCAACCGCAGTATCTGCATTGCCGGTGTCGTGGGTATTTGCCGCGAATCGACCTGAAGGTTTAGCTGCACTGGACATCAATGCATTAACGTGGGCAAAAGCAGAAGATCTACCGGATTACTACACCGTTTTAAATACCAACCCTTTGAATGCGTATCCGCCAGAAAGTATGCTTGCGCCTGCTGTGACTCCTGCAGATGTTCCTTTTGTTCGTTGGAATGGCTTGATGCCAGATTTTACGGAGATGGACCCAGATACTTGGACCTTCGAGGTGAAAGGTGAATCGGTAAAGCAAAGCAAAACCTATACGATCGCAGAGTTGAAATCTAAGTTTAAACATCACACACAAAGCCTTGTGTTGGAGTGTGGTGGTAACAGCCGTAATAACTTCTATCCAAGCACTAAAGGCAATCAATGGAGCAATGCTGGCGTTTATTGTTCACAGTGGACAGGTGTGTTGCTGAGTGATGTGCTTAAAGACTGTGGAATTAAAGATGATGCGGTTTACGTCGGTAACCATGGCTTTGATAAACACTTGAGTGGTAAAGGTGAGGCGATTTCACGTGGCGTTCCCATTGCAGCTGCGATGAACGATAACGCGTTAATCGCATGGGAAATGAATGGCGAGCCGATCCCTTATCTTCATGGTTACCCGCTACGAACGGTATTTGGCGGCCGACCGGCTTCTGTTTCTCAGAAATGCACGACTGGCATCAGTATTCGAAATAAGATCCATGATGGGCACAAGATGGCGGCTCCTGCTTATCAAGTGCCTAAGAACCCAATCGCTCCGGGTGAGAAAGTGGATAACAAAGATTTCCGAATCATTGAAGAGATGATCGTTAAATCGTTAATTACTTCGCCAAAGAGTGGCACTGAGTTTACGTTAGGTAAGAAGGTCAAAGTCAGTGGTCATGCTTGGGCTGGCTTGAGAACCGTTGAGAAGCTGCAAGTGAGTTTCGATTACGGTACTACTTGGCATGATGCGAAGCTGAACAAGCCAGTAAATAAGGGCGCGTGGCAACAGTGGGAAGCCGATTTAGACCTTCCTACGACCGGTTATTACGAGATTTGGGCAAAGGCAACCGACAGTGAAGGCGATAGCCAGCCAGTCGTACAACCGCAATGGAACCCTAAAGGTTATCTGTTCAATGGTTGTCACCGTATTGCTGTAAGAGTGTCGTGATGCCGTCTATTTCCAATAAGCCTAATTATGGCCGTTCGAAACAAGTCAATTTGATTGATGGCCTCTCATTTCATGCAGACTCAACTCCTGTCAGCAAGCTCGGTTACCGTAAAGGCATAATGAGAGCGGCATTGGTGTGCAGCTTGTTAACGTCGATGCTTGTTCATGCTGAAGACATTCCGGAGAATCCGAAAGAGTATTACGGCGTAGACAAAACGTCGGGTCTAATTATGGCACCCGGTTGGGAGACAGTGAAAGGGCAATGTAACGCCTGCCATACCAGCTTAATCGTTGCTCAGAATAGCGGTAACCGAGAGCAATGGCGTGAAACCATTCAGTGGATGGTGGACACTCAAGGGCTGTGGGATCTATCTGATACTTGGGATCCGGTATTGGATTACCTCAGTACTTACTATCAAGACAAAGGCATCGATATGAACAAGTATCGTCGTAAGCCTATTGATAGCGCCTTGATGCCACCTATGCCGGGAGACAGCCAATGATCTTCAATCGATTAAAGCGGACCTCTCTTGTAAATGGAATTGTTGCGAATGGAGCTGTTGTTATTAGAGCTGTAGTTAATAGAGCTGTTGTTAATAGAGCTATTGCGATAGCTGCTGCAGCAGTAGTTTTGTCGTTGTCGGCGTGTACTGACGAACAGCCGAGCACTGAAGATAAAGTTGCCTCGCGAGTCGAATCATTGGGCATGGAGTCAGAACCAGCGCCGAAGCTTAAAGCGGAAGCTAAAACTGAGGTTGAAACTCTTGTCGATAGCAAGGTAATCACTGAGGATTACATTCCGAGCTTAGTTGCAGGTGAAAAGTTGGTTCAGAATCTATGTAGTCAGTGTCATGGTGACAAGATCATTCCCTTCGTACAATCTTATCCAAACATCAAAGGTCAGAAAGCAGGGTATATTCTTAAGCAGCTGCGCAATTTTAAAAGCGATGAGCGCCAAGATTTGTACATGCAGTCGGTGGTGAAACACCTTTCGGATGAAGACTTACAAGATGCGGCGGCGTTTTATAGCACGTTGAAGCCATTGGATTTATACAATCGCACTAAAGAGTATTATCACCAATAGGTGAGGCTTTCTGGGAAGTTGGTTAAGTAGGTTTTATGAGATTCGATAGGTAAAACAGTAGATAGCGATAGGTGAAAAAGTAAATAAAACAAAGGGCTGCGATTATGCGGCCCTTTGTCGTTGTTGTTTGTGATAAGCGTTTATGCCAGTGGTTAAGCCGCTTTGATGTGCGTGGTAATGTATGGTTGCCATGCTTGTTGATAAAGCTCTAAAGATTGGCGTCTTAAGCTATTAATTTGTGCCGCTTCAATGTCATTGATAGGGCGTTGTTCTGCAATTGCGTGACGCTCAATGCCTTGGATGATTTCGTAAAGCTCGTGCTCAGGGCCACTTTTCACATCAGCAATCGCTTTTAAGTGAAGTTGAACCTCTGCAATGATGTTGGTCTTTGGCAAACGAACCAACAAGTTAAGGTCACGGTAACCAGAGTCGGCTGGTGATTTAAACTTGTTTTTCAGCTTAACAACGTCTGCTTCACGGCTTAGCGCTTCGTAAACTTCAACCAAGCTCTCTACATCGTTCGCGATGATAGTTGCACGGGCTAAGTCCGTAATTTTTGTCACATCACCATCAAGCTCAAGGGCGATTTTTTCTTCTGCACGAGCTTGAGATTTAACGCCAGCAAATAACGCTTCAGAATTGGTGAGTAGGGCAGTACTTTTACAGATAGTTTCTAGTTCAGCTTGGCCTTGATGCGCTTTGCTGTACAGAATATCGAAGTCGGTGTAAGGCTGAGTCGGGCGTGAGTCGAAGGCTTTGATGCCGTAAAGGCCGCTCAAACTATGACGGAATACGTTTGATGAAACTTGGTTTTGCGCAGGGGTGCGCGTTTGATCAGTCGAACTTGTTGAAACAGGTGCTGCTGCGAATGCAGGCGCTCGGCTCAATACCAATAGCATTAGGGCCGTCGTACGGAGAAATACACTCATTCAAACTCCAAAATACAAGGTTACAAAAACGGGTAGTCAAAAGGGGTAACCAGTAACGCATAAGAGTAAAAACAGCTTAACTAAACTCACTACATATTAAATGGGGCTAGCTAAGACAGAAACCAACTCTAACGTTTAATATTGCTTTAAAATGTGAAGATATAGACAAATAATCCAACCGTTAGTTCCGCAATTATCAGAACTTTGAACTTAGCCAGTTTCTGATTTTATCGAAACCAATGTGGTACTTTAAACCAAGCTAAGGTTGCTCTTACCTCTCTATACTGTACCCTTGTATTATGACTGTTTAACATGAACGAAAGATGAATAATCCTGAATTTTGGCACAATAAATGGGCAGCCAACCAAATTGGTTTCCACCTCGAAGATGTAAACCCACTTCTGATTAAATTTTGGGAAAAGACTGAGCCTAGCTACGAGAAGAGTGTGTTTGTTCCACTTTGTGGCAAAAGTGAAGATCTGATTTGGCTAGCTTCAAAGCATGAAGATGTTCAAGGTGTCGAGTTAAGCCAGATAGCGGTTCGCGCATTTTTTGCAGAGCACCTTTACACCCCGACTGTGACTCAAATCAGTGGTCAGCACGAGCTGTATCAATTTGATGAACTGAACATCTACACGGGTGATTACTTCTCAGCGCCAATCCAGCCTGTCGATACCATTTATGATCGCGCGTCTTTAGTCGCATTGCCTGAAGAGATGCGAGTGCAGTATGTAGAGCGTTTGAAACAACGACTGAAACCGGGTGGTAAGATCCTTCTAGTAACTCTGGATTACGACCAAAACGAGATGGCAGGGCCTCCGTTTAGCGTACCTAAACTAGAGATTGATCAGTTGTTCGCGGGATACAAAATCACATTGTTGAATCAAGATATTGCAGACGATGAACATCCGAAGATTGCCAAAAAAGGCTTGTCTCGATTTAGTGAAGAAGTGTACTTGATTGAGTCAGACGCTTAAGCGCAGTGAACTCTCTAGCGAAAAAACCGCTTCAATAAAAAAGATAACACCAACAAAAAGACGGGCTCGATAGCCCGTCTTTTTTATTGTTCAGATTTGAAGTCGTGATTGTTCAGATGCGAGAACGTAATGGTTCAGATCTGAGTTAGTCGTTACTAATTAGTAGTCATTAGCTAGAAAATGGTAATTAACAGCTAGTAAATCACTTTTACTTTAGACGCGCTCTCAATTGCATCTTCAATCGCTGTCTCAGTGCTGTTACGACGAGTAAGCGCCACACCTAGACGACGGCGACCATCGATATCAGGCTTACCAAACAAGCGAACTTGCGTTTGTGGTGCGTCTAGAGCTTCTGTAAGACCTTCAAAACGAATATTGGTTGAAGTGCCTTGACCAAGGATAACCGCTGATGCACATGGACCGTATTGCGTGATTGATTTGATCGGCATACCAGTAAAGGCGCGTACGTGCAGTGCGAATTCCGATGAGTCTTGAGACATCAGAGTCACTAAGCCAGTATCGTGTGGGCGAGGGGACACTTCGTTGAAGATCACGTGGTCGCCTTTAACAAACAGCTCGACGCCGAAGATACCGTGACCACCTAGTGCATTAACCACTTGTTCAGCGGTGTATTGCGCGGTTTTAAGTGCATTGTCTGACATGACTTGTGGCTGCCATGACTCACGGTAATCACCATCTTCTTGGCGGTGACCGATAGGCGCACAGAAATGAACGCCATCAACAGCGCGAACGGTTAGAAGCGTAATTTCGTAATCAAAGTCGATGAAGCCTTCAACGATTACGCGACCCGCGCCAGTACGACCGCCTTCTTGTGCGTAGTCCCAAGACTTTTGAATGTCTTCTTCTGTTTTGATAACGCTTTGGCCTTTACCTGAAGAGCTCATTACTGGCTTAACAACACAAGGCATGCCCACGAATTCAACAGCGGCAGCGAAGTCTTCAAAGGTGTCTGCAAAGCGGTAAGGAGAAGTGCTCAGCTTTAGCTCTTCTGCAGCTAGGCGACGGATACCTTCGCGGTTCATCGTTAGCTTCGTCGCATTTGCAGTGGGAACGACATTTAAGCCTTGCGCTTCCAGCTCTACCAACTTGCTAGTGGCAATAGCTTCAATTTCAGGAACCACATAATCTGGTTTTTCAAGTTCAATGACTGCTTGCAGTGCATTGCCGTCTAACATGTCTAATACATGACTACGATGTGCAACTTGCATTGCGGGTGCGTCTGCGTAACGGTCACATGCAATAACTTCCAAGCCTAAACGTTGGCACTCGATAGCAACTTCTTTGCCGAGTTCACCTGAACCTAATAGAAGTACACGAGTAGCATTTTCACGAGTAGCAGTACCAAACATAGAAATTCCTTCCGATCTTTTGAGCGATTGATTGAAAACGGGGTGATCATACTTATTTCAATGATAAAAGCAAACGTTTGCGCAAGTTGTTGCGTTAATTACAGGTATAAAAAAAGCAGCCTCGTTAAATAGGGCTGCTTATTTAAAATTTTGTTAATTAGATGTACTTAGATTGCTAAGTAAGTCACTGGAATGTCGGGATTAATCGCTTCTAATGTAGATTGCGTATCCGCTAGGTGACTGATGCTACCTTCGGCAATTTCAACCAACGCTGCACTTTCAATCTGTTCAAAATCGAAGCCAGCCAGTTTAAGTTGAATCAACGCCACTTGTAGAGGAGGTAAGCTCGGGTTGAACGCTGCATTTTCAGCGTAAGCACCGGTGAAAACCTCACCCGACGTCAATTGCAGTGAAACACCACTTAGGTTTTTGGTGTAAGGAGCATGGCTGCGGTTTAGTGCTGCTAGCGCTTCTACAACAATAGGCGTTGTTTCTTCAGTCGTGTGCTTATGATCAAGCTTGGTCATTAGGCCAGTCGTCACACCTAAGTCAGCAGGGCCGAATGAGTCTGGCAGGTATTCTTGCAGAGACATTTCATCACGTTGTGGAAGCTGAACCTTAAGCTCTTTCGCTGTGGTCAGTTCGTTCATGAATTGACGACAGTGACCACAAGGGCTGAAATTGATTGTGATATCAGAGATACCTTGCTCGCCTTTCATCCAAGCGTGGCTGATTGCAGATTGCTCAGCGTGTACTGTTTGGCCAAGTTGAGCACCAGCAATTTCAAGGTTTGCACCAAAATACAGAGTGCCAGACAAACCACGCACGATTGCACCAACATAAAAGTCAGATAGCGGAGCGTAAGAATAGGCTGCGGCAAAAGGAAGTAGCGCAATACGTAGCTCGTCATCCGCTAAACCACTCGCTTGCAGTAGGCTAGCAAATTGTTCTGGAGACAATGTCGCGTCAAAGTTGTCTGCTAATACGATGTCACTCAAAAGTGCTTTGATTGCTGTTGGAGCACTTTCCAGCGCCAGGGTAATACGACTGTTCATGTTGAATCCTTAATTGACCTTAGGCTTTAATTCTATGCAATGCTCAGGAATTTTCTGTGACTTTGATCACTACTGCGTTGTTGTTGTTACATTGGTTTGCATAATTAGAGTGAGGTCACAGATGAAATCGATTGCAAGAGTAAAAACTACCATTGATATCGCACTTATTGCTTGAAATTGAGTTCGGTTTGTCACGTATTGATGAATAAATGAGAGAAAAAAGCCCAAGCTATCACTGAAATAATCAGGTTATGCTTGGGCTTATTGATATCTGTAACGCTTAAAAGTCGCGAACCAGTGAGTTTAGCTATTTACCAACTCATCGATTAGAGCGCGTATAAACTGTAATCAAAGTGGTTAAGAATAGAACCAAACCACGAGCGAAAATATACTCGGTGCAATGATTGAGGTGATAACCCCACAAAGAACCAATGCCAACGAACTGAATGCAGCATCTTCCTGATTCTTTTCAGCACAGGTCGCAGTACCTAAAGCGTGAGACACGGTACCCATGGTTAAACCACGCGCGATAGGGCTCTTAATGCCAATGAGATTGTAGATTGGGTAAGCAAAAATTGCCCCAAACAGACCAACAATCAATACCAGTATTGCCGCAATTGCTGCTTCACCACCTAAATGGCTCGACACTTCCATAGCAATTGGCGTGGTGACTGACTTACCTAATAAACTCGCAATCAAAGTTAAGTCCGCTTTAAAAGCCACTGCGATTAATGCTGTCGTTGTCATCGACATCACACTACCTAGCGTGCAAGCAAAGGTGATGATGCGCCAGTTGGCTCTGATTTGAGGTAGCTGTTCGTAAAGCGGATAAGCAAGGGCAACAACCGCAGGCTGCAGCATGTAGGTAATCCAGGTGTTGTCTGCATAGTAAGTCTCAAACGGTACTTTGAAGAACGTGAGTATCGGAATGATGATACCAATGCTGATCAGCAGGGGATTACACAGCGGTGAGTTTACTTTTTGACTTACCCAGCGAGCAAACAGGAATACCACGATGGTGAGTAGAATCCACATGATCAGTTACCTCTCGAAAGCAAGCGGTCTAAAAACCATGATAAGGACACCAACACCAGCAACGTGCCACCAACGGCGCTCGCCATAATTGGCAATGCGTTCGCGATGAGCATGTCGAAGTGATCCATCAACCCAACACTGATCGGAACAAACAGTAAGATCATTAGGCGGATAATCAAGCTTGCACCGGGTTGTACCCAGTGCGAAGGAACAATACCAATCACCATGGCGGCAAACAGAATCAACATGCCAAAAATACTGCCTGGGATTGAGGTATCCAAAAAGTGCTGTAACGCGTTACCTGCTGTAAGTGCACCTATGATTAAGGTGAAGGAGATTAAGCAGTAAACCAGCTGGATCAATCTTTCTTTCAAAGTGTTACGTCTCTTGATAATGGAATTAGCTAGCTAACTTTTCTACGTATTGATAAACCGACTTCAAGATAGCCATTTTCTTCTCGTCGCTTTCATGTTCATGCGCGAGGTTTTCAAGGTTGAGCATGTACTCTTCTAAACGGCTCTCATAAAACTCACGACAATGGTTCGCCCATTTCAATTGCTCAGCTTCGTCGAGCGTCCATGGGAAATGACGAGCACGGTAACGGAACAGTAACGATTTAATACGTTCATCACCGAAGGTGATGTCTAAAGCTGCCAAGTTATTTGGGTCAGTTTCGCGAATGATGTTCATCGCTGTTTTATCAGCAGGTGAAAAGAAACCGTCGTAAAGGTGTGTATCAACATCATCACTCTTTTCGTACTCTCGTTCTTGTGAGTACAGGCCGATCAGTTTTTCGCGGATCTCTGGGTGTTCGCGCAGCAGTGCCAAGTTCTTCAAGCATTGTTGACGATCGATACCGATGGTTTCGGCATTTTCAGCCGTCAGTGTTTTGGCTGGAGCAAGAATAGGGCACTTGTTCAGTTGAACCAATTTAATTGGTACGGGTAGCTCGTCTTCACCCAGTTCACTGCGTTTGGTGTAGAGTCTGTCTCTGAGTTCATCAGCGTCCAGTTCTAACAGTGGGCTTGGATCTTTGGCTAAATCAACCACGATAACGGCATTTTGATTGGTTGGGTGCCAAGCCATAGGCACAATCCAACTTGTGTAGTTGCAGTCACGGCCAAACATGCCCGAAACGTGCATCAATGGTGTCATGTTTACAATATCAACCAGGTCATTCAGCTTACGCTTATGACGCATGTTGTAAAGGTAATCGAACATCTTAGGTTGTGCAGCTTTCAGCTTCTTCGCTAACTCGATGGTCGCAATAACATCGGCCATCGCATCGTGCGCGTTCTCATGTTCAATGCCGTTTGCCACAGATAGGTGTTCTAGTTTGAAGCTTGGATAACCTTCTTCGTTCTCTGGCCAAACAATGCCTTCAGGACGCAGTGCGTGAACAGCGCGCATTACATCTAATAGATCCCAACGTGAGTTGCCGTTCTGCCAGCTCCACGCATATGGGTCGATGAAGTTTCGGTAGCAGGTGTAACGCGTTACCTCGTCATCGAATCGAATACTGTTGTAGCCAAGGCTTGTGGTATTTGGTTTCGCCAACTCAGCATGGATCTTAGCGATAAACTCTGGTTCAGGAAGACCTTGTGAAGCCGCTTTTTGTGGTGTGATACGGGTGATCAGTGCAGCTTCAGGCGCAGGGAGATAATCAGCGGGAGGTTGGCAATAGATAACCAGAGGCTCTCCAATAACATTGAAATCTTGATCGGTACGAACACCCGCAAACTGACTCGGACGGTCTTTTGCTGGGCTAACGCCCCACGTTTCGTAATCGAAAAAGAAGTAGGTCGGCTGATTATCTGAACTCATTGAATTTCCTGAACAGCAAGCGCGGAACGTTTACTGTGGCTGAAGGTTAGTTTTGTTCAGTATCTGATAGTATGCGGTACGCGTGCAACCCAGATCACAAATAAATTGCCGGAAAACGGTGCTTTACTATTCAATCGAGTCGGTGGGGAAGGTTTTGAATCCAATTGTGGCTTTTCTATGGTCACAATTCTGCCTGTGTACCTCTGTTTTCCCTATCTTTTCACCTTAGCTGTTGTAAGGCGAAGAGTCGGGTTTGAGGTTTACCGCGAATGAGTTTGTTTGTCTTTTACTCTAAAGCTGTGTGATTAGAAACATCTCGTTGTTTTTTGACTGGTGGCTAATCGGCTGTACCTGTAGCTAATCCGCTGTGCTTGTGTCTAAACCGCAGCGCAGATGTCTAATCCGTAGCACAGATGTTTAAACTGCTTCACTTGCCTGTCTTGGCTCTGTCCAATCAAGGTGTTTTTCGCAATACAATCCTCTTAGATTTAATTAATTTTTCGGTATTTATGATTGTCGGAGTTAATTTTACTGGAGTGTTATGTTTGTCTCATTTTTAATACTTTCTATAATCCGTGTTTGAATTGGATAAAAAGAAAGCTCTAATATTTCATTTTCATTACAGTTTATTTTAATTGTCAGTATGTTTCATTTTTGAGACTGCATTGCAACACGGTGAGCTATATAGTAGTTAACCTGAATATAATAAGGGTTTATCCTTGTCCTTTATTATTGTTCTTTATAGGGGGTTACTTTAATTAAGGTCTTTTTATAGAAATAATTACGTACAAAAATAAAGGAGTTAAGTGTAAAACCAGTTTTATATATAATTGGTGAAAATGAACCAATACCATCATTATTGTTAGTGTTATTTATATCAATTTGCGTGATCTTATTCTCACTGCGCCTCATTTCTTTATAAATAAGTGTCAATGTATATATTTTCTAAATAGGATTGTTGTTACTTAATTGTTAACTTTGATTGACTGTTAGGTAACCCTAATAATAAAGCCGATTTTATATAAAGGATTAAAAAAATGAACAAAGTCTTTAAGGTTGTTGCTGTATCTGCACTTTCTATCTCTTCAGCGAACGTTTTCGCTGTGAGTGACACTTTTGATGCAACACTAGAAGTAAAACAAGCAATTACAATGACAAAAACAAGTGATCTTGACTTTGGTATCATCACTTCAGACAACACAACGGACGTTGTTATCGCTCAAGGTGATGCTGGAGCTGCGGCATTTACTCTTTCTGGAGAATCTGGTGATGCAGTAACAGTAAGTATTTCTGATACTAACTTGGTTAACGGCGTAAATACGATTGCAGCTGAATTTGACTTTAATAACGCTATTACTCTTACCGGTGGTACTGCGGCTCTTAATATTGGTGGTACTGCACGTACTTCAAGTGCGACATTAGTTGCTGGTACATATACTGCTAACGTTGCGGTAGATGTTACTTACCAGTAATTAAATGAAACCAGTGTAATATTGTGGCTGCTATAAAGCAGCCGCTTTTACTATGAGTGTTCTATTCAAATACGCGATTTATATTGGTCTGATGATTTACTCCAGCCCTTTTCATGCACTTGAAATCATTCCTGAGAATATGGAAGTGAAATTTCCGGGTATGTATATCTCTGGGTCGGGCCAGAATGCGGATTCAAACCCATCCAATAGTCAGGTTTATGTGGTTCGTTTTTATGTTGAAGGTGAGCCTGGTAAAAAAATCGTGGTTTCTCTCCCTTCCAAGCAATATCTAAACCATTCTCGTAAATCCAAACGCCTGCGTATTAGAAAGTTCTATTTTGGTTGTGGCTTATCAAAGCGTGGTAGAGCCAAAATCAAAGGGAATGGAAGAAGCAAATTATTGTGTATTGGTGCCAAAGTGAAAATCGGCGCTAACCACCCAGCAGGCCTTTACACCAGTACAATCCCTTTTGAGGTTAATTATAAATGAAGTTGTTTATCTCATGTGTTCTCGGCTTAATCTTCACAACACAAGCCTATGCTCAGTTACTCATCGCACCGACTCGTTTTGTGCTGGATGCCGACACTTCGGTGACTGAAAAAATCGTCGTCGAAAACAATTCAGATCAACCGATTCGCTTGGAGATAAAACCGATTTATCGCCCGGTAAAGGCGAGTGGCTTAGTTCGAACTGACGCTAATATCGCGCAATCAGAAGATATCGCGAGTTGGATTAAAGTGTCACCACCAATAATTCGTGAACTTAAACCCAATCAAAGACGCACGGTTCGCTTACGTATGAATGCTTTACCTGCTGACATGGCTGATGGTGAATATCGTGCTTACTTGTGGTTTTCTCCAATAGCAAAAGCTGCAGAGCTATCAGACATTGCGTTATCTTCAAGTAAAACCAACAGTGATGGTTCAGCCTTTCAACTGAACTTTCACATCAACAGTTATGTACCCGTTTATGTTCAGAAAGGTGAGCAGGTGCAAGATGTTAAGTTTGCGTGTGACAACCAAAGCATCAAGATTCGCAACGATGGTAACTTTCAATTTACTGCGAAATTGAATGTTGATGAACATAACGAAAAAGTGGTGCTACTTCGTAATGCTGAATTAACCAAGCCTTTCCCAAAAGGCTCAAAGATCTCACTGGTTCAGAACGAACAGCCTCTGTACGAATGTGTTCTGTAGTGCTCGTTTCATTGTCGCTGACTCTGTAAAAGCCAGTGTTCAATTGCATGGTTTGGCGACTTTTGTTGTTCGCTTCACTGTTTCCTTTTGGTGCGTATTCGCAATCTAAAGCAGAAAGTGAGGCGAGTGAACTCTATCCAGCCCATGTTGAAGTTCGAGTCGGGAAAGTGGGGGATAGCTTTTATCGTGTCATGATGGATGACTACGAAGAACCCTTCATTTCGATATCCAATGCCGCTTTTTATCTGCTCGAAATGAATGGTCAGTGTGATGAAAGCGGATATTGCGAACTGTATTTGCCTCAAGATGTGGGAAGAGAATCTCCTCCGTACATTTTAGATACCGAACAAGCCATTTGTTATCGCGATGACAACAATATCCAGTCGATCAAATATCAAGTCATCGACTCAGAAACTTACATTCACTGGTACAGCTTACAAGTTTGTATCCCGGCAAAAGTGCGTTGGGATATTGATGATTATCGGCTCACCGTTACTCCAGAATTCAGTTCATTGACTGAACTGGAAGCCGCTATTTCTAAGATGAAAAATGAATCACGTAAGAAGGCCGAGGATCTCAAGCGAGCTGAAAGCACGCCAGCTTTCGAACCTGTTGCCGCTGTGGGTTTGGCGACTCGCTTAGCGACTTCGGTTTATCACGACAGTGAAACTGGCGGTGATGTTTACGCAATCTCAGACACCATATTAAGCACTGAACACTCTTTGTCTCGCTTGTCGATTGATTCACGAGAAGATAACCCCATCGTTTATTACAACATTGCGGTAGAAGCTCATGACGGTGAAGGCTTTTTGGAAGTCGGCCATGTGTTATTAGATGGCAGCGTATTTACCGTGAATCAAACCCTCGAAGATGGGCTCTATTACACCAACCGAAAGCGACAGACAGAGTTCGGCAACCTTCAACTCGAACGAACTACTCAACCTAATATCAGCATCGATGTTTTAGTCAATGGCATTTATCAAACCACTTATCGCTCTGATGAGTTTGGACGCTTCGTGGTTGAAGAAGATAACATTTCCCCAGGTGACACCATCAAGTTTCGCTACTACTTATCGAAAGGTGTCTGGCAGGAAGAAGAGATCACCGTCGCCGGTTTAGAAGATGCATTTCTGCCAAGCAACGAGTGGGGTGTGCAAGTGGTGGGCAATGAAGGTTCAGACCGAGCTGGCGCTGTGTCGCTCGAATATGGGCTTGCCGATTACTTCACCGTGGGTAGTGCCTTTATGAGGCAAAATGGTAAAGACTTGATTGGTGTTCAAGGACGATACTTACCGGCGCATTGGTTCGCGGGTCATATCGGTTGGTTACCTGAGTTCAATCGCTTTCCAATGGAATTTGATATTTTGATCAATGGTGATCAGTCGGCATCGATAGAGCTTAATAAAACCGATGAATTGGACTTAGAGTCGATGGAGTACGATGTGTTCAAATACAACCTGTCGCTTGCCAATCTAACGGCCTTTTTGACGGTAAGGGATGATGAAGATGAGTTGAGCGTTGAACCTAAGTTGAACTCGAAAGTGGCTCGTAATCTGTTTGTCTCATACGCTGGTGACTATCGATACATCAAAGCTTCTCATCAAGACGATTACCTCCATACGATTGGCTTGGCTAAAAGCGGTTTTTCGGATACGTCGTGGAATATTTCTGGAACTGTTGATGGCTCTGGTCATCATGAACGAACAGAATTATCCCTAAGGAATGCCTGTAAAGAGTGCCTGCTAGATCCTCTAGAGGTTTTTCAAGAGCTCACGACGAACGTATCGGCTCGCTATCAGAAACAGGAAGTTTCGTTTTCCGCCTCTTTAGAAGCTCGAGTGAACCCTTATTTACTCTTTAAGATAGAAGGAACTGAAGACCGATACGGTGTCGAGATGACGACCGAATTCGGTGCTAAAACTTACTTTGATGAAAGCATTGGTGAGTTTGTTGAGTGGAATCGATACAACCATTCTAAGTTGACGGGCGTTGTCTACGATCACCACAAACAACCCATACCAGGCGTAAGCCTACAAATCTTGGACCAACGAGCGGTCAGTGATGCAAAAGGCCGATTTGAATTCTCAAGTGTTCCGGCTCGAGATAATCTACCTATCTATATTGATGAAGGGGCACTCGACCTTAACCTCACGCCGATTCAAAACCCTGTGTTTGTAAACACTAAGCAAGTCGGGTTAACTCATGCTCACATCGAAATGGTGGTGTCATTTGGTGTCGATGGTACGCTTGAAGGCACATTAGAAGACAATGCCTATTTGCACTTTAAGCACATACAAAAAGGCACCGAGTATTCGAGTGAAATCGAAAGAGATGGCTTCTATATGGTTGAAGGGCTCATCGCGGGTAAATACATTGTGACTTTAGAAATGGGCGACAAGCGATACGTGCAGGGTGCCGACTTGAACGGCGATTTCTGGGTAAGCGACCTCACATTCAACCTCATTGATTTTCATAAGGTGTACTAAATCCGATCGTTTTGATTAGTCTGAAGGAGGCGACAGTATCAATCGCACTTTTTGTTTCATGGTTAGCTCTCGGTTCTTCAAATCTTTGAATATGGCCTTCCATTCTTGAAAGGTGACCACTATCGGGTTAAAACTGTTTACTGGCTTGGTGACGCCGTAACGTACGGTTTCAACTTCCGGTTCGAACGTACCAAACAACTTATCCCAAATGATCAAAACACCGGCGTAGTTCTTATCGATGTATTGCGGGTTTTTGCCGTGATGCACACGGTGGTGTGATGGGGTGTTAAAGATGTATTCAAGTGGTCCCAAGCTTCGTATCCATTGTGTATGGACAAAGAATTGCAAACCAAGGTTGAGAAGCACCACAAAGATGACCCATTTAGGGTCGAAGCCTATGATGACTAGCGGTACCCAAAATAACCACATGCCTGCGAATGGGTACATCAAACTCTGACGGAAAGCCGTACTGAAGTTCATCTGTTCTGAACTGTGGTGCGCGACGTGCGCGGCCCACATCCAGCGAATACGATGGCTTGCTCTATGGAACCAGTAATAGCAAAAGTCTTGTAACACCATCAATACGACAAAACTCAGCACGCCCATGTCGATGTCCATTAAGTGCCAACCGAACATCCAAAGATACAGCTGCACGACCAATAACCCGGTGAGTAAATCGGAGAGTTGATGCATTCCCGCAAGCGTGAAGTTACACATCACTTCTGAAAGTTTATAGCTGGAATTATCTGGTAGTCGACCTTGCTTCTGGCCGATAAAAAACTCAGCCAACATGCACACCACGAACAAGGGCGCTAATACCAGCAGTAGCCATTCTGGGTGATTGATTAATGCGTCGATATTCATGTTTTATCCTTGTTGAGTCGCCATACGCGTTCTTAGTCTCAAATTTGCTTAGACTTGATCGTTTGTGATTCAGTCAGCAGAATTTCGCTACCAGCGTGCAAAGTGATCTTCTGTTAGACCAAGAGCGCCATCGAGTCGATGTGTCACTCCATTGTTGTCTTCAATCGAGCCAGAAAAGTGACCAATGAACTGACGAAAATTACTCTTTAACAGCCATAAATTGAGCTTTTCGCTGCGGTTATTCAAGGGCGTAAAGGTCAGGTTTATACGTCCATCTTGTGATGTTATCTGCCAAGGCAAGTTCGTGTCTTGGCGACTGAACGTAAACTGTACCGGGTTAAGCAAGTGTCTGGTTCCATTGACCCATAACACGTTTTCGCAGCCTCCGGTTTCATTCACGCCCGCCGCGAGGTTTAGGCCAATATCTGTGCCATTGGATTGCGTGTTGATACTTGCCCAGCGCCAACTGGTCTCACGCCTCATGTAACCCGCTGAAAAGTCATAACCGGCACGAGCTTGAGTGAGATCGAGTGATTCTCCTTTGATTTGGATGTCGCCGCTGATGCGCAAAGCATTGTGCTTTTGGGTGTAAGTCCAACCTGAATAGCCCGTTGGGCTGCACATCGCCAAGGGCAAGCTGTCGGTTTCAGGCTCTAAAGCGATATCGGCCGTTATGAGTTTGGTATTCAAGCGAACTCGCCATTGTCCGTCTTCAATATCAAAGGTGATGCTTTGATCTGCAATGCTTGTCTTTCCTTCGAATGGTGAAGGCGTTACATGCTTATCAAAGCCTAATGGCCTCAACCAAGATGACTCTTCTAGATGGTTGTTTTCTACGTCGTACAGATAACAAAATGCCGATCCTAAGTAGCGAATATCCGCGATGGCCACGCCGATAATGTGCGTGTCGGTGACGATGCTGACAAACTGGAATTGCTTGTAGTGGAAGTGTTTCTGCCAAGGGTTTGCTTTTGAATCCATCGAGTTTCGGTAGTCAAAGTTCTCGATGTTCAGGTGCTTTGGGATGCCATCGAAATGCCCAATGAACGGCTGACCATTAGAATCAATCAAACTGTGTGGGGCTGGATTTGTTTTTATCATTGCGATGGTTCACATTATTTTAACAATTAAAGCCATTGTGCGATGAGTAGCGTAGAATTGGGAGGTCATATTCGGACAAGAGCGCGTTACCAATCACGATTTTGTCAGCAGTGTTGTTAAAGCTGAGTAGTCATGTTTATGGGAATGGGTTAGATATAAGGAGAGACGCTTGGAGATTATCGCGGAGTATAAGCCAACCGGACATCGGCATCAGTTGGGGACATTAGATATCGCGCTGCTGTTGAATACCTTAGAGCAACGAGGTCTCGATATTGAAAGGCTACTCATGGACGTGGGTTTAGAAACTATGGATTGGCGAGACCCGAATGGAAAGCTGACTTACGCTGATAAACTTGCGTTGTTTAGCGCGGCTAATCAGAGTTTTCCTCACGATGGCTTAGGGCTTTGGTTGGGTGAACACGCTAGCTTGAGCCATTTTGGTGTGTTGGGTTATGCGCTATCTACCAGTCAAAATGTCGGGGAGGCCATCAAGTCGGGCTTTAAATATCTGCGCCTTAATGGTCCTATCTTCTCGGTTAAATTGTTTCTAGATTCCGAGCAAGCGGTGATTCAGATTGAGAACACCTTGGAAGTGGGAGAACTGCTTCCTTTCTGCAGTGAGTATTTCTTGAGTTCAATTGTCTCTTTGTTCAAAGAACTGACTGGTTATGATTTAGCTATTAACACTCTGGCTTTTCCTTATGCTCGTCCCAATTGCGCCAAGCTTTATGACAACCGCTTCCAGTGCCCGGTGATTTTTGAACAAAACCATTGTGAACTGCGTTTTGATGCTTCTGTTTTGTCACAAACCTTATTGACTCATGATGCCGCGACACTGAAGCGCTATCTAACTTCTTGTCAGTCGATAGTGGAGACGTTGGACTCTGAGCATCTGTTGACTAATCAGATCAAAACGATCTTTTACCAAACCGCAGGCAACTTTCCGAATATCGAACAGCTCGCGGATGAGTTTGGTTGTAGCTCTCGTACACTCAGGCGACAGCTAGTGATCCATGATTCCAGTTATCAAATATTGCTTACCGAAGTTCGAGTGGAACTGGCCAAAGAGCTGTTACTCGGCACAAACATGAGCATTGATGACATCGGTGAAAGGCTCGGTTATAGCGACCCAGCAAATTTCAGAAGGGCGTTTAAAGGGTGGCTCAATAAAACGCCTGCGCAGTTCCGTAACGGTTTAAGTTAAAGCGTTACTTGCTAAAAAACTGCTCCCTGAAATCGGATACTTGCTGCTGATAGTAACTGTCCCAATCTTGTTGAGTCCAAGTGGCATAACTTGAGGAACGCTGAGAGCCTAAGGTCGCTTTGAGCTGATCCAGTTGTTTGTGGTAAGTCATCACTGTTTGTTGCTGTTGCGTGACTTGTTGTTCTCGTGCGGCAATGTTTTTGGCTTCAGTTTCATCTAAGTAGGTCTCTTGAAGGTCCGCTTTGACTGATACTATCTCAGCAGGGCTATAGCTGCTGGGTATCAAAGAGACTGCCAATTCATATTTTTGAAGCTGTGTTTCGGCGTTTAACGTGTCCGTATTGTTTTGCCATTCACTAAGCAAACCTTGATAGTTGGCCAAAAACTGGCTCGCTTCGTTTTCTTTAAGGGTGTTTGCGTCGAGCGTAAAATCTAGATGCGCAAACTGGTCTGCGAATAGCTGGTGGGCCAACTCTCCCCATACTTGCTGTGCAGATTGTTTGAATAGGGCAACACGCTCTTCAAGAGTTTCTATGGATTCTAGTGGGATAGTGCTTTGGGTTAATTGCCAGTCGACTGATAGCTGCGGATAGTCGCTCAGTAACTCAAACCATATACTCGGCAACTCTGATTTCAATCGTGCGAGTTGCTCAGTGCAGTCATCGCGTTGTTTGCAAAGCGCCCAGAACCCATCGAGTTCATCGAATAGAGCTTTACCTTCAAGTTCGCTTAAGTTTTCAACATGCGTTTCTCCGCCCGATGATTCTGCTTCGGCTTGTTTGTTCTGCGATGCTGCATCTTCCGAACTGGCGGTTGCAGTTGGTGTGAAATTATCGTCATCAGTTGTCGTAGAAACACGCGGCTTAGCTTCTGTGTGTTGAGCAGAAGATAGCGCTGTTTCAATCGATTTTGATGACCATGAGTAGCCAACAATGCTCGTCACCGCGACGAGCATTAGGATTAATATAACTCGATGCATTATGGGTTCACCGCGCTACTTGATGACAGCACTGACAGGGAAGTGGTCTGAAAGGTTGTAGTGCTTCCATAACTCACTGTTTGTTGATCTTGGAACATCCACGCGATTGTCGTTATGCGTTTTGGCTGCATATTCCGAGCTTACTACCACATAATCGAGATACTCAACATTCTCACCACCCGACATAGGTTCGCCTGCAAAGTTGTTGATGCGAGGATCAAAGGTGGAAGCGGTATAACCTGAATACTCAGGCTCAGCGGCTTGCAGGTTAGCGAACATCTGTTGGTAGTCGCCTGGGAACTTCAGCTTGTTCACGTTGAAGTCACCGCTGTAAATAACCGTCTCTGAAGTTGGTATTTCCAGTGATTGAGCAAGCTGACGCATCTGTTTAAATTGACGTTGTCGGTAGTCACGAGCGGTGTCCGTATCGAACGACGCGGTGTGAGTGCCAAACACATGGTAAGCCTGACCATTTTTGATGACCTCAGCGTAATTCACGCCCTTATCAGCGAAACAATCTGTGCCTGTACAATCAGGGAACACGTATTGCGCTTCGTTGACAATAGGGTAGCGGCTCACAATGACCACGCCACCGTCATAGATGTTAATCCCATCTTTATCGAGCATTTTGGTTTGGTACGGGTACTCTTTTGCAAGTTCACGCAAGAATTCATCTCTGCCGTTAGCAAACACCTCTTGTAGCGCCAACACGTCGTAGCCTTTTACATATTGAGGGAGAAGATCGTAGCGGTCACCAATATGCGAAGCGATGGCAGGCAGCGCCCAGATGTTGTAGGTCATGACTTTGAGTGTATTGGCATCCGGGTCTGGTTGCTCATCCACTTTGGGTGGGGTGATGGTGTAATAAATATCATCGTAGCGCGCCGTAGAATCGGCTTTAAGTGCAAGCTCTGCATTGACCCCGAATGCATCGGTTGTGCTGCGATGAATATTACGATCGTCATGCAGCGTTAGGTTGACGTCTGCGGCACTTAAACCATGTTGCAGTGTCGAGTTGTACCAATGACCTTTCATGGTTTGATTGAGCGTGACACTCTCTCCCACAGCGTTCGATACTACAGTGTCAAACTCGTAGGTCTTCCCAGATTTCACACCAGTCCAGCGATTGAAACTGATCAGCTTCTTCGTCTCCCAAGGGCCAATCTGTTCAACATGCTGTTGCCACTCATCACCGAATTGAAGCTGGTCAGTACCTGTGTGATTGGTTTGAATCGTCATTACTTGGCTAGTGTTATTGGTCAGGTACACATCGGTATCTGCAATAGCCGAGGTTGAAATGAATGAAGCTGATGCAAGTAATGCACTCAGGCAAGTCCATTGAGTTTTCATTTTCACGTTATCCTTACTGATTGGTTTAAAGAATAACGTAGTAAAGAGTTATGACATTGGAGTTATAACTCTATCAGAATTATCCAAATATTAGATATATGCCATGGTTTTATAAATTCGATTACTCATTGATAATTAACATATTGCTTTGTCGGAATGATAAGTGATACGCGCGCACGCTAACAAATAGAGGAACGATTTGGATTTGAGGGTAAGTCACTAGCGGTGTGTTTTCGTGGAAATCATAGGTCGGGAAATAACCAGAAATGGATGCTGTGAATCACGATAAGGAATAACGCTAACCGCCTTGCTCTATCAGCAAAAATTTTGCCATTGTTCAGTAAACAGATTCCTCAAAAACAGGTATGATAGTGTCGTTTTTAATCCTGAACTGGGAAAGTCATGGCAAAGTTAACACTCCAAGAGCAAATGCTTAAAGCTGGCTTGGTAAATGAGAAAAAATTAAAGAAGGCGAAAAAAGGCTCTAAAAAGTCTCGCGTTCAGTCTCGTGAAGCAAAAGCGGCAGCAGAAGAAACTAAACTGGCGCAGCAAGCGAAAGACAAAGAGTTAAACCAACAGTTGAAAGAACAGCAGTTGAGCAAAGAAATTAAAGCTCAAGTGAAGCAACTGATTGAGATGAACAAGATCGAACAGAAGAACGGTGAGATCAAATACAACTTCACCGATGGTACGCTAGTTAAATACCTTTACGTAGAAGACTTGACTCAAAAGCAACTAAGTAAAGGTATTCTAAGTATCGCGCGTCAAGGCGAAAGCTATGTTGTTATTCCTACTGCGGTAGCGAACAAGATCGCGATGCGTGACGAAGAATCTATCGTTGATACTCAAGCTTCAAGCTCTGATGAAGTAGACGAAGATGATCCGTACAAAGACTTCGTGATCCCAGATGATCTAATGTGGTAGTCCTCGACTAAACCACTATCTAATTCGTCAATTACTTGTGGCGTGAAGAAGTATTAAAAGCCCCGATGTGTCTTACATCGGGGCTTTTTCAATGTTGGCAACTGCATAGAATTATTTACGGGCTCATCTGAACCGGTCATGTCTCTATATTTGAGAAATAATTCATTGCCGGTGTCTCACTTACGACCGCTTTACTGGTAAGTAGCCAAGTAGCCAAGTAGCCAAGTAGGTAAGTAGGTAGGTTACCTACTAAGGCTTTGGCCAGCTAATCGGCAACAATGTCTGCGATGTCGAAAGTTGAGTCTTGTTGGTTGTTTTTAAGTTGATGATATTCGAGCTGATATTGCTCATAGCCATCAAAATAGCAGTCGCCGATTTCATTGCGTGGGCAAATTTGTACATCGTCTCTTGCGACCAGTTCAGTTGAACAAGATGGGCAATGTTTCATAGATCCTCCTGATGGAATCCCAGTGTATAACCGACTCCATTAACTCAAACTTTTGTTTCGTTGTGATTTCATTTTTAAGTCAAGTAGCGGGTTTATTTGTCATAACCTCGCTACTTGTTGCTGTGCTTGGCCACAGAAAGGAGCAGCGATATAAGGTGCTTCGTGTTCGACAATGCTGTTTATTGGATGCTACATATATTGAAGCGAGAGCGACTACCGCCACCTAGCATTTTCACATTCTCTTTGTTGCTAAGTGCCTTCCAGGCGGTACTTTCTTCCGCACTGAGATTTGAAGGTTGATAATCTAAGTTAGCGTATCTGGATACAACCACTTGTTTATCCATGCTTTCAGATAGGCTATCGATTACATTAGTTGTTACTTTCCCATCGGAGTAGGCCATGACCAAAACTTCATCATTTTCCTCAAGCGCTGAGACTAACGTGCTTTCATTGTCTTTGCTGTATTGAACATCATTGTAACCTTGGTCTGCGTCTGTCTGTTTGCCTGAAATTGAACGATAAAGAAGGCTCTTTTTACGTTTCATTAAGGAGGTAAGTGGGGTCTCATTCTGCTTGCTATAAATATTGACCACTTTAATATCGTTTTGAGCAGCGTATTTCAGAATTGAACTTTGGTTTCCGAGTCCTCGGCGTGTCAGCGCTGGTGAATTTTGCAAGCTTTGAGATAAGCGTTGTTCGGTAGCATCAACGATAACAATCGCAGGTTTGTTACCTTCACTTATCGATTTCTTTAGTACTTGTCTAACTTCGATATGTGCCATTTTCCCTTCTACAGTATCCCAGTTCGGTGCATGCTGAGGTGTTGCGGATGGTCTTGTTTCAAGCGTATATGGCTTGTAGTCGTAGTGCTCTTTCGGCCAATAAGTATTTCTTTTTGCTTTTCCCAAATCGTCAGCCAAATGAAATTCACTCACGATCTTTTCATTTTTTAAATACGCCTTAGGTTTTTCTTGTCCTAGCGCTTTCCATTGGAAGTACATCTCTTCACGAAGGTTGATGATTGACTGCCTGGCACTACTGATTTCCGTAACGGGATCTCGACCGTGTTCAGCATTGTTGTAGTGAGTAATTCCTGTGGTCTGATATTCATAATTTGGAATCACATACTCTGTCGCTTTATTGGTGTCTGGGTGTCGGTGAGACAGAGGCGCATTACCTTGAGGTACGGCACCGGAAGAGAAGTCTCTCGCGTGTATGAGTTCATGGCCTAATGCGACGGTTTGATCAAACGCTGTCTCTGTTCCTGGAATATTGACCATCTCCGTGGTGGAGAAGTAAACCGTATTCGAGACCCCCTTACCATTAAACTGTCGCTGCCAAGCTAGCGAGGCCTTTTGTTGATCTTCAAATTTAGAGGGTATCGTCTCAAAGAGTCTTCCTGGTCCTTCTGGTTCTCTTATCACAGTGACAACCGCAGCATTAGAGTGGTCGATCCCCATTGTATGTTCAATTAATGGTTCAACATCGTCGTGAGGCGCATTGACCGGAACGTAGGTAGCGATTTGTCGTAAAATTTCTCGTCCAGTTTGTGACAACTGTAGCTTGCGTATTAACACGCTTATATCTGCAAGGTATGCGTCACTCTTTGTTTGTACGTAGAGGTTTCTAGACATGCGATAAAGTTTACCGTGGGTGTTTGAGTTGTACCCAGCAATCACTTTTACGCCATCCGGAGCGTCATAAAAGAGGCCGAATTCTGAGCCTTTTCCAGCATATACATTCATTGGGTCAACAAGTATTAAAAGTACTGAAAGCGTTAAGAAAATCTTAGTTTTCAATGGCTTATTCCTCTAATGCGATTTGTAATTCAATCCAATCTTCGAGTTCTTTGAGGAGCAGATGGTTGAGATGTGGGAGCATGGTGAATTCTTCTTGTTTAATGATTAACCCAAGCTGCCTAGTTGCAGACTCGAGATCTCCTTGGCTCAACGCTATTTTGATATTCGCGAGTTGGGCCCAGAGGGCATGTGAAGATACATAGCCTACTTGTTGTTCCAGTTCATCTTGATGCTCATCGGAAAGGTAGCTCAGGTGCAGAGGAGAAAGCGTGCTGTTGAACAGTTGATGTTGACTGTTAGGAGATACATTGAATTCTGACAGCTGATGTTGCGCGATTTGTAGATAGAGCGAAAGATCGCCTAATAAATATTGAAGTTGGTTGGCATTCGTCGTCATCATTGCCTTTTCAATGATGCTTTCAATAGCGCTTTGAAAGTTTTGATCAAAGTTAGTACTTGGCTGCGACATCACGTCATCGAGTATGTCTGCCATTTTAGGGGCATAAAACCTAAGATTTGCTGCAGAGTATACACTTGGATACGGTAACGAGTAATTGAGAGAGCGGATGTAAGACATTGAAATAGCGAGCTTGAATTGAGGTTGAATAAAATGTTTAAAAATTTCATATTGTTTGATTTGATCTAACACTCCGCCGCTCGGTCGCTCTGTTAGCAGCAGTTCATACCAACGGCTAATCTCATACCAACTTTTACGAACATTTGGATCAGAGCTGTCAATTCCTTTGCTATCTAAGTATTCGCTGAAAGGCGTTTGGTAGCTAAGAATCTGGATGTTCGCTAACTCGGACACTAGCTCTTCAAATAGTTTGTTTGATGACTGGCCAGATATATAAGCGCTAGCGGTGTTGATTAGCTGAGTTCTAAATAAGCCTGCTGGCGAACCATTAACAACCCTCGATGCAATATGCTGTTCGACATTAAATTCTACCTTTTTTAGCAACAATTCGGATAACTCAGGATCCTTTTTAGGGTGGTAAGTATCGTACAATGGACCAGAGTCTTTACATGCATCTAGAGAAGCTTGAATACCGCCTGGGGCAATGGAAGGAACACCCCAGCAAGTTCTTGCGGGGCGGACTTCTACAGTTGCTGTACTGAGTTGTTCCTCGCTCAGGTAATCGATATCCCACATTTCTTTCGCATACTCTCTCAATCCACTTTGCCTTACTTGAAATTCCAATATACTTCGGTTGATTTTGCTGTGTGTAAGGATCGATACCACGTGAGGCTTTGACCTTTCTATGAGCCGTTTAATTGTGTTCTCTCTATGTGTGGATAGTCGGCGCAAAGCAATTTCAACAAGTTCTCTTTTCTTGCTATGTATATTCAAAGCGAGCTCGTTATAGTCATCTGCGTTCAGTTTATTAATCAGATCCTCGATGCGTGCTGGTCCTTCAATGCGAATGCAGCGTTCGAGCTTTGTTAAAGAGTCTTGAGCATTTTGGCATAGCGGCTGGTGTAGATTTGAATTAGGGGAAACATGCCCGATTGACTTCAACAGTTCTAAATCAATTCGTGCCATTTGTTTAGATAACTGCCTGTCATACGCTGAAGCTAACCGGCGATACTCAGTGTCTGCTTCAAGAAGTAGGTTATCTATATACATAGAGGCAGTGAGCTTGACATGATCGTCGTATTTATTGATGAGTTCGATGGCATCTTGTTTTGAATGATGGAAACGAGAAAATTCTGATGAGTGGTTGGTAAACACGTAATGCGATTGGTTTTCAAATTCGGTGATTTTTTCTTTGGCTGAGAAGTACTTAATGTCATTCGATAATAGGTTTAGCTCATCACCAACTAGAGGAATGAGAGAAAAAATAGAAGCCGTTTTGTCGAGTTGAGTCGAAGATTCTTGAGAGAATGTTTGGACCATGTTGTCGACCCAAAAGCCCACCGCAACAGCATCTCCGATTGGCCCTAAGACTTCCAAAGTAGAAGAACCGGCCTGACCCAACCGATTGATTAGGCTTTCTTGGCTCAACGAGCTTTCGAATGTTTGTGGGACGTTAGCCAACGCTTTTTCTGTTTGTGGCCATGCTGATGTGAAAGATTGCGTGTGCGCATCGTGTTCAAGTTCGCCTAACGTAGTACCAAACTGTGGTTCCAAATAAAGCTCATTTCGAGACCATAAAGAGGCACGATCATTGTTTATTGTGTCTAGTGATTGGGTATCCTGAACTCCATTGCTTAAGCAAAGCGCGGCTGACATGGGGCTGTATAGTATGGCGACAAACCGCCATAACGTGTTTTTGTTTTTCATAGTTAACTTTTTCTTGGAGTGAATAGCTGGCCGTATTTATCGAGATAAAGGTTCACCCATAAACAAGAGCCTCGTTTGGGTGCCGATACGCAGGAGTGTTTTGGCTTTTTTGATTGAGGGGTTGCAAAAAGCTCACCACCAGTGTGGTGAACCTAGATTTGGGAATATGAGTTTGCTTACTGCTGCACAGGGTTAATCACAAGTTGAGCATCTAGATACCCAAGTTGAGCGAAAGTGTCAGGGTTGAAATCAGTCACTATTTTAATATCACCCGCGTAGTAGGTTTCGTGATTGTTGAACGTCGTTGTATCGAATGAATCAACAGAATGCTCAGCGCCGATATCTATCATCCCTGAATATTGAGATTCAGCACTGAATTGACCAGACACGTGAGAGTAGAACGGACGCACACTGGCACCTGCGGCATATTGCATGCTACTCAGCCCATTTGTGTTGATTGCCCAACTCCAGTCCCACCATTTCATTTCACCAGGTATATAGCGATGGTCCCATTGGTAGCGAATATTGGCTTGCTTTTCGCTGTTGGTGCCCATCGTAAAGGTGTGCGAGACAGTAGGGCGGTTTGTTGGGTGGGAGCTTAGCGCATTGCCGCTATAACGGAGGAAACCTGTGAAGTTCACGTCGTAACTCATGCTCGTTTTGATACGGTATGGGTATGAAATGGTAGAGCGCAAGAACTCAACCTGAAAGGGAAGTACTGAGTTCGCTGGTACAGTGATGATGGCTTGTAGGTCAGTCGGCTCAAAGCGAGAGCCACTGTTGGTATCAGAGAAGCGCTGGCCTTCTTCTAGCACGACTCTTACCTCTGTTTTTCGAACTTGCGGCCAATGAAAGGTCTCATCAATGACGACTGAATCAGCAAGGTCGAAGCGCTGTGTTTTACTCCATTGTGTTGATTGCTTAAAATGAAGGTCAACGACGATTTGTTTCGGCTGATCAGTCTTGTTAATAGCATAAGCTGTAAGGGTGTTGACCAGCTCTTGGTTAGTTTCTTCTACCGAGCCGTGCCAAAACGCAGTGTTATCGAGTACGTAAGAGAAGTTATCGACAGTGATGGTTGTCTTCTCATTACAACGCTCACCGGTACAGCTTCCATTGTTATTCCCTTTAATCTCCCAACCATTGTTAAGCGGTTTTATTGCCATATCTTGACCGACGTAACGCCCGTTATTACCGCTAACCCAAGCGTACCCAAGACTGTGAGCTAAGTAACTTAGCGGCCTGATAAAGTTCGTGTCGTCATTGACTAAAGCTCGTTGAACTTCAAGGTTACTGTTCTCTTGAATAGCTTGTGCTTCGTAGTATGGCAAGCCCGCTTCTGGTGTATTGGGGTAGCACCAGGTTTTGTCGCTTGGTTGACCTGGTTTAATGAGGCCATGATAGCCGGAGCCCATGATCACCCAATCATGCTGAAGGCCAACAACGTCCCAAACATTCATACGGGATATCAGTGCTGTTTTATGTTCTTGAGCTTCTGAATTGTTGAGAGCGCGATAGTCGAAACGACAGATATCTTCTCCAAGTTTATCTAAGACGATTTGGTCTGAGTATATCTTCGCATGAGCAGTAAAAGAGATTACCGATAGGGCAGTGCTAAATAGAATGGTTCTACTGACGTTAATCATTAATAAGTTCCTAAATGCCATTATTTGGCTATTTTTATTAGAATCGAGTTATTAGATTTTATTGATATTATTTAAAGCCGAGGGTTACTAGCGGGGTGTACTCTGTCATATAAAACAATGCCAAAAATACTGAAATGAATTGAAAATAAATACTTATAATTATCAGCTAGTTATGTTGATTGGATTGTTGTTTTATAAAGGGTTATTGCGATTGTTTTCAATTAGTTTCAACTATCAAAATATTAGGTGGTTGATTGTTGAACGTTTATATTTTCGTAGCCTGCTATTTGGAAAATTGGCTGAGTGATTAGCTAGCAGGAATGGTTGCCGAACGGCAAGAACAGACGTAAATGAGAATAAGAAATGGTGTTGTGATAGGCAGGATCAAAAAATGCAGCCAATAACCTTTCGGTTGTTGCTGCATCTTTGTTTTATATGGCTCTAGTTAACTCAATTGAACGTGTTTAAGCATCACCTGGCTGTTCGCGTTTACTGTTCCAACCCATAAAGTTGTAGATGTTGTAACGAGCAAAGCCTATCTGTTCATGCAAAGCAAAATCTGTGACCGCAAAGTTGTACCATAGTGGCAACCACGAAACTTGAGCTGCCATATAATCGGCTCTTACTGGAATAACATTTAAGCCGAAGTGGTTGAAGTAGAGCTCGCTGCGACGAATATGCAGGCCAGACGAAACTAACACAATGTTATCGAATTTATGATGCTTCATTAGGTCACTAGTGAGCTGTGCATTCTTCCAAGTGTTTACGCTATTTGGCTCTTGAATGATGTCACGTATTGGAACGCCAAGTCTCAGCAATTGTTGTTGATAAACTTCTGCTTCAGTTACACCATTATTTTGTGCATCGCCACCACTGATGATAACTGCGCATGTGGTTTGGGTTTTGGCGCAATCTTTATATTGGCTTGCCGCTTCGTTGATTCTGCCGAAAGAGAAAAAGGCTGGCTCGAACTCTTGCGTGCTTTTAATTAACTGCGTTCCCGCACCCAGAAGAACAATAGCGTTATTGTCAGACCATTGGATATCAGGCTTACTTTCGTAATCGGCTTGTAGGTCGTTCAGTAAGTAACGAGGAATTAAGCCTGAACCAATCAACACAAATGACGATATAAGAACAAGAGATAAAAACAGAGAGGTTTTTCGCCACTGAAGTAAACGTGTAAAGCCTACGAATAGCAGAAGAAGTAATAATATAATAAAGCTCATGAGGATCCTGTTATCGAACTGGTGCCAAGATGATGTGACATACTGAAGCGGTGCATCATATATCAGTTATGTTAATCATTCATAGATAACTCATTGTATTATTGAACAAATGCACGATTTCTTTCTATCAAGAACAATCATCGATGAGAGCATTCGAAAAAAATCGCTTTATTATTGTTCGATAATCCCATTCTAAATATAGGTATATAAATCAAGAAAGTTATTTAAACCTTATTTCGTGTTATTTGATCTATCTGTTCATCGGTTTCCGTTTTTTCAACTCGTTAACTCAGCTTTCATATTCTTAAACTACCAAATCTTCAAGATCTTAAATGATCTAGCTCTCCAGTTTTCAAGCTCTTAAATTATCAAGCTCTCAAAGTAATGCTGAACAAATTTAACGAACACTTGGTGTTTCTTTGCAGGATAAATAACTTGCGGATAGAAAAGATAAATACTGTTGCCTTGTTGCAGGCATTCATCAGGCAGCACTCGCTCTAATTCTCCAAGCTCGACCTCTTTTGCGACGTAATAACTTGCGATACGGATGATGCCACTGCCCGCCATAGCTTGTTGCTTAAGTAAGTGGTTGTCATTACTTGAAAGCCAGCCGGACACATCAATATTTGCCGATTTTAAAGGCCACTCGGTTTGGTGCAGCGTTGCTAAGCATTGATGGTCATTTAAGTCGTTGGCATTGTTGGGGCGGCCAAATTTATCAAGATAGCCGGAAGTCGCGACTAAATCATGCTGATAGCTAATTAAGTGTTTCGCCACCATGTTGTCAGGTGGCGTATTGGTGGCGCGAAACGCGATATCGATATCATCTTGGTTGAGATTAAAGTTGGTGTAGCTACTGTTTATCTCGAAACGGATCTCAGGGTATTGCTGCCTAAACCGTTGGCAGATATCGAATAGATATACCTCAGTAAACATCTTTGGAGCAGTGAGGCGTAATAGACCTTTTACGATATCATGTTGCTCTGAAACGCTGCGTTCAAGCTGTAAGACTTGCGAGCGAATCGTTAAGCCTTGTTGTAACGCGCGGTCGCCTTCTTGGGTTAAACGAACACTGCGCGTGGTTCTGACCAAAAGCGGGCACTGTAAGTCGTTCTCTAAACGTTTGATCTGCTCAGAAAGGTAGCTCTTAGAGATACCGAGCTTTTCGGCTGCCTTGGTAAAGTTGAGTTGCTGAGCAAGTTCTACAAACAGGATCAGTCGTTCTATTCTTTTGTGTTCGTTCATTTGCGCGTTCCTACCTATCTATTGTTCGTCATATCAAACAATTATTTCGTAACTAGCATATTCTGTTTTTTAAAAAGAACAATATGATAGAGGCATATTTCTGGTCAGCAAATCTTCTAAGCGAGAATCGATATGACGAACAGCATTGAATCTACAAACAAAACGAATGAGAAAAAGAGTATCCCGTTATCAAATTATTTGCCGAATGTCGGCCAAGTTGCCTATGGCTGCATGGGGTTAGGTGGTGGCTGGAATGATAATCTAGTGACAAGTGCGGATGTTGCTCAAACACGAAGCGTAATCGACACAGCATTAGAATCGGGTATTAATTTATTCGACCATGCGGACATCTATACCTTCAGCAAAGCCGAGCAAGCCTTTGGTCAAGCATTACAACAAGCGCCTGAACTGAGAGAGCAGATGTTCATTCAATCTAAGTGTGGGATTCGTTTTGAAGGTGAGGGCAATGTTGGTCGTTATGATTTCTCGGCTGATTGGGTAAGCCAATCGGTAGACGGTATTCTCAACCGATTGAATACTGAAAAACTCGATGTGCTGCTATTACATCGTCCTGATCCTCTGATGGAACTTGATGAGCTGGCAAGAGTGTTAGAGCACTTAAAAGCGCAAGGTAAGGTCGATTTCTTTGGTGTGTCGAACATGAACAGCCACCAAATTCAGTACCTACAATCTGCGCTCGGGCAGCCCATTGTCGCGAATCAAATTGAGATGAGCTTAACCAAGCTGGATTGGTTGAATGATGGGGTGATGATTAACTCGCAAGGGCATCATCAATCAGATTTCGCCGCAGGCACACTAGAACATTGCCAAATGAATAACATCCAACTGCAAGCTTGGGGCTGTTTGGCACAAGGTCGATTTGCTGAGCAAGGTTTGTATTCAGAACATGAAAACGTGAAAAAGACGGCGCACTACGTGGCTCAGTTAGCGAACCAATATGGGGTAGAAAGTGAAGCGATTGTGTTGGCATTTTTGCTTCGTCACCCTGCTCGTATCCAACCTGTTATTGGCACCACAAACCTAGAGCGAATCAAAGCTTCATCAGTAGCGACTCAGATAAGTCTGTCTCGTGAAGAGTGGTACAACTTATACGTGTACTCACGTGGTCAAGCACTGCCATAAGGAATGAACATGTTGAATCAAAAGATCGCACAACAGTTGGTGTCTAACGCTCTCGATATTGCTGAGCATCATCAACAAGCAATTGCGGTGAGCGTGTGTGATACGCACGGAGAGTTATTGGCGTTTATTCGCATGGATAATGTGAGCGTACAAGCCGGGTTGTTAGCACAGAACAAAGCTTATACGTCTGCAAGAGACAGGCAGCCAAGTGGTAACTTAGGTGTTTGGGCGAGAGAAACTGGTCAAGACTTAAGTTACTGGACCGACTCAAAGATCACTGGCTTTAAAGGCGGTGTTCCCATTGAGATAAAGGGGCAGGTGATTGGCGCAATTGGCATCAGCGGATTGAGTGAAGATGACGATGAATCGCTCGCCGAAAAAGTGATCCAACGAGTGCTCTAAGCGCTGTTGCTTGTGAAGTAACTGAAGCTAGAAACGACAAATAATAAAAAACCGATGCATGTGCATCGGTTTTTTTGTTTAAAGAGACTCAAGTTAATGAATCAATTGAATCCATTAAGCGTTCGCTTGTTCTAGATCCTGTTGCTTGTCTTTCTTACCCAATAGGCGACTTGTGATCGTACCGGCTGTCATTGCACCAGATACGTTAAGCGCTGTACGTGCCATATCGATAAGTGGTTCGATAGAGATAAGCAGTGCTGCAATCGTTACTGGAAGCCCCATAGCGGGTAGCACGATAAGTGCCGCGAATGTTGCACCGCCACCCACACCCGCGATACCGAATGAGCTCACTGTAATGATAGCAATTAGAGACAGAATGAAGTTGATGTCCATTGGGTCGATACCAACCGTAGGCGCAACCATGACTGCTAGCATTGCAGGGTAGATACCCGCACAACCATTCTGACCAATCGTCGCACCGAAAGTAGCAGACAGGTTAGCAATCGCTGGTGGCACATTTAGCTTAGTGATTTGAGCTTCAACGTTCAGTGGAATCGTTGCAGCAGAACTACGTGAAGTGAAAGCGAACGTTAGGACCGGCCAGATTTTTTGGAAGTACTCTTTCGGGTTTACACCAACAAAAGAGACCAACACACCGTGGACAACAAACATCAGGATGATTGCGACGTAAGAAGCAACGATGAAACCCAGTAAGCTTAGGATGTCAGAAGCACTTGATGTTGCTACAACTTTCGCCATTAAAGCAGCGATGCCGTATGGCGTGAGTGCCATAATCATCTTAACTAAGCGCATAACGATAGATTGCGCAGCGTCAACGAAAGTACGGATCGGTGATTCTAGCTCTTCTTTCTCAGCCATTACTTTACGAGCAGCAATACCTGTTAGAACGCCGAAGATAACAACCGCAATGATAGACGTAGAGCGAGCGCCCGTTAGATCTGCAAACGGGTTGGTCGGAATGAAACTAACCAGCATTTGTGGAATGGTTAGGTCTGAAACACTTCCCATGCGGCTTTCTAGTGTTGCAATACGAGCTGTTTCACGAGCGCCCTCTGTTAAGCCTTCAGCAGAAAGGCCGAATGCTTGCGCCACTGCAATACCAACAATCGCAGAGATCGCTGTTGTGGCGAGTAATACTGAAATAGTGATACCAGAAATCTTGCCCAGTGAACCGCCTTTTTCAAGCTTCACTACAGCCGCAATCATTGAAACCAAGACTAATGGCATGATTACCATTTTAAGCAATCCAACGTAACCACGACCAACGATGTTTACCCAGTCTAGCGTCTCTTTGATGATGGGATTGCCTTCACCAAATAGCAGCTGTAGACCAAGACCAAATGCACTACCAAAAACTAAACCAAGTAAAACGAGGCGAGAAAGTGTGTTTTCTTTTTTCTGCTGTCCGTAGAGAAAAAAGAGGATACCAGTGAATACCGCTAAGGCAGCGATAGCTGAAAATGACATTTGTTTTCCTTATGAATAACTCTAAATCAATTAAGCACCTAGATGTATAGGTGTCAGTACTTCTGCTAAAATAACGTTCTGTTACAAAACGTAAAATAAGGAAAAGTAATTTATTAGAACGATTAGTAATATCCACTCAATGGGATGGGTGGATATTCAACATTGTGATGAATAGGTGAGCTTTTTAGCGATATTTTGCCAATAAATTGAGCATGTCACTTGACGAGTAAATTTCGGTATTTTTAAAATTATTTTCGAATAATCGGAACAACATTGCCTTCGCGACGTCTTCCGCTTGAATAGGGCGTAGGTTTTTGAACTGACCAAGCATAAAGGGAGAGACTAAAGGAAAGATGCTTTGCAGGAGTTTTTCATCGGCTCTTGGTTCATCACGTTCACCAACCAGCGGCCCCGGACGTGCGATGAAAAGCTGCTTGAAGCCAATACGTTTTAAGTTTTGCTCCATTTGCCCTTTGCAACGAAGGTAGTGTGAATAAGAATCTGGTGAAGCGCCATAGCTCGAAACAACGGCAACGCGTTGTACTCCAAGAAACTTCATCGACTGTGCAACTTGGCTAACCAATTCAACATCGACTTTGCGAAGTGCTTCTTTTGATCCTGCCTTTTTCTTAGTCGTACCTAAGCAGATAACGCCAAGTTTAGGCGTCGCATTCGTATCATCCCAACTCGTGACTTGCAGGTCATTATGAATGAGTGTGTGGAGTTTATTGGAGTCAAATTGTGCATGGAGTGATCTTCGGGATAACGCATAGATATTGTCGACCGCGGGCTCATCAATGAGCTGCCTCATCACATGATGACCAATTAGCCCTGTTGCACCAGCCACAACAACCGATGTTTTGTCTCCAGCAATGCTCATTCTAATCCCTTATTCACTCCACAAGTGCTTGTTTAATATAAACAGTGTTTGAATTTTAAGCGAATAAAAGTTTGTTAAACGAGTGGTCAGTAGTGTGTGGGGAGTCACCTGTTTATGGAAAAAGCGATGATTTAGTTTGGCTTGACGCATGAGTATGGTCTGAAGCATAAGTACGGTCTGAAACATAATTGTGGTGTGGAATATAAATGCGGTCTGAAACATAAGTACGGTGTTAAAAATAACTAACGCGTTAAACATAACAAAGCCCGCTGGGCGACGGGCTTTGTTACTTACTGTACTGCTTTCTAGGTGAAGGATAGTGGGATTTTCCTTACCTTTTTGCTGGTTTTCTTACTTGATTTATTTGGTTTTCTTTTACTAGAGTTTGGAATCATTACACCTCCTAAATCGTTGTTCTGTTTTGTCTTTCAATCGATTGTCTTTCTTTGTGTAGCGTCAGTGTTGTGGGCATTCACTGTATGGGTACTTATCAATGGAGAGATTAATAAGTACTTTAGATAAAGCATAAACGATGCCAAAATGTAAGTTATTGATAAATCTATTATCAGTGTTGTTTGTGTTCTAGGGTTCGTCAATTTGATTGTCAATTTGAGAAAAACTCAGCGAGATCTGTTTAAATTAAGAACACTCTCTACGGTTTCTATTGATTAGGCATAGATACGGCTTTGCTTAACACGTAAACTGAGTCGTAATTCACATAGACCAAGGACGTGCTATGAACCTCAAGCTTGATACTCTTGCTCCTACTCAGATTTATCACCTGATGACACAAACTGTTGTGCCTAGGCCTATTGCATGGGCATTGACGGAATCTTCTGAACAAGAGTACAACCTAGCGCCTTTCTCTTATTTCACGCCTGTTTCTAGCAATCCGCCGCTACTGATGTTGTCGGTCGGAAAGAAGCCATCGGGCGAAATCAAAGATACCACCCGTAATGCCCTAGAAACGGGTAAGCTAGTGATTCACATTGCTTCTTCAAGTTCTGCCGAAACAATGACAGCAACAGCAGCCACTCTCGATCATGGTGATTCTGAAGTCACCGCGAATGATATTGAGCTGGTTGAATTTGAGGGCTTTTCTTTACCGAGAGTAAAAGAGTGCGCGGTCGCTTTTGGCTGCACCTTGTACGAAGTAAAAGAGGTTGGAGAGGTGCCACAAAGCCTTATCTTTGCTCAAGTCGAAACCGTGTATATTTCCGAAGATGTGATCGATAAAGAGAGTGAACGTCTTAAGGTTGATGCGTTGGCATTGAACCCACTGTCTCGACTTGGTGGCGGTGAATACGCGACGCTTTCTAATGTGTTCTCTGTTGCTCGCCCAAAATAGCCAATCCTAAATTAACGTACCCAGAATAAGCGTTTTTAAAAACTATGTTAGATACCCAATACTCGCAGTACATCCAACACCGAATTGACCAAAAAACTAAGCCGCTCGGTGCGCTTGGCTTACTAGAAAAAGTCGCTCATCAATTGGCATTGATTCAGAGCCAAGGCAAAGAAGCTGCGGTTGAACGCATCGAATTGAATAAGCCAAGTATCATCATTTTTGCTGGCGACCATGGCATAGCAGATGAAGGTGTGAGTATTGCTCCAAGTGCCGTGACACAGCAGATGGTGCTGAACTTCTTAACCGGTGGCGCGGCGATCAATTGCTTCTGTGCGGTGAATAATATCGATATCACGGTAGTCGACACGGGGATATTGTTGCCTGTGGAATCTGACAGTGACATGTTGATCTCTCAGCGCTTGGGTACGCGAACCAATAACTTTGCCAATGAAGCGGCAATGAGTTTAGAAACGGTTGAACGTGGCATTGAACTGGGTACAGAGCTTGTATCTAGAACCATTTCGAATGGCACCAATATCATCATGTTTGGTGAAATGGGCATCGGTAATACCAGCAGCGCATCAGCGATCTTAAGTGCATTATCGAATCGTGCTGCAGCGGAGTGTGTCGGCCTAGGCACTGGCATCAACAATGAACAGCTTGCACGTAAAGTGGCTGTGGTTGAGCAAGGTGTCGCACGTTGCAAAGGTTTAGAGCTTAAAGAAGTGAAAAAGCTTAAAGATATTAAAGAGGTACTGGCACAAGTCGGTGGCTATGAGATCGTTCAGATGGTAGGTGGTTTTCTTGGCTCTTACCAGAACAGAACACCAATATTAGTCGATGGCTTTATCGTGTCGGTTGCGGCGTATGTCGCGACCTTAATTGAACCGAATTGCCGCGATTACATGATCTTCGCTCATCGGTCTGAAGAGTCGGGGCACAAAATTCTATTAGAACTGCTAGACGCTGAGCCTCTGCTCGATCTTGGATTGAGATTAGGTGAGGGAACGGGTGCTGCTCTAGCTATTCCCATTATTCGTGCGGCAGCCGAGTTCTATAACAACATGGCGAGCTTCGAAAGCGCTGGAGTCACGGTTTAATGAGTGATACGCCAGAAAGATCGTTGAAAGATCGAGTCACTTATCAATGGGAGCTGTTTGCACTGGCGATGGGCTTCTTTTCTCGCTTGCCAATGCCGAAGAATACGCCCTATTCATCAGAGCGAATGAACAGTTCTGGGCGCTACTTTTCAACGGTTGGTTTGTTACTTGGTGTTCTGTGTGGCGGTGTGTTCTTGCTACTTGATACCATATTGCCGAGTGCGGTGGCGATCTTTTTAATGATGAGTTTTAGCTTGATGCTCACTGGTGCTTTTCATGAAGACGGCTTAACCGATATGGCGGATGGTATTGGCGGCGGCATGACCTTAGAACGCCGTTTGACCATTATGAAAGACAGCCGAATTGGTACCTATGGCGCGTCTGCTCTGGTTATGGCTCTGCTTGGCAAGTGGGTGCTGTTGAACGAGTTGGTCAACATGACAGCTCTGTTTATGGTTATCGTTACCAGTTATACCTTTAGCCGTGCAATTGCTGCGTCACTTATCTATGACATGCCCTATGTCAGCGATTTAGATACCAGTAAAAGTAAGCCATTGGCCAATAAGCAAACTAGGGGCGAACTTGTCTTTCTATTGCTTGTTGGCGTTCTGCCAAGCCTGTGGTTTGGTGTTGAATTCGCTTTGGTTTTATCTGTCGTCGCTTATCTGTTCAGAACTGGTTTCAAAAAGTGGTTAACGGCTCGAATTGGCGGCTTTACCGGCGACTGCTTGGGGGCCGCTCAACAGTTGATGGAGTTACTGATTTACCTTGTATTCATTACTGTATTTTACAATGGCTTTCTATAACGGTTTCCTATGACAAACACAAATCAAACTATTCAATCAAGCCAGCGAAACAGCCATCTGGTATTGGGCGGAGCTCGTTCTGGCAAGTCGAGTTTTGCAGAGCAACAAGCATTATGTGCGTTTGAAGCATGTTCAAATGGACGCCTCAACTATATTGCGACAGCGACATATCTTGATGATGAAATGCGAGAACGAATCACGCACCATCAACAACGTCGTGGCGAGCAGTGGATTGAGCATGAAGTACCCGTCGAGTTAGCCTCGAAACTGCAGTCTTTTGATCAAGATGATGTGGTGCTGATCGACTGCCTAACATTGTGGTTGAACAACATCATCTTTGAACTGGGTGATGACGCGACTAATGAACAAGTGGAAGCAGTGGTTGAAGCCTTGGTCAAAAGCGTAGAGCAAAGCCCAGCGCAAATTATCATGGTCTCTAACGAAGTCGGTTTAGGTGTGGTACCTCTGGGTAAAGTGTCGCGCTTGTTTGTCGACAATGCGGGGCGAATGAACCAAGCATTGGCTCGCGCAGTTGAACGCGTCACACTGGTCGCTGCAGGGTTACCACTGAGCTTAAAAACATCTAATCACTTGCTTGATACTCAAGGCTAGGTCGCACACATGGTCAATGGAACAACCAAAAACATCTATTTGCTGAGACACGGCAAGGTTGAAGGGAAAGCAGCACTGAATGGTTTATCTGACGTGTTGGTTAATCCAAATATTCAACAGCGGATTTATGATGCGTTGGCTCAGAACGATGTCGCTTTCGATGGTGTTATTACCTCACCATTAAGACGATGCAGTGACTTGGCAAACCTATATGCACAACGCATGTCGGTGCCTCTGTCTGTTGCACCAGATTTCCAAGAAATGAACTTTGGTGAAGTTGACGGGGTCGCATTTGATGAACTTGAAGACAAGTGGGCGATGCTAGACACTTTCTGGCAAGATCCCGCAAATCATCAACTGACTGGTGCGGAAAGTTTACAGAGCTTCCATGACAGGGTAACTCAAGCTTGGTCGCAACTTTTGAATGATCCAAGTGACAATCTACTGCTGGTTACTCATGGTGGCGTAATTCGAATGTTATTGGCGCATTGCCTTGATATTGATTGGAAAAATCCGAGTCTCTATTCGAAGCTATCGATAGAAAACGCGTCGATAACTCATATTCAAGTCACTCAGTTCGCACAGAGTTTTATCAGTGTAAAGTCGATAGGGTTGCCTGTTCTCTGAGTGTTAAAAATACACAGTTTTAAGAATTAACAATCTATTAGAACTGTAGATAGAAATAGAAATATAAATAGAAGTATAAAGCGGCGTTTACAGTCTCTATACCAGATTGGTATTACTACCTACGTGAAAGGAATTTAGTCATGACAACTCCAAGTTGGGATTTAAGCATTGCTTATCGCGATCTTGATGATGCAAAAATCGAACAAGACATCGAACTGATTCAACAGTGTATTGAACTGTTGTACCTGCATGTTGAAAAGCGTCATATTATCCTAGCGATGCAAAACGCCATTCAAACTTCTGAAGCGGCAGGCACGTTACTGAGCACGATCAACACCTTCGCTAATTGCCACGCATCGGTAGACGCGACGCACACAGAAGCCAAAGCACTACTTGGTCGTGTAGCTAAGCTGAACTCTGAAATGTCTCAAGCGTTCAGCCCTTACGAAGACACGCTAATTCACGCAGAACCAGAATTTATTGATGCAGTATTAGAGCATGATAGTGCCGATGTTGCAGGGCAACGTTTTGCTATTGAAAGCTCACGCAAACTATCGAGCAGCCGCCTTAGTGTTGCTGAAGAGCAGTTATTAGCTGCGATGAAGGTTGATGGCCGTGATGGATGGGGTCGTTTATACGATAACCTAACCGGTTCTTTGAAGCTGTCGCTAAAGCTAGACGGCGAAGACGAAGCTCTAGGCTTTTCTCAAGCGGCGAGCTTGTTGTATGGCAGCGAATTCGACAAACAAGAACCGGCTTGGCGTGCCGTTCAAGGCGCAATGAAGACGCATCAAGAGTCTTTTGCTTCGATCCTAAATGCATTGGCGGGTTGGCGACTGACTGAAAACAAGAAGCGCTCGAAGATAAGCGACGTACATTTCCTAGATCCAAGCCTACACGGCAGCCGCATTGTGCCAGAAACGCTAGACACCATGATGTCGGTAGCAAAGGCAAATCGAGCAGTAGGCCAGAAAGCAGGCCTGTTAATGGCAAGAGTTCACGGGCTCGATGAAATGAAGCCTTGGAACCATTTAGCAGCGATGCCACCGCTGGGTGACAGCGAATCTAAGGTTTATCCATTTGATGAAGCGATCGAAGTGATTAAAACCGCTTTCGCTGAAGTCAATCCAGAGATGGCTGATTTTGTCGCCTTAATGGTTGAGAACGGTTGGATTGATGCCGCACCAGCAGCCAACAAACGTTTAGGCGCGTACTGCACTAAGTTTGCCGCGACACGCACGCCACTTGTGTTCATGACATGGAGTGGCAGTCGCTCTGACTTAATGACACTGGCACACGAGTTGGGCCACGCATTCCATAACTGGGTAATGAAAGACATGCCGTTGTGTCAAACACGCTACCCAATGACGCTAGCAGAAACCGCTTCGATCTTTGCTGAAAACATCGTTCGTGACCATCTATTGAAGCAAGCACAAACACGTAATGAGAAACTTGAAATGCTGTGGGAAGAGCTTTCTTCTTCTTTGGCATTAATGGTGAACATTCCCGTTCGTTTTGAGTTTGAGAAAGCCTTCTACGAGCAGCGCGAAAAAGGCGAGCTCACGGCTCAGCAACTGTGTGACTTGATGGAAACCACTTGGAAAGAGTGGTACGGCGAGGCAATGACAGAAGCTGACCCTTACTTCTGGGCGAGCAAGTTGCACTTCAGCATCTCTCAAGTGAGCTTTTATAACTATCCATACCTGTTCGGTTATCTGTTCAGTAAAGGTGTTTACGCTCAGCGTGATGCGAAAGGTGAGCAATTCTACGGCGATTACGTGTCGTTGCTTCGTGATACGGGCAGCATGATGGCGGAAGAAGTCGTTCAGAAGCACTTAGGAATGGACCTGACTCAAGCTGATTTTTGGCAACAAAGTATCGACATGGTCAAAGTTCAAATCGATGAATTTGAAAGATTGCTCGATCAGGAAGATTAATTGATCTCAATCTGTTCATGGCAGGTAAGAGCTGTGTTAGCTTACGTAGCTCTTATCTTGCTGACATGACTTGAGAAAAGCTGAGACAGCCAAAAGTAGCTTTAAATAGAGAAAGTTATTTGGAACAGATGTCGGTTAGTAAAGTCAGCAGGTAATATAAAAATATATGGGTAGTATTTGTGAGTGATAACGGAGTTTCTATTGATAAGTGCGATCCTAGCAACACAATTTCTATGTACAATTTATTAACATACGGCCGTGCAATTAAGGAGTAACGCATGACGAAGACCCTCTTTCGCCAATCATTTCTTTTTGACAGCCTAGATCTTGAGCAAGAAGTGGTTGCAGGACAGACCGTACTGAGTAACGGTGTTCAAATTAAGCTTCATCAACGCGGTGTATTGGAAGTGATTCCCGCGGAATATAATTCTGAAACCAAGAACATCATCTTTTCAACTGGTGTTCATGGCGACGAAACTTCACCAATGGAGCTGATTGATAAGCTCATTGAGGATATTGAAACAGGCTTCCAAGTAGTGACAGCAAGATGTTTGTTCATCATTGCTCACCCAGAAGCAACCAATGCGCATACTCGTTTTCTTGATGTGAATATGAACCGTCTGTTTGATGAAAAACAGCACGAGAGTAATCGAGAAGTGGATATCGCGAAGAACCTTAAGTACTTGGTTACTGAGTTTTACAAGGAAACGGTACCTGCCACTCGTTGGCACTTAGATCTGCACTGCGCAATCCGTTTATCTAAGCATTACTCGTTCGCGGTGAGCCCTAAGGTTCGCCACGAAGTACGTAATAAAGAGCTTTTCGATTTCATCAACAGTGCCCACGTTGAAGCTGTGTTGCTGTCGAATGCACCAACGAGCACCTTCAGTTGGTACAGCGCTGAAAACTTTGAAGCGCAAGCACTGACAATGGAATTGGGTCAGGTCGCAAAAATTGGTGAGAACCAACTTGATAAGCTCACTGCTTTTGATTTGGCAATGCGTAACTTGATTGCTGAAGCTGAGCCTGAACATCTGCCTAAGCGAACTATCATGTATCGTGTGAGCCGCACTATTGTTCGTTTGCACGATGACTTTGATTTCATGTTCTCTGATGACGTAGAAAACTTTACGGCATTCAAGCACGGTGAAGTGTTTGGTCATGATGGTGATAAGCCATTGATGGCGAAGAATGAAAACGAAGCCGTGGTATTCCCAAATCGCAACGTGGCTATCGGTCAACGAGCTGCCTTAATGGTGTGCGAAGTTGAAACGCGATTCGACCATGGTCAGCTTGTGTACGATTAATACCTAGTCGAGTTAAAGAGACGAAAACAACCGCTCAACTGGTTGAAATATCAAGGTTCACATTACGGTGTGAGCCTTGAGTTTATTTAGGGATACAGGTAAGGTTACGCGAACAATTTCAAAGTAGCTTGATATGGATTTCCAACAACTTCTTCACCAAAAACAGCGCAAATGGACCCGAGCCATTTATCTGATGGCAGCACTGCTTGTCGCGCTGAGTGCGATTTACCTAATGGTTGGCGATCTCTTCATTTCCCCTCTGGACACATTGTCCACGTTAGAACAAAAACTACTGATTGATTTACGCTTACCTCGATTATTAGCAGCGATTGCTATCGGGGCAGGGTTAGCCGTATCTGGCGCAAGCCTACAAGTCTTATTGGGTAATGTATTAGCAGAGCCAGGTGTGCTCGGCATTTCTGGTGGCGCAAGTTTGGCGATGGTTATTGTACTGTTCTTCTTGCCGTTTGCTCCTACTCCAGAACTGTTCATGATTGCCGCCGTTTTAGGCTCACTCTGTTTTACCGTTATTCTGGTGAGCATGGTCAAAACGATGCGACTGACTACGGCCAAATTATTGCTGGTGGGCGTGGCGCTAGGTATTCTTTCTGGCGCGATGGTGACATGGGCTTTCTACTTTAGTGATGACCTTAGTCTTCGTTTACTGATGTATTGGCTGATGGGCAGCTTAGGTGGCGTTACTTGGTATCAACACTCGCTCACTTTAGTGATGATCCCCGTGATTATTTGGTTGTGCCTGCAAGGTAGTAAGCTAGATAAGTTAATGATTGGCGAGACTCATGCTGCACAGTTAGGCGTGAACGTTCCGAGATTACGCTGGCGCTTGATCTTCGCTGTGTCTATTTTAGTCGGCTGCGCGGTTGCCTTAGGCGGCGTGATCAGCTTTGTTGGCTTGGTTGTGCCACACTTGTTGCGCTTAGCGATTGGTACTGACAACCGATACCTTCTTCCTTTGTCTGCCGTTGCCGGTGCAGCATTGCTTGTATTTGCTGATATTTGTGCAAGAACTTTACTAGATTCAGCAGAACTACCCTTGGGTGTGATGACCACCAGTATCGGTGCGCCTATCTTCATTTGGATGTTAATTAAAAATCATGATTCAAATTAAGAGCTTGAGCGTCGGCGCTCGTCTATTACCACTATCATTTGATCTCAAGCAAGGGCAGGTGACTCATGTCATCGGTCCAAATGGCAGTGGCAAAAGTACCTTACTCGAAGCGATATCTGGCGTTGGTGATGGCTACAAAGGTGATATAAACCTCGACGGACAAGACTTGTCAGTATTATCACTGCAAGACTTGTCATTGCATCGTGCTTATCTTTGTCAAAGTGCAAGGCCAGCCTTCAACTTAGAAGTGTTCCAATACCTTGCATTGTCACTGCCAAGCTCCTCACACGGCCTCGATACTGAAATCAACGCAGCTTTGGACGAAATCAGCCAGATGTTGGACATCACAGACAAACTTCATCGTTCAATCCAAACACTGTCTGGTGGTGAATGGCAACGCGTTCGTTTGGCGGGAATGTGCCTGCAAATTTGGCCGACGCTTAATCCTTACGCAAAGCTGTTGATCCTCGATGAACCCGCAGCTCCGCTGGATATTGCTCAAGAAGCCCTGTTATATAAGCTCATTGAACGAGTTGCAGAGAAGGGCATCGCCGTGATTATGGCTAACCACGACCTGAACCGGACCTTAAGACATGCAGACCAAGTGTTGTTGCTCGACAAAGGTGTACTTCAAGCATCAGGTCGTGCAGAACAAGTTCTTACGCCTGAACAGCTAGAGTCCGTGTTCAACACTGAAGTCAAAAGTATTTCAGTCGATAATCAAACATATCTGTTGTTTGGTTAAGCCTTTATCGTTTGGGTAAGACGGTTGAATCTTAGGATTGGAAAGCTCGGCAGTTATCGGGCTAACATCATCTCATATTCAACCATCATATCTGGCATCCCTAAACGTTGAACATAGCGCAACGTGCCTGTCGCTGGTTTTACTTCAACATCACCTAAAAACTCTTCCCAGACATGAGCAATGCCTTCGAATTGTGCAGAGTTTACTTCGTTGGTAAATGTCCAATCCGTCCTGACAATGTCGTTAACACTAAAGCCAGCTTCTTCTAAGAATTCCTTCATTTGGTCTAAAATCAATCGTGTTTGAGCAACAGGATCATTAGGGTGTTGAGTGACAAAGTCCGGGTTACAGTCAGCATGTCCTGTCACAAAGAATACTTCGCTGAATTCACTTAGTTTCAGTCCCCAACTAAACGCATTGCTCATATCGGGTAGGTTCTTATTACGAAAAGCTTGTTTAATGGCCATTTTATATCCTCTCTACTTGATAGTGTTTACAGCGAAACTTCCAATACGATTTTGCCACGAGCACGTTTCGATTGACTTAACTCGTGTGCTTGAGCGGCTTTAGATAGTGGGAACACCTTATCGATGTTCACTTTAATTACGCCATCATCAATTAAAGCGGCAATACGTTGTAGATCTCTGGCATTGGGTGAAACCCACCAACGTTGAAAATTTACGCCTAGTTGCAGTGGTAATGCGCTTTCAATGTCATCTAATAGTGAAACTACGTTGCCACCTTTTCGTACGACTTCGAGTGAACGCTCCGCGATGCCATCACCCCCAACAGCGACGAGTACAGCATCTAACTCATCAACCTCGTCTTCAAAGCGTTGAGTTTGGTAATCAATGAATTGATCGACCCCTAAAGCCGTTAAGTAGGCTTTGTTGCTGGCTGATGCTGTTCCGATAACATAAGCACCGAGCGCTTTCGCTATTTGAACCGCAAAGCTGCCTACACCTCCGGATGCATTGTGAATAAGGACACGTTGACCAGCTTTGAGTTGGCAGCCTTCAACAATTGCTTGCCATGCTGTTGTTGCGGCCAATGGCACTGCTGCAGCGGTCACGATGTCGAGAGACTTGGGCGCTCTTGCTACTAAATCACTATCGACAGCAAGATATTCGGCGTAGGCGCCTTGTTCAGAAATGGGCGCATATACATAGACCTGCTCCCCAAGTTTGAGGTTGCTTACATTGTTGCCTTTTTCGACAACTTGTCCTGCTGCGTCCCAGCCAACAATGAGTGGCATTTCATGTTGACCAGTAGACTCTAAGAATCCCTCTCTTACCATCCAGTCGACAGGGTTTACCCCCGCGCCTTGTACTTTGATCAGCACTTGATTTGGGGTGATGGTGGGTTTAGCTATATCGCCGAACGTTAAGTTCTGCGCACTTCCATACTCTTCTAAATACACGGCTTTCATCGTATTTCCTTATAAGTGAGTCATCTGATTTGTTTTTCTAACAGCGGGTTAATCTGCTTGTGGAACTTACTTTGCCCAACTTGTTACTTATCGTCTAATTGATGATTGGTATAATATTCATTGATTAATATGATGAGTTTGTCGATACTCATTCACTAACTCCCTGTGTAATTAGGCAAGTAAGATGGCGAATGTCGATCTGAATTTAATGGTTATTTTTGATGCAATCATGCAGGAAAGCTCGATTACCGTGGCCGCAGAACGATTGTCGATGACGCAACCGTCGGTATCGAACGCAGTCTCTCGAATGCGCCATGCTTGGAAAGATCCTTTATTCGTGAAACAAGGAAGAGGGATTCGCCCAACCCCTTACGCCGTCGAGTTGTGGAAAACGATTGGTGAGCCGTTAGAGGCAATACGGATTGCAACTGAGCGTGATGAGTTTAATCCTGCGACGTTAAAGCGCACGTTTAGAATCGCAACCACAGATTGGATGGCAGATCTGTTTTGGCTGCCGTTAAAGCAACGAATAGAGCGTGAAGCGCCTGACGTTAATATTCACGCCGTACCTTACAACGTCAATGGAGAAAAGTTATTGCTCAGTGCCGATGTCGATATGGTCTTGGATTACTTCGAAGGCAACTCAGCTCAAGTACAAACTCAGCATCTATTTGATAATCACTTTGTGTGCGCAATGCGTGCCGATCACCCGTTGGCTAGTGAAGAGCTATCGCTAAGTGCTTTTGCTAGTGCTGATCATTTGTTGCTCTCGTTATCAGGTGAGGCGACAGGCGGGGTAGACATGCTACTAGGACAGAAGGGAATGAAACGGCGCATCGCCATGACGGTGAACCACTGTTACTCCATACCTAGGTTGTTAATCAATACTGACATGATCACGACGATTCCATTACCGATAATATTGGAGAGCGTGAGCAAAGGAGATCTGGTGATTAAGAAAACGCCATTCACAATGCCGCCGGGGCCCATCTCGATGTCTTGGCATGTGCGCCATCAACGTGACCAAGGTACGTTATGGTTGCGTGAGAAAGTGCTTAGTGTTCTGAACCATGGTTTACCTAAGAATTTACTTTTTGGTCCGTTTTAATGAGAAGCGGTGCAAAGAGTATTCGTCTCGAAATTGCTTTTTCGCATTGTTAATCAGTATATTACTGACGTTATATATTGAGCATCGTCATAAAGAGTGACATTCTAAGTGTTGCTCAAATCTGAACAACACTTGATGTGATATTTGTAAATTGGAAGGGGAATTAGAGTGTTTAGATATATTCAGCGACGAAGGATCAAAAAGGTTATTAAGCTACTGTCTGCAAGGTTGGTAAAGAGCTATGGAAGCCGTGACTTTTTCTCGATTGGTCAGGTAGAAACGAGTTCTCGTGAATTGAGTAAGCGCCAACAACAAATCGCATTGGCTTTGTTTGCTGATCCACAAGATTTAGATGTTGAATTGGTTCCCACTATCCAGCTGTTACGTAATGATGTGTCTAATGATTTCTTCGGCGGCGAGAATTACACCGCGCGTGATGTGCTCAATCTTTTGGGTGGCGGCGGTTGGAAAGGCGGTCGTATGGACGATGACATGTCACATCGTATGGGTATGCATAGCCGTTATTAAATATCTTCTTATTACCTAACGCCTTTATATCCCCAAAGCGGCTTAATCATTAAGCCGCTTTTTTATTCATTCTGAATAATGTTCCCTCAATCAACACAGAATACTGAAATGTCATAATTCGAAGCAACATCATCTATCTACAACGCATTTGTTTGAGTTGTGTGATGCTGATTCCTATCAATATAAAACCCGCTGTTATTGATAAAATTGACGTATATATTTTTCGTTGTTCTTTAAGTCAGAAACTATAAACCTTCGAATGACAGTGCTGGTTGGTTAGTAACCAATTGGTTTTGTGTTTAGGGTAAAATAATAGAGAGTGGGAAAGTGACAACAATAAATAATAATATTCTAAAAATAGCAGTGGGTATGGCTATGCTATCGAGTGTGCCGTCAGTGGCAAATGCTCATGGCTGGTCTGAATTTCCAAGTGCACGTCAGAACACGTGTTACGAGCAAGGCGGGGTTTGGTCGGGTACACCACCAAATGCTGCATGTGCTCAAGCGAAAGATATTTCTGGATCATACCCGTTCGTTCAACGTAACGAGTATGCGAAAAATATCCAAGATTTCAACAACATCAACGCTGTAAAAGCGGCGATTCCTGACGGCACGTTATGTTACGCCAATGATTCGCAAAAACGCGGCATGGGTGCACCTCATACTGGTTGGACTCGAACCGAGCTAAATACTGGTACATTTGAATATGTATTCAACGCGACTGCACCACACAACCCGTCATTTTGGGAGTTCTATCTAACAAAACCAAACGCAGACCTGAGCAAAGGCCTAGCGTGGGGGGACTTAGATCTTATCCAAGAAGTGGGGAATGTTCCTGTAAGCGGTGGCAAATACCGTATCAACGTGACGATTCCTTCAGACCGATCTGGCGACGCAATCTTATACGTTCGTTGGCAACGTGACGATGCAGCAGGAGAAGGCTTCTACAACTGTTCAGACATCACAATCGCGGGGGGAACAACTCCTCCACCAGAGCCGGGTCCTGAGCCTGATCTAGTCCGTGGCGACCTGTTTGTTTCTGACCAGTTTGGTACGCCAGAAATTGGTGATACGGTTAAATACGACATCATCAACAAGTACGGTGAAGTAGCGCGTAGCTTCGATATCGTTATCGACGCTTCAAACGTTAACGATTGGGCTCGTTTGTTGGCTTCAGAAATTAACGGCTGGCATGAAGAGTTCAAAGATGGCGCGATCTTCATTGGTGACTGGCACGCTGAAATGCAGCACTACATGTACTTCCAAAACGATCCTTCACGTAACTTTTTTAACTCAAAAGATAGCCGTGCTTCTGGTCAGTTAACGCTGATTGATGGTGGCGACGGCGGTGTTGAACCATTGAAAGGCGACATCTACGAGCTAGTGAAGAGTGACAACGTAGTGAATGCTGGCGACAAAGTTGTGATTGCAACAAGCGAAGCGGCAAATCTAACTCAGACACAAGGCTCTTCAGTAAGCATTCAAAATAACGGCACGGCTTCTATCGTAGTTGATACCACTGGCATCACTGCAAACGAAACTCTATCGTTTATGGCTAGCTCGATTGAAAGCGACAGTGTTGAAACCTTCACTTTTGAAGTAATTGCTGATGACGGTGGTGTAACACCAGACCCAGATCCAACGCCGGATCCAGATCCGACTCCTGACCCAGACAATGGCACTTGGGACTCTTCAGCGACTTACCTAGGCGGTGAAGTCGTGACTTACTCAAATCAGTCGTGGAAAGCACAGTGGTGGATCCAAGGTGGTACAAACCCTAAAGCTACCTACGAAAATGATCAGTGGGGCGTGTGGCGTCCAGCTAACTAGTCAGCTAGTTAAACTAAACTAAAGTAGCTAAGTATCTATGTAACTAAGGCACCACACTCGATTGATGAGTGTGGTGCCTTTTCTTATGGGGGAAATAAACAAGTCGACGCTAAAGGTAATTGGGTTTAGGGTAGGGCTTTGTTATACCTGAATGTCCGAGCACTTCGAATATCCACGGTTTAGTAATCTTTTACACATTAGATAGAAAAGACTTTTTGATGAAAAAATCTCAGATACTCGCCAATACAATCAAGAATCAGATAGAACAAAACATCTGGCTGAGTGGTGAGAAGATCCCATCAATTAGAGACGCATGTAAGCGCTATAAACTCAGTATCGAGACGGTGCTGCAGGCGTATCAACAGCTCGAAGACCAAGGCTATGTGCGCTCAAAGCCCAAGTCCGGCTATTTCGTGTTACCGCGTAGAAATGTATTCACCTCAGAACACGCGCAACAAAAAGTCATTAAGCCGTATCCCGTTAAAATCAGCGATCTGCTTTACGATGTACTTCAACGAGCCAAAGACCCTAGCATCATTCCACTTAGCTCGGCATTCCCTGATCCTGCCTTGTTTCCGCATCAAGCATTGTCGCGCAGTTTAGCTAATGCTAGTCGTCAAATGCCCGACAACAGTATGCTCACTAATTTACCGCCAGGCAGTGAAACGTTACGCAGGCAAATCGCCCAACGCTATCAAGTTCAAGGCTTGAACGTACTGCCTGACGATATTGTGATCACGTCTGGGGCGATGGAGGCACTTAATTTATGCCTGCAATCCTGTACCGAACCGGGTGACTTAGTCGCGATTGAGTACCCAGCGTTTTACGGTGTGTTACAGACTATTGAAAGACTAAACCTCACCGCCGTAGAGATTCCAACAGACCCGACAACAGGGATTGATTTAGATGTGTTGGAGTCGGTGTTCGCTTCAATGGACATCAAAGCGTGCTGGTTTATGACGGAATCGCAAAACCCAGTTGGCTATTCGATGAGTGACAGCAACAAGCAACGACTGGCAAAGTTGGTGAATCAACATAAGATCCCGATGATTGAAGACGATGTGTATCGAGAACTGCACGTCGGTAATCAAAGCTCATTGCCTGCTAAAGCCTATGACACTGGCGAGCAAATCATGTTGTGTGGTTCGTTTTCCAAATCATTGTCGCCCGGCTTTCGAATCGGTTGGGTAGTTGCAAGGAAACAAGCGTTAAAGATTCAGAGATTGCAGCACCTTTCGACGCTCTCCAGCAGCATTCCTATTCAGCTTGGTTTGTCTCACTACCTAACGTTTTACAGCTATGACAATCATCTTAAAAAGCTTCGTAAATTACTGAATGAAAGGAAGAAGGCGCATATTGCATTGTTAGAATCTAGCTTACCTTCAAGTGCGATGGTGCATAAAAGCCAAGGTGGCTACTTCATTTGGATAGAACTGCCTCACTCTGTTTGTGTTGAGAAGTTGTATGAACTAGCCCTTGAACAAAACATCTCTGTCGCTCCGGGAATCATATTCAGCAGTGATAAAAAGTTCTCTCATCACATTCGTATCAACTGTTCGTACGCTTGTGACGACAAAATAGCAGAAGCCATTCGAACGCTAGGCGGCTTGATTCAGACAATGGAACTGCAAGCCAATAGTTGCAGTTAAGCTCTTACCAGTTGTTCGTCTAATAAGCAAATCTGTTCTGTTTTTTAATAATCAATCTGTTCTAGTTTGGTTCGTGAGAACTGTGCTGAAATACGCTCCAATTCTTAATATGAAAGCCATCATTATGATGTTTGGAGCTTAAATGTTTGATGTAGTTGAATTGTCGCGTTTACAGTTTGCGCTAACCGCTATGTTCCACTTTCTTTTCGTCCCTCTGACTATCGGTATGTCGTGCTTACTGGCGATCATGGAGTCGATCTATGTACTCACCGGTAAACAAATTTATCAAGACATGACTCGCTTCTGGGGCAAACTGTTCGGTATCAACTTTGCCTTGGGTGTCACGACCGGTTTAACCATGGAGTTCCAGTTCGGCACCAACTGGTCTTATTATTCTCACTATGTCGGCGATATTTTCGGCGCACCTTTAGCCATCGAAGCGCTTGTCGCGTTCTTCTTAGAATCCACCTTTGTTGGGTTGTTCTTCTTCGGCTGGGAAAGATTATCGAAACGCCAACACCTTGTGGTGACTTGGCTGGTGGCTCTGGGTTCGAGCTTTTCTGCACTATGGATTTTGGTTGCCAATGGTTGGATGCAAAACCCAATTGGATCAGAGTTCAATTACCAAACTATGCGTATGGAAATGACCAGCTTTGCAGAAGTGGTGCTCAACCCTGTCGCTCAAGTTAAATTCCTGCATACCGTGGCCTCAGCGTATACCTGTGGCTCAATGTTTATCCTTGGCGTGAGCTCTTACTATTTGCTTAAAGGGCGAGACGTTGCTTTTGCAAAACGTTCGTTTGCTGTCGCAGCTTCGTTTGGTATTGCTTCTATTATCTCGGTGATCGTATTAGGTGATGAGTCGGGCTATGAACTGGGTGATGTTCAAAAAGTGAAGTTAGCGGCGATTGAAGCGGAATGGCACACAGAACCTGCACCTGCGGCGTTTACCTTGTTTGGATTACCAAACCAAGAAGAAGGCAAAACCGACTTCGCGGTAAAAATCCCTTATGTGATGGGAATTATTGCAACGCGATCTTTGGATGAGCAAGTAACGGGTCTTCATGACCTACGCGACCAGCACCTCGTCCGTATTCGCAACGGAATCATCGCTTATGAATTGCTAGAGCGTTTGCGATCTGGTGATACCTCTTATGAGACAGAACAAGCATTCGATCAAACCAAGCACGATCTCGGCTATGGCTTATTACTTAAGCGTTACACCGATACCGTAACCGATGCGACTGAACAGCAAATCCAACAAGCGGCAGATGATTCAATTCCAACTGTCTGGCCTCTGTTCTGGTCATTCAGAATCATGGTGGGTTGTGGCTTCATTATGTTGTTTGTCTTTGGCGCGGCTTTCTTACAAACCTACCGGAAAAACATCACTCAAAAACCTTGGTTACTGAAAGCGGCGCTATGGTCAATTCCATTACCTTGGATTGCGATTGAAGCTGGCTGGTTTGTTGCGGAATACGGTCGTCAGCCTTGGGCTGTGGGTGAAATTCTTCCTGTGACGGTGGCGGCTTCTTCTCAAACCGTTGAAAACCTACTTACGTCTCTTGCTCTCATTATCAGCCTATATTCCGTATTTATCATTGTTGAAAGTTACTTGATGATTACCGTTGCTAAAAAAGGCCCAAGCAGTTTAAAAACGGGTCGCTATCACTATGAACAAAATACAACTTCACTTGAAGCCAAATTGGCACAACAAGTTCAACAATAAGGTGACTGACTCATGTGCGAATATGACACATTGCGTTTAATTTGGTGGGTTCTGATTGGTGTACTGCTGATTGGTTTTATGATCACCGATGGTTTTGATATGGGGGTGGGGGCGTTGTTACCGTTTATTGGTAAAACGAACGCTGAAAGACGAGTAATGATTAACTCCATCGCACCCCATTGGGATGGCAACCAAGTTTGGCTCATTACCGCAGGTGGTGCTTTGTTTGCGGCTTGGCCTCTGGTTTATGCGACATCTTTTTCAAGTCTTTATGTGGCGATGTATTTGGTTCTTATTTCTTTGTGGTTACGTCCTTTAGCTTTGGAATACAGAGCTAAAATAGATAGCGACCAATGGCGCAAAGTGTGTGATTTAGCCATCTCGTTCTCAGGCTTCTTTCCTCCCATTTTATTTGGTGTCGCATTTGGCAACTTGATGCAGGGGCTTTCTTTCTCGCTCAATAGTTTGCTTATGGTCGATTACCATGGGTCGTTTATCGATTTGATTAACCCATTCGCGCTTTTGTGTGGTCTGGTTGGGTTGTTGATGGCGTTGTTACAAGGCAGTGCGTGGCTGATGATGAAAACCACAGATGCGCTATACAACAAGGCAAGATTGGTTGCGCAGGTGAGCGCGATACTTGTAGCTAGCTTGATGGTCATTGGCGGTTTAGCGATAAGCCAAATTGATGGTTATTTGATTGTCAGTGAGTTGAACCATAGCGCTGTTTCAAACCCGTTAAACAAACAAGCGATAGCAGAAACAGGTGCTTGGTTAACCAACTTCGATACTTATTCTTGGATGTGGTTGGCGCCGTTCGGCAGTGTTCTCATTCCGCTGTTGGCGCTAGTGAGTGCGAGATTAAAGTGCGATGCGCTGGCTTTCATCAGCTCAAGTCTGACTAACGCTTGCATCATCTTAACGGCTGGTTTCTCAATGTTCCCGTTCATTATCCCGTCTAGCGTTAACCCGAGTAATAGCCTAACGCTGTGGGATTCAACCTCTAGCGAACTGACCTTGAACATCATGACAGGCGTAGCATTCGTGATGGTGCCAATCATTCTGTGTTATACCGCGTTCAGTTATCGAACCATGTTTGGGCGACTTGATAGCGAGTATGTCGAACGTAATGGCCATTCACTGTATTAAGGAGTTTTTCATGTGGTATTTTGTTTGGATATTGGGCTTATTTCTAGCCTCTGCTTTTGCGGTTTTGAATGTCATCAGCTTAGAGAAAAGTGACTCAGAAACGGAGTTATGATTGACGCTTTAATTCATAAAAAGACCAGAAGCATGATGCTCTGGTCTTTTTTATACCTTTAAATCATGGTTATGCTGCTTTATTAGTTAGTGGCACAAAATGGTAAGACTCGAATCGAGTGAATGACTAGAATTATCTCAAACGAAACAAGTGAATTAGGGCGGATTCTAGTCACTTTATCTTATTCGAATGGATGCTTTGAAAGCTCGAAAGAGGATTATTTTATGTACGAACTCACACTGATTCTAAGCCTTATGATGGGTGGAGCTGATAGCACAGCAGAAATGGAAGTTAACACCCAATTTACGACTCTTGAGCAATGTAATGAAGAAGGCGCAGCGCTAGCTGAGAAGCTAAATGCAACAGATCTTAAAGTCATGCAAGTTCAATGTCAGCGTGATTAACTAGATCAAGATGAACTAGTTCATGATTAACCAGAACAGAACTAGTTAGATCATGATGAACCAAAGCTAACTAACTCCATAGATTTGGAGGCGTGGGCACACCCGAGGTGCCCATATCGAATTACCTCCAGTTTAACTAACCTTGATTCCTCAAATGTACTTCTTCAGATCATCCACATACATTCCCCACATCAGTCCAATAAAAACAATTTCATCTAACCTATTGTTAAATATTTACTATTTGATAGTGTGTCTAGGTGCACATTAAGGATGTGTTTCATATTGAGCGATGAAAATAGTAGGAGTTGCGATGAGTATTATAGTGAGACGGTCTGAACCGTCAGATGCAAAGGGAATCAAAGAAGTTTACGAATGCACTAATGCTTATACCGGTACGCTGCAACTCCCAAATCCATCTCTGGAAAGCTGGCAAAAACGAATCTCTAATATGCCTGACAACGTGTACTCGTATGTCGCGATGATAGACGATGAGATTGTTGGCAACTTGGGAATGGAAGTGTGTGTGAATCCAAGAAGACGACATGTGGCTTCATTTGGTATGGGTGTTAAAGACGATGTGTTAGGCAAAGGTGTGGGTAGTCAATTGCTCGCAACAGCAATCGATCTGTGTGATAACTGGATTAACATCAAGCGAATGGAGTTAACGGTGTACACCGATAACGAAAGAGCGATCAGTTTGTATAAGAAGTTTGGTTTCGTGATTGAAGGAGAGTCCGCAGGGTTTGCTTTCAGAAATGGCGAATATGTGGCGGCTTATCATATGGCTCGACTGGTATAACACTTGGCTACACAGTTAGAATTGACTGACAGATAATAAAACGCCACGTTATTTAAACGTGGCGTTTGCTATTTTAGTTCGCCGATGCTTTAAGCAGCTTCAGTCGTAACCTTACTTAAGCCGTTAGTGGCTCAAGGTTCGCAGGACGGTAGTGTACAGATTTTAGTACTTTACCTTGGCGAACTGTCTTGCCTTCAGATACGAAATCTTCCGCACACTTAGCGATGATGTATTCGCCTTTTTGAACAGCCATAAGCTTGATGTTCTGCTCAGCATAGAAAGCTTCTGTTTCAGCGTATTCTTTTTCGTTGCGACATACTTTGCTCATGTTGCTTGAGTGTACTTCGTCCCAGCAAGGTAAGAAGTCAATTGAGCGGTTTTTAGAAACATTCAATAGCAGGTCGATCAGGTAGCTGATTGCTAGGTTGTCTTCAACCTTAGCTTGGCCAAGGTGAACCAGACGCCCCATCAAAACATAAACGCTGTCTACAATAGCGTCCGCTTGTTCGATTTTTGAGTCAGCTTCTGCAAGTTCTGTTAGTTCTTCGATCGCTAGAGAGGTATGTAGCGTATCGCCTTTTTCGTCCATTGTTTCAGGAGCAGCAACAGGCAGATCAAAAGTACTGCGGAACTCTTCAATATCGCGGTAAAGGTGGTCGTAGATTTCTTGGCTTAGTTGAGAAAGGTTCATTTTCCTATCCATTCTGTTTCGTTAATGGATTATTTTACCAAAGCTAGGAATAGGGTGCTAACGCAAAGTCGAAGAAGTCGACTTTTATTCATTGGACCAATGAGGTATTTTGCATACAAACCAATTGATTATTATGTTTTTTTACCCTTTACTCTTTTTAATATACCAAATGTTGATGTTGCCATTAACTTCTGCAGTAGTGGAATCCCTGTTATGAACCAAGCTAGTGAAAGCGAAATTGTTATACGCCGCTTGTATCAAATCACCAATGATTATCGAAAGGGCTTCGAGAGTCAGATCGCTCAGCTGCTTATCATGGGGCTCGAACGCTTTAATTTGGATATTGGTATTTTATCTAAAGTCGATGGTAATTCTTATTTAGTCGAGCACTGTGTTACGCCAGAAGGGGTTGAACTCAACACTGGCGACACCTTCGATTATCGTTCGACCTATTGCGAGATTACCTGTAAATCGATTGGTCCTATTTGCATTGAGCATTGTGGCAAACACGATAAGTATGCGACGCATCCCGCTTACCAGTCTTTTGGTTTAGAGTCTTATATTGGCATCCCGATTTTCGTTAATGACGAGCTTTATGGCACCTTAAATTTTTCAAGCCCGGCTCCTTATCATCGTGAATTCAAGGAGTTCGATATCGACGTTATGAGGTTAATGGCCTCATGGATCGAAGTGGAACTGGTTAGAAGACAGCAAGAGCGAAAACTCAAAGAGCTGAATGAGAAGTTAGAGTACCAAGCTATGTACGATCCTTTGACACACTTGCCGAATAGACGTTGCTTGTTCAAAACGTTGAACGCAGAAGTGGAGCAGTTAAAAGGATCTTTAGGAAAGGGAACCTTAGCGGTTGTCGACATCGATTTCTTTAAACAGGTTAATGACACTTATGGTCATCAAATGGGTGATGTTGTATTAAAGAAAGTGGCGAACGTGCTGAGCAATAACACTCAAGAGGGTGAGTTTGTGGCGCGCTTTGGTGGCGAGGAGTTCATTCTTTGGTACCCCAATAAAACACCAAGTTGTGTTGAAGATAAGTTCATGACTCTTTTAAAAGAGATGAAGAAAATCACGCTTGATAGAAAGCCAGTCACTATATCAATCGGTGCGTGTCATTTTGAGTTGAGTACAGGGGATACCAAAGGGGAAAGGATGTCGGCGTTAGATAAGCTAATCAAAGTGGCCGATGAATGCCTGTACATAGCGAAACAAAATGGACGAGATCAGTTCATTTCTCGTCCATATCATCAAGAACGCTCAGGAATATGAGCCATCTTGTTAGCGATTAACTGGACGATTAACTGAACAGGTAGGGGAACAGTTGACGACGTTCCGCTGGTGTTAAGGATTCAACTCTTGCTATGTTGGTATCAGGAATCGCTTCAGGGTTAGGGTAGTGCTTCAACACTTTTTCCATACTCGCTTCACGAATCAAATGGTAAACCGGATACGGAGAGCGGTTAGTCAGATTTTCATCGTCTTCTGGATCCGCACCACCAAAGCAATAGTCTGGGTGGAAGGTGGCCACTTGGTAAACGCCTTCCCAATCTTCTTGCTTGATCAACGCTTCAATCCAATCAATGAACATGTTGTAGTCGAAGAAATCTTGCAGCATGTTAGGTACAACCACCAACGTCGTCTCTAATTCTGCGACTGGCGTGTTATCTAACTCTACGAAATGCGTCATGATGTCTTCCAACAACGCTTCTTCCGTATTCGCTTCACTCACAAAGATCTTAATCTGTTTATTACGTTGTGGCTTGGCTGCGAATGGACACAGGTTTAGGCCAATAACGACATCGTCTAACCACTGTTTTACTTGGTCGTGGATGGTTTGAAGATCTGTGCTTTGAGTGTTCGACATAACAGGTTCCGAAATGAAATTTTGCGTAGGATATCAGAACGGACGTCAATCAAAAGCAATAATTGAGTTACAACCTCAGTCGTACTTATGCTTGTGCGAGTTTAGAGGCCGATACTTGAAGTTGTTTTAACTGATAGACCCATGCAAATATCGCGACATAGAAGATTGAACCGCCCGCAATCACGCCATTCCAACCGAACAGTTGCCAGCAATACAAGAGTAAGAAACCACCTAAGCTCCCGCCAATGTAGTAGTGAACTAAGTAAAGTGCTGTTGCCGTCGCCTTAGCGCTTGGTGCTTTTTGACTTACCCAAGAATAGGCAAGGGTATGGGCGAAGAACGCGCCGCCACTAATCAATAACAAGCCTGCTAACATGAACGGGACTTTGTCGACGGCAGAAATTAGCATTCCGATTAAGCTAATACACACGCCCATCAATATTCCGCTTAACGGGTCAAAACGAAGTGTCCATTTGTTGGAGAGCTTAGAGCTTACCGTACCGGCTAAGTAACATAGGAATATCAGTGAAGCTAAGCCAACAGGCACTGAGTGAGGCGCAGATACAAGCCTAAAGCCCATTACTGAATACAGGTTAACGAATAGGGCGAAGTTAGCACCACCAATCAACATCGCGAGCCACAAGGTACGGTTTCTTAAGTGCATCACAACCGAGCGGTTATGATGAAAGAACAACCCTTTTTGAGGTTTGAAGTTTTGTTGGTCAGGCAGACTATACGCAATATAGAGAGCGCCGATTAAGGAGCCGACCACGAAAAACAATACCGTAGCGTGCCAGTCAAAGTAATCCGTGATTAAACCTCCAAGGACACGTCCGAAAATTCCACCCAATGAGTTGGCTGCAATATAACCGCCGATCGCGACTGCGAATGCTTTGGGTGATAACTCTTCGACCATATAGGCAACCGCCACGCCCGCAAAAGCAGCGACTGCGATTCCCATGAATGCTCTGGCAATAACAAGTTGTAGTAGAGTGGTTGTGAACACCATGCTCACTCCAATCAAAGGAATAGCGAACAGACTGAACAGAATAATGGGTTTTCGACCAAAGGTTTCAGAAGCGATTGCCCAAGGCACCAAGCTAATCGAAAGGCCAAGTGTTGTCGCGGCAAACAGCCAGTTGATTTGAGTTTCAGATACTTGGAAGTGCTCCGCCATGTGCGGCAAGATAGGCTGAAAGAGGTAAAGGTTACAGAAAATGATAAATGAACCAATCGCCAATGATTGGGTGATACGTTTGTATTGAGGACTGCCTTTATCAAACATTGACGTTGTGCCTGCGCAAGTTAGTAAGCTATTTGTGAACAAGTTATCAGTACAGGTGTGATTAAAGAAATATATTAAAGATATCACCTCCATATATAAAATATATCGCCATGCTTGAATCAAAACCACTTCGACATTTTCTGGCTGTTGCTCAGTTTGGTAACTTCACTCAGGCTGCCAAAGCGTTGTATATTGCACAGCCTGCATTGAGTATCTCCATTAAAAAACTAGAACAGACGCTTGAGTTGATTCTATTCCGTCGAGGCGATAAATCCGTCACTTTAACGGAGGAGGGCAAAGTACTGTTTGAGCATGCGAAGCGAATCGCCCAGCAGTTTGATGATGCTCAGCTCGCGATGAATGAACTAAAGGGACTAGAAAAAGGCGAGGTTCGATTAGGCGCTCCAAGTATGATGGGCAGTTACTTTTTCCCCCAAGTCGTGATGGCATTTAAAAGCCAATACCCAAACCTAAAGTTGACCTTGATTGATGCTGGCACCGCATCGATTCGTGAAATGCTGTTAAACGGCGAACTCGATATTGGTGTAATTAATCATGAGAACGTCCCTGATGATTTGGAAACGGATCATCTGTTAAGTTCTGAGATGGTCGCCGTTGTAGGTAAAGATCACCCATTGGCTTCGCAACCATCAATCACCTTTGAAGAATTCTTTGCTCAAGAGTTGATCATGTTCAAATCGGGCTATTTTCACCGTGATTTTATCGATGCGACTTGTAAAAAATACAACCTCGATATGACCATTGCGTTTGAAACCAACTTGCTCCCGATGATTCTTTCTATCGTTAAACAAGAGTTTGCGATCACCGCGCTGTTGAGCTTAGTGACAGAATATGAAAAAGACGTGATAGGCGTGCCATTTGAAGACCCTGTAAAACTGAATCTATCGTTGGCCTGGAGAAAGGAAGGGTATTTGTCGAAAGCCGACAGAACCTTTATTGATTTCGTTAAGCGGTATGTGTGATTGAGTAAGATTTAAATAAACAAAGCCCGCACATCCTTGGTTGGATCTGCGGGCTTTGTTGTATAGAAGTATGACTGGCTCAAAACACGTTAGGTGTTCTTTGAGTTATACATCTTATCGAAGTTTTTCTGATTCCAGCCGACCATCACTTGGTCACCGATTTTCAGCACAGGGATAGAGCGAGCACCCATCGCCTGTAATTCTTTACGGCCACGCTGCATTTTTGCATTCGTTAGGCGATATTCAATTTTCTTCGAATCCAAATAGCGTTGTGCATCTTTACAGTGCGGGCATTTGTCTGCGACGTACAATACAACACGTTTCATTTTTACAATCTCTTTTTGAGTGTAGCTCTTGGTGAATCTCGCTAAAGTGTAACGAATCCTAGGTGATTAGAAAAGTGTGATCAGTTACACTATGCGGCTCAATTTTCAAGACCACAACATATTGTCGTGGTGTAACTTGTACGGTCTTTCAGCATGCATCCTTCTTTACGCTATATTCAAGGCTACCCGAAGCACATTCTCGACCCGGTAACTCAACTTGTTGAATCAGGTAAATTGGTGCCGTGGTTTGAAGCTCGCTACCCAAAGAATCATGAAATCAAAAGCGAGAAAGCCCTGTTTGACTATGCGATTGAGATTAAAAATCGCTACATGAAAAAAACGCCACCGATCAGTAAAGTGATTTACGACGGCAAGATACACCTAATTAATAATGCATTAGGTCTGCACTCTTACGTCGCGAAGAATCACGGTGGAAAGATCAAATCGAAGAACGAGATTCGTATCGCCAGTGTTTTTAAAAATGCACCAGAACCTTTGCTGAGAATGCTGGTGGTGCATGAACTGGCGCACATCAAAGAGAAAGAACACGACAAAGCCTTTTACCAACTATGCTGTCACATGGAGCCGGAATATCATCAACTTGAGTTAGATGCCCGTTTATTCATGATGTATTTAGACTTAAAGAAGTAGCCCAATGAGCCAATCACAAAATAGAACTACGCTAAGCCTGTCGAAAAACAGTACCTCATCAACAAAAACAAAAGACAACCAAGCTGATCAAGGTAACCGTAAGCACGGTGATATTAAGCCAAATGCCGGCAAGCCAAGCAGCGACAAGCGTATTTCTACAAAGAACACATCAGACCGCAAAAACAGTGCTCCCAAAGGTGCTGACAACAACAAAGCAAAGCGACCTTTTGCAAAAGATAGCAAAGGTAAACCGGGTGCGAATAAAGGATCATCGAATAAGGGTTCTTTCAATAAAACTGCTTTTAACAAAAACGCAGCCCAGAAAAGACGCTCGACTGAAAAGCCCCAAGGTGGATTACACCCAAGAAACCAACATACAGGTCGTTATGACTTCGAGTTATTGGTTGCAGCATTGCCTGAGCTAAAAGAACACCTGATCAAGAACCCGGTGGGTGAAGACACCATTAATTTCTCTGATCCATTAGCCGTTAAGCTACTTAACAAGGCTTTACTGGCGCATCACTATGGCGTTAAGCATTGGGATATTCCTGCTGGCTACTTGTGCCCGCCAATTCCTGGCCGTGCAGACTACATTCACAGAGTGGCAGATATTCTTAATAGCGATGGCCAAGGTGAACCTTATAATCATGCTTCTGTGAAAGCACTAGATATTGGTGTTGGTGCAAACTGTATTTACCCAATCATTGGTGCGACAGAGTATAAGTGGCGCTGGACAGGTACTGATGTCGATTCAGTATCCATCAAAACAGCGAACTTCATTGCGGAAAGTAACCCTAATCTAAAAGGTAAGATTCGAGCTCGCCTGCAAGCCGACTCAGAATCTATCTTTAAGGGCGTGATTAAGGATAATGAACGTTACGATGTCACAATTTGTAACCCTCCATTCCATAGCTCTCTAGAAGAGGCGGAAAAGGGATCACAACGTAAACTGGATAACCTAGCGGCAAACCGTGCTAAGAAAGCCGGTCAGTCGTTCAAGCCAGAAACGAACAAGAAGCCAGTTAAGTTAGACAAATCAACTAAGCAAGAGAAACCAACCTTAAACTTTGGTGGCCAAAAGTCTGAACTTTGGTGTCCGGGTGGTGAAGCAGCTTTCATCATGAAGATGGCGAGAGAGAGCCAGCTTTTTTCTACTCAAGTATTGTGGTTTACGACATTGATCTCTAAGAAAGACAACGTTGATATGGTTCGTTCAGAGCTTGGCAAGCTGAGAGCTAAACAAGTAAAAGTAGTAGAGATGTCACAAGGCCAGAAGGTGAGTCGCTTTATCGCATGGACCTTTATGGACGACGAACAAAGACAAGAGTGGATTGCGCTTAAATAACAGACTGTACTTAGTTAAGATATTAAGCTGAAATTACGAACGGGCTTGTTGTTAACGCAACAAGCCCGTTTTTATATCTATCGCAACGACTCTAAGCTTAGTTAGTCTTAAACGGAGAGCAGTTCGTCTAATTTACTTTGGTATTTCTGTTGAAGTGCACGGTTACCCGCTTTCTTTTCGAGTTCGACCAAGATTTGAAGCGATGGAATTTGATAGCCATAACGTTGGTGGAATTTGAATAAGCGGAGCCTAGCGTCATTGTATTCGGCCTCACTGACTTCAATTTTAGAAAGCTGTAGTACGGATCTAGCTCGATTTGGGTCGTGGTCAATCGCACGAGAGAAGTAGTATTTTGCTTGCTCGACCTCTCCGGCCTTAAACGCGCAGAATGCCGCATTTTCATAACTTGCAGAGACGAGATAATAATAGGGTTGGTCGATGGCACGGTTAAAGTATTTATCGGCTTGCTCGTATTCGCCTTGTTTACACAAGAATGTACCGTAGTTGTTCAATACATTGCCGTTTCTTGCGTCTAACCTCAGCGCTTTCTTATAGGCGTCTCTTGCTTCGTCAACTTCCCCAACTTGTTCGTAATAGTGCGCAATGGAAAGGCGAGCTCGATAGTAGCTAGGTGCGTGTTTGATGGCGAGTTCTAGGTTCTCACGTGCTCTCACCATATTCCCTTGTCCCATATAACCCAAACCTAATTCAATACGAGATTCAGACATCGCAATAGGGTCGCTTTCGATCTTTGGCGGTCCTTCAGTGACAGAAACGCAACCGACCAACGAAAGAGAGGCGAGTAGTATCAGGCTCGATAACGAAAGGGGGCGGGATAACGAAATAGGTTTAGATAATAACGGCTTGGCGGGCATGTGAAGCTCCTTATGAACACCAACCTATCATATGAAATCAAACCTATTGAAGTGGTAAATCTATTATGGAATGCGACTCAAACACCATAAAAAAACCGTGTCCAATTTGGTGTTTTATCAACAACCTACTGAACACGGCTTTATGTGATTGTGAATCGGAAGAAAGAACTTAATCGTCTTTGGTAAAGTTGTCTTCGCTGAAGTGATCCAAATCGTAAGGCGTTTGTTGGTAAACGCAGTAGTTCAACCAGTTCGAGAATAGCAAGTGCCCATGACTACGCCAACTTGCGACAGGCTTATTATCTGGATTGTTGTTCGGGTAGTAGTTGATTGGAATCACGGGTTCCATACCTTCGCCTAAATCACGAACGTACTCACCGTGCAATGTATGCGCATCGTATTCAGGATGACCCGTTACAAACACGTTTCGCTTATCTTTGGTTGCCGCTAGGTATACGCCAGCCACATCAGAAGTCGCAAGAACATCAAGGTCGGTATGCTCGGCTAAGTATTCCTGAGAGAAATCTGCATAGCGAGAGTGCGGTGCTAAGAAGGTATCGTCAAAGCCACGCAGAAGCGGGTGGTAAGGGTGATGAATCTCGTGATTATAAACACCAGAAAGCTTCTCTTTACGAGTGCGCTTTGGCAAATCATACAGTAATTTCAAACCCGCCTGAGCCGCCCAACACACATACAAGGTTGAGGTCACGTGCTTGTTTGCCCATTCCATGATGGTTTTTAGGTGATCCCAGTAGATCACATCTTCAAATTGAACCAAGCCAAGCGGTGCACCAGTGATGATCAATCCATCAAAGTTTCTCCCTTTGACCATTTCAAATTGTCGGTAGAAGTTATCAAGGTGTTCGGTCGGTGTGTTTTTGCTTGGTCGGTCATCAATGCGCAGCAGCTCTACATCGACTTGCAATGGGCTGTTCGATAGTAGGCGTAAGAATTGAGTTTCAGTTTCAATCTTCTTCGGCATTAGGTTGAGGATCAAGACTCGAAGTGGACGAATTTCCTGCGTCGATGCTCTTGATAACGGCATCACGAAGATGTTTTCTTCACGAAGAACATCAGATGCTGGCAATTGGTCTGGAATGCGAATAGGCAAAGCTTTCTCCCTAAGCTAGATATGTAGACGTCTATACATCTAAATCTATAGTAGTTTGGTACGCTTGTCGATATACAAAATGGATAGATGTAAATTATTTGTGTTTTCTATCAGAAGCCATCTTCCGACGTCGGGGGAGTCTTATAATGTTTTACGACTACCCGAGTAAGGCATAAGTGCTTGGTTCTGTTATGTAGAACTAGGCAGTTATCAGAGCAAGCGGCTAGCATTTACGATAAACTCATGTTTTCGAATTAGCCTGTAAAGTGACAGATGAAGTTAATACTCATTCGAGGGTTGCCCGGTTCTGGCAAGTCAACAAAAGCGAAAACCTACGATGCATTACATGTCGAAGCGGATATGTATTACGTGAATGAGCAAGGTGACTACCATTTTGATCCTAGGCAGTTACAGCAAGCTCATGAGTGGTGTCAAAACACGGCGGAAAACGGCTTGAAGCAAGGGTTAGATGTTGTTGTTTCGAATACCTTTATTAAGCATTGGGAAATGAAGGCTTACCGCCAACTTGCAAGAAAATACAAAGCAGAATTGATCATCGTGGTATGCCGAGAGCAATATGGCAGTATTCACGACATCGAACCGTCTGTGATTAAGCGCATGGCAAAAGATTGGCAAGAATAGTCTCGTGCTTATCCATCTTGGCTGAATGGCAAATAGAATTAAATTAATAGAATAACTCCAAGGTAAAGATTGAAATGGCAAAGCGCTCAGTTGTGGTCGACATGACATCTTACGGGATCTACACAACGTGGGATTCAAAATCTAAAGACCTTCCAAAAATCCAAGAGTTCACCACTACCGTTGATGCCGAAATCGATGTGGAATTTGGCTATATCTTGAATATCAAGAAAGCCAAAGGTGAAAAGATCCGCTACTGCATCTATCACCCGGATATCACCACAGATAAGGGCGAAGTGCTCGAACCGTTCGATGGTGAAGAGCATGTCGGTAACAACGACTGGGATTTCTACTTAGGTGACACCATCTGGGCGCCAGTCTCGAACAAGCTAGGCAAGTGGCGCATGACCGTGGAGTTAAAAGGCAACATCATTGCCGATAAGACATTCGACCTCGTAGCAAAAGACGAAAGACAGTTCTGGAAGCGTAGGGGTTTTTAGACGAAATTTCTGGTAGACGTAAGCTTTAGGCTAAACGCAGACAACAAAAAAGCCGAGTCACACGTCGTATGTGGGCTCGGCTTTTTTTCATAGTGCTAGATAGAAGTGACTACCTAACTAATGGATTAGATTATTGTGTTACGTAAGCTACAACAAACTCAGTGATAGCGACCATATCTTTCACTGCAATGTACTCTTCAGTGGTGTGAACTTTCGCCATACCAGTCGATAGGTTAACCGTTGTTAGGCCTTTCGCGTTGAAGTTGTTTGCATCACTACCGCCGCCAGTGCGTTTGGTATTCGCCGTTACGCCAAGCTTTTCGAATGCTGATTTGATAGAAAGAATATGCGGGTGATCGTCTGCAATCACGAATGCATCGTAAGCACGAGTAGATTCGATTTCTACTTCAGCACCGAATTGCTTCGCGCTTGCTTCGAATGTCGAGATCATGTGTTCAACTTGCGCTGTTAGCTTCTCACCGTTCAGTGAACGCGCTTCTGCTACGACTTTAAGCTCTGGCATTACGATGTTGGTCGCTTGACCGCCTTCAACAATACCCACGTTTGCCGTCGTTTCTTCATCGATACGAAGTAGGTTCATCTTAGTGATAGCGTCTGCAGCAACTTGAATTGCGCTGATGCCTTCTTCTGGCGCTAAACCAGCGTGAGCTGGGCGGCCTTTGATTTTAGCAACAATCTTTTGCTGACCTGGAGCTGCGTTTACGATGGTGCCAATTGGGCCACCTGTATCAAGTACGATAGCGTGCTCAGATTGAATGTAAGACATATCGAAGTTCAAAGAGCCGAACAGACCACCTTCTTCGAAGACAGTAAACGCAATCTCGATAGTTTTGTGCTCTTTGCCTTCAGCTTTGATGCAACGAACCGCTTCCATGATAGCTGCGATACCAGACTTGTCGTCGCCACCTAGAATCGTGTTGCCTTTTGAACGGATGATGCCGTCTTCGATGATTGGCTCAATACCGATGCCTGGCGTTACTGTGTCCATGTGGCAACTGAACACTGTGCTTCCTGGAAGAGTGCCATCTAGACGAGCGTAGATGTTGAAACCGTTAGACACTTCTGTAGGGACAGCCAGTTTGTGAACTTCAAAGCCTAGTTCACCAAGTTGTTCAGCCAAAGCTTCAGCAATCGCTTTTTCATTACGAGATTCACTATCAATTTTCACTAGATTGCAGAAATGTTCTACAAGACGTTGTTCATTAATTTGGGTCATTGTTAATTCTCATTATGCTTCCGCTTGTTCTAAAGAAGCCGCGGAGTTAGGAACAGGAAAATTACTATAACGCCAATGAGGTAGATGATTATCTGAGTTAAATCAAGAAAGTTGCCTGATTATTCTAATTGATGAGAAAAAGCCAACTCAGATTCTCCAATGCGCAGGATTTTAATCTGTATATCTGTCGGGTATAATGTTTAACCGCTTTGAAAAAACGTCGATGAAATTGGAATGTAATCAATAATGGCACTGATAAATGAATAGAAACAATGTGTTAGGTTCATTCCTTTTAGTGGTGCTAATGAGTGTTGTGCTGGGGCTGTATTTGCTCTATCCAACTTATGACGATGATTTAAAGCACATTCGCCCTGAAAATCCGAGTGTTTATAGTCCAGAGAAAGAGTTATTACTCTCTCAATACGGAGCTACATTGATTGATATTCTCGATGTGTCTCGTGGTGATCCTAATCTAGCTGCCCAACAACTAGAGGCTCTGCGAGCTAAGTTCCCCCATCAAGATAAAGCCATCTATCGTGCCTATGAATTGATGATTTTGTCGAACCTCGCCCAACACAAGCTGGATACCAAAGCGGTTTCAGAATACGTCAGACAGATTAAAACACTCGCACAACACGAACATATGGGTTGGCTAAAGGCCCAATCTCTTGTTGAACTGGCGATCGAATACATCAGTAAGGGCGAGCTAGCGGAATCTGAAATCCAAATCAGAGCAGCGATAGATATCGCGGAATCACTCCACTATGAAGAGTTGTTGATTAAGGCCTATAACACGGCTGGTGTCATCAATAATATCCGCAATGACTTTCCTGAAGCTCAATATTTTTTCCATAAAGGCTTAGAGCTTGGCAAGAAGTACCCTCAACACATCTATAATAGTAAGTTAGTGTCAAATATGGCACTGCTTTATATCTATTTAGAAGACTGGCCTAAAGCGCTCAAGTTGATTAAAAGAGCTAAAAGACTCTATTACAAGAGTGGACTACTCGAAGCTTCTACCATCGGTGTGCTGCATGTAAATGAGTCTTTTGCTTATCTGCGCAGTGGTGATTTGGTTAAAGGCCGAGAGGCGTATCAAAGTGCGGCTAAGCTCAATGGCGATAATGTGAGTGAGCGATACAAAATCATCTTGTTGAAAGCAGAGAGTGATGTGTTGTTGGCGGAAAAGAACTTTGAGTTAGCACGGCAGGTCGCAAATTTGTGTCTCAGATATCCGGGAGTGGACAAATACACACTTCAACTGGGTCAGTGTTACTTAAACAGAGCCTTAGCAAATATCGGTTTGAACCAAGATAATTTTGTCTTCGCTGATCTTAAGCGATCGTCTGCAATGTTCGACGTTGTGGGTACTCGCAGTTGGAAAGTCCTCGGTTTAAGAACACTTGCTGAATATTACGATTCGAGAGGCGACAGCGAAAACGCACTTCGTTACTTTAAACTCTACTACAAAGGTAACAAAGCGCTGTTGTTTGATAAGCGTCAGAGCGATATCTTTTTACTAGAGCAAGATTTCACCACGGCATCATTAGCCCAAGAAAATGAACTGCTTAACGCAGAAAAAGAGCTTGGTGAGCTGACGTTAGATAAGCAGCAGTTACGAAATCGAATTGTTGTCGCGTTGGGAATAATGGTGATGATCAGTGTCGCATTGTTGTTGATAAGGCTTCGCAGCATTCAAAGTAAAAATAAAGCGTTGGTTACCCAATCTACAACGTGTGCGCTAACGGGTTTATACAACCGACGCTATCTAGAGCAGTTGTTAACTCAGCCAATGACATTTAATACTTCACGGTTTGGAATCAGTTTAGTTATTTTAGATCTTGACCACTTTAAGCGCGTTAATGACACCTTTGGACATGATGTTGGTGATGAGGTATTAGTGGAAGTCGCAAGGCGAGTTAAACAACATTTGCTTCCTAATGACGTAGTGGCTCGCTGGGGTGGTGAAGAATTTGTCCTGTTGCTATCTGGATCCGTCGATCCTGAACAACAATTGAACGTTATCCGTTTAGGCATTGCTGAAATGCCAATTGATACGCACTCCGGTTCTTTAGACCTCACCACATCGATAGGGGCGTCGATTGGTATTGCTCATGAGGAACTCAATCAAGATACTTACAAGAAGTACCTCAAAGCCGCGGATGATGCATTATATCAAGCGAAGGAGTCGGGTAGGAATCAAGTCATCATCGCTGAAAGTTAATCGCTAATCAGGAAACAAAAAGCCATTCTGATCTTCGTGAGATAAGAATGGCTTCTGGAACAGTCTGAGATCGCTAATATCAAAATTTGAGTGAGAAGTGGGGTTTACTTAGCGATATGTCGAGTTTATTTATATCAACATTTTCTAAATGAGTTATTTAGCGGCACCTTGCAGCATTTCAACCAGTTCGCCCTCTGTAGCCGGTTCTCTTGCCAGTTCAATCACCGCGGAAGCACCGCCTTTTAACATATAAGCTCGAGTTCCGCAGTGGTCATAGTGGAACCATTTACCGTCTACACATACGTCCGTATAACATCTTGGGTCTTGTTTGAGTTCCATATCAATTTCCTTATTAACATTTGCCTAACGTTTTTCAGACTAGTTGATCACAAATTTAGGTAAATTGATCTAAATCAATCTAGAGTGTAATTGATGATTTGATTATCAAATAGGAGAGGCGTGTCTAGCGTATGAGCGGCCTCTTGTTGATTACAGCATTCAAAGGTCGTGATTCTGGTTGGCAACTCTCGCTCTTTTGCTTGCCACGTGAGGCTTTTCTACATACGCTAGCTACTCTCTTAATCCCTATACAGACGTGATTGTGTTGGAAAATGACTAATATCTTTATCGTTGTAATTGTTCTGGTTGTGTTCTTTTACTTTATCCAAAAGTATCTAGTGAAGCATGACGACACCAAAGATCATGCTTATCAGAAAAAAGGGTCGTTGATGTCGGCGCAACAGGCGACATTTTATAACGCACTTAAATCTGCAGTGGGTAACCATGGCGAAGTGTTTGCCAAGGTCAGCATGTCGAACGTTCTTGTTCCTGCTAAGGCGAACAACAAGAAGAATTGGTTTATCGCTAACAACAAAATCTCACGTAGCTATTTTGATTTTGTCGTGTGCGACCCGCGAACGTTAGAGCCCCGCGTGATCATCGAACTTGATAACGGCAAAGAGCTCAACAAGGGAAAGGCCGATCGAGAAAAGCTACTGATCCACGTGTGTAAATCGGCAGGATTGCCACTGATTGGTGCATCTATTAAACACAGCTACCAAGTGAGCCGTTTGAAGAGGTTACTGGCAGCACACATCGATTTAATCGAGCCATCAAAAGAAGTTCGATTCTGTAAGAAGTGCGGCAGCCCGATGATCATCAAACTGGCCAGCCAAGGCGATTACAAAGGCCGACGATTCTTCACTTGTAGCCGTCAACCAAACTGTACGTATACAGAGAACTACAACGTTGTATTCGATGTGGATGAAGATTCTAACTAATATCTTGAGTTAAAATGCTTTATTAGAGGGGTAAGACACGAAACAGGCAGATGTATATAGCTATTGAACTAGAGGCGAAATGTGATCTACTTCAAGCCATTGATCTGCTTTGTGTTTAAAATTTATTCTGATTGTTGTTTTTAAAAGCAAACGAACCGTTTTGTGCAAATTTATCCTTGCACGCTACCCATTCACTCGTTATTATCCATCTCGTTCTGAAGCGTTAGCCACTTAGTAAAGCGGTTAGTTAAGTTTCAAAGCATTGCCCGCTTAGCTCAGTTGGTTAGAGTACTTGCATGACATGCAAGGTGTCACTGGTTCGAGTCCAGTAGCGGGCACCACATTATACGAAAGAGCCCACCTAGCGTGGGCTTTTTTGTGCCTGTAATTCCTTTTTTTATCAGTCTCTTAGCTATTTCATAATCCTAAGAGAACCGATGATGTGTTGTAAAATCCACCGTTTAAAGTAACACTGTTAGTAACACTACAGGAAATACGGATTGGTGATGTTACTATGGCTAGGAAAACAACCCCATTAACAGCGACTCAGATCTTACAAGCAAAACCAAAAGAAAAGGAATATAGCCTGCTCGATGGTGATGGTCTTGCATTGAGAATAAAGCCCAATGGTTCCAAATTATGGCTCTTTAACTATTACCGTCCAATTACTCGTAAGCGAGCAAACCTCAGTATTGGTAAATACCCATCTGTATCGCTTGCTAAAGCTCGAACCAAAGCTATTGAAGCGAGAGAACTACTTGCTGATGGTATTGACCCTAAAGAGCACCGTGACACTACTCTTAGAGAAAAACAGTTAGAATTGTCGAATACGTTACAGTCGGTATTTGATGATTGGATTGAAGTGAAGAGAACAAGCGTCAAAGAGCAAACGGCTAAAAAGTTAAAACAACGAATAGAAAAGTACCTCTTGCCGGATCTAGGTAAGTGTCCACTTAGCGATATTACAGCCCCTCAAGCGATTAAAACAATTAAACCTATTGCGAATCAAGGTAAATTAGAAACAGTAGGGCGCTTGTGTCGCAATCTCAATGAGATAATGACCTTTGCAGTAAACACAGGTGTTATTGAGCACAACAAGCTCGCAGGTATTGGTAAAGCCTTTGAAACAGCTAAGGTGACCAATCAAGCTTCGTTAACTCCTGATGAACTTCCTGAACTTCTCAAAACAATCAACTACGCGTCAATTAAACCTATCACTCGCTGCTTGCTAGAGTGGCAACTTCACACCATGACAAGACCGGCTGAAACGGCCGGGGCACGTTGGGATGAAATTGATAGAGAAAAGATGCTTTGGATCATTCCTGCTGAACGAATGAAAAAGGGAAGAGTACACACTGTTCCTTTAACAAAACAAACTTTAGACCTATTAGAAACAATTGATCTCATAACGGGTGAAAGTGAATACATTTTCCCAGCAGATAAAAGCAACCACAACCACATCAATAAAGAGACAGCAAATAAAGCATTAGTACGAATGGGTATGAAGGGCAGGCAAACTTCTCACGGTTTACGCGCATTAGCCAGTACCACTCTAAATGAGCAAAACTTCGATCCAGATATTATTGAAGCTGCGCTCTCTCATGTTGATAGAGATAAGGTGAGAAGCGCATACAACCGCACTGACTACCTTGAACGTCGTAAAGTTCTAATGGCGTGGTGGAGTGATCATATTGAAGAAGCTGCAACAGGAAGCTTGTCGATGAGTGGTAAAAAGAGCCTTAAGGTTGTGGGTTAGTTGCATGGGAGTGCAAATGCAACGTATAAGTCACATACTTTAACTGCACTAGCTCATACTTGTTCTTACAACTTTGCTGACAAGTCACGATGAAATCGTACACACGTTCTGTTGACATTGTGACTCAAAACTGAACAATTCTGTTTCAGTGACTTTACTAAATTACTAAATTACTAAATTACTAAATTAGTGAATCATCAATAACCAAAAGTATGGAAAAAGTCGCTTAGCCTAGTGTCCAGTCTCACTGGAGCAGATCATTACTGTCTTTAATAATAGAGCGCAGATTATTGTTGAAAATAGTGGTCAGCTAGTTTGGCATTAAAGGAACATCTGTTCTGGCCTCAGCTAATCACAAACTCTGCTAAAACGATTAATCCCTCCATGCGTGTGCATGGTCGATTTTTAGGGGCATCGCATCAGCATGACCAAAATTAGCCTCAAAGACTTTTACTTTACATGTTGTACATAGGATTACAGGCCCAATGTTAGATTCTCTATACCTCGTCATGATCCCATATGACTGACTACATACGGTGCAGCTGACGTCCCCCTTTACTGTGACCCCTTTACGGACATGCAATTGAATTTTACGTGCAGACATTGAATTGGGATTAAGACGTTTTGAACGACCCAGTTTTTCCGCTTGTGAAATAGCCTTAAGTACTTTCTTACTTGCACCATGTCTTCTCATCGAATTCACTCTATTATCATTAACGTTTATTGAAGCCTAAACTATCCAGCAGCTGATACTGGCTCTACACTCCTAATGACTTCCTGCTGTCTGTGCGCTCTTGCAATCTTTTCAAAATATTCGATTAACTCTTCTTTTAGAATATCATCAGCGTATTCAAACTCTGCTAGAAAACAGCTACTAAATTCCTTTTCAATCAACTCTATTGCTGATTTCGTTAGGTCGCTTGTCTCTTTAAATGACTGTTCGATGAGTTTAATTAGCCCCTGCCTTTCACATTCATCTTCTATTAAATCATTGATTTCATGGGCTGTCGTAGCACAAAGCATTAAAAATTCAGTGGCATTTTTGTAGTAACAATAACGGTGCTCAGTTCCTTTGACTTCTTCAATAAATCTTACCGCTGCAAATTGAAACAATAGATCCTCTGAACGATTATTCTCGTTTTCATAGCAACGTTCTAAAAATTCTGAATAAGACATTAATACATTTTCCTTTATTAGTAAGAAAGTTAATCAAACAAGCTGCCAAAGTCTTCGGCTCGCTTCTTTGCTGCATTTCGAGCCTTTCTAACCTCAATTGGGTTACGGTTATAATCACCGGAGGTGTGAAGCAATAGTTTGCCCGCCTTTAATTCGCCGTAAGCAGAGCCTTTATTAATACTGTTCTCGTTTTTGCCAGCGAACTTTTTTCGAGAATTCTTAGGGGATGAGCGCTTTTTCTTTGCCATATTTAACCTCGCTTAACTGACTACTTCGTAACTCCACTTGTAGCTACTATATAAAAATGGTCGACTACCTTCTTTTTTGGTTTCTACACATGAAAGTCGTACATGAGTACCCAAAGCAAGTTTGCGAATCTCTTTTGCACACTCTACTTTCATCGATTGAGGGAAAACCTCACCAACTATAGGTCTAACGCCGTTTTTACGTCTTGAATAGTCATAGAACACCTCACAAACCACATCTATGTATTCACTTGGATCACGTCTACCAACCGAGCCCATAAAACCTCCAATATTCCACCGTGTTTACTGGAATCTAGCATACAGGCTGGTACCAAATTTACCATTTTGCGCCAGGTGAAAATTTCCAAAAAAATTATCCTCACTATACCCAACTTTATTTGGCTATATAGGAATATCAGTTATTACGGATGCAGTTCTAATAGTTAAGTGGTTATTTACGTACCGTTGATCAAGGCGTTTCTATTCTTTAAGAGATAATAAAGCTCACGTGCGATGTACCTCTTCAAGCACCGATTCGCTTCCATTTTTGACAACCCGTCAGCAGTTCGCTTTTTTTACATGATTTTTCGGATGCAGTTCGATCCTAAGCCTTCCTATCGCAATAATATGAAGCGCGTTATTAGCTGCTCTATCTCCACCTCGGTTAAGCCTGTGTCGATTGGTTTTTCTTGAGGATGCAGGGATAGGGCTAACACCACACAAAGCGGAAAAACTAGATTCCGACTTTAAACGTTCAGGATTGTCACCTAACGTTATTAGTAATTGTGTCCCAGATTCATATCCAACCGCTTTTTGTTCAATTAATTCAGGTGCAAGCGTGTCAATGATAGAAGAAATCATCGTATCTAAGTCCTCAATCTCGTCATGCAGCTAAAGGTATCTTCGAGCTAATGATTTAAATACGATTCGGTATGCGCTAGAGATGTTTCTGTAGGCAGTTAAATCAGGCCTTGTTGATGCGAGGGTACGAATTAAGGTCATACGAGTCATATGTCTTAATGCATCTCGTAGTTCATCAGGGACAGAGATAATACTCGTCCTAATCATTTGAAGGGCAACAGTGCGAGCCGCTACAGCTGTTTACGGCAACTTTAATTATTCTTAATGATTCAAACCATTCCGTCTCGTGCTTTTGGTGTCACTGTACGCAATTGACTATATGCAGCATCTTCTGCGTCTATCGTGTCATCCTTGCCTCGCTTTCTTCGGTCAACCTTATATGGTTCTGTCACTTCCAATATTTCGATGCCGCTGCTTTGCATGTAGCGAAGCAAGCCTAGACCATACGTTCCTGAGCACTTAATGCCTACTCGTGATATTTTGCCAAATGAAGACATCCACGTTAGCAATTCCTTATTCCCATGCCGGGTTGTAGGGAAAGGGGTATAAATGAGATAGAGTAATCTGTGAGATCTGATTAAACCTTGATTGAAAAGTGACAGATTGCGTCCTGACTAATCCACTTTAACGACAACTATATTCCAATAGAAGTTTACCGAATTTTGAACCTGTAATACGCTCAACGTAGTTAGAAATGGTTACGCAGGTTCTAATCATGTTGAGTGCCATGCGAACTTAACTACTATTCGTTATTTAATTACACCCCCTAAATGTATTTATCAATTCTCAATAACATTGTTCCCGCAATCGTTACGTCCCTATACAAGAAATATTGAATTTCCGCCTCATACATAGTGACCATTGTCTGGTTTTTACCAATAAAACACTCATTAATATTAGCCACTGAAATCTGACTCTCCACCTAACATTCTCCACGGCAAAATATGAAAATGCAAGGTTACCGTAACGTTGCGCAGTTGTTGTGATTATCGTATTTTTCCGTTTTTTAAATACCTCGACGTGTGATTTTAACCACCATTTAACATTATCGATCGCCGAAATTAACATTACTGTGTCTGTGTCACGGTTTGGTTGTGAGCGGTAATTTTTGTATTGAACTATGAGATAGCATGTATTCGTCAATTTTATTGAACCCTACACATAATAAAAAGGATTGATGGACATGAAAAAGGTATTACTAAAAGCTGCTGCACTAACTCTTGCTCTTGCTGCTGCAGGTGTACACGCTAAAGACTATGAAATTGTAAACGTCGTTAAAGTATCTGGTATTCCTTGGTTTAACCAAATGAACAAAGGTATTGAACAAGCAGCAAATGACTTTGGTGTTAACGCACGCCAACTTGGTCCTTCTACACCAGATCCAGCACAACAAGTAAAAATTATTGAAGACTTGATTGCTAAAGGTGTCGATGCAATTACGGTTGTGCCAAATGATGTAACGGTTCTTGAGCCGGTATTCAAGAAGGCACGTGAGAAGGGCATTATCGTTTTAACTCACGAATCTCCGGACGGGCACGGAGCTGATTGGGATATCGAAACTATTGATAACCAATCCTATGCGAAAGTGACGATGGATGAGCTTGCAAAAAATATGGGTGAGAAAGGTGGATATGCTGTTTACGTAGGTTCACTTACTGTGCCGTTACATAATAACTGGGCAAATTTAGCAATAGATTACCAAAAGCAAACTTACCCAGAAATGTATGAAGTGACCAGCCGCATGCCTGTTGCTGAAAGTATCGATCAATCATACGCAGCGACCAACGACTTGATGAAGGCTCACCCTGATATGGCAGGTATTGTTTCTTATGGTTCTCTAGGTGGCATTGGTGCTGGGGAAGCGATTAAGAAGAAACGAGCTAAAGATAAGATCAGTGTTGTAGGTATCTTAATGCCAAGCCAAGCTGCACCTTACTTGATGCGCGGCGAGATTGATAAAGGATACTTGTGGAACCCTGCCGATGCTGGCTATGCGATGGTTGCTGTTGCAAAACAAATGCTGGATGGCAAAGCAGTAACAGATGGCGTAAACGTTAAAGGTTTGGGTGATGCTGAAATCGATACTGAAAAACGTGTAGTGAAATTTAATAAGATCCTTGAAGTCGATAAAACAAACGCACGTCAACTTGGTTTCTAAGCGTTAACTTTGACAAGTTCGTTAATGTTTTACTTATAACAAGTAATAACTTCGGGGTAGTGCAATTCTACCCCATGATTTATGGAAATTCATATGTCTGTTACTCCTTTCATTACCCTCAAGAAGGTGTCAAAACATTTTGGCTCTGTTAAAGCCTTGGATGGTATTAACCTAACCTTCAACCAAGGCGAAGTACACTGTTTAGCTGGAAAGAATGGCTGTGGTAAAAGCACATTGTTCAAAGTTATTTCAGGTGTCCATGCGCCGGAAAAAGGTGCCGAAATTCTACTTGAAGGTAAAAAATACCCACGCTTAAATCCGCAACAATCAATTGAACATGGCATTCAAGTTATTTATCAAGACTTATCGCTTTTCCCTAACCTTACCGTCGCAGAAAACATAGCTATTCAAGATCATGTTGAGTGGACAAAGGGATTAGTTCAGCAAAAGCGTATCGAAGAGATTGCGATTAAAGCAATGGCGAAAGTAGGCGTGAAGCTACCATTGGATAAGCGTGTAGAGCAACTTTCGATTGCAGAGTGTCAATTGGTAGCAATTTGTCGAGCGATGGCGTCTGACGCCAAGCTAATGATCATGGATGAGCCGACCGCATCGTTAACTCGTACTGAGGTCAATCACCTGATCGAAGTTGTGGCGGATCTAAAATCGAAAGGAGTTACCGTTGTTTTTGTTAGCCACAAGCTCGACGAAGTGATGGAGATCTCTGATCGCATTACCGTTATCCGTGATGGCCGTACCATTGGTACCTATCAAGCCGATGAAGTGGATAGCGACGAGTTGGCATTTTTAATGACAGGTCAACGTTTTGAATTTTCGCCTTTAGCGCCATACCAACAACAAGGTGATGTGAAGCTAGAAGTAAAAAACCTGACTAAACAAGGTCAATATCATGATGTATCGCTGTCGGTTCGTGCTGGTGAAATCGTCTCCATTACTGGATTACTTGGTGCGGGCCGTACCGAGCTTTGCATGGCATTATTTGGAATGAATAAGCCTGACAGCGGCGAGATCCTAATTAATGGTCAACCGACGTCGTTTAGCTCCAATCGTGATGCGATCGCACAAGGGATTGGTTATGTATCAGAAGACCGCATGTCAACTGGATTAGTCATGGACCAGTCGATTCAAGACAACATTACTGCTTCGGTATTAAAGCGTTTACAAAAGCCTTCTGGTGTACTGGACCATCTTAAAGCCAATAAGCTAGTGGCAAAGCTTATCTCATCACTATCAATCAAAGTTGCAGATCCAAAATTACCTGTCACTAGCCTTTCTGGTGGTAACGCGCAGCGCATATCGATTGCCAAGTGGATCGCGGCAGAGCCCGAAGTTCTGATTCTTGACTCACCGACAGTCGGTGTTGATGTCGCTAACAAAGAAGCCATCTACAACATTGCCAAAGACCTTGCTGCAAGTGGTATGGCGATCATTATGGTGAGTGATGAAATCCCTGAAGTGTTTTACAACAGTCACCGAGTGATTGTGATGAAAGAAGGACGTTTTACCCATGACTTCCAACCGACTAATTGCTCAGAGCAACAAATCATGGAGGCTGTCAATGCATAATCAATTTAAGCGCCAATTGGCTTCGTTTAGTAAGCGTCACGAATTCTATCTCTCCGTAATGATCGTACTGATTGTAGCGGTACTGACCGCGACATCAGAAGACTTTCTTACGTTAGGTAATATCTTCGATATGTCAGTAAGCTCGGCGTTACTTGGCATCATGGCTTGCGGTCTATTTGTAGTACTTATTGCTGGTGGGATTGATATTTCATTTCCCGCCACGGCAGCAATTGCTCAATATGTTGCGGCCACATACATTCTAAGTATTGGTGGTAACTTTATGATTGCCTTTGGTATTGCCGCATTGGTTGGTGTGCTATTGGGTATGATTAACGCAACATTGGTTTATAAGCTTAAAGTACCGGCGATCATCATAACCATTTCCACGTTGAACCTGTTCTTCGGCCTACTGATTTATTTTAGCAATGGCGAGTGGCTATATGGTTTCCCTGATTGGTTTATGGATGGTGTTGAGTTATTTAGCTTCACTGGAAGCGATGGTTATGACTATGGCTTGTCACTGCCAATTCTGACTTTAATTGCCATGATTGCGCTGACGTCGTTTTTAATGTCGAAAACGCGTTTAGGCCGTCAAATATACGCTGTGGGTGGAAATGCTGATGCCGCGAGCCGTATCGGTATAAACCTCTTTGGCATCAATTTGTTTGTGTATGGTTACATGGGAGCGCTAGCGGGTATTGCGTCAGTAGTTCAAACACAAATTACTCAATCGGTGGCGCCAAACTCTTTAATGGGTTTTGAGCTTACTGTGCTTGCGGCTGTAGTACTTGGTGGAACGAGTATGACGGGAGGCAAAGGAACCTTATTCGGTGTGATTTTAGGTGTGATTTTGTTAGCGGTAGTGAAAAACGGCTTAACACTATTGAGCGTGCCTTCTTACTGGCACACCGTTGTGACGGGTTTGATTATTGTTTGCAGTATTAGCATGACCTCGATTAATGAGAAAAAACAAGCAGCGCAGGGGGCATAATGGAACAGGTTCTAAATAGTTTAAAGCTGCCAACGGATAAGAACATTCGTTACTTGTTGGTTATTTTAGTTGGTATTTTGGTGGTGATGGGCTTTACCAGCGGTCAAGCATTTTTCTCAATTGGCAACTTACAATCGATGTCATCGCAAATGCCGCTATTGGGTTTGCTGGCACTGGCAATGGCCGTATGTATGTTGACTGGTGGTATTAACCTATCGATCATCGCTACTACAAATGCATGTGGCTTGGTTATGGCGAGCATCATAACCCAAGCACCAGATAGCTCTGCGATGTTGGTATTAGCACTGGCGGGTGGTCTGATTACAGCAGTAGTAATTGGCCTTCTTAACGGAGCATTAATCGCTTACGTTGGAGTCTCTCCAATTCTTGCTACTTTGGGCATGATGACGTTGATCAATGGCCTTAATGTCCTTATCTCGGGTGGCAGCGTAATTTCAGGATTCCCTGAAGCACTATTGGTTCTAGGTAATGGCTCGTTAATGGGCATCCCTATGCCACTTATCTTGTTTGTCGGTTTTGCGATGGGATTGTGGGCTTTACTTGAGCATACAAGTCTTGGTCGTACGATTTATTTGATGGGCTCTAACGAGAAAGCCACACGATTCTCAGGCATCAATACTCAAAAAGCCACACTGTATGTATATGCGCTCTCTTCAATTCTATGTTGGGCGGCCGCAATTGTAATGATGGCAAAATTCAACTCAGCGAAAGCTGGTTATGGAGAGTCTTATCTATTAATTGCGATTTTGGCCTCAGTGCTCGGTGGCATCAATCCAGATGGTGGTTTTGGACGCATTATTGGTATTGGCTTAGCACTGATTGTACTGCAAACGTTAGAAAGCGGTCTTAATTTACTGGGAGTGAGCAGTTATCTCACTATGGCGCTGTGGGGCGGCATCTTGATCCTATTTATCTTCTTACAAAAAAATAAGGCTTAACGGGGAAGGATATGAGTATTTATTTTATCGGTGTTGACGTAGGCAGTGGTAGTGCACGAGCTGGCGTATTCGATGCTCATGGGCGTAAAGTCGGTGAAGCGAAGCGTGATACCCAAATGTTTAAGCCACAAGCAGACTTCGTTGAGCAATCTTCAGAAAACATTTGGCAGTGTGTATGTTTGGCAGTAAAAGACGCCGTTTCACAAGCGAATATCGATCCTATTCAAGTAAAAGGCATTGGTTTTGATGCTACATGCTCGCTTGTTGTATTGGACAACAAAGGCGAACCTTTAACAGTTAGCCCAACAGGTCGTAGTGAACAAAATATTGTGATGTGGATGGATCACCGTGCTATCACGCAAGCAGACCGCATCAACACTACTGAACACCCAGTGTTGGCATATGTTGGCAACCGTATTTCGCCAGAAATGCAAACACCAAAGCTATTATGGCTAAAACAAAATATGCCCAATACATGGTCTAAAGCAGGCTATTTCTTTGACTTACCAGATTTCCTGACTTGGAAAGCTACCTTTGATGCTAGTCGATCGCTTTGTTCAACTGTATGTAAATGGACTTACCTTGGTCACGAAAGTAAGTGGGATAAGAGTTTCTTTGAACTGATAGGTTTAGAAGACTTACTTGAAGATAACGCCCAATCAATTGGCGATCGTATTTTACCAATGGGTCAGCCTGTCGGGGATGGCCTAACGGTTCATGCGGCGGATGATCTGGGCCTGGTAGCCGGAACAGCTGTTGGTACCTCAATCATCGATGCACATGCTGGTGGTATAGGAGTATTAGGTGCTGCGGGGATGACGGGTGAAAAAGCGGATTTCAATAAACGTTTGGCTTTGATTGGTGGAACCTCTTCTTGCCATATGGCGGCATCAAAAACGGCACGTTTTATCGATGGGGTTTGGGGGGCATACTACGGTGCAATGATACCTGGTTACTGGCTTAATGAGGGTGGGCAATCAGCAACGGGTGCTTTGATTGACCACATTATTACTTCACATCCAATCTATGACAGAGCTAAAGAGCAGGCTGATAAATTGGGTCAAACCATCTATCAATTGCTTAATAACCGTTTGTTAGAACTTGCTGGTAGCAAAGAAGATATAGCTTTTTTGACGAAAGATATTCATGTGTTGCCTTACTTTCATGGCAACCGTTCGCCACGTGCTAATCCTCATTTAACTGGCACTATTACTGGCCTTAAAATGTCGAAAACTATTGATGATATGGCGATGCAATATCTTGCAACGTTACAAGGTATTGCTTTAGGTACACGTCATATCATTGAAGTGATGAACGAAGCTGGATACGAGATTGATACCATTATGGCTTGCGGCGGTGGTACTAAGAATAGTGTCTTCTTACAGGAACATGCTAACGCCACTGGCTGTATGATTTTGTTGCCTGAAGAAAGCGAAGCCGTATTGCTGGGCTCTGCAATGCTCGGCTCTGTAGCCGCTGACTTCTACAGTGATATCCCAGACGCTATGAATGCCATGAGCCGCATCAGTAAGAGCGTAATGCCACAAACTGAAAAGATTAAGCGATTCTATGACGCAAAATATAAAGTATTCCACAAGATGTATGAAGATGACGTGGAGTACAAACGCTTAATGGGGGAGTTTTAGACAAGCCCTCATATATTTCAAAATGTAATTCATGGCTCTGTTAACGGTCTAGTTCAATAACTAGACCGTTAACGCATGGGTTTCATCTGTGGGTAATAGCTACAATTTTTAATATTGGTTTTGCGTGCTTCAGTCACAAGTAGGTCATCCCAGAGAACTTTAAAACTATTAGTCCTTTTTATAGTAAATATTACCTAGTGATAATGTGTGATTGAGTGAATGTCTACGATCATCTTCTGATATGGAGTCGTCATTGGGTAAACTCCTTTTGGGTTTCGATAAGTAGAAATAGCCTTTCCTATATTTAGAATAGAGAAATACAGAGTAAATTATAATTACTGAAAACCACATAATATCCCCTTAATTAGTGTGTTAAGTCTCATTGATTGTTATTTTTAAATTTAAAATCCCAGATGTAATGAACCACGATTGCCAATGGTACTAATATGTCAAGTGGTGTGAAACCACCAGAAAAAGCCCATCCTAAAAACAAAAGTATGATAGCTAATATGAATAAAGTAAGTTCTTTCAAACCGTCAAGCATGTCCTTTCCTTAATTAACCTAACAATAATTAAAATAGCATTAAAACTGTAGTTCCAAAATCCATTGCGACTTCTTGTTAGGTCTTGTTTCAGCACTAGGGGCGTTGGGGCTCTATAGAAAAATGGTTTACACGCTTTGATACTATGGAGTGACCTACCATAGATATCTTGCTATTGGCAATTTTCACAACAGCAGTGAGGCACGACTAGTTCATCAACTTAAATCTAAATGTCGCTAATAAAGTTTTCAGTAGATAAAGAATGAGTCTATAGAACTAAATAGCAAGTCTTTTTGTACTAGTATCTATATAGTACAAAAAAGCATGCTTTTTTGTTACTACATTCGTTAAGTAGTAGATTTAATGAAATTAACTTTACTGCTTTTTTGTAGGCAAAAATGACAATGCTTTTCTAACGGCTTTGGGTAGCACAGCACAAAGGTCGCACCTATGATGTGAGTGATGTTGCCCAAATTTCTGACTGCATTTAAGTGAGAAAGTAAGTCACCTATACTGAGGTGGTTGAGTTGACGACATTAAATTAGATAGTTACTCAAGTAATGTATTGTTTGCTGTCAGCGCGCACCGCAATAAGGTAATCACCAAAATTATCATTTAAATCAGTCGAGAGCGATATATCTATCTCTTTGATATACGATGTGTGTTTAGTTCTATATACCGACATTGTTTTAATTGAACATGTAATGAAATAGTTGAAGTCAATTCTGTATTTTTAACTGATTGATTATAAGTACTTGTGTTGGTTTTATGGGTGATTTTTTACCAGGAATAATACTAGGTCGACTTACTAGCAACAATTAATTTCGTTGCTTAGTAAAATACTTTGTTCGTTTATTTGTTGGGAAATATAATGTTTAATTAGGGCTTGGAACAAGCAAACATAAAAATTCATTTAACACTTCGGTTCGTGGTTCGTCGAACCTACGCTTCATTTAATAACGTTCTCCTCGGTTTAAATTTTTGATTTATTTTGTGATGCACATCTCATATGTGACTAATTATTGCATTGCTAAATGCCATAGCTTCATCTAATTTTCCCGTGATCAATTTTAAATTTCTTTTAAAACAATTGGTTATATCGTGATTTTAGTATTCCTGATATTTGTATCACGCATTTAGGAAATTTTGCACATAGTTTTATGCTGGTTTTATTTGGAAGTTAAAAGGAAACCATCACGATGCTAAATGTACAGATTAAACGCCAGTTAGTTTGTTCCTTAAGTCAGTTGTGCGAAGAATACCGGCAGTTAAATACTGTAAACAGTACTTAATTATTGGAAAGCACTACGGTGTACAGGTGATTGATATGGAAGATTTAAGAGTATTGCGCTTAGAAGAAGTTAAGCAAATTGTCGGAGTTAGCAGAAGTACAATTTACAGTTGGATGAAAGACGGGCATTTCCCTGAAAGTGTTTCACTAGGACCAAGAAGTGTAGGGTGGTTAAGCTCTGATATATCTGCTTGGATTCAGCATCGTGTTGGTTGTAACGACTAAAATGTTGAGCTTCTTCGCACTTGTGACCGACGTGCGAAGGAGCTAATTCTAGAGCAGATAACATTTACAGTTATGAAAAGTCATTTCTCCTTTACGCATACCTTCGTATGCAATGACTTTGAGCGTTTGAGTGGGGTTAAGTGGTGCTACATGCTGATTTTGGAAATAAATAAGACATGCTAGCTTGGGTGTTCTATTAACTGAGTTAAAGGTTCACTATGCAGGAATTATTCTGGAAAGTTGTTTTTTCGCTACTGTCGTTCGGTAGCATAGCTGCAATTATAGCTCCGAATGTGCCAAAGCCTTTTTACTGGCTTGGATGGCTCTATATTTTTCTTATGCTAGGTGTTGGTGTTGTTATTATCTATGCAGAGAAAATCATGGCTTGGTGTGATAAAAAGTTGGATATTAATAAAGATGAGTAAACGAGACGGACATTTCCCTGCAAGTGTTTCGTTAAGACAGATAAGTGTTGGATGGTTAAGCTCTGACATATCTGATAGGGTTTAAAGCCGAATTGAGGTCAGGAACTAGATACTGTCTCATTTGGCGTTTGCTTGACCCCATAGGTTTGATTAGATTAATGCGGTGTTACGTTCAAAGGCAGAACCCTAGTTTGCTCACGTAATGACGCGCAGCAACCCCAGTCAAATCATCATATCCAACCGACTCATGTATCAACGAATGAGATTGATATATGGGTCAGTTTACGTCTGAAAATACCTCCTATTACAACGAAACGCTGTTGTAGATAAAGCGTTTTATCTCCTTTGATGATCACGGAAAGGTACTCATTTCAAGCTACTTGGAGTCCCCGGATGTGATCGGTTTGAAGGAAGATATGGCATTTAGAATCATGCCGGATCACAGACCATACCTTCGTTATCATCGAGGCGAGTTATTTAAAGGACGCTAATTGAATACTTGCTCAATACCTTCAGAGGGCTCTGGATAAAAGTCAGAGCTCTATTCCCTTCAATACCGATGTAGATCACTATAGTTCATACTTTGTCATGTAAACTACAGTTGCATATAACGTTATCATTCCAACTTTGCGATTGTATTTTTAATGACGAAACTTCTCCTCAAAACCAACTTTTTGGCACACCTTCTTGGCAAGCGACAACAGGTAAACGTTAACGAAGACGGTATTACCATCTTCAAAGACAATATAAAAACGTTGTACAAGTGGGATACGATAGTTGCTCCTCCAGTAGCCAAATTAGGCTTTTCAGGTGGCGTTTTGTCGTTTGAAACAAATAACGCCGGTTTGTCCGTTCCGATGTTGAGCTACCTATTTACACATCGACACAAACACACTTTCTTTCCTTTTTGGGCCAACAGTAACGCTCAGAAACTGATTCCATTTTTGGACCAAGTGGAAAATGCCTCTGCCGCAAGTTTTATTAGAACGTCTGAAACTCGAAGCTTTCAAACCATCGCAAATAAAGAAGCGAAAAGGTGGAAGGGATGGCGGTCAGCTTTAGGGTTAAGCGAACTAGCCCAACAGGTCGCTCACACACTCGATGTAATTTGTGCCTGGAAGCCGTCAGATATTGAGAATATACGCGATGCCTACGTTAAAAATCAGCTAACAGAATACGGAATGTTTTTCGACAACGTCGAATCTAATCCGTTAACAGAGAAGCAGCGAATCGCTTGTATTACGGATAACGACAACAATCTGCTTTTAGCCGGGGCGGGTACCGGTAAAACGAGTGTTATGGTTGGTAGAACTGGGTATCTGATTAATAGTGATCAAGCGACTGCAAATGATATCTTGCTACTGGCTTACGGGCGTATTGCAGCTAAGGAAATGGACGAGCGCATCAAAGACAAACTGGGTTTTGATGACGTGAGAGCCAGCACCTTCCATAGCTTAGGTATGAAAATTATCGCCGAAGTCGAAGGTTCAAAACCAAACCTATCCCCATTTGAAGACGACATTAAAGCTAAATCAAAATGGATGAACGATAACCTAGAGCAACTCATGCTTGATGATGGCTACCGTGAGTCTTTACTTGAGTACTTCAGCTCGTATTATTTTGTTGATAAGAATCCTTTTGAGTTTCAAAGTGAAGGTGAGTATTTACAGTACTTAACTGATAATGACATCCGTTCGTTGAAAGGGGATCAGGTAAAGAGTTACGGTGAGGTTGTCATTGCTAACTGGTTATTTAGAAACGGAATTAATTATGAGTATGAGGCGAGCTATCGATTTAACGTAAGTACAGATCAATATCGTCAATATCACCCAGACTTTTATTTACCAGACCACGATATTTACATTGAATACTACGGTACTGATGAGCACGGTAATACAGCCCCGTGGATTGATAAAGATCGCTATCAAGAGTCGATTGAATGGAAACGCCAAACGCACAAGCAATACCAGACTGGTTATGTTGAGGTGTTCTACCACCAACATAAAGTTGGAAAGCTTCTTCAGGTGCTTGAACATAAATTGTTGGAGCGTGAAGTCGAATTCAACCCCATCCCGCCCCAGGATTTACTTAATAATCTACGCCAGTTAGGCCAAGTAACAGAATTGGCTAAATTGTTTAGTGCTTTGGTGGATATGTACAAAGCAGCTTGTCTTGATGATGTTGCGATAGAGAACGTCATTAGAAATTCAATCGATCCTAAGCAAACAGAGAAAGCATTAGAGCTGTTGTATCCATTACACAATCGGTATGAGCTGTTTCTTCGTAAAAAGCAGTGGATAGATTTCAATGACATGATCAGTAAAGCATTGATGTATGTCCAAACCGGACAGTTTGTTTCGTCCTGGAAATACATTTTAGTAGATGAGTTTCAAGACATCTCAGAGCCCAGAGCTAGGCTAGTCAAAGCGTTGCGTGATTCACTGCCTGGTACGTCACTATTTTGCGTTGGGGATGATTGGCAGGCTATCTATCGCTTTAGTGGCGCAGACGTTAAGCTGACTACTAATTTTGTTGAGTATTTCGGTGCGACTTCGGAAACAAAATTGGACTTAACGTTTCGTTTTAATAGTGCGATTGGAGATGTGGCAACGCAATTTGTCACCAGAAACCCAGTACAAATTAAAAAAGACATTCAGTCCCTTATTAAGGTTAACAAGCCTGCTGTATCGATCCTCAGACAAGGCAGAAATGAACAAGGTGTATCTCCCCTAGAAAAAGCGCTTAATGCTGTTTTGGCTTGCGTTCATACCTCAGGTAAACCAGCGCAGAATAAGGTGTATCTCCTAGCCAGGTTTTGGCATCAAATGCCTGATTATACTCAGCTTCAAGAAATTAATAGACAATACCCATCACTACAAATTACCTGTCAGTCATTCCATGCCTCTAAGGGTAAAGAAGCTGACTATGTAATCATTACGGGATTAACAACGGGTAAGCACGGCTTTCCGTCTCAAAAAGTAACCCCTCCGCTGGTGGACGCGTTATTACCTAAAGGTGATGATTACGAATTTGCTGAAGAGAGACGTCTTTTTTATGTTGCTTTAACCAGAGCAAAACATAGAGCGTACCTATTAGCTGATATGACTGATGTCAGTGATTTTGTTGTCGAACTCATAAAGAACAAATATTTCGTAGATACCGATGAATTTGATGCATCGTTTGTACAGAAACTGTTTGAAAAAATTTCCTGTAACAGTTGCAAGACCGGCGTTTTGAAAGAGCGTGTTAGTCGTTACGGTAAGTTCTTGTCTTGTTCGTTTTATCCTCGCTGCAAACACAAAGAAACTCCTTGTAGCCACTGTGGCAGCCCGATGAGCAGTACAACTAAGCCTGGCTTTCAGAAGTGCATCAACGAAGAGTGTGGCGACATTCGCCCTCTCTGCAAGCGTTGTGGAAGTGAGATGAAGCTAAGAAATGGCAAGTACGGTCAGTTCTGGAGTTGTTCGACATATAGAAAAAATGCAGATAAAAATTGTGGTTATACGCGGAAACTAGAGCAGTTGAATATCAACTAAGAGACTATTGCTGTAAAGTATTTATCAATAAGTAAAGATAATTACGGAAGATAGAATGGCAACCTTGCTTAGTTGGCTTGGAAGAACAGACCTTGATCAGATGAAGCTAGATAAAACAGCTTCAATTGCGACTATTGCGTTAAAAGCGCCAGCAATTGATGATGTCGTGATTCTGGCTAGTACATGGGAAGATGAATGGCATGATTACAAAGAGTGGCTTGAAAAAAAACTTGCTTGTGCCGGGCGTTCCAATACTTCAGTAAAGATTCAACGTATCAGGTTGTCATCTCCAATTGATTACACTGCAATTACCAAAGTCATGCACAAGCAACTGGCTTATGTCTCTGATCAGGCTGATGGTATTTTTCTAAACCTGACCTCTGGTACGCCTGCAATGACAGTCGTTTCTGTTCTACTTGGAAAGAGTATTGCGAAATGTCAGTTAGTTCAAACTACCCCACAAGGTCAGTTAATCGAAGTTGATGTACCTGTAGACTTTTCTGCTGAGTATCAAAAATCTTCGTCAACAGCTATTGCTCAACTTGCTTCAAAAACACCGTCTCTCAATAGTGCTTTTGATTCGATTACGGCCAAATCTACTGTCATGCAGAACGTCATCAAGAAAGCGCAACGATTGGCTTATGCTGATCTACCAGCTTTGCTACTCGGAGAAAGTGGTACCGGTAAAGAAGTGATGGCAAAAGGTATTCATAAAGCCAGTCCTCGTGCTGATAAGCCATTTAAAGCTGTTAACTGTGGTGCTTTACCTGAAAATTTGGTTGATTCCATTTTGTTTGGTCATGTAAAAGGTGCGTTTACAGGGGCACACCAAGATCATGCAGGTCTATTTGAGCAAGCAAATGGTGGAACATTATTTCTTGATGAAGTTGGTGAACTCCCTTTAGCCGTTCAAGTTAAATTACTTAGGGCATTGCAGCAGCAGGAAATTACAAAGGTGGGAGACGTTGCCACGAAAAGTGTTGATGTGAGGATTATCGCTGCGACACACCGTGACCTTTTTAAAATGGTTTCTGACGAGTCTTTTCGTGAAGATCTTTTCTATCGGCTAGCCGTTGGAGTGATTGAGTTGCCTTCGTTAAGGGCGCGTTCAGAAGAGATCCCTTTCCTGATCGAAGAGTTGATGATCGAGATAAACCAGCAGATGAAGACTCATCCTTTATTTGAGAGTAAGAATATTTCCAAGTCTGCAATAGAATTTGCAGAAGCATACAGCTGGCCGGGTAATATTCGTGAGCTATGGAACACATTAAACCGAGCCGTATTATGGTCGGAAGGTAAAGAGATCACTAAACAAGATTTGGAGGTCGCGATAATAAGTCGTGACCTGACTTCGGCGAACAATGGTGAATTTAGGGTTCCTGGTGACCTTCAGCAACATATTGATAATATAAAGAAAAGTGCAATTGATTCTGCGATGGATTATGCTGCTGGAAACAAATCTAAAGCTGCAAAATCGTTAGGTCTAAATAATCATCAAACGCTGAATAACTGGCTGAAAACGCTCAATTTAGAATCATAAAAACAACCAAGTTTGAAATTGGCGTAAACGTTGCAAAGTATCACTCATCTTAGGAGACAGAAAGGTGAAGAAGTCTATGAATTTTGAACATTTAAGAGAACAGTGGCCCGAGTTAGCTGAGCTTGGTGCTTTTGCTGAAACGTACGCCGTTGTTGATCCGCAAAGTGCTCTCGTTAAGCTACGTTGTTATGTTGAAAAAATTGTTGGTTACCTATACCAAGAACTTCACCTACCTGTTGCTCCCAATGCTTCAATGCACGACAAACTTGTCAGTGGCGCTTTTACTTCGGTTGTTGACAAAACCATTGCTGATAAGTTTCACGCTGTTCGCAAGGGGGGTAACAAGGCTGCCCATGAAGGGAAAGTCTCACAACATGATTCGATTTGGTTGTTGAAAGAGTCTTACTTTATTGGTTGTTGGCTCTATATGGCCTATGGCGACGGTGATATAGAAGGTTGCCCTAAATTTACTGTTCCAGACAATGCACCAACGGGTGAAGAGTCTAAAGCTGAGTTCAAGAGAAAGAACAAACTGTTACAGCAGAAGCTTAACCAAAATGACGATCTTCTTAAGAAAGCGCTAAAAGAATTAGAAGAAGTAAAGCAAGCGCAGTTAGAAGCTCAGAAACAAGCCGCTCAGCTGAAGCAGCAAACTGACCACGTTAAAGCCGATAAAATTCGCACTAATACCCTGTCACTAAAAAGCAGTTTTGACTTTAATGAAGCCGAAACTCGTAAGCGTCTCATTGATGCTGAATTACGCAGTGAAGGTTGGGATGTCGCTCTTGATAATGAAAGCACGGAACAGGTGTCAAAAGAGTATGAAGTCGATGGGCAGCCTACTACAACAGGTAAAGGTTTTTGCGACTATGTTCTGTGGGATGACAATGGAAAGCCACTGGCTGTCATTGAAGCTAAACGAACTCGAAAAGATGCTAATGCAGGTCGTGAGCAAGCAAAATTATATGCAGACGCTCTAGAAGCAAGTACCGGCCAGCGCCCAGTCATTTTCTACACTAACGGCTACGAAATCTATATTTGGGATGATGCTCAGGGTTACGCACCTAGACTGATTTTTGGCTATTACTCAAAAGACAGCCTTCAATATCTAATTCTTCAACGAGAGTTAAAGAAAGATCTAAACAGCACACCCATTGATACAAAAGTTGCGGGTCGTTTATATCAAATGGAAAGCATCAGCCGCATTTGCGAGCGGTTTTCAGACAAGCATCGAAAGGCACTTATTGTACAGGCAACCGGGACGGGTAAAACGCGAGTCTCTATTGCTTTAGCCAAGCGCTTGTTAGATGCAGGTTGGGCGAAACGTATTCTGTTCTTATGTGACCGAAAAGAGCTACGTAAACAGGCAGGTAATGCGTTTAATGAGCACACTAAAGAGCCGCTTTTCATCAAAGGTAAAAGCAAGAAAGAACTAGCTTCAAAGGCGCGTATTGTTATCGCGACCTATCCGGGCATGATCCAAAATTATGAAGAGTATGATGTTGGTCACTTTGACCTAATTGTTGCTGATGAATCGCATCGTTCGATTTACAACAAGTACGGCGAGCTATTCAAATATTTCGATGCATTACAAGTAGGTTTAACCGCGACACCTGTTGAGATGATTTCGCGCTCAACCAGTCAGTTGTTCGGCTGTGACTACAAAATGCCCACGGCGAACTACCCACTTGAGCAAGCGATTGAAGAGAAAAACTTAGTTCCATTTAAAGTCGTCACTCACACAACTCAATTCTTACGTGATGGCATTAAGGCAAGCGAACTGACGGATGAGCAGATTGCAGAACTAGAAGACCAAGGTATTGATCCAAACACTCTGGATTTCGATGCGAAGCAGGTTGATAAAGCCATATTCAATAAAGATACCAACCGAGCAATCATCCGCAACCTAATGGAAAAGGGTTTAAAAGATGTGGATGACCAACTTCCTGGTAAATCGATTATCTTTGCAAGAAACATAGCTCACGCCGAACTGCTAGCTGAGTTGTTTAGTGAAATGTACCCAGATATGGGTGGAAATTTCTGCCGAGTTATCCACTCAAAATATGAGAGAGCAGAAGAACTTATCGACAACTTCAAAAGTACTGAAGGTAACGATGATGAAGTTACCATTGCCGTCTCGGTTGATATGTTAGACACCGGTATAGATGTACCTGAATGTGTTAACTTGGTCTTTGCTAAGCCTATCAAATCAAAAGTGAAATTTTGGCAAATGGTAGGGCGTGGTACGCGTTTATGTGAAAACTTGTACGGGCCAGGGTTAGATAAAAAGCACTTTCTCATCTTCGACCACTGGGGCAACTTTGAGCATTTCAAAATGAACCCAGATGAGGATGAAGGAACGCAAAGTAAATCTTTGGCGCAAAAAGTATTTGAAGCCAAATTAGTGCTTGCCGTCGAAGCGCTTAAGAAAGCGGAGATGGAAATCTTTGCCGACGTTATACCGCAGATTAAGGCAGACATTGACTCTCTAAACGATAAAACCATCGCGGTACGCGAGAAATGGAAACTAAAAGCACAGCTGAGTGAAGAAAAACGGTTAATGCAGATGGCGCCAGATACTAAAGCGTTACTCTTTGATGAAATGGCGTCTCTGATGCAGTGGAAGAAGACTACTGGTGAAAGTGAAGCGCTGCGTTTAGACCTGCAATTCTTACAATTGCAACTCGCCAAACTGCAGCAGCCAAGTAAAGTTGAGTTAGAGGCGCCGCCGATCTTAGACAAGGTCATCAGTCTGTCGATGCATCTAAATGAAGTGCGTAGTAAAGCGGCAACGATCAAGCAGATTCAACAACCCAACTATTTGAGTGATGCCGATTATTTTGCGGTAGAAGCATGTCGTCATAACTTACGCACGGTTATTCATTTGCGCGATAAAGGCGTAGCGCCTCCTGCACCGAAAACGCCCATTATTGACTTGCAAGAAGATTCAGGGCTGTATGAAACGCAAGAAATTAAAACCGACATCATCACTGTAGATTACGAGATCTATCGTCAAGAAGTTGAAAAGACACTTACGCCACTGTTTGAATCTAACACTGTGCTACGGAAAATACGTGGCGGGCAAGCGGTGACAGAAGCTGATTTATCAACACTGAATGCACTGGTGCATACACAAAACCCAAATGTGGATTTACATACACTCAAAGAGTTCTTCCCTGAATCAACAGCAGAGTTGGACCAAATTTTACGAACGATTGTAGGGATGGATGAACAACAAATTGAGCATGAATTTACCGCATTCGTTCAACAAGTTCATACTCACTTGAACGCAAGACAGCAGCGTTTTATCGGCATGCTCAAGAATCACTTATGTCGTTATGGCAGCGTTGATATTGAAGCTCTTTATGACGCACCATTTAATCAAATTGACGATGCGGGATTAGACGGTGTGTTCCCGAACCCAGCTCAAGCAGATGTAGTTGAGCAATTTGTGCGTCGCTTTAGCGTGCATTTGGGTAATAAACAATCAAGCGTCGAGAAAGCCGTGAATTAGCCCTTTGGTTAAGCCAGCAAGCTGATTACACTACAACCACTAAAAACCAGCGGCTACTACCTTGAATGAAGGCCTTGAATTAAGGCTCTGAATACGCCGTTGGTTGCTCCCGAACTAGCTTTGCCGAAGAATTAAACAAGCAGTCAAGCGAAAAACTAAGAGAATGAATAATGATTACATCAGGTGCACTAAAAAGCCAAATCGATAAGCTATGGGAAGAGTTTTGGACCGGTGGTATCACCAACCCTTTAACCGTCGTTGAGCAAATCACTTACTTGATGTACGCCCGTATGCTAGACATGAATGAGCGTAACGATGAAAAACGTAGCGCTCGAACAGGTAAGCCATTCGCACGTCGTTTCCCTATGAGCGAAGATAAAGAGGTGGACAAGCAACATATCCGCTGGGAAAACTTCCGTCACTTAGGTGCGGAAAAGCTTTACCCATTGGTTAAAGACGAGCTATTTCCATTCTTTAAAGAGCTGACCAGCGATGACACCTTGTTTGCTGAGTTTATGAAAGATGCTCAGTTAATGATTCAAAAGCAATCCTTGCTAGTTAAAGCCGTTGAATTGGTCAGTGACCTTCCTTTAGAAAACAAAGACGTAAAAGGTGACTTATACGAGTACCTGCTCTCAAAATTGACCACCGCTGGTATTAACGGTCAGTTCCGTACACCGCGCCATATCATCCGAGCCATGATCGAAATGCTCGATGTTGAAGAAACACACCGCATTTGTGACCCTGCTTGTGGTACTGGCGGCTTTCTTTCATCGACGTACGAATACCTGTTAGAGAAATATTCTTCACCAGAAGGCACCGAGAAAGAGCAAGCGTTTGACGAAGAAGGCAAGCCAGTATTAGATATTGACGGTAATCCGGTATTTAATTGTTTGTACGCAGGTGACAAGCTTGAAAATCGCGCCCATATCGATTACGACATGTTCCACGGTTTTGACTTTGACTCAACCATGCTGCGCGTTGCTGCAATGAACCTTGTGATGCACGGTGTAAAACAGCCGGATATTCACTACCAAGACACATTAAGCCAAAGCTTTATTGAACGCTTCCCCGATGAGGCGAAAAATGGCTTCGATATCATCCTAGCCAACCCGCCGTTTAAGGGTAGCCTAGATGAAGAGGACGTCGATCCTGCCATTTTAAAAGTCGTGAAAACTAAAAAGACCGAGTTGCTGTTTGTTGCACTGATCCAACGCATGCTGAAGGTTGGTGGACGTAGCGCAACAGTTGTCCCTGACGGCGTGCTATTCGGTAGTTCTAAAGCGCACCAAGCGCTTCGTGCACACCTAATTGAAGATAACCAGTTAGAAGCGGTTATTTCACTACCAAGTGGCGTGTTTAAGCCATACGCAGGTGTGTCTACCGCAATCCTGATTTTTACCAAAGGTGGCAGTACCGATAACGTTTGGTTCTATGATGTGGAAGCCGACGGTCGTTCGTTAGATGATAAGCGTACCCCAATCAAAGATAACGATTTACCAGACCTCGTTAAGCAGTACAAAGCGTATCAGGCAGCAGTGATGGCGGGAGAGTCAACAGAGCAATGGTCAGACAAAAAACAAAAAGCTTTCTTGGTAGCGAAAGATGATATTAAGTCGAACAAATATGATCTATCCATCAACCGCTACAAAGACGTAGTGTACGAGCAAGAAAGCTATGAAGAACCGAAAGTGATTCTGAGCAAACTCAAAACTCTAGAAAACGAGATTTTGGCCGACTTAAATGAATTGGAGTCGATGCTATGAGTTGGCCAATGGTGAAGTTAGGTTCACTTTGTAAAATTGTTAGGGGAAGTAGCCCTCGTCCCAAAGGAGATCCTAGATACTATGGTGGAACAGTACCTAGATTGATGGTGGGAGATGTAACTCGTGATGGAAAAATAGTTACCCCTAGAATTGATTCTCTGACCGAAGAAGGGGCTACGAAGAGTCGTCCAATGAAGAGTGGTGACTTTATTGTCGCGGTGAGCGGACAACCTGGACAGCCATGTATATTAGCTGTTGATGCATGTATACACGATGGATTCGCTGGGCTTCGTGATTTGGATTTAAGTAAAATAGATAAAGATTACTTATACCAGTTTATGCTTTATACAAAGCAAAAGTTGAGCTCGAGTGCTGTTGGGGCAATATTTAAGAATCTTACAACTGATCAGCTTCGAGAGCTTCAGATCCCACTCCCCCCACTAGACGAACAAAAACGCATAGCTGAAATTTTGGATAAAGCCGATGCGATTCGCCAGAAACGAAAGCAAGCCATTGAACTTGCCGATGAGTTTTTGCGCAGCGTGTTTTTGGACATGTTTGGTGATCCGATCATAAATAATAAAGAATGGAAACAGAACAATATAGGTGATTTCACTGCAATAAAGCACGGATTTGCGTTCAAGAGTCAGTTTTTTGTTGAAAGTGCTGAACACGTGCTTATGACTCCAGGTAATTTTCATGAAAAAGGTGGTTTTCGTGAGCGTGGAGATAAGCAAAAATACTATGATGGCCCTATACCCGAAGAGTACGTTCTTTCAAAAGGGGCACTTTTAGTCGCTATGACAGAGCAAGCTCCCGGTCTATTGGGCAGTTGCCTAGAAGTTCGTGAGGGTGGTAGATACTTGCATAATCAGCGACTTGGGCTGTTGGAATTCAACGACTCGTACGTTAACAAAACGTTTTTGATGTGCCTTTTTAATAATAACTCAGTTAGAGCTGAGATTCAGCTAAGTTCAACAGGAACTAAAGTGAAACACACATCACCCGCTAAGCTACAGAATATATTAGTTGGATTTCCGCCAGTTGATTTGCAGAATAGATTTGCGGCGATCTATGATAAGTGCCAGATTTCCTTGAACTCAATGGCAGGGAGTGAAGAATTGAATTCTACTTTGTTTAACTCTCTTTCCCAAAAAGCTTTCTCAGGCCAACTATAAACTTAAGAGGTATCTTCGGATACCTCTTTTTTGATCAAAGGTTAGGTCCTTTCTATTTTAAACAACGGGAAATAACATCACTTATCGTTGGTGGTTTTAGAGGAATTAAAAATAAAGCCTAGACTCCGTTAGCAACCATCACATTCATGCCTATTGAAATAACTTCTTCTCCCTAAACTTAACCGTAAAAATAATTACACCTTGGTAATTTAACTTCCAAAGTTAAAGTGTGATTACCGACTTATTCCTTGATAAATCAACTTGTTACTAATCGGAATGTTTGTTGCAATGCATTGGCTTGTATAAAAATGGCTAAGTGCGAAGTATTTGGCCAGCTTACAGTTAAGGTTAAGTAAATAAGGTTAGGTTATTAATGGATACTACGTCCCCCAGCGCACTTGAACCTACAAGTGCGATACTCGGCTCTACTTCGGTTAATGGTTGCCTACGAGCCATTTTGACGAAGCGAGAACTATCTCAGCCAACAGGTCAGCCGCTCTTTACCTATCAGCTATCAGAATCCGAATATCATCACTTACGAACCAGTTTAAAAAAACAAAAATTGCCAACAAGGTTGCACGGAGATAGTAGCTGGTGTGCCGCTTTTTGCCTTTTTAGTGCTGAATGGTATCGACGTCAATATCAAGGTGGATGGAGCTGGAGTGGTATATCAAGCAGCTTAGAGTTTGAGTTAGATGCTAACCAACGTAGTAAGGTAATAAAAACAGGTTTTAAATATTGGCAGCGTACGGTTAGCCAATATAACGATGAAAGGCATAGTTTTCTTGGTTCAGTGTTTCGAGAAGGCGGTTTACCCTATGGGCTGCTAGCGAGTGAAGGCGGCCGTTTCCAAACAATCTTTAAACGTATTCTTAGGGTTTTTGACGACGCTCAGGAATTTGGTCAATCGCCTTTTCAGTTAGTGTCGGAGGGCCTTGAACATTTACCTGAGGCATTTAGACAAGAAACGACGGTTGATCTTATCACTAATATGGCGGAGCTATTGCTGCGTTTAACCGATGAATACAACCTGCAACAACAAGAGCGACCAGCCAATCATCTAGACACCCAATTACCCAATTGGAGAGATCTATTTCCAATTCCACTTGATGTAGACACCGGAAGTGAATTTCTCACCGGTTTATTGACTTCAGCCTCCGTTCAGCGAAAAGACAAATCACAACAAACAAAACGAATTATTTGCAGACAAAGGCTTTCGAACAATGATGATTTGGGCTTTGTTGCTCAAATTAAATTGATGAAGGCGATACCTATGCCTTTTAAACGCGAAGCATTGATTAACAGTCGAGTTGAGTTATTTATACAAGAAGGCAATAGAGTAATTGCAGAGCTAGGCATTGGTCATACAACCTTTGAAGGAGAAACGACGAAGGTTATTTTACGAACCCCTGCTTGTGAATTTCGTCGCCAAGCCACAGAGCAAGATCTGTACTTAGTCGTATTGCAAGCCGGTGTTGAGCTTCATCGTGAAGAAATCGCTAATTCTGATCTCGCTATTAATGAGATGCCCATTGTGCTTAAGTCAGACGGTGAACATGATTGGGTCGTTGGACAAGGAAGTGTAAATGTTAAAGCAGATCAACTGAAGGCTATCTTATCAAAAAGTTCGACGTACACTGCCGAGTTTCCAGAATTGTGCACATCAGTAACGACAGAATACTGCCAGTTTGTCCACTTTAGTGGGGAAATTAAGGTTGATTATTATACTGAAGATGATGAGCGTGATACTTATGTAATATCAACGCGACAGTCTGCAGTGTTAGCAGAGCAAGTGAGCGTTCGAGGTGTCAAATTACAATATTACTCAAGTACTGGACAACCTATCTATCTGGGGTTGCCAACCATTACCAGCCAAGAAGCGCATACAGAATTATGGTTAGGTAATAAACCACTAGGAGAAACGCATCAAGCTGGCTTGTTTGGTATCCAATCAGTACGTTTAAAGGCAAGTGGTAATCGAACAATGCTTCGTAAACGCCTCGCTATTCTTCCGCAATCATTCGGCATTGAACTTAAGCCGTCTAAGCAGGCTAATAGTGGTTTTGTCGAACTTCATTGTGAAAGGAACTTATTTGTATCCATAGAAGGCGAACAGGTCTCCTATAAACAAACCAATATAGAAGGTGGCAAGAGAATAACGGTGACAGCTGAAGGGTCACCCCCAGCGGATATTATTCTCTCTATCAGTGCTAACTTGATGGCTGACCCGATAAAAGTACGGGTACCTTTTCCAGCCTCAGGAGCGTTAACCTTTGACAAACATGGTAACGGTCTAGCCAATCGTATCACCATCGATGATTTATTAGGTGCACGTATTCAGTTTTTCCCGCGTGTAGATGTAGCGGCAAGTTACCATATTGAATTGAAAGGGCCGACGAGGTCTCGTGATGCGTCTTATTATTGGGAGTACAAGGTTGCAGATAAGGTGCTAGAGGTCAGCTTATATGAGTTTCGCCATCGAATTCGCGAACTATTGGCAGCATCTGGTGAACTTGATGATGAAATCCGAATGGTTATTGGAGGGTCGGGTTGTAGAGAGCAACAAACTATCATTGGGCGATATGCCACAGAAGCTCAACAGCTAAATGACACTGTGAGCTTTAATGTAAAACTGGAAAAAGAGCTCATTATTAAGCCAGAATTGATTAATTTGGCTGACCCAGCAGAAAAACCGCACGCCCTTCAACAAAGATATTCCAATGGCGTAGCGACAGGCGTATTCGAGCTAAATACAAAATTATCTCAGCCAGCGTTAATCGTTCCTTCAAACAAGACTCAGTTGGCTTTTCGCGCGAAGTTTATTCCAAGTCGTGAGCCTATTGAACATTCTAGTGATGTTAAAACTTTAAATAAGGCGGTTGCGTTATTTCATCCAGTAACTAATCCAAACGCGATAGCCGATGTGCTCCCAATGTTAGCGAATGACTTTAATCACAGTAGCTGGCGATTTATCAACGATTTGTTTGCTAATTACTCGCACCTTCCAATGGCGACCTTTGAAGTGTGGAAAGCAATAGTGACGAATACTACTTGCTTATCGGCTCTTGCGTTTAAAGCCGATAACCCCGCTCAGTTAATGGAACGTTTGAAAGTTGAATTCAATGTTATTTGGGAGCTTATACCGCTGAGTATTTGGCGGTCACATACTGTTAAGTATCGCAAGATGTTGCTAGATATAGGGCTGCCTGAAAAAGTGGTGGATAACAAAGTTAAGAGCAAGCTAGAAACTCTTTCTGAATTTACCCCATTGTTTGAAAAGCAGTGCCGAGCACTAATTGACGATCAATTTACTCAGCAAACAACTAATTTATCAGTTGTGTTTCAATACTTTTTACCACAATGGAGCCAAGACTTGATGCGAGTTCACTTGTCTGACCGTGAATGGCCTAAAGCATTTGGCTATGACTTAGAAACATGGTGCCAGAAACATTGCGAATCGCTTATTCATTTTGAAGTAAACCGAAGTTCACACAAAAGTGTGCTTTATTTCCCTATTTTTGCCGCTGCAGTGGCGTGTGGAAAAGTGCAACTGGAAGAATTGTCACCGTCACTTTATCCCATAGATTATTTCCATCTACGACAGATTGTCGAGTTTGACCGTCATTGGTTTAACCCCGTATTTCAGAGTGCATTGTGCGTATTTTCCCAAGAGGAAGCTTAAATGAAGCAATATTTTTCCACGCTAAAACAACAAGCTAATAGCCGAGCAAAAGAGTCAACTTTAAGTATTTTGGGTATCAATAACCCGGCGCTTAGAAACCATTTAAGCGAGAGAATGGAAACGGATGAAAAATTTGTTCACGGCCCGGTGTTTGAGCAAATGTTCTCTTGGGAAGCAGACGAAATAACGATAGAAGACCTTTCTAACCCCGATTATAACAACCTACTCAGCCCAGAGCTACTAGACGCGCTAGATGTCGCACCGCATAAAGAGGGGTGTAAAAAAGACAGTAGCTGCAAGTGTAAGTATGTTCTGAATCGAGAGATAAAGCCGTACAAACATCAACTAGAAGCATGGAGAGGTTTGCTTGACCCTCGCCCCCAATCCCAAATTATCACCAGTGGTACAGGTTCGGGTAAAACAGAGTGTTTCATGGTACCAGTTCTCGAAGATTTGTATCGAGAAACACAACAGACCAACAGTTCGCTAACCGGGGTGAGAGCGCTATTTTTGTATCCTTTGAATGCGTTAATAAACTCGCAGAAAGAACGACTGAATGCTTGGACGACACACTTTAACGGTGATATTCGTTTTTGTCTGTATAACGGTAATACGCCTAATGACCTTAAAGCTCAAGATAGGCAAAGGCAAAAAAATCAGCCTCAGGAAGTGCTTTCGAGAAAGTTGATGCGAGACAACCCGGCTCCTATTTTGGTCACCAACGGAACCATGTTGGAGTATATGTTGGTGAGGCAAGCAGATGCTCCCATTATCCGGCAATCGCAGGGCAAGCTGCGTTGGATCGTATTAGATGAAGCGCATACATATATTGGTTCCCAAGCCGCTGAACTTGCTTTGCAGCTAAGACGTGTGATGCAAGCTTTTGATGTTAAGCCAAAGGATATTCGATTTATTGCTACGTCCGCAACAATTGCGGGCGCTGAAGCAGAAACGAAACTTAAACAATACCTCGCTAGGCTAGCTAATGTCGGTGTAGAGCAGGTAGCCGTCATTGGGGGGAGACGCGTTGTTCCAGGCTTACCCAAAGTAACACCAGCAAACTTAACCATCAGTGAAATAGAAGCGATAGATCCAGAAGGTGAACAACCTAAAGAGAAGAAGCTAAGTCAAAACTCGGAAGTATCAGAGCGTCGATACTTTGCTTTAGCGAGTTCCAAACTAGCCGTTAGAATACGAGAGTTGTTAGCTGGCGACAATATAGGTCCGGTACATTACGCTGAATTGCTTGATAAATTACAACCTTATGATTTAAACGAAGCAGAATTATGCCGATGGCTAGATATCTGTACCGGAACCAAGCAGTTTCATAGCAGTGAGGCATTTTTAAAGCTTAGAGCTCACTATTTTCAGCGCACATTGCATGGTTTGTGGTGCTGTATTGACCCAAACTGTGAGAATAAGAAAGAGTCTAAACTGAATGGCGCATGGCCATTTGGTCTTGTTTATAGTGAACATCGTCAGAAATGTCATTGTGGGTCTGCAGTACTTGAATTGACATTTTGCAATGATTGTAATGAACCACACCTATTAGCCATAGACCAAGATGGTCAGTTGCAACAATGTACCGGGAAAATAAGCGATGAATTTTCGCTACTTGATGAAGAAGAAAAAGAGGTAGATGAGGAGCGCTCAGATCAGTTTTCCAAAAAGACAACGGCAAGTGATACTCAAGTCGTTATTGGCTCAAAGCAGAATGATGATTACCTACTAACAGGCTTTGATAATGCAGGTCGTGAAGAGTTTTTGGATAATAGTTCAATTCACTTATCGAAGTCGATGAATGAATCACAACAATGTTGCGAATGTGGTTACTCAGGTAGAGGTCAGTACAGTAAAGCGTTACGAAGAGGGTTGTTGGGTGCACCATTTTATACAGCAAATGCGGTACCAACAGTATTAGAATACTGTCCGGATATTGAAGTCGATAAAGAATCCAAAATAGGTCCGAATTCTGTTCCGGGTCGAGGGCGTCGGTTAATTACTTTTACCGATAGCCGACAAGGAACGGCAAAAATGTCCATTCGAATGCAGCAAGAAGCAGAGCGCTCTCGATTGCGAGGTTTAGTATTTAAGGAGCTTCGCAGGCATGTTGAAGAGAAAGTCGTTATAGATGAGGCGTTACTCGACAGCGTAAAGGACTACTTGAGTATGCCTATCGACAAATTACGAGTCATGTTGCCATCCATCGAACAATCCATGCCTGAAGATGCAAAGGCGCTAAAAGAATATATTGATGTTGTCAGTAGTTCGGTTGCCATACCTTTGCCTCAAACGATCCCTTGGTCTGAATTGGCAGCTGTTATTAAGCAAGATAACGATCTAAAAGAGTCGATGTTAAAAGAGAACAAGCGGCTATCGCCAGAAATTTTCGATGACTCGACAGGACCTTTACGACTCACTCAAATGCTATTGACGAGAGAGTTTGCGAGACGGCCAAAAAATAGAAACAGTCTCGAGACTCAGGGGTTGGTCAAAATAGTCTACCCAGGATTGGATAAAATCGATGTTGTCCCGGAGCTTTGGGAGAATTACGGCCTAACGGTAAAAGATTGGCGTGATTACCTTAAAGTTTGTTTGGATTTTTTTGTCCGTGAAAACTCTTATATAACCATTGATCGTGAATGGATTCGTTGGATCGGTATGCACTTTTCACCTAAAACATTATTAGGGCCAGATGCTAGTGATGTCGATGAAAACAGAGCGAAGAGTTGGCCGTTAGTGCGAAAAGGCAGTAAACGTCAACAACGTATAATCACTCTGCTCACTGTTGCCACAGGAATTGATATTACGAGTACATTAGGGGAAGACACGGTTAATGGTTGGTTGATTTCTGCATGGAATGCATTAACTGGATCAAAAATTTTACAAGATTCAACAGCAGACAAACAATATAGTTTGAACCTGACTAATGTCAGCTTTTCTTTGATGAATTCGGCTTATATATGCCCGATTACGAACAAGCTGTTGGACACTACGTTTAAAGGGATCACTCCTTATATTCCGTTTAAAGGCCAGTTAGATAGCAACCTATGTGAAAAAGTGAAACTTCCCGCAGTATGGGCTTTTGAAGGAAGTGACGACTTCTTACTTTCATTGATTCTAACGCGCAAGGATATTGAAAAATCATCGGAAGTGAGATCACTTAGAGAGCAGAATTTGTGGACGGACATTAATGACCGAACAGTAGAGGGTGGTTTTTACTATGCTTCAGCAGAACACTCTGCGCAACAATCCGCTGAGCGACTTAAAACCTATGAGGATGAGTTTAAAGTTGGCAGGAAAAATGTCCTCAATTGCTCAACAACAATGGAAATGGGCGTTGACATCGGAGGTATTACAGCGGTAGTGATGAACAATGTGCCGCCACACCCTGCGAACTATCTTCAGCGAGCAGGTCGCGCTGGTCGATCTAAAGAATCTAGAGCGATAAGTTATACGCTGTGTAAAAGTAACCCGCATGATACGTTGGTTTTTAATAACCCGAAATGGCCATTTACTACCGTTATACCAGCTCCTCATGTTGAATTTTCGTCTGAGAAATTGGTGCAGCGCCATGTGAATTCATTTTTGATGGGACGCTTCTTAATTGAAGAGGTTGGATTAACGAATAAAGAGAAATTTAACTTAGATCTTGAGTGGTTTAATGCGAAGCTTAACGGTGAAAAATCTATAGCAGAACGTTATATTAATTGGCTAAAAACGTGTGATAAGAGATTTGAATCAGCTTTATCTACTTTAATTGAAGGTACTGAGTTGAAAAAAATTCCTTTGACACAAATCTGTAAGCGCTCGGCAAAGAAAATAGAGGAAATAACCACGCGTTGGCTAAAAGAGTATCAATACATAGAAAATGAATTGGTCGGTGTTGATCCAGATGGACCTTACGCTTTTAAGCTAAATAGTGAAAAGTCCCGTTTATGTAGAGAGTACTTACTACGGGATTTAGCGACAAGGGCGTTTTTGCCTGGATATGGATTCCCTACTGATGTCGTAAACTTGGATACCGATAATATCGTCGATTTTAGAAGGCAGCTTCAATTTAGGAATCTAAGCAAACTTGATCGAGAGGATAATGTTTCTATCAATCGAGGGTTACCAAGCCGAAATCTAGCTGTTGCAATTCGAGAATATGCCCCAGGTTCAGAAATAGTTCTTGATGGGCGAGTACATCGGGCGGCAGGCATTTCTCTTAACTGGCAGAAAATTCACGTTGATGGCGCGAAGGATTCACAGAAATTTGACTTAGCTTGGCGTTGTCCTGGTTGTGGCCAGACAGGTTACGAAACGGATCTGGAAATACAATCTGATTCAAATTCTCTCGTGTGTACCAATATCGCTTGTGGACAAAGTATCCCTGATAATACTGACTGTAGAAAAAAAGTGATTCAACCTACAGGTTTTGTCACTGATTATTATCGAGAGCCAACAAATAATATTTCGAATAATAATTATGTTCCAGTACAACCTTCTTGGGTTATTGCATCCGGTACAGCGACACCATTACCCATGCCTGCACTTGGTTATATGGTGGCGGATACTAATGGAAAGGTCTTCCATCATAGTTCTGGGTTGTCCGGTAAAGGATACGCGTTATGTATGGCTTGTGGCCGCGCAGAGTCGATGACAGCGAAAGGTGAGTTGCCAAATGCGCTTAACTTTGAAAAAACACATAAGCCCCCGCGTCCTAGTAAGTTCGATAAAGATGAAGTAGGTCGACACGCTGATTGTGATGGGTCAGCCAAGATAATGTCTTCAATTCATTTAGGTATTAACTCTCGAACCGATGTATTTGAGCTGGTGGTTAAAAACCCCAAAACGGGTGAATATATACCTGATAATGAGCAGGGTCGGAAAGTAGCGACTACATTAGCTGTGGCATTACGAAAGTGTTTAATCGAGCAACTTGGAGTGTCTACAAATGAGGTCCAGTATAGCGTTAGGCCAACAGTTATTGGTGAGAATCAACACGCATTAGTGCTACAACTGTTCGACAGCGTGGGCGGCGGTGCCGGATTTTCGACTTCCGCGCCATTTCATATCTCTAAGATATTAAATGGATTAGTTGGAAAACTTGATTGTAGGAAGCATTGTGACGCGTTTTGTCCTGAATGTCTTTTAGAGTCGGATTCGAGACACGATACCGATAAACTCGATCGCATGTTAGCAATAGAATGGTTAGGAGATGATTTTAAGCACTACGTATCACTTGCTACTAAGCACCAAAACCTTATCAATGATGGAAAATACTGCCCTCAAACTATTGAGGCGCAACTAACCGATTTACTCAATGAGAAAGTATCGGAATGTTTGTTTGTTCTTTCTTCTGAAGTCGAAAGTTGGGATACATCTCTTGTCTTGATGAAATCGAAATTGCATGAACTATTGGCGAAGAATATAGCTGTTTCAATAGTCGTCCCGAAAGTTGATTTTCCTGAAGAAATTCTGAGTTTTTTAAGGGAAATACAAAAAATCGGGGTTCAACTTAGATATGGAAAAGAATGTGGGGCGATTGTTTTTCAAGGCTTAACTGGTAGCGGTTGGTTAACACTGGCTAACCTTGATATTAAAGCAACCACCCCTGGAGAGTATTGGCTTACAGCGGAAGATATTTCCATTATTTCTTATAGTGAACCAGAAATAGCGACAACTCCTTTCGAATTAGACTCCATGGAGCCAACTCACTTGTTAGGAGCTGTTCATGTTGATCTCACGACTGAATTAAATGGACCGCTATCAAACTTCGGTAGTGGCTTTATTAAGCTATTGAAAAGTAAAGACGAGCGATTAGCAAAGCTGCTTAAAGAAGGTGAGTTGAAAAGTGTTTCATATTCGGATAGGTATCTCCAAAGTCCCGTTTCTTTGTTGTTGTTAGCAGAGGTTCTCAAAGTACTAGGAGAAACATCGGATTGCCAAATAGAAGTCAACAGCTGCTTTGATGAACAAAATAGAAATCCATTTGCTGTTAATCATGATTGGAACGATCGCTACGATTATGACGCTATATTTAATGCGTGGTTGACTCATATGGCCGGCAAAAAAGTAAATACCAACATAATTGATAACAAACGAGAAGTACCGCACCGAAGAGCAATACAATTGCATTTTTCTACTGGTGATATCGTTGAAGTAACTCTAGATCAAGGCTTTGGATATTGGCGTTTAGATCTCGCTGGCGGGATGCATCGATTTGATTTCATGAGAGATACACACGATCAGATAAAGAGGCTAATTGAGGTTTATAAATTGGCGAAGGTGTCTAATAGTGCCAACTGGTCTACTTGGATAGCAGTTAACGTGTTGTAAGCATTTCAAATGTTAAAAGGTAAAATATGAAAATAACGTCACTGACTGTTGGTGGGTTTAAGGGAATAAAGACAAAGGCTGTCATTCCGCTGGCACCGATCACGCTTTTTTTTGGTGCGAACAGTACGGGTAAAAGTACTGTTCTGCATGCATTATTATATTTGTACGAAGTAGTCGCGAAGCGGAACTTTGATGCACAATATAGCTCAATAGCGGGCGAAGCCCTCTATTTTGGTGGATTTCAAAACCTAGTTCATGGCAAAGACTTAAATGGCACTATCACTATAGGTGCCACTCTTGATTTTAGGGATGGTGCAACGGATATTTGGGATGAGTATTTGTCCGATTCTGAGCGTTGGTTACTCGAATCTTATTTAGGCTTTACTCCTGATTCAGAAGCGGATGAATTTAATTTCGAATTAGATATTAGATGGGATCACCTTAAGCAGAAGACATTCGTCAGCCGTTATGAATGTAACAGTAAAGGAAATGAGTTGTGTCGCATAGAATCGCAACCAGGTAAACAACAAAGTAGCATCACTCATTATCAACCGTTACCTCATTGGCAAGTAGATGAATCGTTCTCATTAAACAACTTATTTGATTCGGGAGAATGGGAAGAAATGTTCCTGAAAGGTCAGGATGCATTACCTAATATCTATACTCGTCTAGATCTATCTAATGCTCCATTCTCTTGGAATAATGTGTTTCCTGATCATCCTTTAGCTGCAAAGTTATTTGCAGAAGCGACATCTTCTCAAGCGATATTAGCGCCCATGAAATTGTTGGTGAAAAAGTTAGAAGACTTCATTCATATCGGGCCACTACGTGTTGTGCCAAATCGTTCGATGGTGTTAAACAATAAAACCAGTCCACAGCGTTGGTATGATGGGACTGCTGGTTGGGAGACGTTCGCTTACTCGAATGAAAGGGTAAAAAACAAAACTAATGAAAAGTTCGTCGGTAGCCAGTTCTTCGGCACTAATTACTGTTTTGAGTCTCCAGCTTACGGCGAAGCAAGTTTGAGTGAAAAATCAATCATGCTTAAGGACTCTCATACTGATATCCCTTTATTGCCGTCAAGCGTCGGTGTTGGTATATCACAAGTATTCCCATTCGTTGTTGCCACATCACTTGAACAAGACCTTATCGTTTCGTGTGAGCAACCTGAACTACATACCCACCCCAAATGGCAGTTAGCTTTAGGGGATATGATGATCGAAGCAGTTAAGAACAACCCAGATAAAATGTTTCTCATCGAGACTCATAGTGAGCACTTGATGTTACGTCTTTTAAGAAGAACGATTGATGAAGGGACGCTTTCAATAACGCCTGATGAGATTAGTGTTATTAATGTGTTTAAAAACGACGATGAAATTCATTATCAACGCCAGCGTATTACAGACAGTGGGGATTTCGAACTTGACTGGCCGGAAGGTTTCTTTGAAGAGCGCTACGGGGAGGTGTAAGAATGATTAGAGAATATGCCGTGGACCCTGATGCCTACACAAGAAACTTAGATGCTTTACAGCGTTTCTTTACAGACTTTAGAGCAGAAAAAGGGCGAGTTGTTACCGCTATCCCAAATTTGCAGCGTAACTGGGTAAGGGCGCAACAAGATAGTATTAGAGCTATGCAGTTACCCCCAGTACAACGTAGAAAGTGTTTTGACAAAATTTCTGAATTGGCAAGCAGCTCATTGATGCCAGGTATACAAATACCAGCAAACCTAAATTTATGGATAGAACAGGCAAGACATGTAAAAGGGGAGTTGGGTACAGAGGCCATCATTACATGCAATACCGACGAACCAAACGGTGAATTTGATTACGCTGAGTTGATGTTTAACGAGCCGAAAAATTGGAATGTCGGCCAAACTATTAGCGTACCGAGAAATGCACAATCGCTAGCAGACGCACTTTCAGTGTCGCTTTCATTAGCTGAAGTCGCTATGTTTATTGACCCATATTTTCACCCCTCAGATGATAGATACAGGCTACCCTTTATTGAGTTTGTTAACCGCCTTTCTGCGGGCCGCCGGCCATGTCGAAGAGCGTTGGTGTATACAGCAATCCATGAAGGAAAGACGAGAGCGGATTTGCAAAGAGGCTTAACTGAACATGTGCAACCTCTATTGCCTGCTGGGTTTGAAGTGGAGTTATCTCTCTGGCCGCCGAATCAAATGCATGACCGATTTGTGTTAACTAAACAAGTAGGGTATTCATTTGGGCATGGTTTGGATGAAGCTACTTATCAAGGGGCCATTGATGTCAATGTTAATAGGGTGGCAGAAACGGCCCGCCAGTCTGAGTATCGAAAGTTTTCAAATACAGCCGTGCGTCAAGGTGACCCAATAATTGTAGTTGGCTCATAGCTCACTAGTAGATTAACTCCTCAGCCGTTAGGTACTTGTACTTGGCGGCTTTTTTATACCCAAAATAAATCAATGATTCGGTAATTATTTTTACGAATTATAAATTTATTTACTACAAAGATTTGTGATTTTCCACTTAGATTCAATGAAATCAAAGTGTTAGCGTTGGCATGTTTGTTGATGCCATTATAGTTGTACGTCATTGAAGGCGGGAGCGAGAAAAGAACAATAACAACTCAATGCTTTGCTCGTCGGGTACACAGAAATGCTCGTTAAGAACACGAATAAGAAGAACTACGAATGTGATTTTCTGAATGAGAAATTATGCGTTTCTCTTGGCATGAAAACTAAATTAGAAGGAGTCAGTTATGACAACGTTGGTAAGTGCAGTTAATCCAAATAGAAAAGAAAAAATACAAACACTAATGGCTCAAATGAATAGCGGTTTATTAGAAAGAGAGCATCAAGTAAAGCTCATGATGCTTGCTGCTTTATCAGGGGAGCATGTATTGCTGATAGGGCCTCCCGGTACGGCAAAGAGTGAATTAGCGAAACGCCTTAAGAGTGCGTTTGTTGAAGCTAATTACTTCGAGCGTCTAGTGACACGTTTTTCTGTACCTGAAGAGTTATTTGGCCCCCTTTCGATTAAATCGTTAGAAGAAGACCGATACAACAGGTTAACTAGTGGATATTTACCAGAAGCATCCGTTGCGTTTATTGATGAAATATTCAAAGCCAATAGTGCGATATTAAATAGTCTTTTGACTTTGCTGAATGAACGCCAGTTCGACAATGGAAATCGAAGAGTTGATGTTCCCTTAGTCTCTGTAGTTGCAGCGAGTAATGAACTACCTGATGGTCAGGAACTAAGTGCACTATACGATAGATTTATTCTGCGCTCTTACGTGTCACCTGTTTCTAATGGTTCATTTGACAAACTATTGTGCGGTGCATTAGTGGATTTTGATCCAGAACTCAATATCCGTTTGAAAATAGAAGATTTAAATGAGGTACAGCATCTCGCCGAGAAAGTAGTTATAACTCCTGCGACATTAGAAGCTTGCAAAGAGTTTCGACATTACTTAACCGCACAAGAGATTTACGTATCTGATCGTCGTTGGCGTAAATTGGTGAAGTTGATGAAAGTATCAGCTTTAACCTCCGGTTATAACGAAACAAGTATCTACGACGCGTGGATTCTTCCTCATTGCTTATGGGAACAACCTGAACAGTTTGAAGGTCTTCAGGACCTTTATAAACGCTTGGTGACAGTTGATGGAAAAGAACCGCCTTCACGACTAATAAAAGTGATAAAGGCTTGGGAAGGTAAGCTTAAAGAAGATCAAAAAACGCATAAACAAGATGCGAAAGGTCGCCCCTTATACCTCGACAGAGATGGAGAAGAAACAACGAAAGAGGTGAGTAAATATCATAAAAAAGATTATCGCGGTAAGTTACTTTATACAGATCGTTACGGAGATGAGACAACAGAACAAAATCGACATTACTCTGGCTCACAGAAGAATGAGCCAATCATGGAGGCGGTCAAAAATACTTCAATACCCCTGAATAGCTCTTTTTCCAAAGCTCATATTGAAGGGCGAGTTAGAGAAATCCAAAGTCTAAGAAGTAGTGTAGAATCCAATTACAATCATGTGAACAAAGAGCTATCAGAAGTCTCTGGCTACTTTGATAAACACCTCTGGCTAGAAAAAAGCTTATTGTCTGAAGTTACGAATGCTCTTCAAGCGTCTATAAAAGAGGGTGATAAATTACTTAAAAGGGTTGCTTCGTTGGAATCAGATTTTAAAAACCTTCCTCTAGAAGAATCCCCAACTTTAATTCTAGATCCAAGTAATAGTGACGTAATCGAAGGAGAACTGTGTGATTAGCGAGTCATATCAGGTTCAATCTCCGTTATTCAACTTGGATAGTCAATTTACATGCCTCGATAACGTGCCGGAGAAGTTTCTTCCCGCTGTAATTACAAGTACTAATGGTGAATTAGTAGAACGGTGCGAGTCCCTAGTTAATTCCAGAAATGAACTTCTTGTGGGGGGGAGTCCGACTAGTTTAAATCCCTTAGCCCCTCAGTCACTGACAGATGCAATCAGTAAAGTGATAGAAGAAACTGGATTAAGTCGATACTGCTTACAGAGTGAAGAGGTCACAGATGCGCTGCTTTCTGACATTCTAACTACGATAGATAAGCTTCAATCTAAAGCATCGCCGTTAGTTACTGGTCTGATTAAGCAGTTGGAAGAAGAAGCGTTAAATCAAATCAAGCAAGCTTTAGAGAAGAAAAAGAACAAGCGCAAGCAAGCTAAACCTCTTTCTCTAACCAACGCACAGCGAGCAAGAATTGCCGCAACTGCTTCAGAAGAAATCTGGCAGCAGTTGCTATCTAGTGAGGAAGGTATCGGGATCTTGCCTGATGTATGGCAAGAAAGACTGGCGGTATGGTCTGAGCTAGAAGAAGTATTTACGGAGCTAGTTTTAATTACAGGGTTAGGTTTTGACTTATCAAAAGGCGTTTTCCAAAGCCATGGTTGGCTCGATATTGTTCGGTTGAACAAGCTTGTAAAAAAACTTCCCAAGTTGCAAAGCTTGATTCGAGACTTAGGGCGTGATGAGCAAGCAGATGGCTCAGTTCTTGAAGAAATAGTGATCAAAATGAGTGTTGCTACTAGACATGAGAAGCATGTAGTAACACCTCTCGTCCCTATGGAAACTAAAGGCATTACTCGATCAGATTCGATCTCTAGAATGTTGCCCCAAGAAGCTTCACTGTTAACTAATCCTATACTCAAAAAACTCTGGCATGCCAAGCGCGCTGAGCATGCTTTACTTTCTTACTCAGTGGAAGGGACTGAGAACCTGGAAACAGAAGAGTTAATAGAGCAAGAGAGTATAAGTGAAAAGCAGGGCAATAAAAGTAATAAGAACCGAGGTCCGATGGTGATCTGCTTGGATACATCGGGCTCTATGGCTGGGTTGCCAGAAAATATTGCCAAAGCCAGTGTTTTGGAATGTCTAAAGGTCGCATATAAGGAAAAGCGTCGCTGCTACGTTTATTTGTTTGGTAGCAAGGGAGAAGTCAGTGAGCTTGACCTAACATTGGATGCTTCAGACTTTAATGTCTTACTTAACTTTTTGACGATGTCTTTTAATGGTGGCACTGATGTCGACGAGCCTCTTAATAAAGCTCTGCAAAAATGCGATTCAGAAGAGTGGTACAAAGCTGATATCTTGTTGGTGAGCGATGGTGAATTTCCTGTGTCTTCGGGATTAAGTAGAAAAATTAGCAACCGAAGGAAAAATCATGGGTTACAGGTTCACGGTATTCAAATAGGTAACTCTCACTACACATCAATGAACAAAATTTGTGAACCCATTCATTACTTTTCAGAGTGGACTGACTTAAGACGTTAGTAAAAATTAAGGATTGTTATGTACCAAGCAAGAAATATCTTCGATGTGTCTATTCAAGACGCTGAAAGGATTTTAGAAGCATATGAACACATGAAGAGTATTCCAGATTTGGGACGTGACCCTGAAGAATTAAAGCGTGCTGCGCTGATAATGTCTTTAACCGCATGGGAAACTTATGTGGAAGACAAGGTTAGTGAGGAAGTTGCATTGCAGACAAAGGTACTTCAAGGCTCTCAGATAGGTCACTTCATCAGTAATTCATTGGAAAAAGAACTAAAGTTCTTCCATACGCCGAATAGCAAAAAAACAAAAGATATTTTTGAACGTTTTCTTGGTATTGATGTGACCGGTTCTTGGTCGTGGCCTGGTTATGAAGATCCCAACAGAACTAGAGCTAAACTCAATGAGTGGATACAGAAGCGTGGGGATGCAGTTCATCGTTCTGTTGCAGATAAGCAAACATCTCACTTGATCAGTAAGCCAGAAGCTGAAAAGTGCATTAAGTTCTTTAAAAACCTAGTTGAGGCCACTGAGCATGCCATTATTGTCTCTTCTTGATGACCGTTCGAAGCCCAAAGGCTCCAGAGACCCTTTGGGCTTCGAGTTGGTTTGGAGTACTTTAGGCCGTAATGTCATCGGAAATCTAACAACAATTACTTCTTCTCTTGAAAACTTCACAACGGCATTACTTGGTTTTTACTGGGCAAATGAATTGGCTAGTGAATCAGAGCCAACAGCTCGCAATAAGCAAATTCGAGAATACTTTTTACGTTATGAACAAGTTGCAGCCTATTTAAGGCGTATTGGGCAATCTAATGCAATTATGGGGATTAACCGTGTTTCACAGCGCATGAATGAGCAAAATAAAATTGCGATTGGTACAGGTAAAGAACAAATACTGAGTAATCAAGCCAGTTATGGGCTGTGGGGGCTTTATTCTTCCGCAATGAGAGACACTGGTCTTATTCGTGGTAATGACAGGGAATTAACCGAAAGCGGGTTACAAATTGCTTTGCAGTTAGAAGCTCTTGTTGATAAGCCAGCAATTCAAGAAATGATTAGTGCTAAAGAAATCTCAATTCAACGTTTAGAAAGCTATTCCGCTGAATTTATGGATATGCTGGCGAATCCAGCTATCACATTAAACATGCTTGAACAACTGTTAGTCGGTATTACTAGCTCCACAAAGTTAGAACAGGAGCAAAACTGCCTACAGCAAGAGCTATGGCGTCATACTCAAGAGCTAGTTAAAAATCGAATTCTTATGAGTAACAAAGATAGTTATATTAATGAACTGCTAAACAAAAACATTTCACCTCAGTTAAAGTCTGCGCTCAAAGAGATTACTCTGGTAGATGAAGTACTAGCAGCTATCAATAACATTTTCCAATACTCCCAGACCCAGCATGGTGTTGAGTTAGAAAAAGTCATTAAGACTTTAGAAGATAAAGAGTTTGATTTTTCTTATCTGCCAGACGAATTACCACAGTCTAACTACCCGCGAAAAGATCAAATTTCAATGATCCTTAAACAAATCAAATCTTATGATTTTACCAATGCTATCACGATGATCATTGATCTTAATAAAGTAGTCATGCAGAAGCGAGGTGGCGCAGCATGGATTCGAGTTGATGAAAATAAGAAACTCGACGTGTTGATCAAAAGCGAATCAGCAAAACTATTAAACACTGAAGAATTAAGAAAAAAATGGGCGTATGACTATTTTATTGGCTCATTTTTAACCATGGCATTAACTTATCAAAATCTTATGATTTCCGAGGGAAAATAGTATGGAGAAATCTTCAATCACCAATGCATTGGCCTCGGTAATCAATGATAAACATATAATCGCAGCTGTTTTCACTTCATATACATTTGAGCCCAATTTTTTCGAATTAGAAGTAATTCCCGAACTATTACCAACACATACACCTTACTCGACTGACGAGCGCGTTAAGCTATTTCAAATTAGAGAAATACTTAGGGAATCAGGTTTAAGCATTGATGTATTCTATGATGCAAAAGTGTTCAAGAAAGAGCAGTCACCTCAAATGGAGTACCTGTGCCATGGTGTCACCGCAGGTAACCGTGCATTTCATGCCAAAAATATTTACCTACTGGGTGAGGATGATGATGGAAATCAAACACTTCTGTTTTCTTCTGGTTCAAATAATCTGACCCAAAAAGGTTGGTGGGAAAACATAGAGGTACAGCATTGGGAAGAAGTATCGAGTGGTAATGTAAAACAACGTTTTTTGAACCACTTAAAGTCAGACATCGCCTTCCTAGAGTCAAATCGACATCGTAATATCAACTCTGATGCAATTACGGCTATTAAAAGTTTCTTAGAAGACTGTACTTATTTTAATCGTGCTCCAACGGTTCACTATTTTGATCTGGAAAGAACCAAAGGTAATTTTTTTCAGTTTTTGAAACAAAGTGAAGTACTTAACCAATATAAGAATTGGAAATTAGAAATTATATCGCCATTTTTTCCTGACGATCCTAAAAGTAAGTTACATCAAAAATTTTATCCTCTTGGCGTTAAAAGCATAACCATTCTTTTACCACAAGATGAAGAGGAAACGGCATTTTGCCAGAAAGAATTTTTTGAACACATCAATGACAGTGATGATATTGAGTGGGGGCAATGGACAGAAGATCTGCAGACTTCATTAGGGTTAAATCAAGATGTTTTTCGTAAGCTGCATGCCAAAATTTTTCATTTTTATAACGGAATGCAATCATGGGTATTTATAGGCTCTGTGAACTTCAGCCATATGGCAACCTCTGAAAATGTGGAGTCGGGGTTCTTTGTTAGGTTACCAAAAATCAAATCGATGCTTGAACCTCTTCAACAGAAAGCATTCGTTAAATTTGAGCCATCGACAATCGAAGAAGGAGCTGAGGGGGATGCTGATAGTGATGAAACCTTACCTGAGTTCTACTTAACGTATGACTGGAAAGAAAAAACACTGATTGGTCGAACATCAAAGTGCATGAAGTATGAGATCCAACTTCATGGCCCCAATGGTGACGTTGTCACCAAGCCGTGGCAAGTTACTTACAATGAAACGCATTGTGAGCCGAGTATAAATCTTGAAGACGCTTTAAAAAACAGTTCTCTGATGGAAGTCAGTGGTGTGAATGAGAGAACGAATAAACCGTTTACAACTCATAGGATTATGATTCAACAAACAAGCTGGACACATAAACCTATTGAACTTCCAACATTAACACCTCAACAAATACTCGCTATCTATTCAGGTATGAAGCCAGAGCAACGTCAGCTTGTACTAGATAACGCCTTCATCAATAGATTGGTATTAACAAAAGCCAGTGGAGAGATCACGGGCATTGATGACGACCAGGTTGAAAACCAGTTCTTCTGCGAATATGCCGAAATTTTCCAAGCATTTAAAATTTTAAATCAACGTCTAAAAGTTGCCTTTGCAAACGATGCTTCAGAACAAGTTGACTATTACCTAACAGGGGCTGGTATAGATAGCTTACCTTCGCTTATTCAATGTGTGTATGACAAAGAGTCAGAAAATTACGATGGAATTATTGCTTATTTATTATCCCTTTCTGCATTGGAAATTCTGAATGACGATGACTTTGTTTGTCGTTCAAATGTTGAAGGGTTGATCAATGAAATTGAAAGGCGCATCAGAGCACTTAAACATAGTGACGATATCAAACTCGACAATAATTCAGCAAAAGATCGTCAGCGATTTTTTAATTGGTTTGAAACCCAGTTTTCTCATCCCTACGACACTTAATCGGTTCAATAAATGAGTGACCAACTATGACAATGCTAGATTTGGAAAATGCCCGAGAATTGATCGATTTTTCAGGAGGGCAAGAATCTCTAATAGCTTTAGGAAAAGTTCAGCTAGAAGGCGCAGTCGCTCTGCATAATATGATTGCAGATCCTAGTGTGGGGCTTGGCTATCTTGCTGATGAAGTAGGAATGGGGAAGACTTACATAGCACTTGGTGTTGTGGCCTTGATGCGCTATTTCAACCCATCGCTAAGGGTTCTTTATATCTGTCCGAGTAAGAATGTTCAGGATAAATGGTTAAAAGAGTACAGAAGCTTTATTGCACATAATGTGAAAGTTTCTCAGTATCGTATTCGTACCCCAGATGGAAAATCGGCTGTTCCCCATATTAGCTGCAACAATGTTCCGGAGATGATCTACGCTGCTTCGAGTGGATATTATGCTGATTACTTTATTTCTAAAGACAGTTTTAGTATCAGTTTGAATGATGACCTATCTCTATGGAAAAAGCGCTGCGATGAGTTGCAAGAGCTTGTACCAGCTAAAACCTGGCTTAAGATCATTGAGTCTAAGCATGATGTTAAAGATAGATATGCTGAAGCTCTGAATTATATCTTGCCTACTTTTGATCTTATCATTATTGACGAGGCGCATAACTTTAAACATGGCTTTGAAAGCAGCGATCGCAATCAGGTGTTGTCTAAGGTTTTAGGTTTCAATGGTAAGTTACCGGCAAGAGTAAAAAATGCACTTCTCCTGTCAGCTACACCATATGATCGGAATATAAACCAGCTGAGAAATCAGTTGAGATTGGTAGGAAAAGAAAACCTCCTACCAGACAATATATTTAACGACGATAAAGAAAATATAGTGAAACACCTTCGCCTCTTTATGGTGAGAAGACTGAACCGTATTGAAGTGAATGGACGTGATCATACTCGAAACATGTATCGAAAAGAGCATAGAGATGGGGGCTCGGCACAAGTTCAGCTAAAAAGTGATAATCAAAAATTGGTTACAGCACTGGTTCAAAAGAAAGTTGGTGAGAGCCTAAATAGAGCAGGGGACAGCCCTGCATTTCAAATCGGTATGATGGCTAGTTTTGAAAGCTATGCACAAACAGCAAAATCATCGCCTGTTCAGTTCGATAATGATGATACCGACAGAGACACGAAGGATGCTCAAGATAGAAATGTCCTTGACCGTATTGTTGAAAGCTACAAGGAGTCAAATCTTGGTACCACTTTACCTCATCCCAAAATGGATACCGTTTGCGAACAGCTAAGTGGCAAGTTATTTAAACAGAACAAAAAACAGATTGTCTTCGTAAGACGTGTGAAGAGTGTGAAAGAACTGAAAGACAAGCTCGATGATCACTATAGTCAGTGGTTAGAAAGTTACATTTCTGAAGAGTTGAGCTTATACAAGCCAATGAATTCAATGTTTAAGACATTATTTGAAGCATATAGACACGACAGCCGTTACAAGGAAGAGGGCATTTCTGAAGGGGAATATATTGAAGGCAAAGAGGGGACGCCTGATGATAACCAACCCCCGAAGAATGATACATTTTTCTCTTGGTTTTTCCGTGGAAAATTAACTCAAGAAGCGGTTGATATTACGGCAAACTCGGTATCGAATTTGAGTACTCCAGACGATATTCGTAAAGCGACATCATCTAAAAATCGGGCGATTGGTCTGATTTTTGAGCATAATTGGGCAGCGTTTATCCTAACGTATCAAAAGGAATTGGGTAACTTAGAGAAGCTTATTACGAAAAATCAGGATGATTTGTTAACGTATGCAAGGAAGTACAGGGATTCCAAACAACCGAAAAACAAGCTAGATGAATTCAGGGCTTGTCAGCTGGGCTTTATTGAATGGTTAATGTGCTCTGATACTCAATATTTGTTCTTGGAACCTTTACTACAAGGCTTAGTGACACATTACTCCCCATCGATTAATAATAATGGGGATGTGTCGCTCGATGTACTCCAGAAACATCTATCTAGAGAAACTTTCTACACTGAACTTCAGAAACAAAACTTATTACAAGTTATATTCCCACTTCAAGATGCTCTCTACTCTGCACTCATGAATAATGGAGATTGCGTTGCGCTACTAGAGAAACTAGACGTTCATAGTCAGGTTATTAGTTTATGCCTCAGAACTGGGCATGGCATCATTGATCTCTATCTATCCCGTTTGAAGCAATCCCCGGGTAAACTTAAATCAAAAGACCGCACTGATTTACTAAAAGATCTAGTCTCGCGTATTAAGCAACAACAAAAGAGTGCGGGCTTCTCAACATACCAAGAACTATCAGCACTAGCAGATCAACTGGATCACATTATTAAAGTGAATATCCCTGAAGTTCTCGATAAAAAACAAGATGAGAGACGTTCGTTTCTAAGTAAAAGATTAAACCCTGTATCACCTGTTATTGGCGCAACAGGTGAAACCTATGGCATTCGTTCTGCCCAGGCTCGTAAATTTCGGATGCCGGGATACCCATTGGCGCTGATATCAACGAATGTATTCCAAGAGGGCGAAGATTTACATTCCTTCTGTGACAGTGTGGTTCACTACGGTTTATCCGGCTCTCCTGTGAGTATTGAACAAAAAACAGGACGTGTAGATCGAGTAGCATCTCTTACGCAACGTCGATTCATCTCGCATGGAGAATCTGAAGGTAAAGTGACATTAGAAGATGATCTGATACAGGTTGCTTTTCCCTACATAAAAGAAAGCATTGAACTGCTACAAGTTAGACAGTTATGTCATAACCTGAATGATTTTATCGAATCACTTCATGAGCTTGAACAGCCAACAACAAAACCACTCGATACTGTAAATACAGACGAAGCTCTGAGTGATAAGTCTGATATTCCATCTCAGATAGTCAGTTTTTTGAAGTCGCCTTATGCAGAATTTTCATTCCCTGATTTATCAGAGATAAAGCAAGGCATTATTGAAACGCATAGTACTACAGTAAGCGATACGGTTGCGCACGTAAAATCACTTGTTGAGCAATTTGAGCAATCTATTGGTGAAAAAGTAACAGCGCAAATTAGTGCAGCGAAAAGGACTGGGGATCTGTTATTTCACACCGAACGTGAATTAGCTCACTACCAACTTTCTAACGATTGCTTGTTCGAATACATGCAAAAGGAATGCTGGCAAAAACCGCATCGGACTCTTGCTGTTGAAACTGGATCTGGTAGTTACCAGTTGTATGCGAATAGTGAAATGCTTGTTGGTGATAATACGATTACACAAGCTCAGGAAATTGAGTTCTCCTTTGACAGACTTGGACTCCAACGCCTTAAGGGAGAAAAGCATTTTCCTCAATCTGAATGCCTTCTTAGTTATTCTAAAGATGTTCGCTATTCTTCATTACAACTGAATAATCATCTGTTAGATGTCACTGTTGATGTAACTTATAAGCCAGACCATATCGCCTTACGGTTTGATATTGGGCATGAAGCATTACGGCGTTATCATACTGTCGAGGTCTATGAGCTCGATGGTTTATGCCTCTTAATTAGTAAGGCTGTCTTAGCTGAAAATATAGCTAAGTTTGGTGTCAATAAAGACAAGAAAATTGTTCAATATACGTGGATGAGAAACAAGAAAATCGATGTTGTTGAGTTTTTGCTTGACCAAGAGGGGGGTATAAGTGGACGGATTATCCATCCACTAGATAACTTCAGTTGGGAAGAGTTTGTCTATTGTACTTATACTCTAGCTGTTGAAGCGGATAGATTAGAGTACATAGTAGATCATCAAGATAAGCTGTAGTCTTTTCAAAAATCTGTAGCCAATGTGTAAGTTGAAGGTCGATAGTGACTAAAGTAACACCGGAAGTAACATCTTAAAACTCGATTTTTATAATCTTTAATTTAATCAAAAAGATAGGGTTGATAGTCGAGTCCAGTAGCGACCAAATTCGTTCTTTATGAACAAGTAAAAAAGCCCACCTGCCGTGGGCTTTTGGTGTCCGTAAGTTTATGTTTTAAAGGTTCTTAATTGATCCAAAGTGCAATAACCACTTAAAATCCATTCGGGTTGTCAATTACGTATAACCAACCTCCATCGACATACCTCATCACTTCCAGAGCGGTTCCTTTGGGGCCTGCAACTATCTCCCAATCAGACCTTATAAGAGCCGTATCACCGTTAATATGGATAGATACATGATGGGTGAGCATTTCAACGTCACCTTGAAGGTAACCTTTCAATATAGGCTTGATAGCCTTTGGTCCTCTAGCAAGGTTACCCTGAGCATCCAAGACGAATATGGCGTCTTCATGGAACAGAGTGCCTAGTCCGTCTATGTTTTGTTTTGAAAAGTATTCCGCGAAAAGTTGATGCAGTTCTGTTGGTGACTGCGGTTTTTTGTAATCTGTTGATGCGTAAGAATAGAAAGTTATAAAGTTTAAAACTATGAACAGAAATATCTTCATGGAACCACCTGCTTGTTTGTGTTTTGGGTTGAGGCCATAATAGATAGGGTGCTTACTAAAAGAAATTAGCTACCTAAAAGTAACTAATTACCTTTAAGTAACTATGCAATTGATGATTTTGAAAAGCTGAGAGGTAAATATGAGTGAACAGGGTAAGCAACCTGAAGGTTACTGCAGCGCTGATAAATATTTGACACTGATCTCTACGAAGTGGACTGCTCACATCGTTTGGTTATTAGGTCAGAGTAACGAGATACGCTTTGGACAAATTCAAAAGCAGTTGGCTCTAGTGTCGAGTAAAGTACTTAGTGAGAGATTGAAGTTACTCAGCAAAGAAGGTTTTATTTGGCGCAGGCAAGAAGAAACCGTTCCGGTGACGGTATATTACGGTCTGACAGAAAAAGGAAAAGAGCTCGCAGATATTATCGATATTATCGTGAAAAAATCGGATAGTTGGAATTAGTCTAACGTAATGATTGTGAAGCTATTCTGGTATCCAACGTCATTACTATGGTGGATTTTTATGTTTGTATGGTTTAGGCGGTTATTTTCGATATTTAGTGACAGACGAGGTCATAGCTTAAATATCGAATACGTTTAACAGGTTAGTTTTCATATTTAGTCACAAAAATATGGAATGTTAAATAATGAAAAACAATACCAATGCATATGTTAAATAATGAACATCGGTCTTGGTATTTATATTTCGTATATTTTGCTTTGGACTTATATTAGGATGAGTCATCGTATTGAAATATCACACTCGAAGCTGGAGAGTTCAATAGAGTGTGATTGTCATGATTTTAATAGAGTATTATTGAGCTAAGTCAGCGATAAATGTTTGTTTATAACTGGCACTCGTTTTTAGCTCGTCTCTAATCCATTGATTAAACAAGCTAAAGTCAGAATGTATTTGCCAGAAAAGGGATGCAATAACTCGCTTGCCAAAAAAATCGGGGTGGTCTGTAATCACCTTAAGTTTACTGTCTTCTACTCTTCCCTCGATGAGAAACCCCGGTAAAAAAGCGATGCCTTTTTGAGCTCTGCATAGTTCGATAATAGTTTCCAAATCATCCAGTCGCCATAGATTATATGAGGCGATGTTTGACAAATTGAGAAGATCTTCAAATCCATCCATTAATAGAACACGTTGCGATGAAGCGTGAGACTTCAAGGATATCAAATCTTCGTGGGCTACCCACCAGCAGTTAACGTGAAAAAGCTCTTCTATATTAAAGTCGTTATTTGTCTTGTGATAGGGGTTACCTAAGGCTAAGTCTATCTTTCCTTCATTTATATAGTTACCTAAAACGAAACTGGGTTTAGTCACAACAAGTAGGTCTACATTAGGAAAAGCCTCTGAAAACGCCAACAATGCCTTTTTTACGTTTTTGTTGAAAACTAATGGATCGATACCCACGCGGTAAACTATCTGGTCGGATAGGTTCATTTGTTCTGCAATAGTGATTAACTCACGATATTTAGATACGACAGGTAAAGATAATTGGAATAGGCGCTTTCCTTTCTCAGTTAACCAGACTTTAGAATGTTGCCTATTAAATAAATTGAAACCTAAGTCTGACTCAAGATTTTGTACAGCTGTACTAACCGTTGACTGAGACTTGCCAAGCTTACGTGCAGCAGAGCTAAATGAACCTTCTTCAACTACTGCTATGAACGAAACAATATTTTCGAAATGTAGTTTCATGATTCGACTAACCTTTTGACACAAAGAAATTATATTTTTTATGATTTTTTGATTCGAAGAACAATAGCGTGATGATAATTGTATTTCAACATGTTTTATAAGGAGTAATAAATATTGATGAATTATCTATTAGGCTAGTTCCAAAGCTTATATAAATTCTAGATTAAGTAAAACATTGACGTATGTCTTATTTTTTTAAGTTTATAAATTTAAATATTCATTTTGTTTTTAATTGATTTTTAATGTAAGTGTTTGTAATTTATGGGTTTTGTATTTTGAGTGGTATTTTTGATGTGTTTGTTTTGATCATTTTTTACGCGGCCTATAGATTTAATCGATAGAGGGTATTTTCCATAGATTGGTGGTGATAATTATAATGGCGACGAATTTTAAACAGCCCTTATAGGAACAAATAATGATTACTAAGCTATACGTTAAAACAAGCATGTTTTTATCACAATTCAAGAACGATGAGCGCGGTGTAACTGCGATTGAATATGGTCTTATTGGTGTCGCTATGGCTGTGTTGTTAGCTGCTACATTAGATAGCAGCGGTGGTTTCATCGATGCGCTTACGAAGGCATTCGCAAAAATCGCCGCTAACATCACTACTTCTACTGGTAGCTAATTAAACGGACTTGGTCATTTTCATACGCAGATGATGGCGAAGATATTTGTACCAGACCTCTGTTTGCATTGGTCTGGCTTAATTAATTTACAGCGTAAAATAAGGTTTATTTTAACCAAGACTAGGTGGTATTTCTAATTTTTAGTCATGAATTGTATTTAGTGGCTTTGGCAATGCTGAGTATATATGTGTCAGCTACCGATTTTCTCTATCGAAAGATACAAAATCACACCTTGTTGATATTGCTCTTTTTACAATGTTTTTTGTCTCCGTTAGACATTCAAATTATGAGCTTTCTGCTGGTGTTAGGGGGAGGGTTGATTGTTTACGCCCTGATTTGGATTGGAGCTGGCGATATTAAATATGCAGCGGTTCTATCACTTACCATACCTCTCAGTGATTTACTTTGGGCGTTTGTTATGACGGCTTTTACCGGTGGATTTCTAGCCGTTATTTATCTCGTATACAACAAGCTGATAAGTAAAAGGCTAGTAAGAAAAGCGTCGAACGACCAACAAGGTATTCCATATGGGATAGCAATTAGCGTTGGATTCTACTTGGTAATTTTAACTCAAAACACGCCACATATATAAACCTCCAAGAATGAGAACATTATGAGATCTCGACTGGTATTACTTGTTGCCATTGCTGCCTTAATAGTTGGCGCGCTAGGCGTTGTCGATTTATTGAAGAGTGAACCCAAAGCGACCACGATTGCTGAAGTGGTGGAAAAAAAGAACGAAGAGCATGTTGCCGTTTGGATGACCACGGAACCTTATGAAAAAGGACGTGCGATCGATGCGCAAGGTGTCGTAAAACAACAACTCCCTCTTAGTGAAGCATTAATGCTTGGCGTCAGAGAAGACGCACAAATCAGCTTTTCACCCTCCATTTTGCTCAATCGCAGTCTTAGCGCAGGTGAGGTTGTGCTACCTGAATATCAAGTGACGCCTGGCCAGCTCGGATACATCGACCTTTTGATCGCGGAAGGTATGACGTTATACCCACTTAAAGTCAGTGACAAAAACCTAATCAACGATTACATCCGCCCAGGAACGTCCATCGATATCCTCACTGTGAGTTCTCCAAACGATAATTTAGCTGGAAACCTCGATAAGCCGAAGCGCTTTAGAGGGATGAAGGCGTCAATGTTTCTTAAAAACGTCAAAGTACTCAACATTGGCAATGACGAAACTGGCGACAGTTCAATTACCGCTCGCGCTCCGAGTAAAGAGGATGGACTGACTACGGTGGTCATCGAAGTTAGCCCCGACGAGTTACCAAAACTTGCACTCGCACAACGAACAATGCACATCGAAATTTACCGAAGCCAAACCTACACGCAACCTGAGTATGCAGAGGTGCGCAATATTATCGATAACTATACGGGGATTGCTGAGTTACGTGGTAACGAGAACAACCCGAGAGAGGCTTTGTGATGATGATTCACCATCGAATCAAGCAAGTACTGTTTGCTTCCATTCTAGTGCCGCTGATTGGCTTACTTTCTATAACAAACGCTTTTGCCGCCGATCGCTCCATCACGCTCAACGATGGTCAGCACGTCCAGCTAAAAAGTCCGATTGGCCAAGTGTTTATTAATAACCCTGACATCGTCGACTACAAAATAATCAACGACAACACGATAGTTGTGTTCGCCAATGCTATTGGGCAATCACGACTGATCGTCTATGGCATTGATGGTGATGTTCTGCTTTCAGACCGCATTATTGTTGATTTGGATTTAACTGATATCAGACGTCAACTTAAATTTCATTTCCCTGATGCCAAAGTCAAGATTCAGTCTGTGGGAGAGCAAGTCGCCGTGAGTGGTCTTGTTGACTCCGAAGCGACTCGTGACGATATCTATCGTTTGGTTGCCACTCTACTTGGACGGGAAAAAACAGAGAAATGGGACAAAACGGTGAAACTGGAGTTTAAGTCCGACAACTCAAATTATGAAGAGCCCGAAAGTATGGTGTTTGCCCGCAACATGACGTGGGAAGGGATCATCGAACGTATTGAAGTCGCAACGACCCAACAAGTGAACGTCAAAATATCAGTGGCTCAAGTCACCGAATCATTTGGACAAACTGTTGGTGTTGATTGGAGCTCCGTCGGTTCAAGTGTTGGCGAATTTGTTTTCGACCAGTTCGATGCGGCAAACCTCAGCACGTTAATCACTGCATTAGGTAATGATCAAATTGCTGAGGTTCTGGCTGAGCCCAACCTAACCGTGCTATCCGGTGAGTCAGCAAGTTTCCTTGTGGGCGGCGAAGTGCCCGTTATCGTTACTACCAGTAACAATGTGAACATTTCCTTCAAAGAGTTCGGCATCAAACTCGATCTCACCGCGAAAGTGCTTAGCCAAGACAGAATCCGCATGCAATTAGCGCCAGAAGTCAGCGAAGTTGAAGGTTATATAGAAACGGCTGGCATCAAAGTCCCGCAACTGGCTTCACGACGTGCGATGACAACCGTAGAGTTAGCCGATGGTGACAGCTTCGTCCTTGGTGGCTTGATGAGCAGTGCTGATTTAGAAAAAATGCAAAAAATCCCTTTTGTTGGCGACATACCAGTACTCGGTGCCGCCTTCCGAAAAGCAACCACAGAAAGAAAACGAACTGAACTGATCATCGTTGCTACTGTGAATCTTGTTGAACCGATGAAACCGAAAGACATTCAACTGCCTTACATCAAGAAGACTTCTACATTGGCGCGCTGGCTAAACATTAAGTGGGATGGCAAGTCGGTGACATCTTCCGATGCAACGATTCGTCTGTTGTCGCAAGGAGGGTTTATCCAATGAAGAAATTACTATTAATGGCGTTATTTACCACGTCACTTTTAGGCTGCGCCTCTGAGCAATATTTTGTCGGACACGGTGCTGAAGCCTTGGTGTACAAAGAGCATCACAGCTTTGAGTTTGCGATGAAAAACCGTGCTGAAACCACCAAGCAGATTACCGCTTTGATTCAAGATATTGAATCAACGGACAAAGAAGCCACTTATGTCGTGGATTACAAATCAACCCGTAGCAAACAGATGTTGCAAGCGATCTTCGATCAATATCCGTCGCATGTCATCGCACCACAAAGAGTCTTGTATCGAAACGCTCAGTTGTTACCGAGCGACTTAAAGATTCTGGTGACCTTAACGCGTTTGAAGACTCAACAATGCGCGCCGGCACAGATTCACGTTCGGTTGAGGCAGCCAGACTGCTTTGCTGAATCGATGCGTTTGAAGCAAGTGGCTTATAAGTCTCGATTGGTAGGAGAGCAATAATGTTTGACCTGACTAAAGCATTAACAACAAAGGCCAAGCCAGTTCAGACCGGAACGACAGGTGTTGCCGGATGTACTTTGTTCTATCAATCTCAAGAGTGTTTAGACCTTGTTCAAGAAGTCTTTCGATTTGAAGGGTGGAATGATCCCGCATGCGTCAAAGCCAAAGCCGGTTTAACCAAGCTGACAGAGCAACAGAGTAGCCATATCGTTGTACTGGAACTTAATGAATCGACCAATGTGGTTGAAGATGCTAAAGCCTTTGCCAGCAAACTACCCACACACAAAGGGGTAGTTGTGATTGGTAAAGAGGATGCTATTTCTACGCTTCGTTCTCTTAAAGACATGGGTTTTTACTACGTGTTCTGGCCGGTAAATAAGCAGGAGTTTGCTGACTTCTTAAACCACGTTAGCAAGAACCTGAAGACGTTCTCTGGTGTGAGTCAAAAACGCAAAGCTAAGCGCGTGGCGATTGTCGGTTCAAAAGGTGGCGTTGGCGCATCGTTTATCACAACTGAGTTGAGCTCACTGTTGTCGACGCAAGGCTCGGACACGATTCTCGTCGATCATCAATATGCCGATACCAACATTGATATTTTGCTCGGCCTCAAAGAGTTTACGCCGAGAACCATTGATGAGTTCACTGCGCCATTGCATGAAATGGATGAAGAAGGGGCGTTGAGTTACCTCATCAACGCTCGCAAAAATTTACGACTGTTGGCGATTGATGGTGACATGAGCCAAAGCGATGTTCTTAATTACAACCAAACCTTGTGCGAGTTGTTAGCGCGCAACACCAATTTCATTATCGAAGACTTTTCTGGTGGTGTGGATTTCAAAGTTGAACCTCAACTCTTGGTAGAAAACTTTGATGTGGTTGTGTTGGTGTTAGACGCGTCAGTGTCTTCAGTAAGAAGTGCAAAGCGACTGTTTGAAAAAGTCTCTAACTTACAGCTTTCGTTATCGTCGCGCACTCGTGTGATTACTTTGGTGAACTACCATCGCCCGGAAAATGCCTACGTTTTACAAAAGCCTGATCTTATTAAGTATCTAGGCGCAGAAGTTGATCTCGAAGTCGACTACTGCAAAGCGTTGGCGCACATCATTATCGATGGAAAACGCGGGCATAAGCATGATCGTCATATTAGTCGTTCTATGGAACAGTTGGTGAAGCTGATTAATGGTCAACCTATGGACCAGAAGGGCATGAACTCTTGGTTGAAAAAGGTGCGTGCTAAATGAGTTCTAACAAAGACTTATACCTCGCGTTTCGTGGCCAGATATTTGAAGCCCTAGATGCAGAAGCGGTTCAGAAAATGAGCCGTCGAGATCTTGAATCGCAGATACAAGCAGCGGTTGATTTGTTAGCAAATAGCTACCAAAGACCGATCACTTCGATGATGAAGTCAGGGTTAGTGAAAAGCCTAATCGATGAACTGTTTGGTTTAGGGCCTTTACAGCCCTTGGTCGAAGATCAGTCTATTTCCGACATCATGGTCAACGGGCCCAACAATATCTTTTTTGAACGACACGGTAAGGTGAAAAAGTCCGAAGTCTCGTTTGTGAATGAAGAACAGTTGTTAGCCATTGCTAAGCGTATTGCCTCACGTGTCGGAAGACGTGTCGATGAACTTTCGCCGACGGTCGACGCCAGGTTAGAAGACGGCAGCCGTGTGAATATCGTGATTCCTCCCATTTCGTTGGATGGTACTTCGATCTCGATTCGTAAGTTCAGAGAGCAGAACATCGGCTTTGAAGATTTGATTGGCTTCGGCTCTATGTCTCCAGACATGGCGAGAGTGCTGATGATCGCTTCGCGCTGCCGCATCAATGTGCTGATCTCTGGCGGTACAGGCTCAGGTAAAACGACATTGCTTAACGCGCTATCTCAATACATTGCCGAAGATGAACGTATTGTCACGATTGAAGATGCGGCTGAACTGCGTCTTCAACAACCCAACTTAGTTCGACTGGAAACACGTACCTCGAGTGTTGAACAAACTGGAGCGGTGACTCAGCGTGAGTTAGTGATCAATGCACTTCGTATGCGTCCAGACCGCATTATTCTGGGTGAGTGTCGTGGCTCTGAAGCGTTCGAAATGCTGCAAGCCATGAACACCGGACACGATGGTTCGATGTCTACGTTGCACGCCAACACGCCACGTGATGCGATTGCTCGTGTTGAATCGATGGTCATGATGGCGAACCTGAATCAGCCTCTTGATGCGATCAGAAGAACGATCGTGAGTGCCGTTCAAATGATTGTTCAGGTTAACAGGCTGCGCGACGGGTCTCGTAAGATCACAAGCATCTCGGAAATCGTCGGCCTAGAAGGCGATAGCGTAGTGATGGAAGAGATTTACCGTTTTCGTTATGACGACGCCCACTACAGAGAAACCGTAAAAGGCGAATTCGTCACCGACGGCATTATGCAACGATCTGAGCTTGTGAAAAAAGCGCAATTCTTCGGGCTCTACGAAGAGCTGAAAGCTTCGTTTAAGGGGGCCTAGCATGCTTTGGCTTTCGTTAATCCTCTTTGCGTTTGTGCTGCTTTTGATCCGAGATTCAAAGGTAAAAAAGGTTAATCAGTTTTTCAATATTGAAGAAGTAGAAGCTGAAAACTTCAATGCCATTAACGTTAAGTCATTGGTACGTAAGCAAAACTGGCAAAAACTCAAAGAGTCGGTGTCACCCACCTTGATGGTGTTAGGCCCGCGTTCTTCTCTTTACATTGCGCTCTATATTACGGGCAGCATCATCGCATCTTGGTACATCGTTGTTGAATTGCTATCAATCACCAATACGTGGTTAGTGCTGGGCTCATCTATGGTATTTACCCTATGTGGTTATCGGTTCCTAGTGACAAGAAGACGTCGTGAATTTGAGAATACGTTCCCAGATGCGCTGAATATTCTAATGAGTGCGGTCACTGCCGGTGACAGCTTAATGCAAGCCATCAGTTATGTAGGCGATGTGATGCACAACCCGATAGGCCGCGAATTTAAGCTAATGGGCGACCGACTTAAGTTGGGTGAGTCACCAGAGGTGGTGCTTCAACGATCGTGCAAGAACTACCCCTACCCAGAGTTTCTATTCTTTACCGTGACTATCAGGGCGAATATAGCTCGAGGTGGGCAACTTAAGGGCGTGATGGCGCGGCTGATTAGAGTGCTAGTGGACTCTCGAACGCTAGAGAAAAAGAAAATGGCGATGACTTCGGAGGCTCGAATTTCCGCCAAAATAGTTGCGGCTATTCCTCTGATTTTTATGCTTATTCTCAACTACGTTAATCCCGATAATGTGGAGTTTGTTCTCTACGATCCAGAAGGAAGGCTTGTATTGTTTTACGTGCTTGGTAGTGAACTGTTCGGTCTATTTCTTGTTTGGTTGTTAGTGAGAGGAGTTCGCGCATGATGTTATTGGCTTCCCTTATTGTGTTGTTTTTTTCGCTACTGTTTTTGATTGTTGATTCGATTCGTAAAGAGCAACGACATAAGAAGGTTGCGCTCTATATCGGGGATAATTCGGCTCGCGCACCTTCACGAGTAAATCGCTTTTTTGTTCGTTTTGGTAAAGAACATCGCCATGAACTCGAGCAAAAAATGATAGAGGCGGGTTATTACAACACGGATTGGGCCAAATTTTATTTTCCGGCCAAGTTGTTGGTATTGGCGTTGGTTTCAGGCTTGGTTTTGTTAGGGGATATGACATCCACCAACAAACTGATCGTGGTTATTTTCTCGCTGATTGGCGTCATTGTCGTCCCAGATACAATGCTTCAAATGCGCCGCAAGATGTTGATCAGTCGAACCTCAGCTCAATTGCCGTATTTGCTCGACATGATGTCGGTATGTGTTCAAACCGGTATGACGATTGAAGCGGCGCTGGTTTATTTGGGCAAGGAGCTGGCTGAATTTGACTCAGACCTTTGTTACCAGATTAAGCGCACATCTGATTCTGCAAAAATACACGGACTAGAGAAGGCGCTCAATGATCTGAGTGAACGTATCCCGACGCCACCAGTACGAAGTTTTGTACTGACCATCATTCAAAACCTGCAATACGGCACATCCGTGGCGAGTGTGTTAAGTGACCTCGCGGAAGACATGCGAAAAGTCCAAATTCTTACGGTCGAGGAAAAGGTAGGTAAGCTCTCTGCGAAGATGAGTGTCCCTTTGATCCTCTTCATCATGTTCCCGATCGTTATCTTGATTCTCGCGCCGAGCATCATGCAAATGACATTGAATATATAGGGAGACGACGAGTGATTGGAAAACGTTTTTGTCTCATTTTGTTGTCGATGAGCGTGTTAGCGGGCTGTCAATCGGCCCCTTCAGCACAAGACTTGCAGCTTGCTGACGTCACTAGCATGGAAAAAGTGAAGAACTATGACGGCTTGATTAGTTATTACAAATCCGAGCTAGAGCAGGGCTCCGAAGACCCAAAGGTAAAAGAGAAACTGGCGTGGGCATATTTCCATAAAGGGGATATCGAGTCGGCAGACTTCTATGTTCAACACTTGCAAAAAGAGGGTGTTGAAAATCCCAATTTGTACCAGTTAGAAGGACAAGTGTTTGATGCTAAAAATGACGTTGAAAGAGCCATTGCCGCTTATCTAGCCTCTATCGACTCGGGAAATACAACGGGTCAAATTCATGTCTTGCTTGGCGTGTCATACACCAAAATTGGAAGATTCAACGAAGCGTATCAAGAACTCAACCGAGCCCGATTACGCGGTTACGACGATGTCGTTGTTAAGAACAACATTGCAATGATTCAAATGGCCAATGGTGAATACCAACAGGCGATAGAAACGTTAGCTCCGGTTTTAAAAGAAGACCCAGCGAATAAGATCGTTAAAGCGAACCTAGCTATCGCACTAATGAAAACTCAGCAAATCGACTCAGCCAAAAAGCTACTCAAAGGCGACTTCTCTGCTGAAGAGATCCAGAGCATTGCCGCTGAATTGACTCAGCTAGGAGTTAACGATGAAGCTTCTTAATAAGCAGAAGGGCGTGACAGCGATTGAGTTTGTGCTGGGTGCGCTTGTTCTGTTTTTCGCCACCTTTGCGATCTTCGAATCGAGCTATCAAATCTACGTTGTGAACATGACCGAGTATTCGCTGAGAGAAACCATCAGGAATACCAAAATATATGAAGGCAAAGGGATCAACGAGCAGTACGAAACTAAGTTCAAATCGTTAATCGAAGATGATGACAATCTATGGAGTTTTTTAATCGATAGCTCACGGTTTTCTATCGCAGGTCAGTACTTCAAAACCTATGATGATTTTATCGCGAATAGGGGACACTCTAATCAAGGGTTGAACTTCAATTACAACTTAGCCGAGATCACCGTGACCTACCGCTACACGCCAGTGATTAAACTGACTGGCGCTGCTGACAGGGATATTTCAAGCACCATGGTTTTGAACTTAGAACACGAGGGGTGGAAAGATGACGCTCCGTAAGCAACGTGTGCTTTCGAAAAGACACCAACAAGGATCGTATACGATTGAGTTAGTTTTCATTCTAGTGGCCTTGTGGGGCGTTTACCTGTTTGGCGCCGACTTGAGCTATCAATTACTCGCGCGTGCCAAGCTCGATCGATCCAGCTTTGCTTTAGTCAATGTGATCAAAGAGCGTACTCGTTACTTTGATGCGGACGTGTTGGCAGGACAAAACCTACCCGTAACTAATTCAGAGTTAGAAGACATGGCTAAAGTGGCAAGTCGAATGCTCAATACACCAGTCGATAATGTAGCGATCAAGATAGAGTCATTGACCAATAAAGTTAATGTCGCTGAATTCTCAACCAGCAAGTACAGAAGCTTAAATTGCCAAACCGATTCGATTCTCGAGCATGCAGATTTAGCTCCGGTAGAAAAGGGCGTTGTGTATCCATTGTACCGAATCAGTCTTTGTGAGGAGCAAAGTTCTTGGTTTAAACCCTTCTTCAACAGTGGCACCAGTACCACGGTTCAGATTGGCTCTTCTTCAATAATGCCTGGGAGATAAGGAAATGAAAATGCAGCACGATCGCCATATCAATCGCCAGCATCTCAGTCTCCAAAGACAGCAAGGGGTTGCCGCGGTTTGGATGGGCTTATTGCTTGTTCCAATCATGGGCATGACTTTTTGGGCGGTTGAAGGCACACGTTATGTTCAAGAGACTAGCCGATTACGAGATTCAGCAGAGGCTGCGGCGATAGCGGTAACCATTGAAGATCAACCGGATCAGGCTCGTGGGCTCGCGACCAAGTATGTCGAAAACTACGTGCGGGACATCAAATCAACCAACCTTTCTGCCGACCGGTTCCACCAAGCGGAAGACGAGGGCACTGGGGTTCTTGAATACATCCAATACACAGTGAATGCCAAGACGACGCACGACTCTTGGTTCGCGAGTAGCTTTATCCCTTCGTTTGATCAGCAGCAAGACTTAGCGGGACGCTCGTTAGCGAGGAAGTACCCTGTTTATCTTGGTGACAACAACATCGATATTGTTTTTGTGTCGGACTTTTCCGGTTCAATGAATGAAAGGTGGGGTTCAAGTCGACACATAAAAATCGACGATCTAAAGACAGCCATCGATGAAATATCCAGCAAAATTCTTTGCACATCGATTAAACAGGACTACGTCGATGGAGAGTGGAAATACGTTTGTGATGAGCCCGGAGAAGATACAACCGGAGACAAGCTGCTTAATCGAGTTGGCTTTGTGCCTTTTAACGTTCGAACTAGGGAGATCGTCTCAGGAAATCAAGCTCGGGCGACAAGCCAGTTGAGTTATAAAGATAACTATAAAACGAACGTATCACCTTATTCCTACAACGATGTTAACTGGGATTACTGGCGTACCTACTCGCAAAATGAGGTGATCAACTGTGCGAACTGGCAATCATATTGTCCCAATCCAAAATCGGACAATCGACGGTACGCCAAACGCATTCAGGATGTGATTTATCAAGATAATTACTTGGTTGCCGATGTCTACAACTACGTTGATTTCCCGAGTTCAGTATCGACGATGTTTACTGATAAGTCGGGGTTACAGCCTGATTTTTATAGTGTGAGTGGAACAAGTTTATTTAACGCGCATGGTTCTTCCAATTCATCGCAGTTTTCTAACATTCAACTATCGAACAAGCTTTCAGACTTGAATCCGATTAATTCGATGTGGGCAGACGGTGGCACTGCGGCTTTTCAAGGTATTTTGAGAGGTTCTCAGGTGCTTCATGACGGTGACCCGAACAGTTCCGAGCAAGAAGAACAACAAGTCTACAACAAGAAAATCAAGATGCTGCTGATCTTAAGCGATGGGCAGGAGAGTCCGAATAACGGCATCCTCAAAGGGTTAGTCGACAGAGGCATGTGTAACAAAGCAAGAGAGGAAATACCAGGCTTATACATAGGTGTTATTGGTATCGATTTTCGAGCATCTCAACAAAGTGGTTTTCAAGACTGCGTTGTCGACCCAAATGAAGACATCATCGACGTATCTAACTTAGATGAATTGATTGAAAAGATAGAAGAACTCATCCGTAAAGGCTCAAAAACAAGCGGAATCACTAAGTTGTATTAGAGGAAAATATGAAAAAGTTAATGATCAGTTCAATCGTCCTATCGACATTGCAACTTAGTTTTATCGCTCATGCGGAAGAAGGTATCAGTGTTTATTGCGACACCGCATTCAGTGAATATCAACATAGTGTAAGAGTCGATAATGTCGTCGGCATTGCACAACACAGACAGGGCTTTCTACAAATAGAGCAGCCGTCTGACAGCAGTGAGCTAAAACAAGCGTTAGCAGGTCAATCCAATCTCGGTATGAACCAATCAGGTTGTAAGACTTGGATTAGTAACCAAGAGCGTCAAGGGTTGCTCGCTCGCCTTCATTTTGGTTTCGACCAACACAACTTAACACCAATGGGCAGCAAAGCATTGAGCCAACTAGCTGGCGAATTAAAGACTAACGGCAGTGCGATTACAGTGGATGGACACACTGACAGCACTGGCGAAGCAGGTTATAACCAAGCATTGGGGCTCCAAAGAGCGCTGACTACGTCGAATGGTTTAATCGCGGATGGTGTAGAGAAGAATCGCCTTGTTATACGCTCATTTGGTGAAAGTAAACCTATTGCGTCCAACGCAACGTCAGAGGGTAGAGCCAAGAATAGACGTTCAGAAATTTGGGCCTCTGCGAATGATGCTTCCGAACTAGAAAACTAGGATGTAGGGCTTGGTTGTTACTTTGTCGTAATAACCACCCTAAGCTATCGCTCTTGGAATTTTTGTTACAACGTATACTAATGAATATTCAATTAAGTTTAACTGTCTGATACTAAAGAAATATTAATGCTTTTTGATAAGTTCTCTTCTGAAGGGATGCAAAAAAATATCGATGTCGATACTTGGGTATCTATATTGGATAACATACGAGACATCATGGACGCATCGAATGCGGGCATCATCATGATCTCTGATTTGAGTTGCTCTGGTTCTGAGAGCGTGTGGAGCTCCTCAAACATATCGTGTAACCAACATAAGAGCAAAATTAGCCTCTTTTGTGAGTATGTGCATAACGAAAATCGCACGGTTTATTTGAGTGGTCATGCTGGTGGTGATTCCGTTTCTGCGAATGGGGCGGATGCCTATAAGTCGTTTTGCGGCGTCCCGGTAAGAGATATCGATGGCGAAGTGTTTGCGGTGCTCTTGGTTTTTGATTTAAGCCCAACAGCGTATACCGAGAGCCAAGTTAGCTTGATTGAAAACATATCGACTCTATTGCGTTCTGAAATTCTATTAAAAGAAGAGAGCCGGATTTTATACAAAAACAGTCACTTTGATATCATGACAACGCTGCTTAATCGAAGGGGCTTCTTCCATGAATTCAACAAAGCAAACATCAGCGATGGAGAGATCGTTTGTTTGTATTTCGACTTGGATAATTTGAAGTACATCAATGATACTTATGGCCACTTCAAAGGTGATGACTATATCTCTGGCTTTGCGTCATGCATAAAAAACAATGCAAAGTACAACATCATATCGGCTAGGGTCGGTGGTGATGAGTTCATCGTCGTCATACATTCAGAAGAGGCTGGTTATGTTTCTGAGTTGATCAATAAAATCCACACTGAATTTCATGACTTCATTGAAAGCTTTCGTTGTGATGATGAGGTGCAACTCGGTTTTTCATATGGTTGTGGTATCGCTGACTCTCGCAGTTTCAACATCATAAATCTAATAAAGTCTTCCGATGAAAACATGTACCTCAATAAGAAAAACAAGATTTAGATGTTCGTGACGGGCGTAAAAAAGCCCACTAGTGTGGGCTTAGATGTAGATGTAGATGTAGATGTAGATGTAGATGTGGGTCTAATAGTCTTCTAAACTAAGCTCGAATGATCATTTGTTCGCGCTCTGGACCTACTGATACCATCACGATTGGCACGCCCATCAACTCTTCGATGCGAGTTACGTAATCTTGTGCCGCTTGAGGAAGGCTTTCAAACGTGCGACAACCAGTGATGTCTTCATCCCAACCTGCCATATCTTCATAAACAGGTTTTAGCTCAGCCGTTTGTGGCCAAATCGGGTTCTCAGTGTGTTCACCTGAGTAAGCCGTACAGATCTTAAGTTCAGATAGACCAGATAGGCAATCAATCTTAGTTAGTGCGATTTCAGTCGCGGCTTGCAGGTCAACACCGTTGCGAGTAGCTACTGCATCAAAGTAACCCATATCACGCGGACGACCCGTGGTTGCACCGTATTCGTTAGAGCTTTCGCGGAAGCTGTCTTGCTCTTCCATTGCCGTCACTAGCGTGCCAGTACCTACTGACGAGCTGAACGATTTAGCAACAGCAATAATGCGTTCAGGGCGAAGGGCTGGTAAACCACTACCAATGCCAGCATAAGCAGCCGTTACGTTTGAAGATGTCGTCCACGGGTATTCGCCATAAACTAGATCACGACCTGCACCTAGCTGAGCTTCAAACAGTAGGTTCGCGTCTTGCGATTGCAGTGCTTTTAGAGGCTCAGTTACGTTGCAGATGAACGGGCGCCAAGCTTTAGTTACTTCAAGTAGCCATTCTGTCATTTCAGAAGCAGTCTGAGAGAAGTCACATTGAGGGTATAGCGCTTTAAGTTGAGGCATCTTCCAATCAAGTAGGAATTGAATGCGTTGCTCTAAAATTTCAGGTTGATTCAACCAACCGACAAGAATGCCTTTCTTCATCACGCGATCTCCGTATGCTGGTGCAATACCTTGACGTGTTGAACCGTAAGCGCCGTCACCCAAACGCTCTTCTTCAAGGGTATCTTCAAGGGCGTGTAAAGGCAGGCACAGTGTCGCACGATCTGAGATCGCCATTTTCACTTTGATGCCAGCCTCTTGAACTTCTGCAATCTCTTGAGTCAGCGCAGCAGGGCTGATCACCATGCCTGGGCCAAGAACCGCTGTACAGTCAGGATTAAAAATACCACTAGGTAGTTGGTGCAGTTTGAATGTACCGAAGTCATTTACCACAGTATGACCTGCATTGTTTCCGCCTTGAAAACGAATGCTAGCAGAAGCTTGGTCTGCTAAAAAATCGACGATGCGGCCTTTGCCTTCATCACCCCAGTTTGCGCCCACAACAACGATAGATGGCATAATTTTTCTCCTAACTGATTGAGAAATCATGTTAGGCCTACAAAGTGGATAAGAGAAATTAATTATCTTTATTATCTTGATAAGGATTTCATATATCCTTAAAGTCTTAAGCTACAAACGAGATTCCCTATCACGTTCGTTCCTCACTGTAGGGAATGACGATGGGGCATTCTTTACTTTTAGGGAATGATATTAGTGACACGAGAGAGAGGACATGATGCTCGATATTAATTTGTTGAAGACGTTTGTGACGCTAGCGGAATACAAGCATTTCGGGAAAGCGGCCAATGCACTGCATATGACACAACCTAATGTGAGTTTGCACCTAAAACAACTGGAACAACAAACACGCATCAAGTTGATAGAGCGAAGTCCGTTTCAACTGACTCAAGCAGGCGAAAGGCTCTTAGAGACAAGCCTAAGAACGCTACTCGAACTCCAAATTTGTCAGGCCGATCTCAATGCGATTAACGATCTCAAAATAGGGACGTTAACCATTGCCGTAAGTGACATCATTTCTCGATTCTTGCTAATTCGCCCGTTCCAGAAGTTCAAAGCGCAGTATCCCGGCATTGACCTTACGCTCTTGAATACCACCTCATCTCAGGCATCGAGTTTAGTTAAAAATGCTCAAGCGGATATTGGTTTTGTTATCGCCAAAGAACAGCACAACGAGTCATTGTATTTCACTAAGCTGCAAGAGCTTTCTTGGTGCGCGCTAGGCGATGGGTTTGATATCCAAGACTCTGATGCAGAGCTCACTTTGATTCTACTTGGCCACGATACGAGAACGCGTGACTTCATTGATGAAGGTTTACCAAGCCTTAATCTACCTAATTATAGGGTGATGGAAGTAGGGAGTGTCGACGCTCAAATCGATTGGGCGGAAGCGGGATTTGGTGTGGCGATTGTTCCTGAATTTGCGGTATCCACCAAGCAGCATTTGCATTCGAAAGTGACACCGTTGATGAACTTTTCTAGCACCAGTCTTGGTTATATTGTTCGGCAGAACCAAGTGTTGTCGAAAGCCACCAAGCAATTGTTAGGTTGGGTGAATGATGAGATTACCCTGCTGCAAAACCAATAACTCCATCTGATCTTAGTAGCCCACCTCGTGTGGGCTTTTTTGTGTCTGCAAAGCGCAGCTGTTTCTCCACCTAATAGGCTGTCGAGCTAATTAGATCCCCCTATAAATTATTACTCTCCCAAATCAGAGCCTTAAAATTCATCGTTGACAATGTTTGATAATCAAACTAAATTCCATTTATTGATTTGATTATCAAACTACTTGTCAATCAAAGCACTTTTTTAGCAAGATTAATCAGTAACGACTCCTAACATTGAACACACGAGCTAAGGACGCCATTTTGAGTTTTCCAACACGTCACCAACACAACTTTTCTTCACATAACAGCCAAGGTGAAAAGCGTACTTTCTACGTTCTCTTGTTAACTATCATCACCATGGTTGTCGAGATCGTTGCCGGTACTATTTACGGCTCTATGGCGTTACTTGCCGATGGTTGGCACATGGGGACGCACGCTGCAGCGTTTGGCATCACCTTATTTGCATACCGTTATGCGAAGAAACATGCGGAGAGCGAACGTTTCTCTTTCGGCACTGGCAAAGTCAGTGTGCTAGGCGGCTACACCAGCGCGATCGCATTGGGAATTGTGGCGTTATTGATGCTGGTGGAGTCGGTGCATCGCTTATTCAACCCGCAAGCAATTCAGTTTAACGAAGCGATTATCGTGGCATGTATCGGTTTGACGGTGAATGTCGTCAGTATGTTTTTGCTCGGGGATCATCATCATGATCACGGACACGAGCATGGCCACAATCATAATAAGAATCATGAACATCATCACGATCACAACTTACGAGCAGCTTACATGCACGTCTTGGCCGATACATTGACGTCTCTGCTGGCGATCGTCGCACTGCTATTTGGTAAGTTTTACGGCTGGAACTGGTTAGATGCAGCAATGGGAATGGTTGGTGCATTTGTCATTGCCAAGTGGACGATGAACCTTATGAAACAAACCAGCCCAATCCTGCTGGATGAGAATATCGACCAAGATTATCGTGACTCAGTGACCAAAACCTTAACGCCTTATGCGACCGTAACCGACTTACACATGTGGAAGGTGAGTGGGCATCACTATTCAGCAGCGATTACTCTTGAATCAAACAGTGATAAAACCGTCTCTGAATATAAACAAATGCTCGCCAAGTTTGATAAGATTAATCATCTTACTCTTGAAGTGCATTCAAACGACCATGCGAAATATAGAACAGCTTAACCAAATACTGACTGAGTTCTACGATAAAATGTCTTCGTGGGAGCAGTCTGTTGTCAAAGAGACAGGTTATTCCCTTGCTCAAGTACATACCATTGAAGTGCTTGGTATGCATGGCGCGTTAAGAATGAAAGAGCTCGCTGAAAAGTTGGGTATCACCACGGGTACGCTTACCGTTCAAATCGAAAAGTTGGTTAAAGCTGAATTGATTGAGCGCCATGAACACCCAACCGATCGTCGTGCGATTGTGGTTGCCTTGACGGATGAAGGGCAGAAGATACACGTTCACCACAATCAGCTTCACTTGAATTTGGTTAGTGGACTAACACAAGACATCGAAGAAGATGAGAAAGCGGTGTTATTGAAGTGCCTAACCAAGATGGTGAAAGCGTTTTAGTCAGCCTTGAGTTCGCACCCTAACTCTTTAGCTGCAAAGCGATTGACTAGACAATCAAAAAATGGACCTGACTCGAATTGAGTAGGTCCATTTTTTTCGCCGTTTACGCTTTACTGTACAATCATCAATAGACGGATTCACTGTTTAAAAACCAAGTCAAAACCTCCACTATTGCGCTTCGCTCGTGCTCTTCTGGAGAGCCAAAAAAATGTCATCATAAATAATACATCCAAATGTGCTTCAAAGTCTTTTAATTCAATGCCTTGTATACCATGGCATTCAAGCTATTTATGTTCCGTCAAATAGCTGTCTCTCACTTTTATCATTCAACTAATGTACATGTATTCAATTTGTGTTATTGATGCTTTTATCTTTAGTGAAAAGATTCATTCTCTGTTTGAATACCATTGAGAATGTCACTGCTGGTGGGCTGAACAGTCGCTAGATTTAGTGCTCATTACTGATACAAAAACCATAACCATAACAATAACCAGGTCGCACGAGTTGTATACCATGCTTAGATGCGATCAATTAGATACTCAAAGTTAATTTAGTAAAGACGAGCCACGTATATGAATATAAAGAAAAAGCTCTATTCGTTGGGGATGTTCTCCATCTTCGGCATGATTTCACTGTTGTTTACCACATCGCAATTTGCAGACACCACCGCTCAAATGAGCGAAGCCAAACAAATCACCAAAGAACTTGAAGTGCGACTACTCAATCTTCGCCGTAACGAGAAAGATTTCCTATTACGTAGTGATATGAAGTACCTCGCCAAGTTCGACGCAAACTACAATAAATTCTTAGCGTCTGAATCTGAGCTCAATGCAGTGCTCAGTGATTTAGGTTTAGCCAACAGCGCACACCTACGTGAAGATATTGAAACCTACCACACAAGCTTTGTTAACTTAGTAAAAGCGAGTGAAGTGTATGGATTAGTACGTGACAAAGGTTTGCTCGGCCAGTTTCATGAAGAGCTAGACAGCATCAGTGCAACAGTCGGCGCAGAGCAAAAAGTAGAGCTGTACCTGTTTAACGATCTGATTGAAAAGGGCACATTTGACCCAAGCGTTCTTTCTATTACTTCGAATGCAAGGTCAAGTGCACTTTTAGATGCTGCAAAGCAAGTCGTTGCGCAGAAGCGTGTGATTGGATTGAAGCATAACGAAGGTTTGTTAGGGCAAGCACGCTCAGGTTCTCACGCGATTGAAACTCAATTTAAAGAGTTCTCAGCGGTATTGGACCAAGAAACCCAACAAGAGATGGACAAACTATCGCTGATCAACAACATTCTTTGCGTCACGCTACTCGTGTCGATCATTCTGTTCAGCTGGTTAATCGTCCGTTTTATTATTGGTAAAATCGAATCTCTACTTTCAGTGATTCGTAATATTGTTGATTCGAACGACGTGTCTATTCGTTCACACCTAGATGGTAAAGATGAACTGAGCACGTTAGGTCAATACTTCAACCAACTGTTGGATCAGCTTGAAGGCTTGATCGCTGCATCTCAATCTAAGTCACTGCAACTGACCCAAAGCACGTCGAACATGCATGACGAGCTAGAGTCAGTAATCAAACAGTTTGAAGTTCAAGCAAATCACACCTCTACAATGACTACGTCAGTGCAAGAGATGGTACTCACCATTGGTGAAATATCAGAAAGCACATCAGTTGCGGCTGAAGGTGTTCATCAAGCAAAAGTGAATGCCGATAAAGGCCGTGAAGTGGTGGTCGATACGATCAGCAATATTACCCAGTTATCTGAGCGCCTTTCAAGCAGCCAAGATTCAATAAGCTCGCTGAATCATCATGTTGATCAAATCGGCGATGCAGTGAACATCATCCAAGGCATTGCAGAACAAACCAACTTATTGGCATTGAACGCGGCCATTGAAGCGGCACGCGCCGGTGAACAAGGCCGAGGCTTTGCCGTGGTTGCAGATGAAGTTCGAGCTCTTGCAAGCAGAACGCATCAATCTACAACCGAAATCACCAGCGTTGTTACGGCAATTCAAAGCCAAATGAACGCTTCGATGACCGAGATTGGTGAATGTAACCAACAAGGCCAACTGACTTTGAAAGATTCGGAAGAGCTCGATGCTAGCCTGCAGCTTATCTTAAGCGATATGGAAAGCATCCAAGGTAATTCTGAGCGTATCGCATCAGCAATTGAAGAGCAGGGTGCTGTTATGGCACAAGTGAGTGACTCAATCTCCGAGTTAAACACCATCTCTAACGACAACAACGCATCAGCTCAGCACTGTTTAGTTGAAGTTGACAAGGTCGCAGAGCAAGCCCATGACATGGATAAAGCGGTGGCGCAGTTCAAGACTTCTTAAAATTTAGAGTAAACTAAACCAAAGGCGTGGATCATCTGCGCCTTTTTTGTGCCTAAAATTCAACTAGATAAATGACGAGAATAAAAACGGCCCGATCTGGGGGAAGATCTGGGCCGTTATATTACGCATTTAAAGGGGAATTACTTATTTCGGCCTTCCAGCACATCCAGTGCCAGCTCAACCGCTTTATCAATATTGTCGCATCCCGCTAACTTACCTGAGCTGATAGGACCAAGCACATTAGCGTATAACGAGAGCTGCTTGTTAAATGGCAGGCTCAACTGCTCATATAACCGCTGTCTAATCTCGGCATGTTGCTCAGGAGCGTGAGCAGCAAGGCTTTTCAAAGTGTCATAAACAAGAGTGGTGGTAGTGTTCATTCGTCTCTTTATCATTAAGTGGGAGGCGCTTATTTTATAATCTTTTCAGGTTTGTTTACTGTGATATAAGTCATACAATATTATTAATGTGTTTATCTTTTGAATCTAATGAGAATAAGGCATTCCAAAATAGACTTAAGTATCTGTGAAATATAACTAAAATAATGACAGACTATCGAACACACGAACGAATTGGCGCGTTTCTGGCAAACGGTTAAATCTATAGGAAGAGGAACAACATGCACTACGACGTATTCAACGGAGACGCAGATGGCATAATCGCGTTGTTACAGCTGCGATTAAGTGAGCCAAGAGAGAGCGTGCTCGTTACTGGTGTAAAGCGTGATATTAAGTTGGTCTCTCAAGTTGTTACTCAAATGATGGAGCCGGGCAAGCAAGGTGACGTTTCATCCGTTACTGTTTTAGATGTGTCGATGGAGAAAAACCTGCCTGCATTGCACTCACTGCTAGACGCCAACATCAAGGTATTTTATTGCGATCACCACCGAACAGGAGATGTACCAACTTCTGAGCATTTAGATACTCTGATTGATACCGCGCCAGAGAGCTGCACGAGCTTGCTGATAAACCAGAAGCTGAATGGTGCGCATGTGGCTTGGGCAATCGCAGCTGCCTTTGGCGACAATCTAAAAACTGTGGCCGCGCGGCTAGCGGATGAAAATGGATTCGATCAATCTCAAACTGAGTTTTTAGAAGAGCTAGGTACCTTGGTTAACTACAACGGTTACGGTTCGTCACTCAGTGATTTGCATTTCACGCCAATTGAGCTCTACCAAACCCTTTATCAATACCCGAACCCATTTGACCTTTTAGATGATAAAAACTCTGTGTTTTATCGACTACGAACTGCCTATCAAAATGATCGCCAACAGCTATCAAACCTTGCTCCTGTTTATGAAAGTGAAGTCGCACGTGTGTTTGAACTGCCAGGTGAGACGTGGGCAAGGCGCATCAGTGGTGTATTTGGTAATGAAATCGTTAATCAAGATCCAAACCGAGCGCAAGCAGTATTAACGAAAAACCAAGATGGCTTGTCTTACACGGTGAGCTTACGGGCACCATTATCAAACAGAACGGGCGCAGACGAAATTTGTTCTAGTTTTGATACGGGTGGTGGAAGAAAAGCAGCAGCGGGTATCAATCAACTCAATGAAGAAAATAAGATGAATTTTATTTCACTATTGGATGTATATTATTCATCTGGTACTGAGGGTTAACTGAAAAATCCCTGAGGTATACATCCAAAATTCCACAAATTTTCACTCCTATATGCCGTTATACGTGTGTATCTCTAGCACATGTATGACGACTATATCCAAGCTATTTTAGTGATGTCACTCGCAATGGTATCTGGTCTGAGGTCAGTAATTACAGTGTGTTTGAACCGATTTTTGTCGATTTAAAGTTCGTTTTCTCCTATTGGTGATTTTTTATATTTTCGGTTAATTATCTATGTGAATTAAGGTTAATTAAATATTTGCATGGTCAATGTGTTCGGCAGAAAATAACAGCTTTTAGCATTTCATTTTGAATGAAAAGTCAAAATCATATTGATTCTGATATTCAATCTGTGACTTAAAATCACAAGTTAAATCAAAGGTCATCTTTTCCTATAAATTCCATTACTTCTCTATAAATATTCATGATTACAATGAATTGGTTCGGTTGTGATTGGCACAGCTGTTAAGTAAGGAAGTGGGACTAATGTTGAAACGTAAAGCTCTACAATTAGCTGTATCGGTCGGCATGGCCGCAATGTCTGGCGCTGTTTATGCGAATGGTTCAGATATGACGAATCCAGATTCTGGTGTCGTGGTCGGTTATTGGCACAACTGGTGTGACGGTGGCGGCTACCAAGGTGGTAATGCGCCATGTGTAACGCTGGATGAAGTGAACCCAATGTACAACATCGTGAATGTGTCATTCATGAAGGTTTACGATGTGGCTGATGGTCGAATCCCAACTTTTAAACTGGACCCAACCGTTGGGTTATCAGAAGAACAATTTATTGACCAAATTGCCGAACTCAACAAGCAAGGCCGTTCTGTACTGATAGCGCTGGGTGGTGCTGATGCACACGTAGAACTTGAAACGGGTGATGAAAGAGCCTTTGCTGATGAGATAATCCGCCTTACTGAGCGTTACGGTTTCGATGGCCTAGACATCGACCTTGAACAAGCAGCAGTAACCGCAGCAAACAACCAAACGGTTATTCCTGACGCACTTAAGCTAGTAAAAGATCACTACCGTGCCGAAGGGAAAAACTTCCTTATTACTATGGCGCCTGAGTTCCCGTATCTAACGACAGGCGGTAAGTACGTTCCTTATATCGATAATCTAGAAGGTTATTACGACTGGATTAACCCACAGTTCTACAACCAAGGTGGCGACGGTATCTGGGTTGACGGTGTGGGCTGGATTGCTCAAAACAACGATGCATTAAAAGAAGAATTCATCTACTACATCTCTGATTCTCTGATCAACGGAACGCGCGGTTTCCACAAAATTCCACATGACAAGCTGGTGTTTGGTATTCCTTCTAGCATTGATGCTGCAGCAACCGGCTTTGTGCAAGATCCTCAAGATTTATACGACGCGTTCGAGACCTTAACAACTCAAGGCCAACCGCTGCGTGGTGTAATGACTTGGTCTATCAACTGGGATATGGGTACTAACAAAAACGGTCAACAATACAACGAGCAGTTTATTAAAGATTACGGCCCGTTTGTCCACGGTCAAGTGACGCCACCACCAGTAGAGGGTGAGCCAGTTCTTAAAGGTGTCGAAAATGCCCGTGTTCTTCACGGCACAACGTTTGACCCAATGGAAGGCGTAACGGCAACCGATAAAGAAGACGGTGATCTAACGTCATCAATCGATGTTGAAGGTTACGTGGAAACCAGTGTGATTGGCACTTACGTTCTAACTTACCGAGTGAAAGACAGCGATAACAACGAAACCACTAAAGCGAGAACGGTAGAGGTTTACAGCCAGAAGCCAGTATTTAATGGTGTGTCTGACACAACTGTTGTGTTGGGAACTGCATTTGATGCTATGGCAGGCGTAACGGCGAATGATGCTGAAGATGGCGACCTAACAAGCACTATCACACACACTGGCAGTGTCGATGTAAATGAAATCGGCAACTACACGCTTGTGTATAGCGTAACAGACAGCGCGAACCAAACTGTAACCGCTGAGCGTAAAGTGTCTGTGACGGATGGTTCTAACTGTGCTGCTGCATGGGATGCCGACACCGTTTATGTTGAAGGTGATCAAGTCTCTCATGACGGTTCAACGTGGGGAGCAGGTTGGTACGCTCGCGGCGAAGAACCAGGAACAACAGGTGAGTGGGGCGTTTGGAGAAAGGTTTCAGACTCTTCATGTGGTGGTAACCCAGATCCGGGCGATGACTTAGAGCTTGCAGTTTCAGGCCTTCAGTCAGAATATGCGCCAGATAACGGCAATGTTCGTTTAGACCTAACACTGACATCAAATGAAACTTTAGATGTTACGGCTATGGTGATCAACAGTGCAGGGACTGTGGTTGAGCAAACTCAGGTTAACTTAACGGACAGCCGCGCTATTACCATGGACTTATACGATGTAGCGAAAGGGCAATATGCACTTGAGGTTGTCGGCAAGGCATCCGATGGTGAAATGGTGATGGTAAACGATTCGTTCACTGTTAAAGACGGTGGCGGAACGACTCCACCTCCAGGCGATTACCCTCCATATGAAGCAGGCACAAATTACGCAGCAGGTGACATTGTGGTAGGCAGCGACAATGGTCTGTACGAATGTAAGCCTTGGCCATACACGGCTTGGTGTGCAAGCGCATCTTACGCACCAGCAGAAAGCCAATACTGGCAAGATGCTTGGACAAAGCTGTAGTCTGATAGCTCGACGTTAGCAATATAAAGTAGACGATCAAAGAGAGGCCATTGTGCCTCTCTAATTTTATGTTCAAACATTTCTGACTTAGAGCTTTAAACAATTCTAACTTAGAGCTTCAAACCTTTCCTAACCTCAAACTCGGTTCTGCATTTTGCTCTAGATCAAAATAAGAGTGATTATCAATTGTATTAATGAGGTGGTAGATGCACTATGCGCACACTGAATTTTCTCTGTTGTGAATATTTGCATAATGAATCTTGCCCAAGTTGACCTAAACCTACTCGTTATTCTTAAACACCTTCTTGAAGAGAAGCACGTTTCCAACACGGCGTTGGCGTTGGATATGAGCCAACCTACGGTGAGCCGATCTCTGCAAAAACTTCGCACTGTGTTCAACGATGATTTGTTGGTGCGAGCTGCTTATGGCTATGAATTGACCCCGAAAGCAGAGGTCATCAAGCAAGACCTCAACTCTGTGCTTACGCGCCTTGAGAAACTGGTTCACGGAGACGTGTTTGAACCACAAACGAGTGATAGTACGGTTCGTTTTTTTGGTTTGGTTCCTCAGGTTTCACACCTTTTGCCAAAAGTAGTGGCACAAATTCGTCAGCAAGCGCCGAATATGGTTGTCGATATCGACTCGATTCCTAAACGACACTTTGAGCCTCTGTTATCCGGTGATGCGCACTTTGTGTTGTCGACGCATGAGCCATTAAGTTCTGAACAAAACCTGTATCGAATGTTCGTAGTCAGTCGCGATTATCGGTTATTAATGAGCAAAGACCACCCTCTGGCGGATAAAGAGATCACCGTTGATGACTTGTTGAATAGCCAACTTGGTCAAATCTCACTGCAAGGGGATAAGAAGCTCTCGATTGAAAGTCGATTTAAAGATCTTGGTTTAATTGATAAGCAGCGCCAACTCTCGATCCCAATTCAGTTGTCCAACTTCAATATTGCTGCGGATATTGCGGAGACGACCGACATCATCTTTCACTTGCCGACACCATTTGCGACACAAGCTGCCAATCAACGAGATTTAATTTGTAAACGCGTTCCCAAAGCGATCAGAAGCCCATCAGAAGATGTTTATCTCTATTGGCATAAACGTTTCCATAATGACCCTATGTGTCGTTGGGTTCGTGATTTATTTAAAGAGATATACACCAAATCTATCTAGGTGGTGAATGCTATTGAGGTCATGCTATTAAAATGAATATGTATTGGTTTTATTATTTGAAAGTTGAATAGCGAGAATCAATTTTTGGCATGAAACTTTCGTTGATAAGAATGGTACCAGGTTGTTTAATGCAAACCATTATCATTACCAATCACATATAAGAATGAATATCATGTCTGAGAGATCTCTTTTGATTCGCAAACCTCTTTTGGTTCGTAAACCCCTTTCGATCGCAGTCGCTGTTATTTGTACCTCACTTTCGGCTAACGTGTTGGCGCAAGAAGAAGCGCAAGCAACAGATGAGCAAATGGTTGTTACGGCAACTCGTACTGAAATGGCACTAAAACAAGCGCCGGCTTCAATGTCAGTGATCACCGCTCAAGACATTGAAGACAGCCCTGGTATTACCTTGGCTGACATCGTTGCAGAATCAACTAGTGTCGAATCTGACTTTGATAGCACACGTGCTGGGCGTCAGATGATTTCTATTCGTGGTATGGATTCAGATTACACGCTTATCATGGTGAATGGCCGTCGTCTAAGCTCGGCGAGTGCCATCATCCGAGGTAACGACTTCGACCTATCGACCATTCCTGCTGATTCAATTGAACGTGTTGAAATTATCCGCGGCCCAATGTCTGCACTTTATGGTTCAGATGGCATGGGTGGCACAATCAACATCATCACCAAGGCACCTGAAAATGATTGGAGTTCAACACTAAGTATGGACACGTCTTCACCGTTAGATGGTGATGGCGGTGAAGAGTACTCAATGGGCTTCACGACCTCTGGTGCTCTAATTGAAGACGAATTGTTTGCTCGCTTATCTGTTAACCAAACTAGCCGTGATGCTTGGCAACCCTATTCTGGTACACATAGCTCTGGTTACGACCGCTCAGATGTTACGGCTTTAGAAGAACGAGACACACTAAGTTTACTCGCAAGCCTGACTTGGAATGCGACAGACAACCAAACGATCGACTTTGATTTTGGTTACAGTGACGACGAACGTGAATCATCTGCAGAAAACGTATCGTCTGTGATCGAGTCTGACACACGAGTAGTGCGTCAGAGCCAAGCGATTACCCACAGTGGCTTTTGGAGCTGGGGTGATACACAAGTTCGCTACTCACGCGAAAACGTGACTGACAACGACGCTGCGGATTCTGATACTAACTACAGCAGTGACGTAGAAGAGTTAACTCAAATAGCAGAAGCATCAGCGACGACTTATCTTGGTGAGAATCATACCGTAACGTTTGGTATGGACTATCAGTTGAGCGAATTAACCAACAAAGAAAACTTGGTCAATGGCACATCAGAAGCGTATCAAGGTGCGTTATTTGTTCAAGATCAATGGCTGATGACTGAGCAACTAACAGCAACCATCGGTGGTCGTTTAGATAAGCACGAATTGTACGGTGAAGAGTTCAGTCCTCGCGTGTATTTGGTGCACCAAGCAACGAATGACCTGATCATTAAGGGTGGCGTGGGTAAAGCATTTAAAGCACCAACATTGACTCAAAACCAAGCCGACTACACAGTTAACAGTTGTAAAGGTGCTTGTGATTTATATGGCAATGAAGAGCTGAAGCCTGAAACGAGCTGGAACTATGAGATTGCAGCGATATACAGCCAACCTCGTTGGAACGTTGAAGGTGCCTTGTTCCGCAATGAAATCAACGACCTTATTGATCGTGATGAAACCTACTGCGAGAATGGCGGAATGTTTGAATCGGGTAAAGGGTGTGCCGATAGTTCTAGCTCAACTGGCTATGTGAAAGGCAAACGTACTTATACCAATGTGTCTGAGGCTGTGGTTCAAGGTGCTGAGCTTACTGGTCAATTCCAAATAACGGATGAATGGGGCGTATCTGGTAACTACACGTTCTTAGACACTGAAGATAAGTCTACTGGTGAAGAACTGCTTGAGCGTTACAAGCACTCGGGTTTAGTTAAACTGAACTGGAACCCAACTTACGACCTGAACACCTTTGTTAGTGCGCGTTACCGAGGTGAGCGTAATATCGAAACTGATTTGACCCAAGAAGCATACACTACGCTAAATATTGGTGGGGTATACAACATTAATGATTCGGTTAGAGTACGCGCAGGCATTACTAACTTGACTGACGAAGCGGTATCACAAGAGCTAGAGAGCATGGGTTATGTTGAAGAGCCACGTACTTACTACGTAGGTATGACTGCGGACTTCTGATCGAGAGTTCGAACTCCGATAGCTTGATACAAAAGAACCCACACTGGCTGGATGCTCGATAAAGAGTACGGCGAGTGTGGGTTCTTTTTTGTCTGTGTTTGAATCTGGCCAATTCGTTTTGTATCGACTTACCTAGATTTTTACACAAGCGATCAGAGCATTACCTGATTTGGTATCCCAAGGCAGCAGTTTGTCATAATCGTGCTCAAAAATATGAACCTCAAAGTAGGGCTTCAATATCTCGATCAACTCCTTAAACGAGAATGCTACCATTGGGTGTTCATCATTCCAAACTTGTGTCTCACCAGCTGTTGTCTTTTCGATACTGAGTTTTAACGCCTGCTTGTCACCCTTGCCAGAGTAATACCAGCCTGAGCTGAACGTGAAATCATTTTGTTCAAGATTAGTGGTGTGTCGAACAAACAGATCATTGCTGATCTTGTCTTTATCCACCACATTAAAACAGAAAATCCCTTCTGATTTTAAAGCGCGATATACGCTCTCAACACATTCTTTTAGCTTCTCGAAGCCATCGTTGTAATGGATTGAGTATAAGAAGCAGGTGATCAAATCCAGAGGTTCTGCCACTTCAAAACTACTCATGTTTTGCACCGAGAAATTGGCTTCGGGGCAGCGAACCTGAGCGATATCTAGCATTGGCGCGTTGAGATCGAGTCCATTGCTTTGGTAACCAAAATCGATAAAGTGACGAACGTGTGGACCAGTGCCACAAGCTAAGTCGAGGTGAGTCTTTCCACCATTTCCGAAAATTTGATGTAGCCTACGTACGCAGTTACTTTGCGCTTGATAGTCAATATCAACACACATTAAATCGTAGTAACCGGATAGGTCGGTATAAAGTGCGTTGGAAGAAATAGTAGCTGACATATTGGCGGACATAAGTGCCTACAGCGTTAGCTGATATAATGAGGGTGGCGCATCATATACCGAAATGTCGAAATCGCAATCAAATATTCGATCAAGTTATGTGCTTTAATTCTCGGTGGCTGTACCTTAATTATGTGCGGCTGTGCTCAATTTGTACGGTTAGCCGACTCATTTAGCGTTAGCTTAAAAGGCGTTGGATTATGAAAGAGAGCCGGTGGGTTATGCAGGAGAGCCAGGGGAACATGAAGGAGAGCAGGGAACTGCGATCAAGCTAGTGCTTCATAGCAAACCACATCATCGTTGATCGATACTTGATTTTTACCATTCGCTTTCGCACGATATAGTGCATCATCGGTAACACGAATAAGTATATCAATGGTGTTGGCAGAGTGGCACAAGCACTGGTTGGTAACGCCAATACTCACGCTCGCTGTAAAAGCGCGGCGATTAATACCAAAGAAGGTATGTTGATTGAAGGTGTGGCAGATTCGTTCGCTGATGATTTTGGTATGGGCCGATTTCGCTTTTGGAATGAACACAATAAACTCCTCGCCACCCCAACGTCCAACTACGCCACCTAACAACTCAATGTGAGTTTTAATGGTGTCTGCTAAGTGCTTAATCACCGTGTCACCCACGGTATGCCCAAATCGATCGTTAACCGATTTGAAGTCATCAATATCAATCAACAGACATGACATCTCCATATGCTGATTAACCGGCTTCTTGAGCCAATCGTAAATAGCACGGCGATTGAACACATGCGTTAAGTCATCATGCATCGCACGATGCAGCAACTCCCTTTCTAGTAATACTTTATCGGTGACTTCTTCAAGGATCACTTGTATCGCGTCTTCACCTTCCCAGTTAATCACGTTGTCATAGAGGTTGAAGTATTTGTGGGTGCCATCAAAGCATTGGTTAGACACCACGGAACTAAAGTTGGGTGTATTGCCATTGAGAATGTTCTCGCAGCGTCTGATGGCCGTTGAACGCTGATCTTCAGGTACGATGGGTAGGATAGAGTCCATCGCAAGCACTTGCTCTATTGAGTCTGCACCTTGTTGTTCTACCCATGCTTGGTTGACCATTAAAGGTTTGAAGTTTCTATGGATCAGGATCCCTTGTTTCGATGTATTAAGTAGCGTGCGATACATGCGATCCGTTTCGTTACGTTTGCGCTGAGCTTCGACTACGGATGTGATGTCGATGATAGTGACTTGGAGGGCGGGTTTACTATTGAGTTCAATAATGTGTGATAGGCAAAAGATAGAGATGTTGCGGCCATTGGCTGGAATATCGGTGTACAACTTTCCTTTTTTTAGTTTTCCTTTTATGGCCTCTAAGTAACGTTTCTTGGCTAACTCTTGGTAACTGTCAGGAACTAACGCATAAACAAATTCAACGTTCAATAACAGCTCTTCACGGGTTAGGTAACCAAAGATCTGAGCGATTTCGTTGTCGACATCAATAATTCGGTGATTTTGCAGTGTCATGCGCCCTTGCGCAGAATCGAAGTTCTGGCAGGGTGTCGTGGTGGTTAAATCTAATTGAATGCTCATATCGACCTGGCTACTTATTCGTTAAATTGAAACAGGTGTTGTTCCTCGGCGTAGTGACCACACAGGCATTGTGGAACACTTTTATGAAGAGACTAGATAAGAAAAATATGCTATCTAGGTAAGGTCAGTATGGCATTTATAATTTCATGATTAATCGGTAATTTTACTGATTCAAACCGAGTTCTTGAAAAGAAAACAATCAGGAAATCAAGCCAGTAATTAAAGCCAAATCACTCAAGCTAAATAAGCGAACTAAACAAGGAGAGTTGAGGTAATGAAACCAGAAATAAAAGCACAGGATTCAATGGGAAACGGAACAGTATTGGAAAGCTGCACATCAATAGAAATTAAGCTTGATGACTTGTCGGGTGGGGAGGTCGTTGAATTGCTTGAAGAGCACCTTGCTGACATGTATGCCACGTCACCGGCTGAAAGCGTTCATGCATTGGATCTGGATGGGCTCAAGTCGCCAGAAATTACCTTTTTCAGCGCTTGGAAAGACAGCCAATTGCTTGGGTGTGTTGCCATTAAAGAGCTAAATACCCAACATGCTGAACTGAAATCGATGAGAACCTCACAGTTTGCTCGAAAGTTAGGTGTTGCAAGCCAACTGTTACAGCATGTAATAGACACAGCAACCGTTCGCCAGTATCGACAAATCAGTTTAGAGACAGGCTCAGAAGATTACTTTAAGCCAGCGCGTAACCTGTATGAAAAGTTTGGCTTTGGATACTGCGAACCCTTTGCTGACTATGTGTTGGACCCGCACAGCCAGTTCATGAGTATTGAGTTGCGTTAGATGCGGTCGAAATTGTAGATCGAAGTAAAAGAAAGATTCCTTATCACGTTCGTTCCTCACTGTAGGGAATGACGGGCGGGGTGTATCTCGATGACTTATACTTCTATTTTGCTGTTGTGAAAACAAAAAGGTTGCTCTGAGCAACCTTTTTTCTTTATGAATCAATAGATAAACTGAAAGCGTTAGCGTGTTTCTAGTTCAGCAAATATCGCTTCTGCATCCACAACGCTGCCTGAGATAGAAAGGGTACGGAAAGGAACCAAATCTTCTGGGCTTGATGGCTTTTTAACAAGCAGCTCTGGGTAGATTTTTGATTCACCCATTAACATCGCCTTTAGCTCTTTGACCGATAAATCAGGATAGCGCGACCACACCAACGCAGCGACGCCAGAAACGACAGGCGCAGCCATACTTGTGCCACTTTTCGAACCGTAAGTATTCCCCGGTGTGGTTGACAGAATTCGATATCCCGGTGCAAATACATCAACCGATTTCTGACCGAAATTACTGAAGCTTGCGACCAAGGTTTCGTCTGCGTATTTCGCTGATGCGCCCACATCTAACCACGTTGAAATAGCCTTCGAGCGGTAGTGTTTAGCGTAGCGGTTTGGAAAGCTTGGTTTGATGTCGTTATCGTTGCGGCTGTTACCCGCAGAGTGAACGATCAATACGCCTTTACGAGCGGCATAACGGAACGCGTGGTCGACGATGTATTTACGTGGCGAGTAGCTTTTTCCGAAGCTCATGTTAATGATCTTCGCACCATTATCGACGGCATAGCGCACTGCGTTAGCAATGTCTTTGTCTCGCTCATCGCCATTTGGCACCATGCGTACCGCCATGATTTGGGCATGATCCGCGACACCTTCAATACCAATAAAATTGCCGCGTTCAGCAGCGATGATTCCAGCAACGTGTGTACCGTGCGAACCGACAGGGCCTTTTACATCGTTGTTGCCGTAGCCTTTTTCCCAAGGGTTAGAAATGTCATCCCATACAATATCGCCACGCGTATCAAGATCTAAGTTAAGGTGGAAATCTAGAGAGTCTTGATAACGGCTACGACGTGATTCTAGATATTCAAATGAATACCATGAATCAAACACACTCAAAAGCCCTTCAGCTGCAGTTACAATGCTCGGGTTTTCGTCATTCAATAGCGGTTGCAATCCGTTTACGGTGAAGTCTTTGTGATCGGTGAGCTCAAGGATTTCTGCTTTGTACTCATTGGCTTGTTCAGTTGCTGTCGTTACGCGATTCAATGCATCTTGGTCATCTTTTAGAGACGACAAGTAATCGGATTCAACACCTTGATAGTACTTACGTTTCTTACGCGGAATCCAATGTCCATTTTCTTTTAACTCGAGGTACTTTTTGTATTCTCTGGTGACCTCTAATGTATCTTGATCAACGTTAATACCTAACGAGTTACCCAGAAAGTTCCAGCCGTGGACATCATCGATGTACCCATTGCCGTCATCGTCGATACCATTGCCTGGGATTTCGTTTTCGTTGGTCCAAAGTTTGTTTTTGAGGTCTTCATGCTCAACGTCGACACCCGAATCAAGAACGGCAACGATAACGGGCTGTGGCATAAGAGGGGGCATTAGGTAGTCGTATACCACATCAGACCCCACGCCCTGAAGTCTTGTGTAGCTCGCCGATAAGTTAAACCAATCGCCGCGTTGTTCATCGGCGTTACTCATCATTCTCATAGAGAAGAACGAAGGTTGAATGGTTTCTCGTGAGTAATCCTCAACAATCGTGCCTTTTATATCTTGAATAAAAGGTGAGTTGATGGGTTGTGGCTCTGGGCTACTTTTGTTCAGAGTCGTAGCTGATACGTGGGTTGAAGCCATAATAGCTAGGGCTATAGTGGTAAGTCTTTGTCCGTGATTCATCTGTGGTGCATCCTTATCATTGTGCGACTAAATAGTTATGCGACTAGCACTGACTTCTTCGAAACGAAGTGTAGAAAACACGCAGTAAGTCAGTTAAGTGAGAGGGAAATACCCACTCAAAACGCAGTTAAAAGGTAATATGCAATCAGACTTGTATCATTCGCTTGGTCAATGAAATGGTAGGAAGATCTCACTGTGATCGATTTTTAATTCTCAAAGTTTGAGCTAAATTCTATTAATAAAAGCAATATTTATAAAATAAAGATTTAAATTAAAGATGTTTAAAATCAATTGATTGGATTGTTAATTATTGTATCGGAGGGTAGGGTAACTCGTTCCGAGTAGAGTCGAAGTATGCGTCTGCTCCTCGTCTTTTGGTTACTCTAATGGCCAAAAATACACGAAACGTGTCATTGATAAACAACAGAGTCACTTGTTAACAATCTGATTAATTGGCAGTATTGTGTCAATTATTACCGTCACTACTTTTACAGATCTTTTTCCATGACGACTTATTTTGCTGGTTTCTCTCTGGGGCTTTCGCTGATTCTTGCGATTGGCTCTCAAAATGCGTTTGTTTTAAAGCAAGGGCTTAAGAACCAACACGTATTGGCAATTTGCGCTGTATGTGCGATTTCTGATGCCTTACTCATTAGCTTTGGTGTGACGGGCTTTGGCGCAATCGTTAAGCAGTTCCCACAAATTGAGCAGTTCGCCCGTTATGGTGGGGCTATCTTTTTGGGTGTCTATTCATTCTTAAGCTTCCGTTCAGCATTTACTGAAAACCACGCCTTAGAAGCCACTGCTGAAACCAAAGACTCGCTAACTAAAGCGATTGCGATGTGTTTGGCATTCACTTGGCTTAATCCGCATGTGTATTTGGATACTGTGGTATTGCTGGGTTCTATCTCAACACAATATCAACCTAACCAAATGTTGTTTGGCGCTGGTGCAGTATCGGCGTCGTTTGTGTTCTTCTTTTCACTTGGATATGGAGCACGCTTTTTGGCTCCAATGTTTAAGAACCCGAGATCGTGGAAGGTGTTGGAGTTTGTCGTTGGCGTGATCATGGCATCTATTGCAATATCTTTGATCGTCTAGTTACTCGTAATTAGGCATTCAAATATATTATCTAAAGTTCCCACTTAAAGTGACGACTTAAAATGACTGTCTTTAGTTGCCTTTGTATTTAATTATTTCCACAAAAATGGAATTATTTTTCGTCTTTCGGTTTTGGCGTTCGTCTTAGGGGTACAAATACAAATTAATGACCTAATTCGGAGTCAACCATGATTAAACTTGTTAGCTTTAAAAACTGCCCATTCGTTCAACGTGTAATGGGTGCTTTAGTAATGAAAAATGTCCCATTTGAAATTGAATACATTGAGCTAAACAATAAGCCTCAATGGTTCCTAGATATTTCGCCAAACGGACAAGTGCCGGTATTGATTACAGAAAATGACACGGTTCTGTTTGAGTCTGATGCAATTGTTGAATACCTAGACGATAAATATGCGCCGATAGAAGAGGTGTCTACCGAGCAAAAAGCACTAGACCGTGCTTGGTCTTATCAGGCAAGCAAACATTACATGCCACAATGCGGAACGATGGGAAGTAAAGATAAAGAAACCTTTGAGACGCGTTTAGCGAATCTTCAAAAATCCTTCCAAAAGGCCGAGAACAAGCTGGGTGACAGCGACTTCTTCAAAGGCGATGACATCTCCAACGTCGACATCGCTTGGCTACCCCTGTTACATCGAGCGTCAGTAATCAAAGAGGGCTCAGGCTTTGATATGCTTGAAGGCTTCCCGAAAGTACAGAAGTGGCAAGCGGCGCTGATTGAATCTGGCTTGACCGATAAAACCGTTCCTGCGGACTTTATTGAGAAGTTCAGCGGCTTCTACTTAACGAATAACTATTTGGCTAGTCTCGTTGACGCTCATTAATAATATGAATTAAATTGTAATATATTTTAATAGCAGGTTGTTCTAAATAAATGTCCTCCAAAAATAAAACTCATTCTTCCCTTTATATCTTTTATTGGGAAAAGAGAGAAACAGGATGAGTTTTTATATTTAGGCGTGAAGATTCAGGTTGTTTTTGAGAACGAGTGACAATTTGGCTAGTACGGTAACGACATGATTATAATGAACTTAATGTTGATGATGCTCAGGTTTACTATCAGGTTTATACGTATTTTAGTACTCGTTACTTCTCAGGAAATACATCTGTCTCATAAATAAGACTAGATTAAATATCTATGATTGTTCGTTTGATGACCTAAAAATCTTGTGGTACTTTCTCATTCGCTCCGTAAATGAACAGTGTTTTATTATTTATTAGGGGCTGCTTATTTAATTTATTTTAAACAGTAACGCAACAGGTGAAATAGTGTCGGAAGCTATTGGCGGTTGATCAACGTTGCTGTAGGACAGACAAAAAAAGGGTATTTTCATGCTTAAATCATCATTTCTATTGGGCCTAGTTGGCTTAGTTTCACTTCCTACATTTGCTGCTGGTATTGAGGGGGGTCCATACATTGGCGCCGGCCTTGGTGTGTATCAAGACTCAGACACTGACGGCGCAGGTAATTTAGATGCTGAAAGCATGGGATATAGCCTTTACGGTGGTTACCAATTTAACCGCATTGTAGGTATCGAACTTGGTTACACGGATTATGCTGACTATGAATCATTTGGAACGAAGGTGTTTTCGCCAACATCGCTTTCTGTTGCAGCAAACCTTGGCTACACCTTCGATAACTCAATTCGTCCATTTGTACTAGCGGGCTTGAGCTACGTAGATTTGAACTCAAACAACGCTAGCTCTTTTGATGATGATTCTGGTGCCGGCTTTCATTTCGGTATTGGTGTTGAATACACGCCAGTAGAAAACCTAACATTACGTTTGATATCACAAGCAGACGCAGTAAACATCGAATTCTTCGATAGAACAACGGGTAATCGATTGGAAAGCCGTGATGTAGCCTTTAGCACAGTAACTCTGGGTGCTTCATACAATTTCTAATGGCTTCTGTTAAATAGCTTAAAGCTAAAGCTATGGACACCCAAAACCGCTCTAACGTTGAGCGGTTTTTTTATGTCAAAAATAACGATTGCTCACGCTGTGGGCGGAGTTGGTCCAAAGCCTGAAATTAGTTGGTTTTCACAAGCTTATAAAAGGGAATTATGTCGACTATTTTGGTAGATTAAAGGTATTACAGACTTCCAGTGAGCAGCAATGAAGATTCTTCACACGTCCGATTGGCACCTTGGCCAAAACTTCTACAATAAAAGCCGTAAGAATGAACATGAACGGTTTTTACAATGGTTACTTGAGCAAGTTACAGAGCACGACATCGATGCGATCATTGTTGCTGGCGACATTTTCGATACCAGTACACCGCCGAGTTACGCTCGTGAGATGTATAACAAGTTTGTGGTCGATTCGAACAAGATCGGCTGCCAATTGGTGTTGTTAGGTGGAAATCATGACTCGGTGTCTGTGTTGAAGGAGACACAGCAATTACTGAAGTACATGGGCGCAGACGTAATTCCGAACACCAACGAAGATCATGCGACTCAGGTTGTTGAACTACAAGGCAAGAACGGCAAAGTAGAAGCGCTGGTTTGTGCTATTCCTTTTATTCGTCCTCGCGATGTGTTGACCAGTCAGGCAGGTGTCACAGGCGTTGAGCGTCAGAAGCAACTCGGCGATGCAATCAAACAGCACTACCAAAGTGTTTATGATGCCGCTGTAGAAAAACGTGCGACGTTTGAAAACAGCGAGCACATGCCGATTATCGCTACTGGTCATTTAACGGCGATGGGTGTTCAACAATCGGATTCGGTGCGTGACATTTATGTCGGCAACCTTGATGGTTTTGCCGCTGATGGCTTCCCAGACGCAGACTATATTGCACTTGGTCATATCCACCGCCCACAAGTGGTGGCAAAGCGTGAATACATTCGTTACTGCGGCTCACCAATACCATTAAGCTTTGATGAACTTAAATCTCAAAAGCAGGTATGTGTGGTTGAGTTTGTTGAGGGCGAGCGAACCATTTCTCAATTGCCAGTTCCAACGTTTCAGCCTCTAGCTGAAATCAAAGGCGACTTGAGTGAAATCGAATCTCAACTGAATCAATATGTAGGCTTAGATAGCGAACAAAGCGTTTGGTTATCGATAGAAGTGCAAGCGCAAGATTACTTGTCGGATCTTCAAGAACGTATGCGCGCACTAACCGAAGGTTTGAATGTGGAAGTGCTTCAATTGCGCCGCGCAAGAGAACGTCGCAATCAGGCATTAGAGCAAGAATCAGCAGAAACCTTATCTGAACTGAGCCCGATGGACGTTTTTAGCAAGCGTATTGCCTTAGAAGAGTTTGAAACCGATTCTGAAAAAGCGCGTTTAGAGCGAATGACGGTGAAGTTTAAACAAGTGATGGTTGAAGTGTCTGAAAGCGCTCAAACACCAAACAAAGTAGAAGAGTAACCAGTATGAAGATTTTAAGCCTAGAATTTGAAAACCTGAACTCTTTGAAAGGACGTTGGAAGCTCGATTTTACCCAATCGCCGTTTGCGGAAAATGGCTTGTTTGCGATTACTGGCCCAACAGGGGCGGGTAAAACCACCATTCTTGATGCGATTTGTTTGGCATTGTTCCACCGCACGCCGCGTTTGAAAAGTATCGCCAAAGGCAACAACGAATTAATGACGCGTGGCACGGGTGAGTGTTTTGCTGAACTGGAGTTTGAAGTACAGGGCAAAACGTATCGCTCTAACTTCCACCAAAAGCGAGCGCGTGGAAAACACGATGGCGCATTACAAACACCAACGTGCGAATTTGCCGATGCGGACACCGACAAAGTCTTAGAAACCATGCTGACCAAGAAGACCAAGTTGGTCGAGCAGGTAACAGGTCTCGATTTCTCTCGTTTCACCAAATCCATCATGTTGTCTCAGGGTGAGTTTGCGGCGTTCTTAAATGCCAATGCGAACGACCGTGCAGAGCTACTTGAGGAGCTGACGGGAACAGAAGTTTATAGCCTGATTTCCGAACGCATCTACGACCATTTCAAGTCTAGTGAAGAGTCGCTTAATCACCTGAAAGCAAAAGCTGAGGGTGTGAGTTTGCTGTCTGAAGAGCAAATCCAAGAGCTAACCGCAGATCGAGAAACGTTAGAAGTCGAGCAGAAGCGTTTGTCTGAGCAGTTAAAAGAGTGGCAAGCTCACCTTAGCTGGTGGAAAGACGTGACTAAAGCTGAGCAAATTATTGCGACCAGTGAGCACGATCTTAAAACCACTCAAGATGGACTAGACCATAACCAACCTTCACTAGAGCGTTTGGCAAACAGTGAGCCGGCTGAAAAGCTGCGCCCAATGCACAAAGATTTAAAGCGTTGCGAACAAGAGGTGAACACTACTCAAGCTCACTTAGATAACAGCACTAAGTTACTTGCTGTTCGTGATGCGGAAAAGCAAGACGCGAAAACTCAACTGACTCAAAGCAGTGACGCTGTTCAGAAGATAAAAACCGAACAACAAGATCAAGAGAAGATCATTGAACAGGTTCGTCCTCTAGATAACCAAATTGCTGTACTCAAAGATAAGCAAACTGCGGCTGTTAATGCAGCGAATACGCTAAACGAGCAACACACGCAGCAGCGTAATCAACAGGTCAATTTAGTTCAAAAAACTGATGCACTGAAGCAACAATATCAACTCAGCACTGAGTACTTAAATACACATCAAGCTGACCAACATCTGGAAAAATACCTAGGTCAATGGCAAGCAAAGGTAGAGCAAGTTCGTACTCTAGAGCGTCAGCATGCAGAACAGTTAAACTCAGCGAAGCAAACTTTGTCAGCGGTTGATACTCAGCAAACGATCATCAAATCTGCGCAACAAGCTAAAGCAACGCAAGACAAAACTTTAATTGAATTGGTTGTGCTAGAGAGTCGTGCAAAGCAACAGTGGGAAGCATTGCAAGGCAACACCAGTGAACAAGTATTGAATGCGCAAAAAGATCTGTTGGAGTTTTGGAATCGCAATACGCACTCATTACTTGAGATTAATCGTGGTTTCCTAAATGCCCAACAACAGCTGCACGTTAAAACACAAACACATCAAACTAACACTCAGTTGGTCGACAAGCTTTCGAAAGAGCGTGAAGTGTTGGTGGAGCGATATAAAGAGAAAGAGACTTCGCTTGAGCGATTAACGCGTTTGATTGATCAAGAAGGCGAGTTGGCGAAATACAGAGCAGCTTTAGAATCTGGATCTGAGTGCCCATTGTGTGGTTCGACAGACCATTCGATTGAACAGTCGCAAGACATTGCAAACTTGGTTGCTCAACAAGAGCGTGAAAAGCATGAGTTAGTGATCATCAAGAAAGACGGTCAAGAGCATCGTCAGCAGTTGGATTCTCTTGCTCCGATGATTACTGCGCTCAACGATGATATTCAACGTGCACATGCCGATACTCAACAAGCTCAATTAAATTGGCAAGGCATTGTTGGCAAGCTTCAACAGGGCTTATCGGATTTCGTTGGTACGACTCCTGAACTGGCTCTACTTACGATTAACGATTTAGGTAATGAAGTTACGGTGACGACCTTTGTTCAGCAGTGTGAGTTTCAACTAATTCAGAACTCGCAGCAACTCAAAGCGTTGGCTGATGCTAAAGCGCATTACGCCGAAGCTGAGAAACAACGCCTGTCTGTAAGTGTTATGGCTGACAAAGCGCAATCTAACCTTGAACTGGCCGAGCAACGCTTAGCGGATTTGAATAAGCAAAACCAAGTCGTAAACGAGCAAGTGACTCAGATAACTCAAGCGAAAGATCAACAATGGAGCTCTTTAAAAGAGAGCATTGTTCAAACGGCTATCGAAGCGCCTGAACTTGAGCATATTGATGATTGGTTTACTGCGAAATCGCAAGCATCAAGCACATGGCAGCAAACTAAACAGCAACAGGCCGATATTGAGAAGCAACTGATTACTCAAAATGCCGAATTGAAAACCTTAGATGACAAGCTAAGTAGCGCAGAGAAAGAGATCGCGACACTGACGCAAGAGAGTGAGTCTTTAGTGTTAGAGCTGACTCGTATTAGTGCTGAAAGGGCAGAGTTGTTTGGTGACAAAGACATTCAAGCCACCAGCAATGCGATGAAGCAAAAAGTCACTGAAGCGGTGAATGCATTTGATGCAGCGCAGTTAGTGCTTAACCGCTGCGAACTGGAACATCGAACTGAGCAAACCAAACACATTAGCTTCTCTGAAGAGTTGGCCAGCAAGCAGTCAAGTTACACACAAGTGTCGAATGCTTGGTTAGAAGCGCTTAAAACGAGCCCATTCGAAGGTGAGGCTGATTTTGAAGCAGCATTGTTGGATGAAGAGGTTAGAACTCAACTTCAAAGCCTGAAAAAGTCTTTAGACGAAGCGATTGTCAGTGCACAAGCTAGGTTGAACACTGCCAAAACGACGCAAGTGGAGCTACAAAACCACGAAAATGCTAAAGCATGGCAAGAGCAAGACCAACAGCAAGTTGAAGAAGCGACTACTGAATGCCAAAACGCACAACAAAGCCATGCGACAAAGATCGGCGCGATTTCGGCCAATCTTGAAACGGATAGCCAGAACCGCAGTAATCAACAAGATCTGTTCAAGCAGATCGACGAGCATCAGGTCGAGTTTGATGATATCTCACGTCTGAATTCACTTATTGGTTCTAAGAACGGCGACAAGTTCCGTAAGTTTGCTCAAGGTTTAACACTGGAAAACTTGGTGTACTTGGCGAACAAGCAGCTACAGCGTTTGCATGGTCGTTACGAGCTAAAACGTAAAGCCGATGATGGCTTAGAACTGCAAGTGCTTGATACATGGCAGGGCGATGTGATGCGTGACACCAAAACCTTGTCCGGTGGCGAAAGCTTCTTAGTGAGCCTGGCGTTGGCATTAGCGCTTTCTGATCTTGTGAGTTACAAAACCAGTATTGATTCATTGTTCTTGGATGAAGGCTTCGGCACGTTGGATAGCGACACATTGGACATTGCTTTAAACGCGCTCGATAACTTGAATGCATCTGGCAAGATGATTGGCGTCATCAGTCACGTTGAAGCATTGAAAGAGCGAGTGCCTGTTCAGCTTAAAGTAACAAAACACTCCGGCTTAGGTGTGAGTGAGATGGAGAAGCAGTACAAGGTTGTTGCTTAGCTTCTAGCCATATTCATTAGCGCAGAAATAGAGGTAGAGCTAGACCAAGCAGATCCCCGACTCAGTCGTTCCTCCTTCTCGAGGATGACGGAGTTTCGGGGCTGTTATCAATCACTCCGCCGTCACGTTCTGCAGTAAAGAATGATTAGAGTAACTGCCGCTATTCCCTAAAGTGAGGAACGAACGTAATAGGGAATTTCTAGTAAACACGGGACGTGGACTCATCAAAAAGGATACGGCCATGCACAAGAAGCCCCATTTACCAACTAAGACATGTCCTATTTGCCAAAAGCCTTTCTCATGGCGTAAAAAGTGGCAGCGCTGTTGGGATGACGTGATCTACTGTTCTGAACGTTGTCGTCGTCATAAGCCAACTTTGGCGTAATTTCTGTTCGTTTTTAGAACACGTTAATAGTTTCGTCATTCATTTCTTAAGTTAATATTTCTATCTGTAAGACAACTAATGTATAAAGGCGGCATGAAGATACCTAAAAGAATACAGCCCTTAGTTGACGATGGTTTAGTCGACGAGGTGACAAGCCAATTAATGAGTGGCAAAGAAGCATCAGTGTACATCGTACGCTGCGGCGATACGATCCGTTGTGCCAAGGTATATAAGGAAATAAGCCAGCGCAGCTTTAAAAAAGCAACGGCGTATCGTGAAGGACGAAAAGTACGAAACAGCCGCCGTGCCAGAGCGATGGAAAAAGGCTCAGGATTTGGACGTGAGCAACAAGAGAAAGTGTGGCAAAGCGCCGAAGTGGATGCCTTGTATAAACTGGCAGAAGCGGGTGTTCGTGTGCCAGTCCCTTATGGCTGTTTTGATGGCGTGCTGCTTATGGAGCTAGTCACTGATGATGACGGTTATGTCGCTCCAAGATTGAACGATGTTGTGATGCCGCCAGAACAAGCAATTGAAGATCATGCAGTGATGATGACTTACGTGGTTAAAATGCTTTGCGTTGGTTTGATCCATGGTGACTTGTCTGAGTTCAACGTATTGGTTGATGAATACGGCCCTGTGATTATCGATCTACCGCAAGCGGTCGACGCTTCGGCTAATAACAACGCCGAGTGGATGTTGGCTCGTGACATCAATAACATCCGTGATTATTACGCTCAGTTTGCCCCTGAATTGGCGAAAACCGAGTATGCCAAGGAAATGTGGGCTTTATACGAGAAAGGCGACTTAAAGCCAGACAGCAAGCTGACGGGCGAGTTTACAGAAACTGACGATTTGGCAGACATCGAAGCCATTATGCAAGAGATAGACGCTGCGCGAATTGAAGAACAACACCGACGCGAGCGTGTTAAAGAAGAAAAAGAAGGTGTGGACGACAGCAAGTTCAATTGGGCTGAGTAGTCGTAATGATCCGTTTTGATCTTTCGTTAAACATCAGCCATATCTTCTTAAATAATTGATGCATTCATTCTAAAAATAACCCAACAGAGTAACACTCGTTGGGTTTTCTTTTTTAGCACTCATCAAATTTTACCATTCATCAAAGCCAGCGATTGGTATTCCTCACTACCAGTTTAACTGCTCACCATCGTAAGCGTAGAAGTGCCCACTTTTGTCCGGTGTGGCAGTGCGAATGATATCGACCAATTGATGGGCGACATAGCTCGACTCAAACAACTTACCTTCAGGGACATTGGTTTGAAAAGGCTTAGATAGAGCGGTGTCGGTTGTACCAGGGTGGAGCGCTAACACGGTGCCTTTCTTTATGGTACGTTGCCATTCAATCGACATGGTTTTGATAAACATATTGAGTGCCGCTTTCGATGACCGATAGCTATACCAACCACCTAAGCGGTTATCTGAAATACTGCCGACTTTGGCCGATACCACTGCAAATTTTGGATTGTCACTGGCTTTGAGAATCGGCGTGAAGTGTTTCGCCAGTAACAAGCTAGGCAGGGTGTTTACCGAGATATTTTTCAGGAAGAATTCTGGGTCGATAGAGGACAAATTCTTTTCTGGGCCGAGCTCTGGTGTGTGAAGCATACCCACGCAGTTTATCAACCAGTCCAATTTTTCAAACTGTTTGCTGAGTTGCTCAATATCAGCTTCATTGGTTGCATCGACTTGGTGCCAGTTTAAGCGACTGTTTTCTAGTTCTGGCTGTTGAGAGTGATAAGTCGCGTCGACATGTACATCGAGAAAATCAAAGCGAGACAGCTCAGACAGTAGGTGCTTAACCACGGCGAAACCAATACCGCCGCTGCCACCAATGACCAATATGTGTAATCTGAGTTGTTCCACCATTATAAGTTCTCCAAGTTAGTCAGTCGTTGTTCTGCGGTGTCGAGTATCGCTTGTTGGTCTTGCTCATCCATATTGTCCCAAGAGCGATAAAGCATCCCCATTCGAGGGTTGCGATTTAAGGCCTCGCGATGTTTGTTCATGAAGCGCCAGTACAAGCTGTTGAATGGACAAGAACTCTCTCCACTGCGCTCTTTAATTTGGTAATGACAGCCTTTGCAGTAATCACTCATGCGATTAATGTAAGAACCGCTGGCAGAGTATGGTTTGGTTCCGACGATCCCGCCATCGGCAAAAAGTGCCATACCTCGCGTATTCGGCATTTCGACCCACTCAATCGCATCAACATAAATACCAAGGTACCAACTGTCGACTTGCTCCGGAGCAATGCCCGTAATTAAGCAGAAGTTACCGGTGATCATAAGCCTTTGAATGTGGTGCGCATAAGCAAACTCGAGGGATTGATCAATCGCGTGCTTCATGCAATTCATCTTGGTTTGTCCATCCCAAAAGTAATGAGGCAACTGACGGTCTGCTGCGTAGTGGTTTTTGTTTGCGTAAGCAGGCATGTTCGCCCAATAAACGCCACGTATGTATTCTCTCCAACCTAGAATTTGGCGTACGAACCCTTCAACTTGTGCAATATCGATAGTGGGTGCGTTTGGTTTAGAAGAAGCCTGATAAGCCGAAAGTGCTGCGTCAATCACTTCTTGGGGACTTAGCAGTTTACTGTTCAACGAAAAGGAGAGGCGACTGTGGTACAAACTCCATTTCGAATCGTGCTCGGTCGTCATTGCATCTTGAAACTGACCAAACAGTGGCAAACAGACTTGGCAGAAGTGAGCAAGCAGAGACAGGCTTTGCGCTCGATTGACTGGCCATAATAACTGATCGCCAACTTCACCAATGGTTTGAACTTGATGATGCTCGATGCGTTCTAAAATCGCAGAAATGTCGTTGGCAAACATTAATGGTTGCGGCAGGTTCTCGATGTCTTGCTTCTTTAGCTTCTTACGATTGTTTGCATCGTAATTCCATTTTCCGCCAACCGGTTTACCATCGTCGAGCAGGATGTCGAAACGCTTTCTCATTCGACGATAGAAGTGTTCCATCATGATGTGTTTGTCTTTAGGAAACTGGGTTTCAATCTCGTCAAACGGAAACAGGAAGTGCTCGGAATCGCTACAGCCTTTGGTTACTCCAGTTAACTTCAGCTTTGCCAGTTGTTGGAGAAGTCGATATTCATCTGGCCGTTGGTATTCAAATTTTTCAGCAGCAAACTCGTGTACATAGTGTTGCAATAGAGCATCGAGATTTTCAAATTGAGTCGTGTCATCCAGAGTTAGGTGGAGTACCTGATGACCTTGTTGTTTGAGTTCGTCGGCAAAGTAGCCTATCGCAGAGAAAAAAGCGGCCACCTTTTGGATGTGCGATGCAACGTAGTCAGTCTCTTGCTTAAGTTCGGCAATGATATAAATGACGTCGTCATCAACTTGTTGAAACCAAGAGTGCTGGATATTGAGTTGGTCGCCTAAGACAAGGCGCACGGTTTTGAAGTTCATAACACATCCTGATTGTTAGTTAAGACAGGTTCTTTGCTGCTCGCATTCCACTTGTTGATAAACGCATGGTCTGGATCGTACATATCCGTTTGCTTACCCAAATCAAAATGTCGTGATTTAGATTTAGATTTAGATTTGGTTTTAGGTTTAGGTTGCTTAGCATTATTTTGCTTTTTGGCTTGAGTGTTTACCTGAGAGTTCAGTGCTCCGGCTATATACGCCCAATTGCCCCAGTTTGATGCCGCGTCATAGTCGATAAGTTGGCTCTCAAAATACGCTGCGCCGTGTCGCCAGTCGATCCCTAGTTCGTAGATCAAACAGCTGGCTGCTAGTTGCCTTCCGCGATTAGACATGTAGCCTGTTTCGTTAAGTTGGCGCATACACGCATCGACAATCGGGTAGTTGGTATTGCCACTTTTCCATTTAGCGAAATCGCGGTTCGACGTTGCCGCGGGGTTAGGGCTGTAGAGTTCACGGTTTGAAGAATCACCGAATAACGACGAGCCCAGTGATAAGCACTTCCAATAGAAATATTCGCGCCATAACAACTCAAAGTAGATCCAATAGGTCGAATCGTTACTGCCATGTTCGGCTTCGAACTGTTTCAAATGGCGATAAATCGTTTTAGGCGAAACGCAACCGAGCGCTAACCACGGCGAGAACTTGGTTGAGTTTTCGATGCCGTCAAATGCGTTTCGAGTCTGCTTGTAGTTAAGGGCGTAATCATGTGAAAAGTAGTTTTCTAAATGCGCTAGTCCTGCGTCTTCTCCACCCAAATAATCGCTTGTTACTCCGATTTCATCATTTGCTGAACTAAATAGTGGGATTGTCGATATTGGTTCGGGTGTCGCTATTGGTGTCACTGCTGGTGGAAGGCGTGAAATAACCGTCTCACTCTCATTAACGTCCAAGTGTTCGACTAGCTTTCTAAACTTGGTAAACGAGCTTGGGACTTTTGATAATTCAAATGGTAGCTCATGTGAGTCAAACAAGGTCGAGTGATGTGGTAAACACATTACTAAGTTAGGGGACTGTCTTTGTATTGACCGAGTCAATTGTCGCTCGTCGTAGCCGCAATGTGCGTTAGCGAAAAAGTGAGTGACGTGTTGAGTAGCGATGATTTGGCTGAGTGTTTTCTCAGCAGAGCCTGGCTCTATATGGTTACTGTGAATTACGACAAGTTGCTGCCCAAGCTTCACTAAATTTGATTCTAGATTAGCTATCGATTGTGAAATAAAAGCCTGGCGATGTGCGCCATAACTTTGCTCTTGCGCTAAATCAGCAGAGAAATGAACTAAAGTGGGTTCGACAATCACGCAAATGAGTTTATCGACGCTCTGCGCGGCGTAATGGAGCAATTGATTGTCGTTGATTCTTAAGTCGTTCGTAAAAAGATAGAGACCAATCTTTTTCATTGCTTGCACTCGTGATTTGTTAGTTATTAGACGGTTACGAGTGGATGAGCAAACAAGATCACAAATGATTACGCCGAATGGGTAATGGTTGAATTTGGGGAAAGAAGAGGATTGAGGAGGGAATAGAAGCCAACCAATAATACCGATAGAGGCTGGCGATTGAAGCTTGGCTTTATTAGCCCAAACAGCTATTTTTTAAGAGCGACAGTCTTTAGGAGCAGACAGTCCATAGAAACTCTAGTCCGTAGAAGCAGTCAGTCTTTAGGAACGAGCTCTAGTCCATAGGAACGACGAGTATGTCGACAGGAGAAGAGTCTATCAATTGCTTCGAGTGCGAGATGATCTTATGCCAAAAATCATGATGGTGACCACAGAGCATCAGGTCAATGTTGTGCGCTTTTACGGTGTCTTTGAGCTTGTCATTCAAATCACCCGTACCCACAAAGATGTGCTGAACCGGCTGTTTAGCGTAAGCCTCAAACTCTCTTAGTTGTTTTATGGCATCTTCATTGACAGGTAGGTCATTCTCATTTTCTTGAATATCAACGAGTTCTGGGTAGATTTCTCCGTGAGTACCGTCGATATAAACAAATGAAAGTTCCGTTTCTAGTTTGTTCGCGAAGAAGGTTGCTCTATCAATGAGTATTTTCGAGTCATCAGACATTTCAAGTGCGACCAGAATATGTCGGTATTCCATAATTAAAGCCTCTTGTTATTAGTGATGTTACAAGCATAGTTTCTCTCTAAGTAAATGATATCGAAGAGGTCTCATATTGCGTAAAATCATCATTCAAAGATCTTCTAAGTACTCTCGTATTTATATCGCTTTGATTGATAAGAAATTTACAAAAGGTTGTTATAGTGAAGTGAGTTCGATCTTTACGCTTTTTGCTATTAGATAAGCTCGATAGTCCAACTCGTCAATAACCAAGAGGCATCAATGACAGCATTACTCACCATCCCAACTCGAACATTAGGCTTTGACTACGATATTGAGATCCGCGATTGGTCGCAAAAACTTGTCGGTTTTCACGTATTTGAAGATGGTAGACGACCGCTCGATGGTGGTATTGGCTTGAGCTTAAACCTCGTTGAGCAGTTTGATGTGAATGGTCGTTGGTTAGATTCATTGCCAGCTCGTTATCGTGAGATCACCGATGATTTCCCAGAGTATCAATACCAGATGTTGTGGCTCGCGGCGAATACTTATGAAGCTGCTCAACTGCTTGAGTTAAGACCGGTTATCTTGGCGTTAATCTGCATGAAACACAGTGTCGATAACAAGAAAGCATTGGAACTGAGTCGCCTAGGGCAGAAGAGAATCTTAACCAAACTGGGCTTAGACGGCAGTAAAGCCACACTCAAATTTATCGATAAGCTAGAGCTTCATTACAACGTCGGTGATGAGCTTGACCACATTGTGCGAATTCTCGAACCCCTGCAAAGACGTGTTCTTAAATTCAAGCATTACTCCAAAGTTGGCTACACAGCGCTTCGTTTGGACCAAGTTCATCCATTTCTAACCGGCAGTCGATTGGGCATTGCGATGGTGGAAGAGGGTAGGCTTAATGCGCCTTCAAAAATGGCGATGTTCCAAGATGCGATATTGTTAGGACTAGATTTGGAGATGGATGATCCATTACGCGCTATTACCAGTCAAAATTCCTTTGCTATGTTTGAGCAACTGCATGATAGATGGACAGAACAGCGTCAGTTACGCCGTCTAGAAGGAAATCGGCCTGTGGACATGGACATCCCTTATCCAGTTCCTTTACTCGGTAACGACAATATTCATCCGCTGACTGATTACTACGACCTTGAACAAGAGGGTGTGGAACAAAAACATTGTATTGGCGTCTATCACAATCGAATCATGAGCGACCGCTATGTAGTGTTTCGAATGCTTAAGCCTCAGCGCTTAACCATTGGCCTACGCCGTGTTCCAAGCAAAGCTTTTCCGTTTGAGATTGACCAGATCTGTGGGAAACGAAATGCACCGCCATCTGAGTCTGCTCGCCAAGTCATTCACGATTGGCTAGAACTGAGTAAGCAAAAGTATCCTAAACAATAGCCGTTGCAGTAGAAGGAACAACAGGATGTATCAACAAGGCGATTTATGCCCGCATTGTGGTTTGATTATTGTCATGCCAACAGATTTGCAAGCCGAATGCTTAGGGTGTGGTGAAGAGATCAATCAAGACCCTGCAGACGATTACGACGAAGAAGAGTAACTTTATCTACACTGATATAAACCAAGGCTAGGATGGCCGTATTAGCCCTTCAAAGGATGGGAAGACATGCAGAAAGTAATCTTTAGAAATTGCGATGAGAGTTCGCCATATTGGAGTGATTTAGAGCGCTTGTTTCAAAGTGAATGGTCGGATTTTAAGTTTAAAGATACCTATAAAGACTGCGTACAACTCCCTCCAGTAATAGTAGTGCTTCGCGATAATGTGGTCATTGGTGGCTTGGCATATTCCCATTTTCAGGAACCTCACCAAGTGCGGGATGTGGTGTGGATTAATGCTGTTTATGTTGATGCTCAATGGCGTGGCCAAGGTATTGCAAGTGAATTGATTAATCGTGGTGTTGAACAAATGCCAGACTATTATCAATCCCAACCCTCGAAAGATTCAACGTCTAAGTTGTACGCCTACACCAATATTGCGCCTTTGTACCTTTCTCTTGGTTGGTCAATCGTTGAGATTGAAACCGAACCCAATCATCACGTCATGAGCGTTTCGTTTTAGGCTGAATATTCGGAAACAGCCTAACAGCCACGAAACTCTCTGCCTTCCTCATCTATCGATTTATGAGCACCTTTTTATAAATGCTTAAACTTTGTTGCGACAAGGTCTTGAATCAATTTCAGATCTAATTCCCTGAATTAAGCTTCTAACTCTTTAAAATATAGGGATAAATTAGTACGACATTCAGTTTAATCTAAATGAAAATCGTTTGCGTTAGCGTTTTTGCAAGTGTATAAAAGCGTGTCTGTTAATGATTTTATGAATATGTTCATATTTCATTAAATTTTTAGTGAATGATGTGTTTTAAGGTTGAAGGTATGCTCGAAGCAAAGGGACTCGGTTTTAGCGTAGGGGATAAGCAACTGCTTAAGGCGTTCAATGTGTCTTTTGAGCAAGGAAAGATTTACGCTTTGGTTGGGCGCAATGGTTCGGGGAAATCGACCTTATTGAAGTTGTTAGCCAAGCAACAAAGTGCAACATCAGGCGATATCTTTCTCAAAGATAAAATCATCACTAAATGGTCAGATAAAGACTTCGCTAAACAGATTGCATATTTACCTCAACACTTGCCGGCAACCGACAGTTTGTCTGGTGAAGACTTAGTCAGTTTTGGTCGTTACCCTTGGCACGGATTGTTGGGTCGACTCTCAAGTAAAGACAAGCAATATGTTCAAGATGCGATGCAGCTGACTGATACCACCAAGTATTCAGACCGTTTGGTTGATACCTTGTCTGGCGGAGAACGTCAGAGAGTTTGGTTAGCGATGTTACTAGCACAGCGCACCAAATATTTGTTACTTGATGAGCCTTTGTCTGCACTCGATATTGGTCACCAGATCGAAATGCTAACGCTGATTAAACGACTGAGCGAAACGTTAGAGATTGGTGTGATCATCGTAGTTCACGACATCAACATGGCAGCACGTTTCTGCGACCATATCATTGCCCTACATAGTGGGGAGTTACTGATTGAAGGTGAGGTTGATGAGGTCTTTCAAGAGTCGGTGCTGAGAGATATCTATGGGGTGCCGATGCACATTACTCAGCATTCAGCCGGTTACCCAGTTGCGATGCCTGGTGATTTGGAGCCAGCATGATGTCCAGCGATTCTCTTCCATTAAACGTACGTCGCTTACAGATCGTGCGTCCGATTATCTCTACTATCGTCATATTGGGCTTATTGGTTGCTTCTCCGCTATCTGTTGCTCAACAGGAAGCCCTAGTTAAACCAGTATCGTCAGTTAAATCTGTGTCATCAAATAAACCAGTATCATCCGTAAAACAAGGCTCGCTGGTAGAACAAGAGGCGCCAACAGTAAATGAGGGTGCTACACCTCGCTTAGTATCCATCGATTGGACGCATACGGAAACCCTATTGGCGCTGGGTGTTGTCCCTGTCGCAGTAGCGCAAATAGCCGATTACAATTCTTGGGTTAAGTCTCCTGAAATTCCCCCAACGGTCGCGGATGTCGGCTTACGAACGCAACCCAACCTTGAACGTATTCATGAGCTCAAACCCGACAAAATATTACTCTCTCCAATGTTTTCAACGCTGGAGACTCAACTTAGCAAAATTGCCCCTGTCACGACCATTGGTTTGTACCGAAGTGGTGATGTCGATTGGTCGGCATTAGAAACGGTTACTCGAAAGCTAGCAGAGGTCTCTGAAAAGCAACCTCAAGCTGAAGTTTTGATTCAGAAAGCGAATGCTGAAATGGATCGTTTAGGATCTCAGCTACCCAACAATGCTCCTGCAATGTTGATGGTGCAGTTCATGGATACAAACCACGTGCGTGTTTTCGGTGACAACAGCCTTTACAAAGCCTCGGTCAATAAGATTGGCCTTGAGTCAGCATGGAAAGGGCAAACCAACGCTTGGGGTTACAGTTTGGTTGGCGTCGATCAGCTCATTGGTGTTAAAGGACAAATCGTGATTATTTCTCCAATGCCAGCAGGAACCGAAGAACACCTTAAAACGAATCAGTTTTGGCAATACATAGTGAAAGAGTCAGGCTATCCCGCACTGCAAGTTCCTGCTGTCTGGAGCTTTGGCGCGATTCCTTCAGCGACACGTTTTGCAAAGTTCATTGCTTCTGAGCTGAATGGAGGATCTACGTTATGAGAGTGCTAACGTTCGGTGTATTAGCACTGTTATTGGTTTCAACGCTAACTTTGATAGGTCAGCATTTGGCTGTCTCCCAAGTTGGGCTCGGACACCTTGCTAGTCTTTGGATTGCTGATTTCACTTCTCCGGATTCGGTGAAACTGCATTTAGCGTGGTGGCCGAGATTATTCACCACATTACTCTCTGGTGCTGCATTGGCGGTTGCAGGTGTCTTAATGCAACAAGTGTTAAGAAACCCATTGGCTTCACCTTCTACATTGGGTGTCGCGAGCGGTTCTAGCTTTGCGCTGATGCTAGCAACGCTTTACGCACCTTGGTTATTAGAGTGGTCTTACTCTTTGGTGGCGTTAGTGGGTGGTGTTACTACGATTGGCTTGGTGTTTGCGCTGTCGTGGCGAAGAGCGTTATCTCCAACTGTGGTAATTGTGTCCGGCTTGGTCGTGAATCTCTATTTTGGCGCTGTGAGTACTGTCTTGTTGATGATGAATCAAGACAAGTTGAATGGTTTGATGATTTGGGGCGCAGGCTCGCTTGTTCAAACTGGCTGGGAAGACGTCCAGTATCTTGCGCCACGTTTAGCTATCGCTACCTGTATTGCATTCTTGTTTGTAAAACCACTGAGCTTGCTTCAGCTATCAGAGCAGGGCGCAAAAAGCTTAGGGGTGTCGTTACCTAAGTTACGAGTGGTTTGTTTAGGGTTGGCAGTATTACTGACGGCTTGGGTCGTGAGTGCGGTTGGCGTGATTGGTTTTGTTGGCTTAGCCGCGCCAGCTTTGACGCGCTTGATGGGTGTTCATCGTTTAGTGCCGAAGTTATTGGTTTCTATGGTGTTAGGTGGTTTGTTATTGACCCTCACCGATCTGCTGATACAACAATTGCCGGGAATGATGTCGATGTTTGTGCCTACGGGTGCAGCAACCGCAGCTTTGGGTGCTCCGCTTCTTTTATGGCTATTGCCTAAATTGTCGATGAAGAGCCAATCACAAACGCAAACTGTTTTAACGCGTCATAACGAAGTTGCATCACGCCTAAATAAACACTCTGTGACGCTCGCTAGTTTCTTTATTGTTTTGTCGCTCATCGTGTTCAGCTTGTTTTCGGTACAAACCGAAGGCTGGCGTTGGTTATTGCAAACCCAAGATTGGGCGTTGCTCGAATGGCGTTTACCTCGATTAACAGCGGCGGCATTGGCCGGTGGTATGTTAGCGGTAGCAGGAACTATTGTTCAAAGATTGAGTGGCAACCCGATGGCGAGCCCGGAAGTGATTGGTATTAGCTCGGGTACTGCATTAGGTTTGATCATCGCCATTTTTGCGGGTTTCGGAAGCAATGTGGTTGGGCTTTATACCGGCGGATTTATTGGTGCGGTCTGTACATTGGGTATCATTGTCGTTCTCAACCAAAAATCAGGCTTTCAACCTGAAAGAGTGTTGCTGACAGGCGTTGCGATAACGGCATTGATGAACGCGGTGCAAAGCTTTGTGTTGGCAGGCGGCGATCCAAGAAGTTATCAAGTTCTGGCTTGGTTGGCGGGCTCCACGTATTACGTTACCGAAGCAACGCTTGTTCCGTTATTTATATCTTCAGTTGTATTTATCTCACTGGGTTTTCTGTGTGCTCGTTGGTTAGATGTGTTACCGCTAGGGCAGGCGAGTGCGCAATCTCTTGGCTTAAATGTTTCTCGATCTCGAATTCTACTATTGGTGTTAGTGGCGTGTTTAACCGTTAGTGCGACGTTAGTGGTTGGTCCATTGAGCTTTATTGGATTGATGGCCCCCCATATGGCGAGGTTGTTTGGTTACAGTCGAGCGAAAGAGCATCTGATCTGTTCTTCGTTAATTGGTATGGCACTGATGTTGTTCTCGGATTGGCTTGGTAGGCAGTGGCTCTATCCACAAGAAATTCCGGCAGGGCTGGTTGCTTCGATCATTGGTGGCATGTACCTGATGTGGGGTTTGAGAAGGCTTTAGACTATTAGCTTGTGATGACATCAAGTGACTGATAGCTAGCGAGTCTTGCGTTCTAGTGATAAAGACAGAAACAAAAATAACAACGTGATTAAGTTTGGCTTAAACGAGGGTTACTTATCAATTAGTTGATAATGATAATCACAATAATAATTAATTGAATGGTGTGTGAGATGGGACTGATCCTATTGTTGGCTGAGAAACAGAAAAAATCATTGTCTCTGGTCATCTTGTTGAGTATTGCGAGTGCGTTCCTGAGTGTGGGCGTGATTGCGTTTATTCAACATAAATTACTAGAAAGCAGTGGATCGCTTTCCGATACCTTAATTCAGTTTACTTTGCTGCTGATTGGGTTGTTGGTGACAGCCACCGTTGCTCAAGTCGCACTTCATAAATTGGGTCATAAGTTCGTTTACAACAAACGTTGTGAGTTGGTTTCTCAGCTGTTGAACACTGATATTGAGCAAGTGGAAAAAGTAGGGAGCGCAGGTGTGCTCGCTTCACTGAACACTGACATTCGCAACATCACCATCGCTTTCGTACATTTACCTGAATTGATTTACGGCTTGGTGCTCACGATTGTCGCTCTTGGTTATCTGGCTTTTCTATCGATGCCTTTGTTTGGTGTTAGCGTGCTGATGTTGTCGTTAACGGGTGTCATTGGTTACACGCTAGTGACGAGAATTACGACACACGTCAAACAGGTTCGAGAATACGATGACAAGTTATATCACGATTACCAGTCCTTGATTGATGGCCGCAAAGAGCTGTCGTTGAACCCATTCAGAGCCAAGCGCTATTTCGACGAAACCTTCTCAGTGAATGCTGAAGGGTATCGAAACGAAGTGACACAAGCCGACATCTTAAATGGTTTTGCTGCCAACATGGCGAACACCGTGGTATTGGCGTTGATCGGCTTGAACTTTTACCTAGCGACTGGCTTAGGTTGGGCGACGTTAGAAGTCGCGTCTACATTCGCGTTGGTCGTGTTGTTTATGAGAACACCATTGATGTCTGCAGTAGGGTCTATCCCTACATTGATCACTGCCAACATTTCGATGAACAAGTTGTCGTCGTTAGAGTTGAGTACCGATCGAAGCCTGAATCCGAAACCGGCAAAAACCAAAGTATTCAATTCACTAGAACTCGTGGGTGCTAGCTATCGTTATCGCTCAGATTCTGATGGCGATGCATTCGGCGTAGGTCCAATTAATTTCAAAATAGAACGCGGCGAACACATCTTCATTATTGGTGGCAATGGCAGTGGTAAATCGACCTTTGCTCGTTTGCTCACCGGGCTCTACCGACCGCATTCTGGCCAAGTTTATGTCGATGGTAATGAGGTGACTCGAACGCATTGGCAAGATTATCGCCATCAATTCTCGGCTGTGTTCAGTGATTTTCATCTATTCCATCAAATTGTCGATGGTGAAGGTCAAGACATCGATAGCAAAGATATTGACGAATGGATGGTCCGTCTTGAAATGGCACACAAGGTTGACCACCAGCAAGGTAAGTTAAGTGACGTTCGCTACTCACAAGGTCAACGAAAGCGACTGGCACTGATGATGTCAGTACTCGAAAAACGCGGTTGTATTCTGCTTGATGAATGGGCAGCTGATCAGGACCCACGCTTTAGAAAGCTGTTTTACCGCCAGTTACTACCACTACTAAAACAACGTGGCGTGACTGTCATCGCGATTACTCATGATGACGCTTATTTTGATGCCGCTGACCGTATTTTTAAAATGGACACCGGCAATCTTATTGAGTTGAGTAAAGGGAATTTGGCTCAAGCGCACCAAGCACTAGAGAGTGTTGTGGCTTGAGTATTTTAGAGCCGAGTTAGGTTCAAAAACAAACAATTGAATAGTAAGAATTACAGTGATTGTTTGTGTTTTATTTCAATTGGTTCATAGCCGTATTAAAGGAGAATTATATGAATCGGCACTTTATGCGCACCCCAACAGCATTTGCGGTCGCTTTAGTTATATCGTCAGGAATGGTTCAAGCCAACGAAGATGAAACCGTTGTCGTTATCGGGCAGCAGCTTGAAGACAGCTCAGTAGGTCCGGATTTTAGTTACGTAGGATTAAGCAGTCGAACAGCAACAAAAACAGACGTTGTGATAGGCGAGACACCTCGTGCTATTTCTATCGTAACTCGTGAGCAAATGGACGATCGAGCGTCAATCAGTATTGCCGATGCACTGCAATATACGCCGAGCATCCAAGCCAACTATTTTGGTGAAGACAACAAGCAAGATTGGTTTGTTATCCGTGGTTTTAAGCAAGCCAACAGCGGCTTGTATCAAGATGGAACGCGTTTGTACTCATCAGGCTTCTACAGTTGGCAAATCGACCCGTTCGGCTTGGAACGTGTAGAGATTCTGCGTGGTCCTGGTTCTGCACTTTACGGGCAAACCCCTCCAGGTGGCGTAATAAACGTTGTGAGCAAGCGACCTCAATTTGACGGTGGTTCTGGTCAATTTGCTATTGAATACGGCACTGATGATCGCAAGCAAATTAGCTTGGATGTGAACTCTGAAGTTAACGATAAAATGGCGTTTCGTCTGCAGGCGCTTGGTCGTAAAAATGGCAGCCGTGTTGATGGAGTAGAAGCGGAACGCATTTTCATTGCCCCTTCTCTTGCTTATAAATTCACAGATGACACCAAAATCACGCTGCTAACTAGCTACCAAAAAGATGATTCTGATCCGTACCTACAATTCTTACCAATGGAAGGGACGTTAACGTCGAATCCAAATGGAAAAATCAGTGATAGCACTGCGGTAGGTAATACAAATTGGGAAACGTTCGAGCGTGAACAATTGTCAGTAGGTTATGAATTTGAACATCATTTCAATGACAGCACTTATTTCATGCAGAACACGCGTTACAGCAAGATGGACATCAACCTTCGTCAAATGTACACGATTGGCTATGCGAAAGACTTGGGCTATGGTCCGTTAGATCCAACTAATACTTCTGTAGTTCGTGGTGCAACGACAGAAGAGGGTACGTCTGATGCGTTTAACATGGATAATCGCGTTATTCATAAGTTCACAACCGGTTCTGTAGACCATACTCTTTTAGCTGGTATTGATTATCAAAGTATTGATATTGAGAGCAAAGACTATCCTCTAAACAGGTTGACAGGGGATCCTATCGTTCTATCTGACGGCAACCCATTGTTTAACATATTTAATCCAAACTACGGCAGTAATATTACGTTATTCAATCCAGTTACCCAGCAACCGTATACAGAGTCACAGCGTCAAACGACGAAAACTAATAACAATCAGTTAGGTCTGTATATACAAAATCAAATGATGATTTCAGACAAGTGGGCTGTTCAAATTGGTGTTCGTTATGATGATTCTGAAAACAAGACACATAACACAACAACCGGAGCTAAAACTAAGGTTGATAATGAAGAATGGACGACCAACTTCGGTGTTGCTTACTTGATGGATAGTGGTTTTACACCATACGCGAGCTATGCACAGTCGTTTAATCCGATTATTCAATTAGATCAAAATGGGAACCCAGCTAAGCCGGAACGTGGCGAGCAGTACGAAGTAGGTTTGAAGTATCAACCGCGTAGTTTCGATGGTTACTTCAATATTGCTGCGTTTGAAGTATCGAAAGAAAACTTAGCGCGTCAGGTCGGTGGTCAACTAACGCAAATTGGTGAGGTTCGTAACCGTGGTCTAGAGCTAGAAGCTGTCGCAAACGTGACTGAAGCATTAACCTTAATTGGTAACATTTCATTCATCGATTCTGAAATAACAGCAGATTCGACAAGCAGTAATGTAGGCAACACGCCTTCACAAATTGCTGACCAACTCGCTTCAGCTTGGGCAAACTACCGTTTCCTAAATGGTCCATTAGATGGACTAACAGTCGGTGCCGGTGCGCGTTACGTTGGTGAATCATACGCTGATAATACACAGACTAACGTAGTTCCTTCATACACATTGTTTGATGCAACGCTGAGCTACCGTATCGAAGACTACAAGTTCCAAGTCGCAGCGAAGAATTTAGCAGATAAAGATTATATCGCGACTTGTAGTGATACGACATTTGGTACCTGTTACTACGGTGATCGCCGTAACGTGATTGCGAGCGTAACTTATGACTGGTAACGTAACTTTATAACCATTGATTACTCGTTTAGAAGCACTCAGTCCAACGGGCTGGGTGCTTTTGTTTTATATTAGGGTAATCATTCTTAACTTCGTTAGAAATGTTGGAATCTGTGAAAGTTTTGTTTTGAAACGCTGCAACTACCGCTGCTAAATCAAACAACTAGGCGCTGATTAAAACGATCAAGACGATTTATTGCAGCAGTTGTTGAGCACAAAGCCTATATTGACTAGAATGGCGCACTTTTTTTATTTACGTACATACAGGTAATGAACATGAGCGATACTAATTCAAAACCAGCTTTACCAGATCATCTAGCAGGTAACCCACGCAGCCCACACCACGTGGCTGAGTGTTTCGAATACCCAATCGGCATTCGTCTAAATGGTAAAGAGCGTACTGATGTTGAAGAATACTGCATCAGCGAAGGTTGGGTTAAGATCCCTTCTCCAAAAGCGCTAGACCGCCGTGGTCAGCCAATGCTTATTACTCTAAAAGGCTCTGTAGAAGCTTTTTACATCGAAGAATAATCGCTTTGTGTGACTAGCTAATGCTTCGTGTAGTTAGCAAATGTTTTGTCTAATTAGCCAACATAAAGTCACTAAGAGTTATTACTTGAAAGGGTCTAGAGAAATCTAGACCCTTTTTGTTTGCATTAATGTTTGCGAACTTGTTTAACCAATAACCAATAACCAATAACCAATAACCAAAACCACCTCCATAACTCCACAAAGCTTATCAAACTTGTCGACGTCTACTATGCATACGTTGGAATTATGCGCTTGCTGATGGTTGATTTATGTTCGCTCGCTCGTTTTTGGTTGATTCATATTCGAAATTACTGCTGTTAAATTGATCAACTAAAAACAAAAAAATGAAGCGCAGTCTAATTAAATGAAACTAAAGTGCTGTATTTCAGGTTATTTATTGTTAATGGCTATCTCTATCACAGAAAATAATCCTGAAGCACATACAATTCCCAGGCTTTCGAATGAGCGCTAAATTTTTTCGTTCGAGCATTTTATTTCTATCGCCCAATACACATGAGGTTCCTATGTTTGGAATATTCAAACCTATGGCGCATATCGATCGCTTATCTACCGATAAGATCGATAGCACCTACACACGATTACGATGGCAGCTTTTTCTCGGCATCTTTGTTGGCTATGCCGGTTACTACCTAGTCCGCAAAAACTTCAGTTTGGCAATGCCATACCTGATTGAGCAAGGGTACAGTCGAGGAGAGCTAGGGATTGCTTTAGCAGCAGTATCCATCGCTTACGGTTTATCTAAGTTTTTGATGGGAAGCGTTTCTGACCGTTCTAACCCTCGTTATTTCCTCAGTGGCGGCTTGTTAATGTCGGCGTTGGTCATGTTCTGCTTTGGTTTCATGCCATGGGCAACAGGCAGCATCACTGCAATGTTTATTCTATTGTTCTTGAATGGTTGGTTTCAGGGCATGGGCTGGCCGGCTTGTGGACGAACCATGGTTCACTGGTGGTCGCGTAAAGAACGTGGTGAGATCGTATCGGTATGGAACGTTGCTCACAACGTGGGTGGCGGCTTGATTGGCCCAATGTTCTTATTGGGACTGTGGGCTTTTAACGATGATTGGCGAACCGCTTTTTATGTTCCTGCATTTTTTGCCACTCTCGTTGCTGTCTTTGTTTGGTTTACTGTAAGAGATACGCCTCAATCTTGTGGCTTACCACCGATTGAAGAACACAAAGACGATTACCCAGACGACTACGACACGTCCCATGAGAAAGAAATGACGGCGAAAGAGATCTTCTTTAAGTATGTTTTCTCTAACAAGTTGTTATGGTCAATCGCGATTGCTAACGCGTTTGTTTACCTTATCCGTTATGGCGTACTCGATTGGGCTCCAGTTTACTTAAAAGAAGCGAAAGACTTCTCTGTAGATAAATCGTCTTGGGCTTACTTCCTGTATGAGTGGGCAGGTATTCCTGGCACATTATTGTGTGGCTGGATTTCAGATAAGTTGTTCAAAGGTCGACGCGCTCCAGCTGGGATCCTGTTCATGGTTCTCGTTACTGTCGCTGTATTAGTGTACTGGCTAAATCCGGCAGGTAACCCAACGGTTGATATGCTGGCACTTATCGCGATTGGTTTCCTTATCTATGGACCAGTAATGCTAATTGGTTTGTATGCACTTGAACTTGCACCTAAGAAAGCGGCAGGTACGGCTGCAGGTCTTACTGGCTTGTTTGGTTACTTAGGTGGAGCAGTTGCTGCCAATGCAGTGCTTGGTTTCATGGTTGACCATTACGGCTGGGATGGCGGCTTCATTATCTTGGTAGGTGCTTGTGTTGCTTCAATAATTTGTCTGCTTTATGCCTTCTTAGGAGAGCGTGAACACCATAAACAAAAAGAACTCGAACAACAGAAAGAAGCGTTAACTCAGTAGTTCATTAACTGGACAACGTCATACTAATAAACAACAGAGGCAGGTATATCCTGCTTCTGTTTTATCAAGGGAAACAATAATGAAAACAACGTCACTGTCTCTGACTTTATTAGCACTTAGCTTATCTGCAAATGCGTTCGCCGATCCTTTAGTGATTGCGCATCGCGGTGCTTCTGGTTATTTACCCGAGCATACATTACCGGCTAAAGCACTCGCTTACGCAATGAAGCCCGACTACATCGAACAAGATGTAGTGATGACCAAAGATGACCAATTGGTGGTTTTGCATGATCACTATTTAGATCGCGTCACCGATGTCGCGGATCGTTTTCCAACACGCGCTCGTGCAGATGGCCGTTACTATGCGATTGATTTTACGCTTGCCGAGATCAAATCATTAAAAGTGACTGAAGGCTTTAACCTAGATGACCAAGGTAATCGAGTGACTGGGTTCCCAGCACGCTTCCCAATGTGGCAGTCTGATTTTCGTGTCGCTACCTTTGCAGAAGAAATTGAATTGATCCAAGGTCTAAACAAGACGCTCGGTTATGACGTGGGTATCTATCCAGAGATTAAAGCACCTTGGTTCCATCGTCACGAAGGCAAAGATATCTCTAAAGCTGTGCTTGCCACCTTGCAACAATATGGGTATCTATCGAAAGACGACAAGGTGTACTTGCAGTGTTTCGACGCCAATGAACTTCAACGCATCAATGATGAACTTATGCCAGCGATGGAAATGGATCTTAAGCTCGTTCAGTTGATGGCTTATACAGATTGGAATGAAACCATGACGTACCAAGGTGACAAAGCAATGCCGTACAGTTATGACTGGATGTTTGAGAAGGGCGGAATGGCAAAAGTCGCTAGCTATGCTGATGGCATTGGCCCATGGAAACCTATGTTGGTGGACGATGCATCGACCAAAGATAACATCATTATTAAACCATTGATGAAGTCAGCAAAAGACGCTGGCTTAGACGTTCACCCGTACACGTTCCGTGCTGATCCAGGAAGAATCCCAGCTTATGCTGATAACTTTGATGGCATGTTGGATGTCTTCTACAACCAAGTCAAAGTCGATGGTGTGTTTACCGACTTTCCGGACAAAGCGGTCGACTTCTTAAAACGTTAATTTCCTGCTCAGTTACGAGGTACTAGTAACGAGATACGAAGAGCTAAAAGCACAGCCTAAAGGCGCTTTTAGCTCTTTTACTTTTTGGCTCTTCTTGTACTGGCCTCGAAATCCTACCCATACTCTTCTTTCTCAGCCCACATTTTGATATTCACTCGGTTTACAGCAATAACCTGACTTGATAGGTTACTCCCAATGCAGCCAGATGCTTAATCTATAAGTATTTATCGGCTCAACCTAATATTGAACTTGGAAAGATCATGGAAGAAAGAAGTAAAGCTTATCTTGATAGGTACCTCAACACATTGCCAGCAGACGTTGCCTCGCAGTACACCTCCTTTAGTGCTGATTATTACTGCGCCGACGAGTACAACGCCAACCTTTGCGCGCAGTTGATTTTAAAAGGTGAAAAACAGGCGTCCTGCGGCCTTGAACACTGGTATACCTATGAAGGCGAGACGAGACCCATAGTGGGTCACTTACAAGTCGTCACCGATTGGGATGGTGAGCCTGTCTGTATTGTTGAGATCACGTCGGTGTCGTCGTGCAAATACAACGAAGTGAGTGCGGAGTTTGCTGCTGCAGAAGGCGAGGGTGACAAAACACTAGAATGGTGGAGAAAAGCTCACTGGAACTTCTTCTCTCGTGAATGTGAAGAACTCAAGATCTCACCAAGTGAAGACATGTTACTTATGTTAGAGCGTTTCAAAGTGGTTTATCAACAGTGAACTCCCCAGTGAGTGCCATGTTGAATCTCGAGGCATGGCACTTTAGTCTTCGTTTGAACAATACAAGATAACTAACAATCACAAGGAGAGTGATGTGAAAATAGCGATATTGGATGACTACCAGAACGTTGTTAAAGACCTCGATTGCTTCAACAAACTCGAACAACACGATGTCACTGTATTTACCGAGACTTACTCAGAGCAAGAGCTCGTCGCTAAGTTGGTCTCGTTTGAAGCCATTGTGCTCATTCGTGAAAGAACCGAGATCACCGAATCTTTGTTATCACAACTCCCCAACCTCAAGCTGATTAGCCAGACGGGCAAAGTGAGCAACCCGCAAATGTGCGAACGATTTGGTGTTACCGTTTTAGAAGGTCGAGGCTCGCCTGTGCGCCCTCCGAGCTATGTTGGGCGTTGATTATGGCTGCATCGCGCCACATTCCGACTTATGCTTCAAACCTTAAACAGAACCAGTGGCAGGATTCTGGCTCATTAGGGTTAGGTCGAACTTTGAAGGACTTGAAGCTAGGTATTTGGGGTTACGGAAAAATCGGAAAATGCATTGCACAATACGCCCAAGCATTTGGGATGTCTGTCGTAGTGTGGGGGAGCCAAGCTTCACGCGATCAAGCACAAGCAGATGGCTTCGAAGCAGCAGCAACCAAACAAGACTTCTTTCGAGAAGTTGATGTTCTTTCTTTGCATTTGCGTTTGAATGATGTCACCAGAGGATGTGTTACGGCACACGACCTTAGCTTGATGAAACCGAACTCATTGTTTGTGAACATCAGCCGTGCCGAGTTAGTCGAACCGATGGCCTTGTATCATGAACTACGCGAGGTAGCGACCAAAACTGCCGCTATTGATGTGTTCGATTGTGAGCCAGTAACAATAGACACCGAACCGCTATTGTCCTTGCCAAACGTCACAGCGACTCCACATTTGGGCTATGTTGAACAAAATAGCTACGAACTCTACTTCGATATCGCTTTCGACAACATTCTGTCCTATCAAAGAGATGGCCTATAAAGGCGCGATGACTAATGCAGGAGGCAAGATGACAAAGCTAATCGAATTAACAGAAGTAGTCTTATTCGACTGGGGCAATACGCTGATGGTCGATTTCCCCGACGCACAAGGGAAGATGTGTGACTGGGAAACCGTACAAGAAGTGAGTGGTGCTCGTGTATTACTGGCTGAACTCTCCAAAAATCATCAAGTCTATGTTGCCACCAATGCCGGTGATTCAAGTAAAAACGACATCATTCGAGCCTTTGAGCGTGTTGGCCTGTCTCAATATATCTTGGGTTATTTTTGTAAGGCGAGCATTGGCTTTTCTAAGTTCGAACCGGAGTTCTATCCCGCCATCATTTCTAAGCTCGGTGTTGAACCACAACACATCACAATGGTGGGTGACACCCTAGATAAAGACATTTACCCAGCACTTGAAGCGGGTTTGCAAGCGGTGTGGTTGAATACGGAAGGAGTTGATCTTAAGTCAGAGCATCCGCGTATCGTGCAAGTTCAAAATCTAAGCGCACTGTTGGAAAAGCATGTTTAACTCTCTGATATTAAGCTCGGATAAATCGCTTGTCCGTTTTGACGCCAACTTCTCATCTCTTTGTTATTTAATCCTCTAAGCTAAGTCTAGTTTCCACTATGAGGGCTAGGCTATGAATATCGAACGTCACGGAATATCGGTTGGGATTGAACGTGTTAGTGGTGAAACCATTGTTGTGTTTAAAGCGAAAGGTAAACTCACACATGATGACTATCAAGCAATGATGCCAATTCTAAATACCACGCTAGAAGAACTCGATTCATCCGAACTCAAGATGCTTGTCGACATCTCTACTTTAACGGGATGGGAGTTGCGTGCTGCTTGGGATGATTTCAAATTGGGGTTAGAGCTCAATTCGAAGATAGACAAAATCGCGATTTATGGTGATAAAAGCTGGCAAGAATTCGCTTCAAAAATAGGGGGCTGGTTTGTGTCCGGTGAGATAAAGTCATTCGAAGAGCATGACTCTGCGCTTCAGTGGCTAGTCGATTGATACTATTCGCGGGCAGCTAGAGAGTAGTTCGTAAACATCGCCAATGACAGTTGATGAGCACTGTGCTCAAAGGCTGTCATTTTTTGTTTTGACTATGATATTTCCTATTCGATTCAATAGAGTATATTCATTGCAGCGTGTAACATACGCAGGCTTGGTTTGGTCGTGACTAATAACGCGGCCAGATTCAGTAATAACGAGAACTAAAACAGAAATAAGGTCTAACGACATGCATAAGGTAATTGATAAGCTGGCTTGGATATTCATCAAAGACGGCAAGTTGTTGATGGTGAGATCAAAAGGCAAAGAACTGTTCTATCTACCGGGTGGTAAGCGTGAAGCTGGCGAAAGTGATGAGCAAGCACTGGTTCGCGAAATCAAAGAAGAGATCTCGGTAGATTTGGTGCCTGATTCCATCAAATACGTTGAGACGTTTACAGGCCAAGCTGACGGTAAAGCAGAAGGCGTATCGGTGCAATTGACTTGTTATCTTGCTGATTATACTGGCGAACTGTCTCCAGATGCCGAAATTGAAGAACTTAAGTTTGTGGATGGCAACGACAGAGCGGTATGTTCATTGGCGGCACTGGTTGCGCTTGATTGGTTAGAAGCGAACCAGTATTTGGCTTAAGGTTTTAGCATCTATCAGCTGTATTAGTGCATATTAGCTAATGCTGAAAATTGATCTTCAAAAGATCATCGCTTACGAATAGCTTGAAGGGCGGCTGTCTTTCATCAATAGGTCGAGTTTCCTTTGAGCTTTCTTCGTGTCTTGTAAATCCACCACCTCAATCATTTCACACTCATCTCGTACCATCTCATTAATCAGGCTTGGATAGTGTCTGCAATCTTCTGGTCGGTCTAAGTAAATACTACAGGTGTACTTGGCTTGAGCCTTGGTGTCTTTCGTCGGAACTAGCTCCAGAAAAGGGCAGCGAGTTAAACGTTCACCAGATTCAGGGTCGAACCAGATCTCGCTTCCTCGAACATATTCAAAGATGTCTGGATTGAACAACTCCCACAAATCAATCTCTTCTTGCGTTGCGGCAAGGTCACCATCTCCGTATTTGATACAGCATTTCCCGCATTGATTACAATTTTTCATTAGTGACTTCATTGGTTGGTGAGCTTTTATCATTTTACCACTGATAGGCGTGGCACGTTGACTTTGTTGTTCATGGTTAAACGGTTTCGGGAAGGAGCCTAAAATAGAAGTACTTAATATTACTTTAACTACCTAACACCACTCCAAACAAGGCTGTAAACAGTGATACAATTTGCGCCTAGTAAGTTATTAAAATAAGGCATAGAAATGAGAACCGTATACACCACCGAAGGCGATATCAACGCAAAGAAACAGAAAGACGCTTACCCAAAGTTGGCGCTATGTGATAACTGCGTTCGAGGTTATGTGGTGATTGCTCAAGGCGAACGTACCTACAAGCCATGCGCAAAATGTGGCGCTGACGATTAATGCGCCTTGATAAATACCTATGCAAAAGCACTGAACTAACCAAGCCTGAAGCGATTGAACGCATCCATAATGGCGAGGTGAACGTGAACTGCGAGATTGTCACCGATGAATCGACTCAGATTCACGAAAGCAACACCATCTTGTTAAATGGTAGGCTTCTTAAGTTACGTGAATTTCGATACCTTTTAATGCACAAGCCAGCCGGTACTATTTGCTCCAATATCGATGAGGTTTATCCTTCACTGTTCAATTACATCGAGATAGACAAAGCATCAGAACTGCACATCGCAGGGCGCTTAGATGCAGATACAACAGGCTTAGTCTTGATTACCGATGATGGGCGATGGTCATTCAATATCACGCTGCCAACCAAGTCATGTAAGAAGGTGTATCGCGTGACATTGTCACGAGACATTAAAGACGATGTTGCTGACAAGTTCAAAGCGGGCATTCAATTGCAAGGCGAGCAAAAGCTGACACGTCCGGCAGAGCTCGAAGTGATTACCAGTAAAGAAGTGCTGTTGACCATTATAGAGGGTAAGTTTCATCAAGTAAAACGAATGTTTGCCGCGGTAGGGAATCGAGTTGTTGGCCTTCATCGTGAACAGATTGGTAATGTTCGTTTAGATGTTGAAGCAGGTCAGTGGCGTTATTTAACCCAAGCCGAAGTCGACTCATTTCAATAGAGCTATAAATGAACGCCATAACCACTTAAAGCGTTGAGCGTGTTGCACCAGAATACCAACACTATAAGGATGTAGGATGGAAAACCTAAAAGTCTCAGAAATTAAGTCTTTCGTACCCGCAAGAGACTTCGTTTTATCCAAGCGTTTTTACCAGTCAATCGGCTTCGAAGTGATGTCTGAATTTCACGATATCGCCTATCTACGACACGGCAGTTGTGCGTTCCTTCTGCAAAACTTTTATGAACCTGCGCACTGTCACAATTACATGATGCACTTGCTGGTTGAAGACGTAAAAAGTTGGTATCAACACATCCAAAACTCTAATGTAGTGTCGGAATTTGAAGTTACTGTTTCCGAGGTTGTTGAGCAGCCTTGGGGAATGCTTGAGTTTTGTATCACTGACCCAAGTGGTGTGCTGTGGCGTGTGGCTGAAAACATCAGGCCGCGTTAATTCGTCCAACTTGCATTGAGGCCAGTGAAAACTTCAAATTATTCATCTGTTTCTTTATTTATGCCGACATAAGGCAATGATCAAATAGGTTCAAACATGGATATAAAGGCTAAAATGCACAGCCAAGACGTTTACTACTGTGACGACGTTGATTTGGTTGCTGAGCAAACTCAATGCTTAGAAGTGCTATACGATTTTAACCACACTCGTCCTAGTGAAGGGGATAAACGACAACAAATCATGAAGCAACTGTTCGCCGAAGTCGGTGAGGGCTGCTACATCGAGCCGCCGTTACGCGCGAACTGGGGGCGTCACACCCACTTAGGCAACAACGTATACGTTAACTTCAATCTAACTCTGGTCGACGACACAGACGTATTCATCGGCGACAACGTGATGATTGCGCCTAACGTGACCATCGCCACTGGCACACATCCCATCAGCCCAGAACTCAGGCTAAAAGCAGCGCAGTTCAATATCCCCGTTCGTATTGGCAACAACGTATGGCTTGGCGCGCATACCGTCGTACTTCCCGGTGTCACCATTGGTGAAAACTCGGTTATCGGAGCGGGCAGCATAGTCACCAAAGACATCCCAGCTAATGTGGTTGCCGTTGGAAACCCTTGCAAAGTGGTACGTGAAATCAATGAGCACGACCGAGAGTATTACCATAAAGATCGCCGCATTCCTGATGAACTAAAGTAAGCGATTTTTCACACGCCTGAAACTAGCTGTAATATAAACCATTGTTATGCAATGGCTTAGTTGTATATTGCTTGTGAAGGCACTAGAACGAATTATTCTGAGTTTAAATGCGGAATTTTTCAGTCTGATAGCTATTAGGACTCAAAGGAATAAAATCAGAATGGAAGAAAAAATTGCTTTAGGAGCATTGGTTATAGCCAGTTGTTCCTTTGCTCTGACGATTTATCAAGCTTGGCTTTCGAGGCTACATAATCGTATGCAAGTAAAACCATATATTGATCTTACTTGGGTATCGACCCTAAATGACGGCTTCAAATGTTCTTTGAAAAATTACGGCGTTGGTCCTGCATATGTAGAGAAAGTAAACTATTACCTTGATGGGAAAAAGTATCAAATTGAGTCGTCTGATGACTTTAAAGGTTTGATTCTTGATATCGGACTGGAAAACACGCATCTAGAAGTCAAGCACTGCCAATTGCACAAGCATTCAGCACTTTCTAGTTCCGAAGAAATTAACCTATTTGAATTTAACAATGTGGGAAACAAACCATATAACAAAGCTGATATTTTGAACTGTTTGCAAAGAATTTCGGTAACTGTAAATTACGAGTGCTCCTATGGTTTAAAGTTTACATCGCAAAAAAGTAGTTTTTAACAAGGTCATACTAACAATACTCAACAAAGTGTTATGCCTCTGTCATTCTTACTGAGTAAAATTAACTATCTATACCTAGTCTTAATAGTTTGTTTAGGTTCACGGTGCTTTTCTTAACTATTTGTTAGAGTGGCATTTCAGTGTGCACGGAGGTTTTATCATGGGAACTGTAATCGGTTTGGTGATTCTAGCTGCTATAGATTTGTATCTTTTTCGTAAAACAGGGCTTCATATTCATAAATGGATCTCTAAAAAGTACGCCGCGTATCTGTCGGATAAGGGAAACAAAAAATAGCCTTTACTTATTAAGTCATCGGTATAAAAAGCGTTAGCTGTTATTAATTTTACACACATTACAAAGATTGGAGGATTCATGAAAGGTAAAGGAAAGTGCCTATGTGGCTCGGTTGAGTTGGAAGTAGAGTACGCCAGTAATGAATTGGGGGCTTGTCATTGTAGTATGTGTAGAAATTGGTCTGGCGGTCCGATGTTAGTCATTGATTGTGCTGATTCCGTCAAAATATCAGGTGAATCAAATGTAGTGAGATATAAATCATCCGATTGGGCTGAGAGGGGGTTTTGCGGTAAATGTGGTACTCACTTGTTTTACTTTTTGGTGCCAAATAATCAGTATCACCTTCCTGTCGGGTTATTGATGCCTGGGGGTGACTACAAGTTAACTCATCAAATATTCATCGATGAAAAGCCTGAATACTACGAATTTAAAAATGAAACACAAAATATGACTGGTGCAGAGGTTTTTGCCTACTTTGAAAGTAGAGAGTAGCACTTAGTTTTTATTAGCTTAAGACTAATTCACAAAGCTCGGCATTTTTTAGTTTCGGTCGAGTTTTGTGTTTGCGGTGCAATGGTTTCGGTCAGGTGGTAGCGTTGTTCACGCTTAATCTCCCAGCCTCAACCCCCAATTTGAAGTGCCTCGAAACTCGATTGTGTGAACTCCGAATAGCTGAATAGTTACTCTAATATACACTGAGTTTTCTAATGGCTCTTAGGGGGCGGAAATGACAGATATGGCAATATCAAGTTACCTTGGCTGGTTGTTACTTCTTATCGGTTGTTATCCTTTCTTTCTTGTTGGTGTCAGTATGTTTTTCTATGATGCAGAGCGTAAACAAGCATTAAGGTGGTTGAATGGAGTTAGTTTTCTATTGGCTGTATTCCTTCTTTACATGCATATGCAGACAGAAGTCGTCTATGGTCGGGAACTGCTCGAAGCTTGGTATCGTGATAACCCAGAAGATAGGCTTCAATAAAAAGCACATAACAAGTGTTTATTATCCATATCGGTATATAAGAGTGATGTTAAACGCTTGGCATTTCCTGTTCGAATCAGCTTTAGTGTTTTCGGTACATGGTTGAGGTGAGGTGGTCGCGATGTCAGCCACTTCAAGCGGCGAAAACTCGTCTATCCAATTATGGTTATCCGAGTGAACCATGTTCTCTTACAAAGTGTCTGACATTTTAGATATTCAAATGTTGAGGCTCCGATGAATTTTCTCCGTAAGTATAAAATCAGCTTTCTTTTCTGTGTTAGTGGCCTTTTGTGTTTCATTGCTTATAACACCATAGGTTCATACGTAGATGAAAATGGTTTGTTGGTTGAGCCATTCGGGCTTATTCCTCTATTTTGGCTTTTTGAGCTACTTGCGTTAGTGGCTTTTGTTGTGGCGTTCGTTAGACAGAGAAAGTGCCAGTAATCCAGTTAAGCTACGAGTACACGAAGATGTTTTGTTATCACAAACAACTTAGGCGAGATTCGGTACGCGTGGCATTTTTGACATGCGGCGATATTGGTGTTTTAAATAGTGTTCTCAGCCTCAAGGAGGAAGCTTAATGAAATTTACACAAACCTATTGGAACCCATTGGATAAAACCCGTGACAATGAATGGGAAGATATTGACGGCTCTAACGGGAATTTAAGTCAAATTACGTTAGCTCAAGACAGCGTTAGGGGACTAATTGAATTCAACTTTTATAAAGGATGAACATGGTAGTACTTAGAGGAATGCGCCAAGACGAATATCCAGCATATTGTCAGTATTTTATTGACGATTACAGTCAGGAAATAGCTAGAAATTATGGGCATTCTTTGGACGTTGCAGTCGAATTGGCAAAGAAGGACTTGCATCGCAGCTTCCCTAACGGACTAGAGGGCAATGAGCATTCGCTATTATGCATTGATGCTGAAGTCGATGGTGAATGTAAGCTTGTGGGTTACCTATGGCACTCAGTAAATATTGGAGATAAATCTACGTTTATCTATGACTTCTTCATTTCGAATGAACATCGAGGTCTAGGTTATGGTACTCAATCAATTTCTGCGTTAGAGACCCAACTACTCGCTATTGGTATCAATCAAATAAAGCTGAGGGTCGCATATCATAATGAACGGGCGCTTAAGTTGTATAAAGAAGTTGGCTTTGAGGTTACCGGTTTCAATATGTCTAAGAAACTAAGCGGGTAGCCTTAACATATCAAGCAACATACATAGACCGGCAGGTTTCATTCAAACATGGAGTGAAAATATGAAGTCAGATTTTTCAAAACTTGCGACAACCGAGTACGGAAACATACTAAGTCACGACCATTTTATCAACTTTAGCATTGGTCCTCTTTGGCAGGGAATGCCGCCAATTTTTGGAGAAGCGTTTACTGTCCAGTTAACGTCTGGTGATAATTTAATGCTTCATTCAGCCATATACGAAGCACCAGAAGGTTCCATCATTGTAGTGGATGGAGTTGATAGCGAATATGCAGTAGCCGGCGGTAATGTATGCGCAGTCGCTAAGAGTCGAGGTATCAAAGGTTTTATTATTGATGGTGTCATTCGAGATTTGAGTGAAATTTCAGATATGAAGTTTCCAGTTTTTGCGAAAGGTGTTCATCCAGTACCGGGAAAGAAAGAGGTCTATTCTGAATTGGGTGCTCCAATCACTTGCGGGGGAGCAAAGGTCTCTACGGGAGATATCATTGTTGCTGATGTAGAGGGTATTGTCGTTATTCCTAAATCAAGAAAAGATGAAGTGTTTCTAATGGCTTCAAAGAAAGCAAGTGACGAAGCTTCATTAACACTCGCTGAGTGGGAAACGAGTCATAGGGCTAAAATAGCCCAAGCAATAAAGTGTGCGAAACAAAAAACTTAATTGGTGCAGCAAGCTGATTTGTAACGCGTGGCATTTGTCATCAATTAACAGGCGTTAGGCGACAACGAATAAATTCATCCATGGAGAAGAGAGTGATCGTACGGACTGCGACGAAAGAAGACTCAAGTGTCTTGTTAGAGTTTATTGAACAAAAAGCTGACTTTGACCGGAGTATGAGAGGGTTTAGTGGTGAAATCTCGACAACTATAGAGAAAATCGAACGCACACTATTTGGTGATTACGCATTTGCTCATGCATTAATATTGGAACGGAATTGTGAGCCTTTTGGCTTCGCACTGTATCACTATCGATATTCATCCTTCAGTGGTGAGCCATCAATCTGGCTTGACGACCTATTGGTTACAGGAAATCAAAGATCAAAAGGGTATGGCCGTGAACTTATGTTGGCTTTAAAGTCACAAGCGGAGTCATCATATGCCTCTCACATCTCATGGACGGCAAGTCCACATAATAAGAAAGCGCATGATTTCTACAAAAGGTTGGGTGCAGAGGTTGAGCGAATGGATGGTCAAAGGCCTTATTTCCGTTGGGCAATGTGCGATTCGTAAATGAATCAAAAGGGAACTATGAAAATAACGACGCTGGTTGATAACTCTCGACTGGATAACAGGAAAGATTTAGCCGTTGAGCGCGGACTATCACTGCATATTGAAACTGAATCGCTAAAGAGCTTGTTCGATATGGGAAGTGGCGATACGTTTTGTCAAAACGCACCATTACTGGGTGTTTAAGTCACGATGAATAAACAAAAACTAAAGAACCTCATTCAACAAGTTCCTGAGCTAATCGAAACAGCCAACGTATGTCGTGAGGTGGGCTTGCCAAACTTCTATATTGCAGGCGGTGCTATCACTCAAATTATCTGGAATGATATCGAAAACAAACCGCTTCTAGACCAAGTCAAAGACTTCGATGTTGTCTATTTCAATAGTACCTCAGCTATCACCGAAGATGAGTTCAAAAACCGCATTCGTTCGGGGTTAAGTCATTGTGTCGACGTGGACGTAAAGAACCAAGCGACCATTCATGAGCATTACGCTAAGAAGTTCGGTTGCTTCATTCAACCATACTATCGTGTTGAACAAGGTATCGAGTCTTGGCTCTCTGCATTTGCTATCGGGTTTACTCTGGATGATTCAGGCGATATCAAGTTGTTTGCACCATACGGTGTAGAGGACGCATTTGATATGCTGATTAAGCCGAATAAGCGAGCAATGACAGAAGCAAATTACAACAAAATGACCACTGGCTATAAGGCTCGATGGCAGCAAGTGAAAGTGCTCCCTTGGGATTGAACGATAGAGCTTTGCGAGATTACTATCAACATTTGGTATTTAACTCGGCTTGGCGTTAGTGGTAAATTTGAACGCAATCTCAGAATTGTTAGTCACTTAGCTGTTCGTTTGTCTTTTAGTAAGAATTAAGGAGTTTTAAGTGAGTCAGGAAGTAAGAGTAGGTGTCGCTGCGGTTATTCTCCGTGAAGGGCGAGTGTTACTTGGAGAACGAATTGGTTCTCACGGGGCTCATACATGGGCAACGCCGGGCGGACACCTTGAATGGGGGGAGAGCATTGAAGAGTGTGCCAAACGCGAAACACTCGAAGAGACTGGCTTAGTTGTTAGTGCATTTGAGAAGCTGACTTTTACCAATGATATTTTTGAGAAAGAGAACAAGCACTATATAACGCTGTTTGTTGTTGCTTCTGATGCTAACGGCGAACCGCAGGTGACAGAGCCTGATAAATGTAAGCAATGGAAATGGTTTAAGCTAGATGAGTTACCTGAGCCATTGTTTCTTTCTCTGACGAATCTGTTGAGCGATCCGGTCATTCTTGGGAAGCTAGCGCAGTAAACGTGAACGATTGGAGAGAAAATCAATGAGAGCACCTTTTCAAGTTTTAGTATTTCCCTACAAAACAGTCGATAACAAATCTCGATTTTTAATCGCACGTAGAAGGGACAATGGTGTATGGCAGGCAATATCGGGTGGTGGCGAAGACAATGAATCATTACTTGAAGCAGCAAAACGAGAGCTCTCTGAAGAGGCTCAGCTAGTCGGTTGTAACTGGCAGCTACTTGATTCAATGTGCATGCTTCCAAAAGTCTTTTATGCAGGAAATCAGAATTGGACTGAGCATCCATTCGTAATTCCTGAGCATTCCTTCTCAGTTAAAGTGACGGAAGACCCTCAATTATCAAATGAACACACAGATTACCGTTGGTGTGATTACCAAGAAGCTATTGAACTTCTAACATATGACTCGAACAGAAACGCGCTTTGGGAGATCAACGAAAGGCTCAGCGGAGTCTAAAAACACAATGCTTATTTAAATCGTATGTTATGTGAATACAGGGAACAATCAAATGGAACTAAAGTGTCACTGTGGAAGCGTGAGTTTAGAACTGAGTTCGCTTCCAGATGAAGTCGGGGAGTGTAATTGTTCTATCTGTCGTCGTTATGCTGCCGTTTGGGCGTATTTTTCTCCGGAGCAAGTTCAAATCAACTTGAGCGATAAAACTGAGTTTTATTGTTGGGGCGATAAAGAAGTCGAATTTCATCGCTGCAAGTTGTGTGGATGTTTAACGCATTACGTAACGACAGAGAAATGCTCCGCAGATATCTTGGCTGTGAACATGAGAATGGCCGAAAATGAAGTGCTTGCAAGCATCCCAGTTCGTAAGATCAACGGCGCAGCGTACTAAGTCAACTAACAAGGTACTTTCACTACGCCTTGCAGTATTGAAACGGTAGATTTGGTCGTATTAAGGAGAAGTTCGATGTTCAAGTGTCCAAATTGTGGGGCGTCGGTTTCTATTAAAGAGAAATCGAAGCTACATCCTTCCAAGCACATGCCATGTAAACAATGCGCTCAAGTATTGAAGCCTTTTACTATTTATTACTATTCACTCTTTTTTATTGCCCCTTTTACGGTTTCGATTTCAATGAATTATGCAGGGTTTAGCACTTTAGGTGCCATGGTGCTTAGTTTTACATTGTTTTACGTGCTGTTAGTGTGTCAGCCAATAAAGAAAGTAACGCAATAGCCCTCTAGCATTAAAAGAAGATGACTAATCAGCAATAAAATAATGAGACAGGTAAATCATGACATTACGAGTAGTTCCAGAGCTTTATTGTTTCGATATTAATGTGAGCAAATCCTTCTTTGTCGATGTGTTGGGGTTTGAAGTGAAATACGAGCGCCCAGATGAAGAGTTTGTTTATCTAACGCTTAATGGTGTTGATGTGATGCTTGAAGGGATTGCGGGAAAAAGTCGAAAATGGCTTTCAGGTGATCTGGGGTTTCCGTTAGGGCGTGGTGTTAACTTCCAATGGGATGTTATCGATATCGAACCTCTATATCAGAGAGTTAACGAAAGCGCCGCTGATTCTATTTACTTAGCGTTAGAGTCAAAGTCTTATCAATGTGGGGATTCGATCGCGACTCAGAAGCAGTTCATCGTTCAAACTCCTGACGGTTATCTCTTTAGGTTCAGCCAAGATATTCGTTAACACATAAATATTATTGGTTACTTACTACGAGAAACATGGCTAACTAAGTACCTGCTTAAACAAGGAGAGTAGAGTGGTCAACATTCGGGAAATGGCAATTTCAGATTACGACTCAGTGATCGCGTTGTGGTGCCAGACAGAAGGCATGAGTATTCGAGATTCCGATTCGAAAGAAAGCATTGCGAGCTATTTAGCTCGTAACCCCGGTCTGAGTTTTGTGGCTGAAAGTAACAACGAGATCATTGGCGCTGTGTTGGTCGGAACGGATGGACGTCGTGGGTATTTACAACATTTAGCTGTCTCGGCCAACTTCAGAGGGCAAAAATTAGGTTGTAAGCTTGTCGCAGAGGCGGTCAACGCACTTGCAGGGCTAGGTATCCCCAAGACCCACTTGTTTGTTTATAACGATAACATCAATGCTCAACAGTTTTACGAAAAGTTGGGCTGGTTTCCTCGAGATGAAGTTCGAATGTACTCGTTTAATAGCTCTGATAATAGTAACGTTTAGCCTTATAAGTTCGCGTTGGCTGAGCTTGAATTTGCAACAGGTTCGCGCGCATCCGTCTAATATCAAAAAATCCTTGGAGTATTTAGAAATGTTGTTTTCTAGTCTGTCTAAACCATTGGTTCATGGCTCCGAGTTATGTTCTGAACTGCTCAATTTCTTAACCGAGCATAAGAGTGATTTCGAAGAAAAGTTAATCCCAGAACTGTCATACATCGATGATATGGCACATGTGGTGAACGGCATTAAAATCAAAGACGTTCTACACATCAATTCGAATCAATACCGACTTCAATATTCGTTTGATTGGGAGCTATTTCTCGGCTGTTCAGATAGAAATGAAACCGGTGTAGAGAATGGAAGTGTGCTATTCACTCTTGAGGACAATAATGTTCTTAATATCAACTTCCCAAACTACGGTTCTCGAGATACTAGCGATGAGCTTTAGTCGGTTCATATTAACTTGTTTTATTCTGAATCATCGGTAACAACGAAGAAGAGGTAAATTTGAGTCCAATCGCTATCCTTGTCCATGTCCCAAATATTGAAGAAGGGCTGAACTGGTACCAGAAAGCATTTCCACATGCCGTTGCCATTTATCATCCAGATTCTGATTTTACAGTTTTGGATCTTAATGGGTTCTCTATTGAAGTTGTGCAAGCTGACAATAAAGTTAATGCAGGTAAAAAAGGAACAGTACTGTATTGGTCAGTCGACAGCGTTGAAGAATCTCTTGTTTATTTTCAGTCAATTGGGGCAACGTTATATCGTGGTCCAATGGCCATAGAAGGTGGGCTAATCATGTGCCAAGTAGAGGACCCATTTGGTAACCTAATTGGCTTACGAGGTTAGAACCTCTCCCGCCTCTCAATAAGGGACTATGTGGTTTGTATAAAAAGGAAGAACAATGATAACTATCGAAAGGCTTGAAGAATCACATGTGGCGTTAGTTCAGGCCATCCAACTCGCCGATGAACAGGTCAAGTTCGCTGGCACAGCTGCAGAGTTTTTATTAGACGGCAGTGAAACGACGCACTTGCACGTGATTAAGTCTAATAACGAAGTTGTTGGTTTCTTTAAGCTGGATATCGCTTACGCAGATTCTTATGAGTTTTGCCCTGAAGGAAGCATTGGGTTAAGAGCCTTTGTTGTTGATAAAAACCAGCAAGGTAAAGGTTTGGGCACAGGCACGGTGAAGGCTTTGTTTCCGTATTTAAAAGCGAATTACTTAGCGTATGAGTCGATTTACTTAACTGTGAATTGCAAAAATCCCGTAGCATTTAACTGTTATAAGAAAGGCGGCTTCGAAGATACCAGTGAGCAGTATTTAGGTGGTGCAGCAGGCCCGCAATTTATCATGAGCGGTCGAATCGCTTAGTAATATTATACCGACTAATTATTGATGAGAAACACCTGCACAGTTGTATGCAGGTTGAGAGTTTTAAAGAGCACGAAAAGGAAATTTGATGAAGGTTCAATATCTTGAAGTGGTTACCCCAGAAGTCGATGTTGTTTGTGCAACATACGCTCAGCTCTACAACGTGAAGTTTAGTGGTGCTGATGTGAACCTTGGTGGGGCGCGCACTGCAAAGCTATCTAATGGTGGGGTAATAGGTATTCGAGCACCGCTTCGTGAAACTGAAGAACCAACTGTTCGACATTACACGCTGGTTGAGGATATTCAGTCTGCAGTAAATGCAGCCGAGAAACTAGGCGCCGAAGTCGCAGTACCGCCAATGGAGTTACCACGTCACGGCATGTGTGCCATTGTTATTCAAGGTGGCGTCGAGCTCGGATTCTGGGAGTTATAGGTGATACATAGCCTTTAGATTGTGAAGGACGAGATACTGCGATTTATGATACGACACCTAGTGTCTTTGCCGGCTTCATGGCATCATTCCACGCAGCTAAAACCCCAACAAGGTATGTTATGAAACAGAATATTGTCCACATTGCACTCGTGGTAAAAGACTACGATGAAGCGCTTGATTTCTATGTAAACAAGCTTAAGTTTGATCTCATCGAAGACACGTATCTACCAGAAGAAGATAAGCGCTGGGTTGTTGTTGCTCCACCAAATTCAACCGGTGTGAGCCTGTTACTTGCTAGAGCTTCCAAGCCAGAGCAACTTGATTTCATCGGCAACCAAGCTGGTGGACGTGTATTCCTATTCTTAAACACCGATGACTTCTGGCGTGATTACGAACGCATGACATCTTTGGGTATTAACTTTGTCCGAGAGCCAAAAGAGCAAGGCTACGGTACCGTTGCTGTGTTTGAAGATCTTTACGGTAATTTGTGGGATCTGCTTCAGTTAAACCCTGAACACCCTATGGCTAATAGGTAGAATAGCTTAGTCAACAACCCTAATTCTAGTCATACGGATTGACAGGAGCGACATGGAAGTCACAAAGTATCATCCCAAGTATTTAACCGCTTTACAGGCAATCTATTTAGAATCGAGACAGAACACCTTTCATTGGGCTGATACTAACGCTTTTAAGTTATCCGATTTCGACTTAGATACAGAAGGTGAGCAAATATGGGTCGCTGTTTCTGGCAATAAGGTTTTAGGTTTTGCCTCTATTTGGATACCTGAAAGCTTCATCCATCACCTCTATGTTTGCCCGCGAACGCTACGTTCTGGGGCTGGTTCTGCTTTACTCAATACCTGCAAACAACATTACTCTGGTCTGACATTGAAGTGTTTGACTGCCAATGAAAATGCGATTGGCTTTTATCAGTCGCAAGGCTTTGTTATCTCGTCCACAGAGGGAGAGGGGTTAGAGCGTTATCACTTAATGACGTACTGAGCTTTGTAATAATAAGTTTAGTAATAACAATCATAACAATCACAAGCCCTACAATTACAACAAGGGGAATCAAGTCGGGAGTTTAAACAGAGAATATGGAAATAAAACAGCTTTCAGCGATTGAGGTACTTCCGGTTAGGCATCAAGTGCTTTGGCCTGATAAACCGATGTCGTTTTGTGTGGTGCCAGATGACGAACAAGCAACGCATTACGGCGCGTTTGTTGGTGAGCTACTGGTATGTGTCGCATCTATCTATATTCAAGACAATGAAGCTAGGTTGAGAAAGTTTGCTACGCTGCCTGAATTCCAAGGGCAGGGAATCGGTTCCAACGTGATTGAGCATGCGATCTCTAACATCAAAGATTTAAACATCCAATACTTTTGGTGCGATGCACGTACAACGGCTTTAGGTTTTTATCAAAAGTTTGGGATGGCTGTAGAAGGCTCTGAATTTGAAAAATCGGGTGTCGCGTATTACAAAATGTCGGTTCATTGGGAGTAACGGTTCTCTGTAGCTCTGTTAACCCTCCGTATCGCTAAAATCATCAACTTAAGTTAAGGAAGCTCATCGTGGAAGAAATAAAAGGCATTCTCCAATTCATGGTCGAAATTGAACAATTAAAGGATGTTCATCGACAAACAAAGCCAGTTGGATTGGCTCGATATGAAAACTCCGCTGAGCACAGTTGGCACGTCTGTTTGAGCGCGCTCATGTTGAAAGACTATGCCAATGAAGAAATCGATATTACGCGAGTGATGAAGATGTTGCTGATTCATGACCTTGGGGAAATCGATGCCGGAGACACCATCATTTATGCCAGTGAAACCGAAGAAAACAAGCTCAAAGAGAGAAACTGCGTCGAGCGCTTGCTGAAATCATTGCCGAGCCATTTAAGCGCTGAGTACTTGGATCTATGGCTTGAGTTCGAAGCGGGTGAGTCACCGGAAGCCAGATTTGGTAAGGCGATCGATAGAGTGCCACCTTTGCTTCATAACATCCATGGAGGTGGTCACAGCTGGAAGAAGCACAACATATCTAAAGATAAAGTACTGACCTTTAATGGCGAGCGTATTTCTAAAGGCAGTCGTGCTCTATGGAAAGAGCTAGAAGTGCAACTTGAAGGGGCTGCGGACAAAGGGCTATTAAAGTAAAAATTAACTATCTTGCCAAGGAATGACAAAGAAGTTTCAACCTAACAACGTTTAAATTAAACTCGAGAATTCATAGTGTTACTTCAGCGTAGCAAGCCCATTGTTAAAGGAATAAGAACCACATGAAAACCACTGCTTTAGCTTTATTGTTGCTTAGTGTTTTTGGTAGTGCATTTGCAACCAATATTGAAGCGATCGATTACCAAGTGTCGGTCACTGTCGAGGATTCCGAATCAAAACTCAACTTCCCAACCTTTAAGTTCGACTCTTTCGGACAGGAAGTCTCATCTCAAACTGAAGAATGCATTTATTCGGGTGTTCTTTCTAAGCATAAAGCTAACGCTATTCTATTAGAGGCCAAAATGTCATGCGATTATGAAAATGGTGAGTCTAGTCGTGAGATGCCTGTTTTTATTCTTGATAAAGAGGGTGGAGAAGCAAGTATCGAGCTTGGAGAAGATGAAGCAAACCTGTGGAAATACACGGTTCTAATTAAAGCGCTTAACTAAATTTCAAACGATACAACGTTACTCTTTTTGTTCTGCTATTGAACACCGCAATGCCAATTAAAGTAGATGCATGACACATGGTATTATCTTGTGTCTCATTTCTTTCTAATAAAACTCTAATGGACAACAATAAGTTCGAGAACCGAGTGATAAGTTGTTAGTATGCATAAACTTTATAAATATTAGTTGGTTTATATAAATGCTTGATAATAAGTATATTAAACACCCTTATCACTGTGAACAGTGCAACGCACTGACCCCACACCTTGCAGTTAACGCTTCCGATGCTGAATCTAAAGCGGACGCTGAATCTGAAAAGAAACAATGGAAGTTAGGCGTGTTGATGGAGTACTTGATGACGTTATTGTTTAAAGGTGACAATAACGTTCCCGGTTTTTATGTCGACAGTGATTATGAATACCAATGTGAAAAGTGTGGGACTAAGTCGTGGCATTAATTGGGTATGAAAATTTGATTCAACCCTAATTTTCGAGCTCTAATCCCCAAAATCAATTAGCTTAAAGAACTAGTTAGCTTTAATAATTAATGAGTTTCAATCAGGCGTATTATTCTTACTTTGTTATGGAGGACAAACGAGTGATATACCCAAAAACTTTAAATATCGGTGACAAAATCGGATTTTTCTCACCGTCATCGCCTGCAACTGTCTTTGCTCCTAAACGGTTTGCTCGTTCTAAACGCTATTTGGAAGAGCAGGGCTTCATTCTGGTTGAAGGTTCGTTAACTGGAGAGTCAGAAGGGTATCGTTCTGGTTCCATTCAAGCACGAGCCGAAGAACTCAACCAGCTCATTCGAGACCCAGACGTGCGCTGCATTATGTCGACCATTGGTGGTAACAACAGCAACTCATTGTTGCCATACATCGATTATGATGCCCTTAGAAACGACCCTAAGATCATCGTCGGCTATTCAGATGCCACCGCATTACTGTTAGGCATCTACGCCAAAACTGGATTGGTGACTTTCTATGGCCCAGCACTCGTCGCGTCATTTGGTGAGTTCCCGCCGTTAGTCGACGAAACCTTCCAATCATTTACTGACATCTTATGTTCGGATTCAAGCCAACATCAGTACACGATGCCTGAGAGTTGGACGGACATCAAACACGACTGGGAAACTCAAGATTCGGCAAAGCCAGTTTACAATAACGAATGGCACTTCATGGGAATAGGTCAAGTAAGCGGTCGCGTGATTGGTGGCAATCTGAGTACGATGGCGGGGATTTGGGGCAGTGAATACATGCCAGAAATTCAGCCTGGCGATATTCTTCTTATTGAAGATTCACTAAAAGGCATTGAAGCGGTAGAGCGTTCATTCGCACACTTATTGGCTTGCGGAGTATTCGATAAAGTAGGCGCTATTGTACTCGGCAAACATGAGCTGTTTGATGACAAAGGGACAGGGCGAACACCCCTCGATGTACTTCTTGAAGTGTTGAACGGTAAAAATGTCCCGATCCTGTATGGCTTCGACAGTTGTCACACCCATCCTATGCTAGTCACGCCACTAGGTGTGCAAGGCACTATTGATTTTGATGACCAGACATTCAAGCTTCAAAGCCAATAGTTAGCGTCGAGTTAGCATAAACTGATGATAATAAGACGCATTAGAAAAGTGATCCTCTCTGCAAACTGAGAATGGAAACGCGTCTATACTGACATGGGTTACGTCACTGATTTAAGAAGTGGCGCTATGAATGTAAGTTTGATTAGGCTAAATCTCAGAGGTGACGATGAAAAAATTACTACCACTATGCGCCATTTTACTCTCGGCATCATTTTCAGCTGCGGCTTCTGATGGTTTGATTAAATACCAAAGTAATTACTCAGTGAAAGAGACTGCAGACCGCTTTGAAGAAATCGCTAAAAGCAAAGGTTTGACCTTGTTTGCGAGAATCGACCATCAGAAAAATGCGAGTAAGGTTGGTCTTGAATTGAGACCAACGGAAGTCATCATCTTTGGTAACCCAAAAGTAGGGACACCATTAATGCAATGCGCTCAAGATGTCGCGATAGATTTACCGCAGAAGGTGTTAGTCACTGAGGATTCTAATAAAGAAGTATGGCTATCTTACAACGATCCTAATTACTTGGTAGAGCGTCACGCAATCAATGGCTGTGACGAAGTGGTTAAGAAGATCTCGGGTGTACTAAGCAAGCTTTCAGAAGCGACAGTGGCGAAAGCTGAATAACCGAGCCAATAAGCACTCATTTAGACCATTAATGGGTGCGACTTGACGATGATATAGCTTCCCAATCAACGTTTGGCTGCATTGACAACTAAGCAACAATATATAAAAGTAGTGTTATGAAACTGAATTTAGCGCCATCTAACCAACGAATTATCATCATTCCATAGGAATGGTGGGATTGTTGATGCGCTTTGTTTATCGAACCCACCCGTAAGGTGGGTTTTTTGTCGCTGTCTTATGGGTTTTATCTGAATAGAGGAAGTCATATGAAAAAGGTCGCGGTTTTTGGCAAGCCTGGGAGCGGAAAGTCCACAATCAGCAAAGCTTTAGCTCTAGCTACAGAGATAGAGCTTCACCAGTTGGACTCTATTGTTTATAAGGCCAACGGAGAGTTTGTTGAACGTGAAGTATTCGAGCTGGCTCATGAGAGCATACTTAAGTCAGAAAGCTGGATCATCGATGGTTTTGGCCCTCTAAGCTCATTCAACACACGTTTAGAAGCCGCAGATACTTTGGTTTATATCGACCTTCCTTATCCAATTAACTACTGGTTTGTTACCAAGCGAATGCTCAAAGGGTTGTTCGTTAAACCTGAAGGTTGGCCTGATGGAAGCTCAGTGATAAAAGGCACGATACAAAGTTACAAGACACTAAAACTGTGCCCTAAGTTTTGGAATGACGACTTTAGACTACGGTTAGAATTACGCGCAAAAGAGAAAGAGGTTCACATCATCAGAAGCGTGAGTGAATTGAATAACTTTGTCCGCCAACACGTCACTTAACAGGTGAGAGCTTACCTTTCTTTGAAACGCTTTAATTTGCTCATAACTTCATGAAAATATTTAGATTTAATTCAACATGTGGCATATTTGCCATGTGTTGAATTTGTGCTTTAAGTTAAGGCTATAGATATTATGTATGGAAGTGAGAAGACGAGAGCGTTCTGCTGTAACTGTAAGGAACTTACACTGCATAAGTACACTATGTTCAGTAACCAAGCCGAAAAAGCGCCACAAGATGTAAAGAAGCCAGGGTTGCTGGGAATGATTTTATCGTCATTAGCTTCAAGCGGCGGAACCGGTGATTATAAATGTATAAAGTGTGGAACCAATTTGCGAACACCAGACAATCTAGACTGAGTTTGGCTTGGACAAATAAAAACGGGAAGACCTCAATGATCTTCCCGTTAGGTATTATTTAACTCATCGTGCTATTGGCAGTTTGAGTGAGAAGCCTTATGCACAACACTTCTTGTATTTCTTACCGCTACCGCAAGAACATGGGTCGTTACGGTTAGGTGTCTTTTCGAACGTCATTGTTTTTGGCTTGTTTAGCAACGTGTCGAACTCAAGCGTGTTTTCTTCTTTAGTTGCATCAACAGATACAGTAACAAAGATTGAATGCTCAGCCGCGATTGCTTCAACTTCTGCTTTACGAGCTTCAGTTTGAACCATTACCGCAACTGGTGACTCTTCAGTACCCACTTTAACATCGCGGTTTACATTGTAGCCAGCAAGAACGTGGTTCTGTCTTGTTTCGATACGGCCTTTGAAAAATAGTTTCGACATTGGGTACTCACAAAATTTGGGATGACGCTATTCCTATGCTAGGTAGCGTTATAGAGCGGGGGATTATACGCATATATTCCAATTGATAAAGCAGTGATGTGAGTAAAGATTGTTGGTTTTTGTTTGCTAGCAATTATTTGTTTTATTGCTTTGTTCTAATTAGACTAATTTTGAAACTCAAGACAATAAGATTTCCCTTAATAGGGCTTCAAGTGATAAATTGAAATCGTCAATTTAAACAACGAGATACCCCATGAAGTTAGATGCCATCCTGTGGGATTACGATGGAACCTTAGTGAATTCAGTTCCAAAGAATATCGCAATTACTAAAGATATTATCTCTGTGGTCGCGCCACGCTTATCAGGTGAGAACTTACCTAAATATCTGCTGAGCGAAACGCTTTATCACGAAGCCAACCACGGTGCTAAAAACTGGCAAGCTTTATATGTCGATTATTACGGCCTATCACATGACGAAATGTTGATCGCCGGTGGAATGTGGGCAGAGCATCAAGAGAAAAACCAAACTGCTGTCGCCTTGTTTGACGGGATGAACACTGTGGTAAGTCAGTTTGCTCATCTTCCTCATGGGATTTGTTCTCAAAACTCTCAATTGAATATTCGTGGTGTACTCGACAGTTATGGCATTGGCGATTTGTTTAAATCGGTAGTGGGCTATGACGATGTCTCGAACGGCCACCAAAAACCACATCCATTTGGTGGAGTGAAATGTGTTGAGAACATATTTGGCGTCGATCAGGCTAACGAGCTTTGTTTGATGTACATCGGTGACCATGAAGCGGACACACAGTTTGCTCGCAATATTGAAGACGCGCTGGGTAAAAACGCAAAAGTGATTGCGGTGGCTGCCGGTTATAGCCGATCTGAGCCTGAAAATTGGCAAACCAAGCCCGATTATATTGCTAACAATGTCGATGATCTTTTAACGATCATCGGCAAGTACGTATAAAAATCACCACACCTGAATGATTTTAAGGAAGAATAATGACACCAAAACAAGTGGTATTAGGTTTTTGGGATGCAATGCGCAGTAATGATTTTGCAAAGGCGAGTGAATGGCTAGCCGCAGATTTTGAAGGCTATTGGCCTCAGTCGTCTGAATTGACGGTAGGCCGCCACAACTTCACTGCAATCAACTCTGAATACCCAGCCAATGGTGTTTGGGAATTCACCCTCAATTCGATTGTCTGTGAAGGCGATTCCGTAGTAACAGACGTTTCGGTTACTGACAGTGTATTGAAAGACCGAGTGATTACCTTTCACACGGTGGTTGATGGTTTTATTCAAAAGCAAACTGAGTTTTGGCCAGACCCATTTGAAGCGCCGGCGTGGCGTTCGCAGTGGGTTGAGGTTGTATCGAGCAATTAGTTTGTATCGAGTAATCAGGTTATAACAAACAAGTGGCATTAGGAGGTTTCATTGAGCAAGGTAGTGATTGTAACAGGCGGAAGCCGAGGCATTGGCGCAGCGACGTCTAAATTGTTGGCCAGTAAAGGCTATGCTGTATGCGTTAACTTCATACACAATGAGTCACGAGCTGAAGATCTAGTGAACGAGATTCGTGAACAAGGCGGAACCGCGATAAGCGTGCGTGCGGATGTGTCTGTTGAATCGGACGTGAAATCCTTATTTGAGATTGCACGTAACAAGCTGGGTCCAGTGACTCACTTGGTCAATAATGCCGGGATCTTGTTTACTCAGTCACCATTAGTTGACATCGAATTGGATCGCTTTGAGAAGGTGATGAAATCGAATGTATCAAGCTGTTTCCTGTGCAGTAAAGCCTTTATCAAACAAGCGGACGGTGCAGGTTCTATCGTGAATGTCTCATCTGCTGCTTCTCGCACAGGAGCGCCGTTTGAATATGTGGATTACGCAGCATCGAAAGGTGCGATGGACTCACTGACTAAAGGCTTATCGCTTGAATTGGCTGCGCGTAATATCCGAGTGAATGGCGTAAGGCCGGGTTGTATCTACACCGAAATGCACGCAGACGGTGGAGAGCCAGATCGCGTAGACAGACTAGCTTCGCAGTTACCATTACAACGAGGTGGCACGCCAGAAGAGGTGGCTAACTCTATCGTGTGGTTACTGTCAGACGAAGCTTCTTATGTAACTGGCTCGTTTATTGATATTGCGGGCGGGCGATAGGGCACGTTAGCCTTTACACTCAGATAAACCAGTAAAAACCATAAACACGCAACAAAAGTACCTAACTAAAAGAACGAAACTAAGAGTACAAACATGAAAAACTATTTTGAAAGTCCGTTTGTCGGAAAGTCACTCAAAGAACAAGTGACCAACCCAAACATCATCGTGGGCGAGCACAGCTATTACTCGGGTTACTACCATAACCATAGTTTTGATGACTGTGCGCGTTATTTATTACCGGATAGAACCGACATCGATAAGCTGATCATCGGTAGCTATTGCTCGATTGGTTCTGGCGCCGTATTTATGATGGCGGGCAACCAAGGCCACCAAAATCAGTGGGTGAGTACCTTCCCGTTCTTCTATCAAGACGACGAGAAATTTGAAGATGCGATAGACGGCTTCGAACGCTCTGGTGATACCTTGATTGGTAACGATGTGTGGATTGGCACAGAAGCCATGATCATGAGTGGTGTTAAGGTCGGTGACGGAGCCATTATCGCAAGTCGAGCGGTTGTGACTAAAGACGTTGCACCATACTCGATTGTTGGTTCAAACCCTGCGCGTCACATCCGTTATCGTTTCAATGAAACTGAAATTACTCAGTTGTTAGAAATGAAATGGTGGGAGTGGAGCGAAGAACAAATCAAAGGCGCGATGCCATTGATGTGTTCTTCAGATATCGACGGTTTGTACCAATATTGGAAAGCGTTCGCGCAATCTTAAATTCAGGCTCGCTGAAATTACAAGTGCGCCTAAATAAACGCACGTGAGCTAGATACCTGCGCCAACTTGAAAATAGAGCGCGGTATCTTCTTCACTGAACGCGAGGTCAATTCCCGAAATTAAACCATAGCGTCTTGCGATCAGGTAACGGAAACCGACGCCGTAAGCAGCGTGAGAGCTTTGATCAAACATGTCTTTATCGCTGTCACCTGCATAGCCAATTCCCGTAAATACCGCGGTTGACCAACGTGGTGTCCATTGTTTGCTTACTTGAACTTCTGCCGCGACGGTGTGTTCACCTTGATAACGATTACGGGCGATACCTCTCAGTTCAATGTCTGGGTAATATTGAGGAGAAAGCACGCGTTCATTGGTCGACAATGATTTGTACTGTCCTCGCAATGCTAGGTTCCACTCCTTGTTTAACTCCCAATAGTTCAGCCCTTCCACATTAAACGTTTGGTAGGTGTAGTCACTGCCAATCGCATCACCAAACCAAAGGTATTCCGCGGCATAGTTATATCCTTGCGTCGGATTCAAGAAGCTGTTCTTGCTGTCGTATTCAGCGATTAGACCCAAACCGGAAGAGGTCGGTGACGTGTTGCCAATGTTGTTTAAGATTTCTTGCGCTTTAGGATGATTATTAAGTGAGAGTGTTGGTGCGAAGAACTGTTGAGAAAACCCCAGTAACCATTGGGAGTCGGGTACTCTAAATTGGAGTTTCTGTATCCCGCCCATGCCTTTGAGTCCTAGATCAACACCTTCGTTTGGAGCGAGTGGAGACAAGGCGTTGGGAGAGCTTTGTCGATAAAAGGTCATGTTGATATCGCCATAACCTAATCCACCAAGGTAGCGTATTGAGTCTTCATTCCAACTGCGCTTGTGGCCAACAAACGCCATCCAAGTGCCATTCTCTGTCGCAAAGCCGCCAACCGCAGTGATTGCAGGGGTAAGAAGCTGCGCGCCACCATCGATGGATTTTTCAGCAAGTTCTTTGCGCGTATTTTTTTGTTCTTCAGATTCGTGCATGAAGATACCGGTGAAGCCGCCACCGTATCCTACCGCAGGCTCTGTAATGAGAATTGGCACAGGAAGAAAACCGTAGGCATTTTCTGCGAGGTATTCTCCCATATCGAGTTGGCCATCAATTTCATCGATAAAGCTGACGGCGTGTGTCGCCGTAGAAAAAAGTATCAGGCTACTTAGTGCTAAAGGTTTAAAGGTCATAACATTCCGTATTATTCACTATCCATTAAATTGAGTGTAATCAATCAAATAGATAGCGCAATAGAACGAGGAGTATTAACCGGTATATCGGTTCAAAAGGCGAATGGAACAACGTTTACTATTGGATAGTTTCTACGTACGTCAGAATATCCAGAGCATCTTGCTTGGTAATTGTACCTTTCCACGCTGGCATACCTTGTTCTACGTTACCCTCTAAAATGTCATCCGCCACAGAACTGGGACTGGTAAAAAAGCCGCCTAGTTTATTAGCGATATTAGCGGGCTTGTGTGGCAATGAAGCGGCATTGGGGCCATCACCGTGACCCTTGTCACCATGACACACCTGACAAAGCTGTCGGTATTTGGTTTTACCATTGGCGAAGTGGCTCGCATCGATTTCTGAGGCGGCACTGGCATTAAACGCCATTATTGAAGCGACTAGACCTAAGAAAGCTAACACGTGTGAATGGTTCATGGTTTTCATTGTTTTGTTCTCGATTATTATTTAACAACGAAAGAATAAGCAGGCGAGAGTAGAAGAAACGTGAATAGGTAAAGCGGGATTAAGCTAAGTTTACAAGTAAGTTTAGAAGTAGCTTTAGACGTACATTTAGAAACAAGTTTAGTTGTGGACGAACATCAATGTGATTTGGGTAAATGATTGATTATATGCATATTGCATAGTATGGCGTGTCGCATTAGCGTGGTGGATGAATTGGAGGGGTATTATGATTAGTTGCAACGATTACGATTATATTGAGATTGTGTGTATGCACCGATACCCAATCAAATTAACGCTGAAGTCTGGCGAGCAGGTTGAATGTGTCGGATTAGATACTCAACGCAATGACAGCCGTGAAGAGTGCATTAAGGTCAGTATTCAAGGTGCAGAACAGCTTGTCGTACTCACTGATCTTTCCACACTAGAAGTCTGTGTCGACAATCCTCATTTTCAGCAGGTTTCATTCAAAACGTCATAGGCTTTCAAATGAATAACACCATAGAACAATGCTATTGCACCGCGTGCCGAGAAGACACACAACACGTTGTTGTGTTGGTCAGAAAGGCGAGTGCGTTTGCAGACAAACCTAACCAAAAGCGACACGAGTTTTGGGCGGGAGTGATTAAAGGCTGGTTCCTTGGCCCGTTTATCGCGTCAATGGATGAGTTTTCTCGTCACCTCGTCTGTGAAAAGTGTGGCCACAAAGAGATACAAGATTAGTAGTGTTATTCTACAAAACATTGGATTCAATACAGTTAGATCGTCGATTGGCTTAGGAATAAAACGAATGAAAGTAGAAACGATTGAAGCCGTAAAGGCGTATGGTTTTTCAGTAAGAACCACTAATACCGATGAGATTGACCCAGCTAAAGCGAAAATAGGTCAATTATGGCAGGGCTTTTTTGATCAGGCTTTTCCTAAGCTGACACCAGATTCAAAAGTGTATGGTGTCTACACCAACTACGAATCGGACTTTACAGGTGAATTTGATGTCATCGCTTGTACTAACGCACTCACCGATAACAATTTAGATGCGCTTGTAAAAACCGAAATACAAGCAGGCAAATATTTAACGTTTTCTGCTGAAGGTGAACTCCCTCAAGCGGTGATCGATCTATGGGGTGAAGTCTGGGCGTATTTCAACGCAGTGGATTGCCCACATGTTCGAACTTACACGACAGATTTTGAATTCTACAAAGGCGAAACTGAAGTCGAGATTTCGATAGCGATTCAGTGATCAGTTTAAAATAAACAAAAGGCTTAACTTAGACTCTAACATCCGGTTAAAGGACTGCAGTATCCAGTTAAGAGACAGTAGTTATCGGTAAAGAGACTGCGAAAAACCAGTTAAGCCTTTGAATATCTATTCATTCCAAATAAGATACAGTGTCACGTAATTACCTTAATACCCACGCCTTATCTAACCCTGAATTTCCCTAGAGCACCCCAAACTCCCTTAAGTCACCCAAAAACACAATCTTGCTTGGTTTCATTCCACAAAGGGTATTGCTTCATGACTTGGGTGTAGAGCTTACTTTCCAAGTGCGCTCTTAACCAACGTCCTACGTTTTGATATTCAGATTGCACAAACCACTTCTTTTCGACTCGTACAAACTGGCTGACAAAAGGCATCACGGCAAAGTCGGCTAAGCTTGGGGTTTCTCCGAAAAAGTAGGGCTGTTCGGTGAGTAGCGTTTCTAGCTGACTAATGAACGCTTCGCAGGCTTGTCGACGTAGTTCAACATCGATGTTTCGATAACGAACAGACGCTCTGTACTTTTCTAAGTGGCCAATAAAATCTTCATCGTTGATTTTGATGAGCTGGTGGACTTGTTGGCTAAGTGTTGGATTACTTGAACGAAGAAGATCTTGAGGATCGTTTTGCTGAAGTGCCCAGTTCATCACATCCAAGCTCTGCTCAATGATTTGTCCATCTGGTAACACCAATACCGGAACGGTACCTTTTGGCGAACTGGCCAATAGTTCGCTAGGCTTGTCTTTGGTAACGATTTCTCGAAGTAACACTTTTTGCTGTGATAGTGCGATGCCCATTCGTCCGCGCATGGCGTAAGGGCAGCGACGTAAAGAATAAAGGATAGGTAAATCGGATTCGTTTGGCATTATTGAGGTCATTTAGTTTGAAAAGTGTTGTTAGGTGGTAAAGAGATCGTGATGTAGGTAGAATACGCGGCTTAAAAATTATAAGTAAGTGAGCGACTTCAAAAATGAGCAGAAAGATTGAGTTATTAGCCCCAGGTGGCGATGTAGAGGCGATTAAAGCAGCTATCGTAGCGGGTGCTAATGCGGTTTATTGCGGTTTAGACACCTTCAACGCTCGTAACAGAGCCTCTAACCTATCGTTAGATGAGTTGAATGGTGTGATTCGCCTTGCTCATGAATACGGTTGTGAAGTGTTTCTGACTCTTAACGTTGTGCTGCTGGAGCATGAAATTAAGAGCATCACTAAACTGTTGAACCAGCTTGTGAACACTAAGCTTGATGGCATCATCGTCCAAGATCTTGGTTTGTTCGATTTGGTGAAAAAGCATTTCCCATCGTTAGATGTTCACGCATCGACTCAGTTAACGACACACAACGAAGGCCAGATTAAGTTCTTGTCTAAAATTGGCGCAACACGCGTTAACTTGTCTCGTGAATTGAACTTGCCAGAAATCAAAATGCTGACGGAAGTGGCACACGACCACGATGTTCTGACCGAAGTGTTTGTACATGGCGCTTTGTGTATCGCATTCTCTGGCCAATGTTACTCAAGCTCAGTAAGTGTGGGTAACTCAGGTAACCGTGGCCGTTGTAGCCAAGCATGTCGTGATGAATACGAAATCACTGATGCAGGAAACAAGTTCCCACTGAATCTGAAAGATAATTCAGCGTACTACGACCTACCTGAATTGGTTGACGCGAAAGTCGACTCATTGAAAGTTGAAGGCCGTATCAAAGGCGCACACTACGTATACACAGTGGTTGATACGTGGCGCAAACAAATTGATAGCTTTGTAGAAAGTGGTTTGTTGATCGAAGACGATTCAAACCTGCACAAAGTATTCAACCGTGATTTCACTAACTCTTTCCTTAAGGGCAACCTAACGAAAGACATGTTCATTGATAATCCTCGTGACAACAGCATGAACTACGCCGTTGATAAAGCGACGAAAGAGAACAATGAAATCTCAGTGGTACAAATTCAAGAAGTGACCAGCGATCTTTATGAAGCGAAAAATGCCCTAGGCAGTGAAATGCGCGACAAGATCGAGTTCCTTGATATTCGTAAAATACCCGTGTCATTGTCGTTTAGTGCTAAGGTGGGTCAACCATTTACGGTGACAGTGAACACACCAAAAGAAAACTTTACGGTTCAATCTCAATCATTATTGGCAACAGCTAAAGAGACTTCGATTACTCAGGCGTTACTTGAGAAGCGTTTCAAATCAGTGAAGAGTGCGGTTCATACGCTTGAAAACTGTAACTACGACAACTTAGATGAAGGTCTGATTCTCCCTTTGAAAGAAGTGTCGGTCTTAAAAGACGAAATCGATTTCATCTTAAACGGTTCTGTGAAAGTGATTAAGCACGTTGAAGTACCAGCACTGCCTCAGCAACCAAAGGTTAACGAAAAGCCAACCATGTCGATGCTTATCGCTGATGTGGAAGACTTGCACCTGTGTGACGTAACTGACGCGGATGTTTACTTTAAACTGCCTGAAAGCTTCAAGAAGCGTTGTAACAAGTACATCGACATCTTGGCAGCAAACCCACGTTTGATTCCTTGGTTCCCTGCAGTATTAATCGGCAAAGATTACGATGAAGCGGTTCGTATTCTTGAAGAGATCAAGCCAGCTCGCATCGTGACCAACAACACGGGTATTGCTTACAAAGCTTACGAGATGGGAATTGAGTGGGTTGCAGGCCCGTTCATGAACACGACCAACTCTCACGCACTGGTTACGCTGAAAGAAGAGCTGAACTGTGCTGGTGCTTTCATTTCGAACGAGATCAACAAAGGTCAGATTCGTCATATTCGCCGCCCAGAGAACTTCAAACTGTTCTACAGCATCTACCACCCAATCTTGATGATGACCAGCCGCCAGTGTTTCTTCCAAAGAACTGTGGGTTGTAACAAGCCAAGCATCGAAGCGGGTTGTATGTTGAAGTGTGAGAAAGCGACCACGATTACCAACGTGAAAGGCATCTCTTTCGCGGTTGATAAACAGAAGGGTGGCTACCCAAGCATTTACAACCACGAGCAGTTCTTAAACCATGACGCTGTAACAGATTTCTCGGGTCTGTTCGACGAGTTCTTCATCGACCTAACCAACATCGGCGCGGGCTCGAAAGAAGTACAAGACAAAGTAGAGCTGATTAAGCACTTCCAAGGTTTGATTGACGGCGTTGATGGCTCACAACAGAACCTAGAGCAGATGGTTGAAGTTCGAACTAATGCTCAATACGTCCAAGGCTTATAGGGTTCAAGGTTTATAACTTCTAAAGTGAGAGCGTTCAAGATAGAGAGCGTTCAAGGTCTATAAGTCTTAACCGCTTATAAGCACTCTGAACCAATAAACAAAAGGCCACTCAATCGAGTGGCCTTTTTGTATCTGAGTATTTTGAATCAGCGAATACGTTATTCCGTCACGGCTTCTTGTTTGAAGCATGGGCTTTTCAACGTGTTCATCTTTTCAATTTCGTTGGTTAAGCGCAGCGAGAGCAGGGCTTTTTGGTTTGAAGCAAAATCAAACATCACGATAGTCGCGGTGCCTATGGTCGTCAGTTTCTGCTGAGTTTTACTGACAATCGCGTATTCCATGGTGAATCGGTCATCTTGAATATCAGTGACACGAGAGCCAATCATCAAGGTATCTGGATACGTGACTGGGCGGAAATACTTACAGTAAGTGTCACCAAGAACAGGGCCAACTTTGGTAATCGCCATCTCTTCCATCAGCTCAACGTGCTTGAAAAAATCTAAGCGAGCGGTTTCGAAATAGCGAAAATATACGGCGTTGTTAACGTGATTGAGTGCGTCCATTTCTCCCCAAGCGACAGGGATTTCTGTTACTACCGGGTAGTCAGATAATAGTGCTTCCATGCGAACTCTCTTATTGTTATCTGTGTAGTTAATGTTATCTGGGTAATTAATGTTATCGGCTTATCCTTCATCGGGATAAGTTGTTATTGGAATAAAAACCCTACCGCTAAATTAACAAAACTGCAACACGTGTGATTTAAGTTTTTGAAGCTTGAAACCACACAATGTCAGTGACTTAGTCTTTCATTACTTAATGACTTAAACGCTTTTGCTCTATAACTTAGCTACTCAGGTGTTTGAATTGGAGTTCAACTAGGCGTTGGTACAATTCGCAGCTATTGATGAGAGACTGGTGGTCGCCGATGTCTACTAGCTGTCCTTTATCGAGCACCGCAATCTGGTCGGCGTGTTTAATTGTTGATAATCGATGGGCGATAATGATAGTCGTTCTACCACGCATTAACTCTTCTAATGCTTGCTGAACGTGATGCTCACTTTCGCTGTCTAGCGCACTGGTTGCTTCATCTAACAATAGAATATTCGGATCTTTTAGGATGGCACGAGCGATGGCAATGCGTTGTCTTTGTCCGCCAGACAATCTCACGCCACGTTCACCAAGAAAGCTGTGATAGCCTTCAGGCAAGTTCTGAATGAACTCGTGCGCGTGCGCTTTTTTCGCCGCTTCGATCACTTGCTCGTCCGTTGCTTCTGGGTTTCCGTATCGGATGTTATGGAACACATCGTTACTGAACAGAGCAGGCTGCTGAGGAACTAACGCCATCTGCTTTCTTAGCTCATTTGGATCAAACTGATTCAGTTCAACACCGCCTAAGGTTACTTTACCCACTTGAGGGTCGTAGAAACGTTGCAGCAGTTCGAACAAAGTAGTTTTACCCGCGCCAGATGGGCCAACCAATGCCAATACTTTGCCTTCATGGGCTGTGAGCGTGAGGTTGCTTGTTGCGGGCTGGTCGGGTCTTGATGGGTAACAGAAGGTCACATCATCAAATGCAACTTCTGGTGTCACGTTATCCAGTGGTGTTGGGTTTTCTACAGGCGCAACAATGTGGCTTTCAACTTGTAGAATTTCAATTAATCGCTCTGTCGCACCTGCCGCACGTTGCAATTCACCCATCACTTCAGAAATCGTACCTAGCGATGAAGCGACCATAATGGCATAGAAGACAAATGCAGCCAGATCACCCGCCGACATGGTGCCATTGATGACATCACTACCACCAACCCACAGCATCCCTGATATTGCGCTGAACACGATAACAATCACACCAGAGATAAGAATCGCGCGCTGTTTAACGCGCTGGCGTCCAATCTCATAAGCCTTTTCCACTTCTACCGCGAATGAAGCTTTCTCTTGCGCTTCTCGGCTGTAGCTTTGCACCGTTTTAATGTGCTCAATCGCTTCACCTGCGTAAGACCCGACATCAGACATCGAATCTTGGCTTTGGCGAGATAAGGCTCTTACACGGCGCCCATAGACAAGGATCGGAATCAAGATAAACGGCACCGACGCCAATACAATCAACGTCAGCTTAATATTGGTCGCAAACAGCATGATGATTGCACCAATACACATCAACGCGCTGCGCATCGCCATAGAGAACGACGAACCTATGATGCTTTGAAGCAGAGTGGTATCCGTTGTGATGCGCGACATGATGTCGCCACTGCCATTGGTTTCGAAGTAACTCGGATGCAGCGTTACGACATGATTGAAAACCGATAAGCGAATGTCCGCACTTACACGTTCCCCAACAGAAGAAACCAAATAGAAGCGGAAGAAAGTACCAATCGAGATCAATACGACCACGACCATGATGAACTGAATTGCGCTGCCTAAATCTGAGAGTGATTGTTGGCTAAAACCTTGGTCGATAAGAAGGCGAATACCGTGTCCGACTGAAAGGGTTAAGCTCGCCGTGAAGATCAACGCGATCAACGCGGCAATAACACGACCTTTATAAGGCTGAATGAATTTGCTTAGCTCAAACAAAATACTGAGGCTTTTCTTCTCAGGTTTGGGGTCTGGCGCTTTTTGAGTAGAGCGCTGAGTCGATCGATGAGTTGAGTCGAGCGTAGAAGAGACATCGTTTTGCATATGACTGCCTTAATGTGTTGTCGCTTTAAAAATAGATGGCTTGTTACTTATTACTTCTTGCTTATGGTTTATGGCTTGTTGCCAGTACTGCGCGTTGTTCGCTGGGAAGTAGTTGTTGTTGAGAATAGAACCCATTAAAGCATTTATTGCACTGTGACGCTCCCTAGGAAATTCAATTTCCAATATTTCATCGCCACTAAGTGAATAATTCGAAACGACCTTAAAGGAAAACTAAGCATTCTGGTCCAGTCAGTTCGATAGGAAAATAAGGGGTTTAACCCTAATTTTTATGCAAGCAAATTGGCGTTTATAGGAGAGTGCGCTCATAAGTTAGCAATCGAGTGATGATTTGTAAATTGATAGAAAAACGATTGCTTTTTGTCTCGATATTAACTTTATCAATGACTTGCAATTTTTGGTTGTAAGACCAGTTATAGCGACTGTTTTTTGTGCAATATTTGTTACAAAAATTCAACAAAGTAGTTTTTTATACATTTTTCTTGCATAAAACCTCGGATTGAATAGAATAACCAACAAATGACAATTAATGCAGTATTGTGGCATGAGTATTCAAGTAAAGAGCATCAACAAATCATACGGTGATACCCAAGTTCTTCATGACATCAGCTTCGACTGTGAGAGTGGCGAAACCTTGGTATTGCTTGGCCCAAGCGGCGCTGGCAAGAGTTCACTACTGCGTGTTTTGAACCTGCTAGAAATTGCGGACAACGGCGAATTAGACATTGCTAACGAGCAATTCGATTTTGCTGGCCAGATCCAAGAGAAGCAAGGGCTTAAACTTCGTCGTAAAGTCGGCATGGTGTTCCAGCAATACAACTTATGGCCACACATGACGGTGATGGAAAACTTGATTGAAGCACCAACGAAAGTTGCGGGTTTGGATAAGCAAGAGGCGATTAAGCAAGCTCAAGAAGTACTAAAGACACTTCAACTTGCAGACAAAGCCGACGCTTGGCCACTTCAACTGTCTGGCGGTCAACAACAGCGTGTTGCGATTGCACGTGCGCTGATGATGAAACCGGATGTGTTGTTGTTTGATGAGCCAACAGCGGCGCTTGATCCTGAGATCACCAACCAAGTCGTGAGCATTATTAAAGAATTGAGCGGAACGGGCATTACCCAAGTAGTCGTGACGCACGAAGTCGATTTCGCGAAGAAGATTGCTAGCCACGTTCTGTATCTAGAGAAAGGGTACATCGTCGAACACGGCACCAGCGATTCATTCGTTAATCCGCAGACACCTGAGTTTGCCGAGTATTTGACTCACTAGGTTAGTTGACTCATTAAATCTGAGTTAACGCATAAGATTCACGTAACTCTCTAGATTTAGCTAAACACAACATCGATCAAAACAATCAAATTATAAGAATGGCCACAGGCCGCTATCAAACAGTATTCGGAGTAACAACATGAAAAAGATTCTACTAGCTTCACTTATCGGCCTTGCTTCTTTCAACGCAGCGGCGCAAGAAGAAATCAAATTCGCAATGGAAGCAACTTACGCACCATTCGAATACATGGATGAGAACAACCAAATTCAAGGTTTTGACGTAGACTTAGCAAACGCACTTTGTGAAGAGCTGAAAGCGACATGTACTTTCCACAACCAAGCATTCGATAGTTTGATCCCTGCACTTAAATTCAAACGTTACGATGCGGCTATCTCGGCAATGGACATCACTGAAGCGCGTCTTCAACAAGTGAACTTCTCTAACGCATATTACGACAACTCTGCAGCATTCATCTCTTTCGAAGGCAAAGTAGCAGACCAAGCAGCACTAGAAGGTAAGCGTGTTGGTGTTCAAAACGGTTCTACTCACCAGAGCTTCCTACTTGAGCAAATGACTGGCGTAACAGCGGTACCTTACTCAAGCTACCAAGATGCATTCATCGACATGAAAAACGGTCGTATCGATTCTGTGTTCGGTGACACAGCCGTTGTAGCAGAATGGTTCAAGAAAGAAGACAACCTAACGTACGTTGGCGACCAAGTAACAAACCAAGAGTACTTCGGTAACGGCTTTGGTATCGCAGTAAATAAGAGCAATCAAGAACTTGTAGACCAGCTTAACGTTGCACTTGCAGCAGTGAAAGCGAACGGCGAATACGACAAGATCTTCAACAAGTACTTCGGTAAGTAATTTATGGAATTAACGGGTTACTCTTTAGGGCTCGTCGAAGCAAGCTGGATGACTGTTCAGCTTGCATTCGTAAGCCTATTGGTTGGATTGGTTCTAGCAGTTTTGTTTGCAAGTGGTGAGATGTCTCGTCGTATTGCAATCAAATGGCCAACGACTGCATTTGTGACGATTGTTCGTGGTTTACCAGAAATTCTGGTCGTGCTGTTTATCTACTTTGGTTCGACACAAGTTCTGTTCATGATCACTGGCGACTTCATCGAAGTGAGCCCGTTCTTATCTGGTGTTGTTGCACTGTCACTTATCTTTGCTTCTTACGCTTCACAAACCATCCGTGGTGCTTTGAAAGCAGTTAGCAAAGGGCAGAGAGAAGCAGCAAGCGCGCTTGGTATTTCTCAGTCTCGTTCATTCTTTCGTATCGTGTTACCTCAAGCGGTAAGACACGCGCTACCAGGGTTAACCAACCAATGGTTAGTGTTACTGAAAGACACCGCATTAGTATCGCTAATTGGTGTAACGGATTTGCTAAAACAAGCACAATTAACATCAGCGGCAACGCACGAAGCATTCACTTGGTACGCGACAGCAGCAGCAATCTACTTGGTCATCACTTTAATCACACAAAGATTGGTAAAAGTGATTGACGGTAAGTTCTCTATTCAAGGTTTGGGTAACAAAGGGGCAATGGCATGAATCAACAATACCTCTCTCAAATGCTTGAAGGCTTAGCGACCAGTCTTCAACTCACAAGTGCTTCATTGCTGGTTGGTTGTATCTTATCGTTGTTAATGACGGTAACGCTGATCCTTAGATTGCCAGTAATACATTGGTTCACTCGTGGCCTTATTACGCTGTTCACCGGCACACCATTATTGGTGCAAATCTTCTTGGTGTATTACGGCCCGGGTCAGTTCGATTGGATTCGTGAAAGCTTCCTATGGACATGGTTAAGTCAACCTTGGTTCTGTGCGATGTTGGCATTGGCTTTGAACACGGCGGCATACAGCACGCTACTGTTTAGAGGTGCATTCAACGCGATACCTGCAGGGCAGTGGGAAGCATGTCGTGCACTTGGCATGGACAAAATCGCAACGCTTAAAGTGTTACTTCCATACGCACTACGCCGCGCCGTTCCAGCTTACTCGAACGAAGTGATTTTAGTATTCAAAGGCACGTCACTGGCAAGCACCATCACCATCATGGACTTGATGGGCTACGCTCAGCGTATCAATGGCCAAACCTACGACACGTTAACCGTGTTCGGTATTGCAGGCGCATTCTACTTAGCTGTGAATGGCGTGCTAACGCTGATCTTCCGCCAAGTAGAGAAGAAAGCCCTCGCATTCGAAGCCGCGTAAGCTAGCTACTCACAGCCTTAACTAACGCTAAAAGCCTGCCATTTATGTTCGCATAGATGGCAGGCTTTTTTGTGTTTGGGGTATGCGTACGGGTACTGTTTTTATATCCAGCAGTTCGGTTTTTTTGCGAAATTCATACTATATGGAAATATTCTGCATTTTGTCATTCAATGAGTCTATCTATGTTTTAAGTCACTGAAATTCTGTAACTAATTGTGGTAGAGTTCTGACCATATGAAACTAGATAGAATGATTCTGTATTTAAGTGCAGAATTTTTCTGTCTAATATAGCTGTTATAAGCCTAATGGATACGTATGCCTCGTCGCAGAGAATTAAAAGGAATTACAAAAGACTTCGCTGAATTGTTGAATAGCCGAAATAATGATTTTCAAGGTTACTGGGCAACCGGTCAACTGTATTCATTTGCACTAAATAATAGTGTGAGTTCAATAGTGTTGAACCTTTCAGACTTCTCAAATAGTTTAAGTTGTAATGAAATAAGTTTAATATGTAAAACTATGCGGGCTTCGTTAGATAGAATTGTTGCTGGGTATAAAATACCTTTAAAATGGATTTCTATTGTAACTGTTAAATTTAACTTTGATGAAAAATATCAAAATAAATATCATCGTTGGCGATCGCCCCTCGGGGGAGATCGCTATATTATCGAATTAACAATTGAATCTGATCTAGGCTACGTTAATAAATCAATTCAAGGAGGTAGTGTATTGCCTCATAATTCAAATATTGAAAAACGAAGAAACGGCTTATAACAAGGCATTTAAACGGAATTAAAACAGTGGGTTAAGTTTCGTGCCTCAACATTATAACCCACCATTTTAATCCGCTTAATGCGGCGTTATATGTCGCTACTTTTTGGGATGTATTTTAGTTTTTCAGATACGCTTTGGTTACTGTTTTACCATTCTATTTGTAGAAATTTCCTAAAATAGAAACGCTTAATTGTAACTTTGATTGAGCCGTTGCTTTGGTTGGCTAATTGTAGAATTCGTCAATTTGAATGTTGCGGTTTTTTGTGTAATAAAACTGAGCTTTGTTTTCAATTCATCAGTTAGTTTCTGATTTGTTAATTGAAATCCCAAAGGGTGGTTTTAAGTATTCGTAAACTATTTAATTATTAGTTTTGAGTAACTATCGGGGAGTGTTTTCTACGGAGTTCAAAGTTAATACTTAAGTGGCTTTAAATCGCGGTGGTTTGCGTTATCATTCCATATTGTTATGTACTTGTATTATCAGAGTTTTCAAACTGATCGCGAGCATATAACAAGCACTTTAAACGGAACAAAAACAGTTGGCTACGTTTCGCTTCGCTCCACATTATAGCCAACAATTTTTGTCCGCTTAAGTGGGCGTTAGGTTTCAGGAGGGTTATTTATGCTCAAAAAATGTATTTTTGTTTTATCTTTAGTTCCGTGCTTTACATATGCTCATGATGTTAATAAAAGAGATATTGCTGTTTGTGCTGCAGAAACAAGTAGTGTTCAACGGTTAGCTTGTTTTGATTCCTTATCAAACAGGATTGGTGTTGCAACCCCAAAAGTTAGTGTGCAGAAAAGTTCGGGAAAGTGGAAAAAACAAGAAGAAGTGTCACCTCTGGATGACTCAACCAATATTTATATTAGAGTCTCAGGAAATGAAACAATCCCCAATCGTTATAATAAGCTTGTTACACCTGAATTGGTTATACGTTGTAAAGAAAATACAACAGCTTTAAGTGTGTGGTGGGGAACATATTTAGGTTTAAATTCAACATACGTGACTTACAGGGTTGATAAGTTGAAGCCTAAGAAAACCAAGTGGTCACTATCAACAAAAAATGAGCATATTGGTAAATGGAGTGGAAGTTCATCAATACCATTTATTAAACAATTACTTGGAAAGGAAAAGCTGCTTATGCAGTTGACGCCATATGGTGAGAATTCCGTAATGACAACATTTGATATTTCAGGCATCGAAGAAGCAATAAAGCCTTTGCGGAAGCAGTGTAAATGGTAAACCTAACAAGCAATTTAAGCAGACTGCCAACGCTTGGCATTTTCAACTCGGTTTAGCATCAGTGGTTTCGGTGTTAAATTTGAGTGTATTGGTAGCGTTGTCAGCTACTTAATTGGGCGTTATGTTTATCGGAGGTATATTTGAGCATCTGTATTTCAATAAGCGAAATAAACTGGGCTATTACTAAAGATGTTTTTTCCATCATTGGTACTATAGGTGCTCTTAGTATTGGCTTTGTGGGGTTGTTTACTTGGAAGAGGCAACTAAGAGGCACAAGCGAATATGAAGTTGCAAAGCGTGCCATATTAAAAACATACCAATTACAAGAAGCTATTCAATTAGTTAGAAATCCAATGCTCCACCTTAATAAGGAAGAAGTTGAAGCTGGAAACCAGCTTCAAGAAGAGCAAAGGATTTATAGTGAGAGATTGAATTCTTTATCTGAAGCGTGGTCTGAATTGCAAGTGACGAGGCTAGAAGCGAAAGCTATTTGGTCCATTGATGCTCATTCTAGTTTCGATGAAATACAAAAATGTGTTAGTAAAATTAAAGCTGATATTTGGCTACATTTCTGGTTAAAGGGTGCGTACGCAGGACCTGGAGCTACAGTAGACAATTCTCCTGAGCGAGTAGCAAAAAATAATGAAACGGTGTATTACGTTTCAGACGAAGATCCTTTTAGCGTTCAATTGTTGAGTGCAGTTAAACAAGTAGAAGAGTTTTTTGGCACTAGGGTACGCGGAAAATAAACATAACAAGCGCTTTAAACGGAACGTCAACAGTTGGCTACGTTTCGCTCCGCTTCACAGTATAGCCAACTATTTCCGTCCGCTTAAGCGGGCGTTATGTAATTAAAGGAGCTTCAGGTGGAAGTAGGAAATTCTTTAGTAGAATCAATTAAATCAGATAAAGTTAGTGGCTTGAGTGCAGATCTTCTAGACTTGGGAATGAAAGAGTTAGTTGAGCATGATGCTCTGAAAGATATCCCATTTTTTGGTGTTATGGTTAAAACTTACGATGCTGCTCAACATGTACGAGAGGCAATGTTTGCTAAGAAAATATATGGATTTTTAGCTAAGATATCGACTCTAACAGTTGAAGAACGAGTCACAGTGATTAATGAAATTTCTGATAAAAGAGACGGTATAACAAGAGCGGGTGAAACTATTGTTTCTCTTATTGATCGTTGTGATGACCACAAGAAACCAGAGTTGATCGGACGTTTATTTATTGCGTGCGGTTTGAATGAAATAACTACAGAAAAGTTTCTTAAGTTGTCAAATATTATCAATAACTTGTACTTAGATGATTTATTAGCGCTTGAGAACATTTATAAATCCAATTACTTCAACGAGCAGGAAATGAGTGTTTATGCTTCCGTTGGACTCATGAGCATGTCAATTGCTAAACCTAATGAATATGGCTCTGAGCGCTCTGTTGATATGCTAGCTGAAGCCGTTTTCGAAAATGGTTTTGAACTCCAATATGATTTTAACGAGGACGCTAGAATAATTGCTAAGCAGTGCTTTGATGTTAGTCCTCCTCATCAAGCTACGTTGGATGAATTCTTCAAATAATTACATAACAAACTGTTTAAGAGTGATTCGCAACGCGTGGCATTTTTACTATGCGTTGGTTTTGGTGGTTAAGGTGGTATGCGGCGGCATCGGTATTGCGTTGCTCACACCTTAACAGGGCGTTATATTTTTAGGAGGTACGATGACATCACTGAGTAAGGCTCAAAGTCTAGAGTGTGGAGAGGTAGTATCTCCGGAAACAGCAGATTTGTATTTTCAGCAGGGGAAAATTACGGATAAACGTAAATTTATCTGTGTTGGGGATGGCTGTGGCTGTTTAATTACTTGTGTAAATATCGATAAGCCATTGTCAAAACGTAAAGTAGACCCATATTTTAGAACTGTAGATCTTCACTCTGAGTCCTGCAATATATACGAGACCAATTATCTGAATACTACAGATCTTGGTGATACGGCTCACGTTCCTGATGAACAGAAGAAAAATGAAAATGAGCCAGACTTGTTTTTTATGAAGCGACCTAAGAGTCACCTTGTCGAAACGAGGGTAAACCCTGGTGTTGAAGGCGTGGAGACTGTAACGAAAATCACGGGTAAGCCTTTGGGTCATATTGAGCACATATCTCCTTCGAATATTTATCATTTGGGTTCATTAGTTGGTAAGTACTACAAATACCAAAAAGTGGGTTTACTCAAAAAGAGAGCAATCGACATTGGTGATAATTCATACGCATATAGTGAGTTATTTAAGCGACTTGAAGATCAGGATTTTGTAAATCCCGAAATTATTGAGCAAAGAGCTCGTGTTTACTGGGGGCTTGTCGAAAGTGTCGTGCGTCTGAAAAATGGCGATGTTAAAGTTCAATTTTATGAGTCTGCTCGTTTTAAAACCGCACGAACTAAGGTTAGTGTTGTTATCAGAAGCTCACTTTTAAAGAACTACCGCTTCAAGCGGTCTATCGTAGAAAGTATTGAAGACTCAATAGGTATAGATAAAGAGCAGTTAGTTGCCTATGTTTACGGGGTGCCCGAGTTGATCATTAACGATCATATATACCTAAACTTTAAGCCGTTTAACTTAGATTTATTCGAAATAAAAAAATATAACAAAGCGTTTAAGACAGATTCGCAACACTTGGCGTTTTCAGTGTAAGTTGAGTTTTGTGTTTATGGTGTAGTGCTTTAAGTAAGGTGGCAGCGTTGCTCACTACTTAACGCGGCGTTATAACACAAGCAGTATTACAGCATATAGCAAGGATAGATTATGGAAGAATACTGGAACCCGATGGTTCCCGAATTATCAGTGAGTAATTTTGAAGCGTCGTTATCATTTTACGTCGATGTGCTTGGCTTCTCTGTACGTATTAAGCGAGAAAACCCTGACTTTGTATACCTTGAACAAGAACAGGTTCAGATCATGCTCGAACAAATCACGGATTCAGGGTGGATTACTGGTGAGTTAGTTACTCCATTAGGACGTGGAGTAAATTTTCAAATAGAGCTTTCAGACTTAGATCCGCTAACTGAAAGACTGAAGAAAGCTAACGTACGTTTTTTTCGTGATTTAAAAGAAACATGGTATGACATTGGTGAAAAGCTATCAGGTGAACGAGAGTTTCTGATACAAGATCTAGATGGTTATTTACTAAGGTTTACCCAGCACCTTGGAGAGAAAGCGAAACCGTCAGAGTAGTTAGTGTTATAACAAGGCGTTTAACAGTGACCAAAAACGCTTGGCATTTTCACTTCGTGAAAGTATATGCCATGATTTTTGGCACGTTAACTTAGCGTTATACCACAAGGAGAAAATGTGATTCAGTATACTTCAAATCTAGAGCGAAGGATGTGCGATGCGGTTTCTTTCTGTTGGAACGTGTTTGCCATAAAAGTAGGCAGTGGGTTAATACCAATTAATAAAGAAGCTTCGATGCAACTACAATACGCATATCTTCTAAAGCAATATATTCCACTTATTACATTCCATCCTGACGATCAATTTTCCATTGAATTAGAGACTAGCGTTGAAGTAGACGGGACATGGCGCGAGATTGATATAGTGTTCAAGGGGAAATGCCCTAGCGATAACTTCTCAATTGCGATAGAGATGAAATGTTATAAGGAAAAAGCATCTTCTGGCAAACCTCGTGGTGCTACAGATATCTTTATGAAAGACGTATATTTTGACCTGTTTTTGTTAGAAAGGTATGTTCACTACAAGCACGTGGATAAAGGGATTGCTTTAGTCATGAATGACTTGGAGCGATTAGTTAACCCTAAGAGCAAAACCGCTAAGTGCTGGACTTATGACATTTCAGATCATGCTGTTATTACTCCAAGCCAGTTTAATATTCCAATTGGCGGAAAAGACGTCAATTTCTCGTTGAGTAATAGCTATCGGTTTGTCTGGCAACTGCGTGGCAAGAAACAATGGTTTGTTGAACTACAGACACCTTAAGTACAAGTGGTATAACAAACTGTTTAAGAGTGATTCGCAATGCGTGGCATTTTTACTATGCGTTGAGTTTAGTGTTTAAGGTGGTATGCGGAAGCATCGGTATTGCGTTGCTCACACCTTAACAGGGCTACATGGATTCCCCCGGTTGTCAAACATCCGCTAAACTTATGTTGATGGGTTTTGGACTGCCGCTCTACATTCGGCCTATTTATCGACGATTCGCATACGTCGTGGCCCTGATGACTTTGCGCGACTGCGGTGCCTTATTCGTTAGATGACATCTAGTGTGTCCGCCGCATTAACAGGCTCTCCGCAAGTGGTCTTAACCTATCTCCATCATTAGCGTCTGCAATGACCCGGTGGGTTTAACTCTTTATGCTGCTTAGGTTTTTACTTAAGCAGCATAGTTTTCATATTCTGTTTGATTGTGTAAAAGCGACCATATAATTCGTGCGTTCTTCGCGGCAAGTGCCACTATTGCTCGGTTCATTCCTCTCCGTTCTAAAACGCCTCGACACCACTGACTTAGCTTATCTTGCTTGTCGCCAAGGTTGGCAATCACGGTCCTTGCTCCGTGAACTAATAGCGTTCGTAAATATTTATCACCGTGTTTGGTTATCCGGCCTAAGCGAGGCTTTCCTCCTGTCGAATATTGCTTTGGTACTAAGCCTAGCCAAGCAGAGAAATCGCGACTTTTATCAAATTGAGAGCCATTACCTATCGAAGCAAGTATCGCTGTTGCAGTTTGCGGCCCGATACCTCGAACCTTCATCATTCGTTGAACATTAGCGCTGACCTTAGCAAAAGAATCGAAGACTTGCTCAGTATCGGCGATACGTTGATTCAATTCTCCAAGGTGGTGATAAGCATCGGCAATCACTGTTCTTGCGAGGTGTGGCAGCTCATTTTCTGCGTCTTCCAGCATTAAGGGAACGTGCTTCATTAACGAAGAGCGGCCAACAGGTATGATCAACCCAAATTCAGAGAGTAGGGCACGTATGCGATTCATAAGCGCGGTGCGTTCACGAACCCAATGCTCTCTCATTCTATGTACCGATAGGATGGCTTGTTGCTCGGGTGATTTTACGGGCACAAAGCGAGTGGATGGTCGCTGAACAGCTTCGCAGATAGCAACAGCATCATTAAGGTCGTTCTTTCCCTTGGTTCGATAAGGAATTACGTATTTAACGGCCATAATACGGGCGTCGTGACCCAGTTTATTGAGTGTTCTGCCCAATAATGTGCACCATCACACGCTTCAACGCCTATACGCATGAGTGGCATATTTGCTATTGTAGTCAGTAGTTTAGAGCGGGTTACTGACTTATGAAGTATGACCTTACCATTTTGGTCTACGGCATGAAGACTAAAGTGGTTTTTAGCTAGGTCGATACCGCAGAAATAAGAATAATCAGACATGGTGCCTCCGATGCATTTAAGTACCACATAAGTGTGGCAGATCCTCGGGAGGGGGAATCCATGTCATTCGTTAGTTTAATAGGGAAACTTTATGAGAAGGCGTTTAAACGCAGATTTAATTTTTCAGGAGCTTGAGCCTAAGCTAAAAATATTAATTGATAATTATGAAAGTGAAAGTATTTACGCGTTAGTTATTTCTGAAAGCGTTGTTTACATCCATACAGAAGCTGGTTTCAACCAAACTCTCAATGAGTACATTGACTGGTGGGATCAAGCAAACAAGCCCTTAGACAGTTGGGAAGAGTTTGAAGAATACGAAGAGGATAAGTTAGATACTTGGTCTGATTTGGATGGAATTATAGACACACAAATTCAAGAGAAAGTTAAGGCAAATGAATCTGAGTTGACTGGTACGCATAAAGTTGAGTTGTTGAGGTTGATTAACGCTGAGCGCGAGAGAAACAGGTTAGAGGACACATATAGGTCCGAAGAGAGCCGTGAACAAGTGAGGAAAAATATCGGAGATTGGAGTAACCGTTATGCTATCGCACTTTATGGTATGTCTGGCTATGATGAAGCGGCATACGATGAGCATTATGAATTGAGTGACGATGATCAAAAGTTAAGCGAGTATGGAGTCGTAATGCAAACTTTACTAGAGCTTATTATGTCCAGCGATCTTTTCAAACGAGTGAACTTATCTTCTGACTTTTATCACTGTACGCAAGAGCACAACTATTAAACTAACAAACTGCTTAAGAATGATTCACAACGCGTGGCATTTTCGGTCTGATTCAGCTTAAGTGTTTACAGCACAATAGTTAGGCTGGGTCGTTAGCGTTGTTCATACCTTAATTTGGCGTTATACGAATGGAGTAAATAATGTACAAGGAAACAGATTTTCGACTAAGCCAAAAAGAGTTTAGCTTCAAAAAAGATTCATACCCTTTATCAAAAATTAATGATGTGAGAGTTAAAAAACTCGGTTTGCTCGACAATGTGGGGCAAATAATATTTTGGTTATTTGTCTTCTCTGGAGCAGTTTGGCTAGCAGTTCCAAGCCTTGAAAGTACCCCGCTTTGGCTTAAAGCTATAGTTGTTATCTTAACTTTTGTAGGCTTTGGGTTTGGTCTACTTCATTGTTCAAAATATGCATTACAAATTGAGTTTCGTCATATTGACGATACAGGAGTTCAATGGGTAAATGTAGCTAAGTCTACCTCTGAATCTGACAATGGGTTATTTGAGCAACAAGCTGCGGCACTAAAGGTAGCATTCGAATAACAAGCGCTTAAGTAGACTACCAACACTTGGTATTTTTAACACGGTTTAGCTTGAGTGATTTAGGTGGCAAGTTTGAGTGTATTTGTAACGTTGTCATTTACTTCATTTGGTGTGAACTGGATAGGAGTGAGTCGTGCAAGAAGAGTATATGGATTACTACGCGAAATTTGACGAAGAGAAGCGTCTACTTTCTCAAAACATAACGCGTATTGAATTTGATACAACAATTAATGTTTTGGGGTCTTATCTCGAATCAGCAGGTCGTTTGACGGAGCTTGGTGCGGCTACTGGTCGCTATTCACTTCATTATGTTCGACAAGGTATGGATGTGACAGCAGTGGAGTTAGTTCCAGAATTAGTCGAGCAACTTAAATATAATGCTGAGACCCAGAATTTAGACTTGGTTGTTCACGAAGCAAATGCAACTAACGTGAGTTTTATTGAAAACGGTACTCAAGACGTTGTTTTAGTATTGGGGCCGCTTTATCACATACAATCGAAGTCAGGCCGAGAAGCAGTTTTAAAAGAGGCAAATCGAATATTGAAACCAAATGGTGTAGTTGCGATAGCGTATATCAGTCGTTTCTTTGTGGCGGGTTTGCTTGCCAAAATGTCCAGTAGCTTAGTTTCCCCTGATATTCTAAGTAAATTGAATGAAAGTGGCTTGGTCTCTTCACCCGATGTAGACCCATTTTTTAGAACGGGATACTTTGCTAAGCCTTTAGAGATTGAAAGTTTGGCAATTGAATCTGGATTTAGTATCGAAAATCATATTGCAACCGATGGGTACGTTCGGTTTATTGGTCAGGAAGTTAATCAACTAAATGAGCAACAGTATCAATCATGGTTTAAGTATCATTTATCGACATGCTCCGAGGTTTCATTGCTTGGTAGCAGTAATCATGGTTTAGTTATTGCAAAAAAATGCAGAGGAAAAAGCGCCTAGAACCGATTCTCAACACTTGGCATTTTCAGTTCAAGTCGGGGTCGTGTTTACGGTGCAATGGGTTAGGTTGGGTGGTCTGCGTTGATCATTACTTAACTCGACGTTATATTTTTCATCAATTTAGGAGCTATTTCAATGTCATATTCTGAGGCTAGTTGTCTTTGTGGTGTGGTAAAAATCAAGGCTGAAAACATCAACCCTAAGTTTACGGTTTGCCATTGTCAGTCATGTCGAACTTGGGGTGGTGCTCCATTTTTTGCTGTGAAATGTGGTACTCAAGTGAAAATAGTAGGGGTTGATAAAGTAAAAATGTACAAGTCTTCCTCTTGGGCTTCTCGAGGTTTTTGTTCTGAGTGTGGCACCCACTTGTTCTATAAATTCAAAGAAACAGGCGAGTACAATATGCCAGTTGGTTTGTTTCCAGATTTAGAAGGGTTGGAAATGGACATGCAGTATTTTAGTGACATGCGCCCAAGCTATTATTGCTTTGCGAATGAAACTAAGGAAATGACTACCGAAGAAATCATGGCCTACTTTGCAGACAAGGTATAACTATAGGCACAGCAACCAGTTTAAGGGAGACTCTAATGCTTGCAGGTTTATCTTACAGTATTGCAGCGTTTGTAGCCCCCTCACGTGAGTATTGTTTTCCAAAGGAAGATTCATATAAATGAAAAATGTAGTTCAACTTGTCTTTGTCTCTAGAAATCAGTTATTGCTCGCCTTCCGCCAAAATACTGAAGCGTTTGACCAGTATTGGGGCTTTCCTTCTGGACGCATAGAGGACGGTGAATCTCCTCTAGACGCAGCAGAACGCGAAGCTTTGGAGGAAACTTCGGTTAGCACTAAAGAATTGAATTTAGCGGCTGAATTGGTTGACCCTAGTTTGCCGATTCGTCATTATTTTTACCTATGTTTTGATTGGGTTGGCAAAATAGAGAACGCAGAACCTAACTTGTGTCGAGAGTTGCGTTGGTTCAATCTCGACGAATTGCCAGAAAAGTGCACTCCAATAACTTACGTAGCAATGAAAAAAATTAAAAACGCGTTGCGTGACCATCAGCAACGAACTTAGCGCTATAACTTCTTAGCGCTATAACCTAAGAGGGAGATATGGGACTTAGATCATTTGAAAAGGAAGACTATGGCCTACTTATTTGTTGGATCGATTCAGATAAATTGAATTATCAATGGGGCGGCCCAAACCTAGAGTTTCCATTGGATTAAGTTCAAATTAGTTGGCACTGCTCATATCTATACGCCAAATTTTTACTGCGAGGGAATGAACATGAAACAACGACTTTTCAAGAACTTGAAGCTGGCATTAGGGGGTGGCTTTGGTGTTGCCATTCATCAGTACTTTTTTATGACAGACGGTGCGTTTGATTTTTATGGGTCAATTGTGGTGTCTGCTTTTACGTTTGTAGTTAGCAGTATTGGTACCGTTCTAAAAGAAATAATCATGCGTAAAAAGGAGACTGCGTGAGAATAGTGGAAGCAAGTCGGTCTGATCTAGAGTCTTTCTTCGAGTATATAGGAGCGCAGCTTCTTGAGAATGCGGATGATGATTCTCCACTTTTCCAACCGCTCTCTAAAGGAAATTGTGTAGTTTCAGAACAATTTAAAGATAAGTTTCGAAATGGTTTTGAGGCAAGCCTTGGTGAACATGGCTGGAGAAAGCTCTGGGTAATCAAAGACTCTAAGGAACGAGTGTTTGGTCATATAGACTTACGTCATTACAGTGAAGAGTATAAGTTTCATCGTGTGCTTCTCGGCATGGGTGTTGATTCGAGCTTAAGAACGCAGGGGTTAGGTGTAGAGCTGATTAAGTGCGTGACTGAGTTTTGTAACGAGAGCCCAAGTATCGATTGGTTAGATCTCAATGTTCTCTCGAATAACCTTCCTGCGAAAAATTTGTATTTGAAATGTGGTTTCGAAGTGATTGGAGAAGTCCCAGGTTGTTATCTTATAGAAGGACAGTCTGTGTCTGAAACAATGATGACACTATGCACGAGAAGTTCCGGGTAAGAACGCTTTTAAGAATGAATTATGACACTTGGCATCCTAAGCTTATGTTAGTGCTTAAGCTTGGTGTCAGCGCTTTTACGCGGCAACTCTACCTAGAAGCAAAAGAGGAATCATGACAAAAATCTATTTCGTATGTGGCTTTATTGGTTCAGGTAAAACGACTTACTCTAAAGCGCTTGCAGAAAAGCATGGCGCCTTTCGTTTCTCAATCGATGAGTGGATGATTCCTTTGTATGGCGAGCATATGGAGCGTGAAGTTTTTGATCGCCGGCTGGCTACGTTACAAGGGTTATTCAAGGACTCTGCAATGCAGCTCTTTTCCTTGGGTGTTCCGGTAATTTTTGACTTTGGTTTTTGGCGTGAGTCTGATCGGGATTCTTTTACAAGCTGGGCATCAAACCTAGGTATGGACAGCGAAGTTCACTACCTTGATGTTCCCTTTGAGACTTGCAAGCAGAGAGCATTTATCCGTAACTCGGAACTGAATGGTAAGTCTTATGAAATGACACCGGAAATGTTAGACCTATTTTGGTCTTGGTTTGAGGTTCCAACTTCAAATGAAAATGTTGTTTGGCTTCAACAAGACGCTTAACAAGTTATGTAGCCAAGCCTAATTTGAGTTAGCAGCTCCTTAGTACCGCAACAAGTGAATCGGAGGTTCAATGGACAAGGCAACCAAAACACATTTCGATGAGTATCCCAATGATGTTCGAGCTCGGCTTGAAGAGTTGCGTTCATTAATCTTAGAGCTTTGCTCTGATTTGGATCTCGGTGAAGTTGAAGAGTCTCTGAAATGGGGCGAGCCGAGTTACAGCGTCAAGACGGGCAGCCCAATTCGAATCGACTGGAAATTTAAATCACCAAACAATTATTACTTGTTCTTTAACTGTCAAACCAAGCTAATCGACACATTCAGAGAATTGCACGACGGCACATTGGCATTTCAGGGTAATAGGGCAATCGTCTTGAACCTAACTGAACCACTTCCAAAAACGTCTATTAAGCAGTGCTTGGAGCTGGCTTTAACTTATCAGCAACGAAAACATCTTCCGCTTCTGGGCGCGTAGTTCTTACGCGCTGTCTGTTGCTTAACTTAGTGGGTCTACAACGCAAGACGTTTAAAAATTATGCTTGAAGTCGCCCCTTCTAGAGTTAAGATCTTTAAAGCTCCACTTAGCCTTAATAAGTAAAAATCAACATGGCCAAATTAAACTGTTCCCAATGCATCGCGCTTTATATAGTGTTACTTAATGTGATTTGTAGAGGTTTAGTATATCGTTACTGAAACTATCAGAATTTCATTAATATAGGACTTAAATGTTTGAACCAATAGAGTCAGAAATAGATGAATTGCAGTTAGCCATCTCACTTCCGGAATTAGATTCTGTAGTCAACGGAACCTTCTTACCATTCGATACACTCACCGCTTCTTCGCTATCGGACTCATTTTTCGATGCATTGTTTGTTTCAGGTACTTTTGCTGAACAAAGCAAAGAACTGTCTCAGGTTTGCGTAGACAAAAGGATTGAGCTTGTTGTACTGGAAAACCCAACAAATGATTTGACCGTAATCCACGATGTGGTGATCAACTTGGTTGATAAATTGTTTTCAGACGAGATGCCTAACAATATTGACCTTGCTGATCTTCGTTTACTTAACCAATATTCAGACCATTTATTGGCTTTCAACAACAAGTGTGCGGCGATTAATTATATGAGCACACAAAAGTTAGGCGTAGTGATGGGTGGTGTATATCTAGCTCACGGTCAAACAGACTTAGATGAGTACGAAAATACAAATCAAGACTTGATTCATCATATCCCTGAAACTGGTTTTCTGTGTTCTAGTTATCACTCTTTGGGTCGCTCGGAATGTACTATTCTGATTGGTATCAAGAGGCTAGGGGAAACTCAATAACAAGCCGCTTATTATTCTTACCGTATAAAAAGGTGTTCTAGTCGCCTTGTATTTCAGTCTTTAAAGGAAGTTGTATGAATTTAGATAAAGCTAAAAAACGTATCGCAAAGCAGGTTAAAAAAGGCGACAACGGATACCCAAAAATCACGTTAGCGTATTATGGGGCGACCAAAGATCTTGCAACGGAAGTCGCAGTTCAATTTATGCTGGGTGAGGGCGATGGTGTTCAAGAAGAGCGTTTTTCTTGTGAAACCGAAATCCGAGATAATGAGCTAATCCAAACGACGCTGCTCAAGATAATCGAGCGCGCTAATGTTAACTCAGTAATTGAAGTTGAAGGCGTGACGGTTCTTTAGTTTGCCTCGTATCTGTAAGTTTATGAGTGGCCGTCGTTGTCTCGGTAATGTGGTATTACATGGGTTAGTTGATTCAGGATATTTAGAGTAATGCACTTAAGAAAAGCACAGCTTCACGAGTTAGATTCCATTTATACAATGGGCTTCGATGTTTGGGGTGGTGGCTTGACGTTAGACGATTACTTAGCAGGTTGTCGTAACAGTGAAAAGTACTTGTCTGGCACTTGGTATGTGTTAGTCGAGAAGGATAGAGTCGTGTCGTCTCTTATCGTTTACCGTGACATGTTTGGCCTTGCAAAAGGATGTTTCGGTATTGGCTCTGTGGCTACACCTCAAGAATTACGACACCAAGGTTATGCGTCTGAGTTGATCAACTTGGTAAAAACGGAGTTATTCACTCGTCAGAATTGTAAGGCTTTATACCTACACAGCGACATTGAGCATCAATTTTATAATAGGCTTGGCTTTGTGGGCATAGTAGGCTCAGATTGTATGTATATTTCAAGCGACTCTTTTGAGTTTGATGGACGAATACCAGATTACTTCTAGGCGTGAGTATTTCGATTCGTTATAAAAAGCGGGGCTTAGAAGGTTAAGTGTATCCGAAGTGTTTTACTCATAATTTATCAAGGAAGAAACATTATGAAATTAGCTCAGTTAAATATCGCTCTGGCGAAATACCCGTTAGATGCGCCAGAAATCAAAGAGTTTGTCGATAACTTAGAGTTGGTTAATGGAATCGCAGAAAGCAGTGAAGGGTTTGTTTGGCGTCTGAAAGATGAATCTGGTGACGCCACCAATATCCAAGCTTTCGATGATCCTAATATGATTGTGAACATGTCGGTGTGGGACTCTGTGGATTCGTTAAAGAACTTCATGTTCCGCACACATCACCGTGATTTTATGCGTCGAAAGGGGGATTGGTTTCATCGTTTACCTGAAGATACTTATGTGCTTTGGTGGATTGAAGAAGACCATATTCCCACACTCGAAGAAGCGATAGAGCGACTTGAACACCTCAGAGAAATCGGTGATACGCCGTATGCCTTCACTTTTAAAACCAACTTTACGGAGTCAGAAGCGCCAAAATAGCGTTCATAGATAACCAACGTTATGTTTTTAGACGTTTTATGGCAATTCCCGTGAAGATGAGTCGATTATAGGTATGATGTTTCTATAGTCTTCGAGAGGTTTTATGATGTTGAAAATGAAAAGTAGTGTACTTGCGGTGTGTTTATTCGGTTTCAGCATGAGTGCTAGCGCTTCAACACTGGAAGAGTGTGCCAAACTCCTTCCTGATGGTCACACGTATAAAGTAGAGATCATTTTAGACGTAGATAAGACTGAGAAGGATCCAGCGGTCAAAGGCAGTTTTGGTGTGACGGGCGGAGCCGATGCGCCAGATACTTTCGATATCGGTGATTTTGTCGAGTGTGCTGGTCCTCTGATCAAAACCGTAGATACAGACAGCAACGAAGCGTCTAATTCCTAGTCACTGGTTATTGCGTTTGTCGGCCCTAGACGCCAGAGGGAATTCTGCATTTAAACAGATAAAGGTAAGTTGTGATTGAATTTAAAACGGTCGGTCTTTTTGTACTTACGGCGGTCGCCGAGATAGTAGGGTGTTATCTACCTTATCTTTGGTTGAGAGAAGACAAGAGTATTTGGTTATTGATTCCAGCTGCGATCAGCCTGGCGTTGTTTGCTTGGTTATTGACGCTTCATCCTACCGCGACAGGGCGTGTTTATGCGGCCTATGGCGGTGTGTATATTTCTGTTGCCCTGATATGGCTGTGGCTTGTTGATGGCGAAAAGCCGACAACGTGGGATCTGGTCGGTGGCTCAGTTGCACTACTCGGTATGGCGATTATTATGTTCGGCCCTCGAAACGCATAACGTGCTTACACAAAAATACCGCCGTAATCAACGGCGGTATTTTTTTACGCTTATTACATCATTAAGTAGAGAACAAAGAGCCTAGTTAACGTGGGCTAATTCAACACTCTGCGTTTCATTAGCTACTTTCCAATCGCCACCTAAGGCTTTATACACCGCAATCGTGGTGTTGGCGGTTTGAAGCTTGGCGGCTACTTGGCGATCTTGCATCGCTTTTTGTTGTCTTTGTGCGTCTAACACCGACAAGTAATCGACTAGGCCCGCTTTGTATAGCGACTTTGCTTTGTTCACCGCATTATCAACGGCAAGGGTAGCTTCATCGATGCGCTTTTGGTTTTCTTGGCTACGGCCATAGGCAAACAAGCTTGAATCGACTTCTGCAAAGGCGCTGTCTACCGAGTGTTGGTAGTTAAGCGCAGCAGAACGGAACCTTGCTTCGTTTATTTCCACCATGGCTTCGCCTCGGCCACCATCGAATACATTCCAACTGATGCCTGCAGATGCCGCCCAACCGAATGAGTCGCTACTGAACAGATCATCAAAACTTCCGGCAGTCACTCCTGGCGTACCCGTTAGAAAGAATTTTGGATAGCGATTAGCTATGCTTGCGCCCAGTTCTTCGTTAATGGCTGCCATTTCTCGTTCTGCAATTCGGATATCAGGGCGTTGTTCTAACAAGTCAGAAGGTAAGCCTGTAGGAATCACATCCTTCATTCTCGGTAAGGTAAATTTACCCGCTAAACGTTGGTTCACGCTCGTAAGTGATTCGCCTAACAACACTGCCATGCGTTGTTTGTGAACTTGCTCTGCGATTTCAAGTTGAGGAACAATGGATTCAGTCGCGGCAAGCATGGCTTTGGCTTGAGCAAGATCTAACTCCGAGCCATAGCCGCTGCGAACCACTTTGGTGACCAGTTCTAAAGTCTGCTTTTGGTCGGAAATGTTCTCTAGTGCGATCGCTTTTCGCTCTTGAGCGCCACGATATTGCAGGTAGTTGTGAATGACATCGGCGGTGATCAAGGTGTTCAAACCGGATTGGAATATCTCGGCTTGTTCAACTCGAATCGTCGCCGCGTTGGATTGCTTATCGATACGTCCAAACAAGTCCATTTCCCATGCGATGCTTGCACCTAAGAATCCGCCATCGTGTTGCGCTTCCAGCAACGACATCCCCGTTGCTGCTTCAACCGCATCAGAGGCGCCAAATACCGGGCCGAGTAGGGAGTCGTTCTCACTCAGTTGGTAGTTGTAATAACCGCCACCGACATTGATGGTCGGGACTTTGAATGATTCGACCACGCTTTTGTATGAGTTCGCCATGTTGATTCGCTCAGCGGCCAGTTTAAGTGGGATGTTCTGGTTTTGAACATCGGCCACTAACTGATTGAGCGTCGGGTCATTGAACTGTGTCCACCAATGGTTGTGTTGTTCGTTTTGGCTCACGCCTTCTTGGTTCACATCACCTTGGCTATATAAGAAGGTCTCAGCCATAGTCGTTTGCGGTTCATCGTAATCAGGGCCAACCGCACAACCTGTTAGCAACAAGGCAAGAGCAATAGGAGCCACTTTAAACTTAGTTAATAGATACATGTTTATTGCTCCTTGTTGAATGAGGTTGTAGTGCCGCTGTTTGTAGACTGAGGCGTCGCATCGAGCACAACTACAGCATCTTTAATGGCTTCAGCCACTGTCTTTTTTTCTTCAGTTCGATAGAAGAGCTTGTACAGCGCAGGCATTACAAACAGAGACAACACGGTTGCCGCAGCCAAGCCACCGATAATGGTCGCCGCCATCTGATCAAACAGCAGGTCACTAAGCAACGGGATCATGCCAAGTGCTGTGGTGAGTGCTCCCATCGAGATCGCCATAGTACGGTTCACGGTTGCTTCTTTAATTGCGTCTGACAGTGAACGACCGTCTTTACGTTCAAGCTCGATCTGGTCCATCAACACGATGCCGTTCTTGATGATCATACCTGTCAACGTTACCGCGCCAATCAACGCCATGAAGCCGAACGGTTTGTCCAACAGCAACAAGCTGAATGTTGCACCCGTCGCCGCAAGCGGTAGGGTGGTGAAGATGATCACTGGCTGTTTGAAGCCGTTAAACATCGCAACTAGGATGATCACCATCAACAACATCGCTTTAGGTAGCTGTTTAAGAATATCGCTGACCGCTTTATGCTCGTCGTAATATTCGCCACCCCATTCCAAGTGGTAACCGTGTGGAAGGTGAATGGATTCTATTTGTTCTTTAACTGAGTCTCTCACTGCTGCAGGTGTGGTGTAGCGACCAACGCCAGCTTGTGCTGTGATGGTTTTTACTCGGTCGCGACGCCAAATCATGGTCTCTTCGCTTGTAAGCTCAAACCCGTCAATGACTTGACCTAGTGGAACGCTGTGGATGCCCAGTAAAGAACGTACCGGCAAAGTTTCTAGCGATTGAATAGAGCTGTCTGTACCACGCAGTTCAATAGTCACCAATTCATCGTTTAAGTTCATACGACCCAGCGGCATGCCTTCTGACGCGCGTTTCATCGCGAATGCAATATCTGCACGGTTAATACCTGCAAGACGCATCTTGTCTTGGTTGATGACAGGTTCTAGCACTTTACTCTTCTGTCGCCAGTCATCACGCACGTACTTGGTGTCTGGGTGTCGAGCAAAGATAGCTTTCGCTTGTTCAGATAAGCCGTGCAGTACCTCGATATCTGGGCCTGAAAAACGCGCTTCAACACTGAATTTATCCGAAGTCGCAAGCTTTAAGCTTCTAAAGCGAGGATCGGCGTTTGGAAACTCTTCCATTAACCATTTGTCGCCACGCGCAATCAACGGGCTGAGTGATGGGAAATCTGTCGCGTTAATCAAGATCTGACCGTAAGCAGAGTCAAACGGTTCTGGCTCAATGGTCACTGAGAAACGAGGAGCGCCAGCACCAATGTACGTTGAAATACTCTCGACTTCCGGCTGCTCTAACAACCATTGTTCGATACGCTTCATGTCTTCTGAGGTCTGTTCAACCTTGGCGCCATTTGGCAGCCAGTAATCTAAGAACAGAATGGGTCTGTCGGCCTGTGGAATAAAGTTAACCGCAATATTCGGGATAGCTAATGCAGTAACCAAGATCAGCGGAACAAGCCCCGTAAGTGCTTTGAGTGGGTTATCTACCGTCCAGTTTACGCTCTTACGGTATAAGCTCACTTTGGTGTTGTCAGCTTGCTTAGTTGGCTTGATGAAGAACCAACACATCAAAGCTGTGAAGGTCATTGCGACAAACCATGACAACAACAATGAAGAGGCGATAATTAGGAATACTGAGCTTGCGAACTCAGCGGCATCGGTTTTTGAAAAGATAACAGGGCTCGCACCCATGATAGCAATGACTGTCGCGCCAAAGAGTGGTGTAGCGGTCTCTTTAACAGAATCAATTGCGGCTTTGGTTCGGTCGATGCCTTTGTTGATTTTCACAATCATCATATCGGTGATGACAATGGCATTATCAACCAACATACCAAGCGCAAGAATGAACGTACCTAGCGAAACTCGGTGTAAATCGATTGAAGCGATGTTCATGTAGATAAGTGTCAGCAAGATAGTCAGCAGTAAGCTTGAGCCGACAATGGTTGCGCTTTTTAACCCCATGAATATAGACAGGACGATGAATACAATCGCGACACTCTCTAGCAAGTTGCTTACGAAGTTGTCGATCGATTTCTGAACTTCTTCCGGTTGGTTAGCAACTGTCGCGATATCAACACCTAACGGCAGGGTTGCTTGAAAATCGCTGACGATTTGATTGATTTCATCACCAAGTGATACCACGTTGACGCCGGTGACTGGGCTCATCGCTAATGTGACTGCAGGTACGCCGTTGTAGCGGTTCTCCGTCATCATTGGCTCTTGGTAGCCCATTGTGACGTCTGCAATATCGCCTAAGCGGATTAAGCTGGTTCCTAATTCACTCAGGCCGCCTTTGATCATCAGGTTTTTGATGTCGTCTAATGAACCGAACTCACTCGACTGTTGAACTCGGATTCGTTCAGTTCCTGCTGAAAACTTACCGGCATCGAACGCCATGTTTTGAGTATTCAGCTGCGACCAAACTTGTGTGATAGATAGGCCGTATTGCGCCAACCTTTCATCTGGGATGTCGATATGAACAACGCGTGGTTGAACGCCGTGTAATTCGATCTTCTTAATACCATCGACGGTTTTAATTCGACGTTGCAACTCTTCTGCGTAACGTCTTAGCTCAGCAGGCGATGCATCCTTACTGTGGATAGAGAAAAGCATGCCGTAGACTTCAGAGAACTCGTCTTGTACGACACTGATCTGTGCAGTCGAAGGCAATAACAGCTTCATGTCAGAGACTTTGCGACGCAACAAATCCCACTCTTGAGGAAGTGCCTTTGAATTAAGAGACTCTTTGAGATCGACAAATACCATCGACATGCCAGGGCGAGAGAGTGAACGAAGTCGGTTTAATGATCCCATCTCTTGCAGTTTAGTTTCGACGGTATCAGTAACTTGCTGTTCCACTTCTTCCGCAGAAGCTCCGGGGTAGAGCGTTACTACGACGGCCGTTTTGATAGTGAAGCTTGGATCTTCGAGCTTGCCAAGATCAAAGTAAGAAAACAGGCCTGCGATAACACTCAATGCAGTGAAAAACAGGATGAAGGTGCGTTGTTTGATCGCAAAATCAGCTAGATTCATCATGATTTACCTACAGACTCTTAACTTGAATATCGGAGAAGTGTTGGCCTTCCATGACGTACTGAGCACCACTCACCACGACGAAATCACCATCGTTGAGCGTTGATTCAACACATACGGTATTTTGGGACATCGAAACCACGTCCACAGTCACGCCATGAGCTTGCTCGTTCTTAATCGTGAACACTTGCTCGATGCCAGATTGATTCACCAACGCTGAATACGGTAAACAAAAATTACTGCTAGCTTCGCCAAGTTGAGTTGTCAGTGTGACGGCTTTTCCTGGCAACACTGACTTGTTGGTTGTTTCTACATGGTAAGTTACCGCGTAGGTCTGTTTGATAAGGTGAGGTGACGTGGCAATTTCAGCGGCGTACCCAATCAGCTTTTCCTCTGAGCCATACCAATTGATAACAGCGGTTTGATTCGGTTGGAACTCATGAATCAAGTTTTCTGGGACTTGGATTTTAACTTCAAGTTGTTCGGGGTTATGGATTGTGAAAACCGAAATACCCGGCAGGACTTGTTCGAACTGATCGAAGTTCGATGCCGCTACAACGCCGTCGAAGGGTGCGAGCAGTTGGGTATAACGAATCGAATCTTTCGCACGGCGTATGTTCTGTTCTACGACTTTAACCGCCGCTTCACTTCGTTCATAACCGCTGATTGCACGGTCTAGGTTAACATCGGCAATCGCATTATCAGCGATGGCTTGTTTTACTCGTACAAGTTCGGATTTCGCTAATTTGTGTGCAGATTTCGCTTCGAGTGCTCGAGCTTGTAACTCTTCTAACGCGACTTGATAATCATGAGGGTCTAACTGCGCAAGTGGTTGGCCTTTCTTAACTGAATCACCAACCGACACCATCATTTTTTGAATAGTGCCAGGCACACGAAACGCGACGCCAGCCGTTTCTGATGACTGCAATTTTCCTGTGAACGATTTTTCAACTTGATGAGAGAGAGGTTCAAGTTGGATAACTTGAATCGGGCGCGTTTGTTTTTGAGCTATCGTCGCCTCAGAGTCATTACAGCCAAACAGAGCGGTTAGGCTTAGTGCAATGACTGTGTATTTGAAGATAGGTGTCTGCTGAAAGATAGACGAACGCTGCAAAACAGATGAATGTTGAGATATAGGCTTCATGGATTACTCCTGTCAATTTATGGAGTAATTCTATCTTTCAGTCTTGTTTAGATAATCTAGTCTGCACGTGAAACACTGTCACATTATTCGTTACAATAACTATAATTTCGGAAGTTCTTGTAATAAAAAATCAATCAAAAGCTGTGCTGAATGGCTTAACGCTTTACGCTGAGGATAGAGCAGCCATGCTTCTTCTTCTTGAAGATTCTCGTCGGGGAACAGGTTAATCAGACTGCCGTCTTTAAGTTGCTGTCGTACCAAGAGTTCTGGTAACAACGCGATGCCTCTATGTCGAATTACACCGCCTTTCACGAAGCCAATGCTGTCGCTGACGACCGAAGGTTCAACTTTGATGATGTGATCTTTGATGTCCCATTGTTTATCGATGTCGCCACTTGGCCACCTGAAGCAAACAAATGGGTAATTGGTGAGCTCTCTTAGGTTTGAGGGCTTGCCTTGTTTCTCTAGAAACTCAGGGCTTGCGACAAAAATACGTTGGAGAACCATCACTTTACGAGCAACCACGTTAGCGTCGCTCAACGTACCACCATGCATAGCGAGGTCTAACCCTTGACGGTACATGTCGACAAAGCCGTTACTAATGTTGCGAATATCAAGCTCAACCTTGGGGTACATATCTTGGAATTTAAACAGAGTCGACTGCATGATGTCGCTGGTTTCAGGCAATAGACCAATCTTAACTTGCCCGTGTGCAACTTCTGAAAGGTTGGAAGCGACATGATTCGCTTTGTCGAGCGCACTTAATGCATTGAGTAGTTCTTTGTAATAGAGCTGGCCAGATTTGGTTAAGGAGAGGCTTCGTGTAGTTCTAAAAAACAGTTGAATGCCGAGAGACTTCTCAAGGTCGTTAATTCTACGGCTAACGTTAGCTCGGGGAAGGTCAAGTGCATTGGCTGCGGCAGTAAAACTACCCAGTTCGACTACAGTGGTAAATAGCTTAAGATCTTCGATTTTCATAACAACGGCATTTAATCGTTTTTAGAACAGTATGTTGGCATCGTATACCAATTGGATTTTAAAATCGAAGCGTTCTTGGTTTTGGCTTATTTTAAGACAGTAAGAAGCCAGCTGATCAATCATTATCAAAGCTGGCTTTGTGTTCGCATGGGACAGACTGCTCTATTTTTCACCTTGGACTAGGCAGCTTGTTTTTTCGCCTCACACCATATCAGTTTAACGACCTCGACCGTCGACCATCACAATGATAGTTTTAGAAATGATGCTGAGATCAGCGGCAATCCAAGACTTAACAGAACATAGGCTTAATGCGTAACTATGGTCAAAGCCCACTTTACGACGTACATCATCAATACAGGTATCATAACCTTGATTTACTTGTGCAAGCCCCGTAATACCGGGCATTACGCCGTATGTACGGTCAGCAAAGTAAGGGATTTCGTTTTCTAGTTTGGTGTAAAAAGTAGGGCGTTCAGGGCGTGGACCAATTAGAGACATTTCACCTTTCAATACATTGAACAGCTGTGGGAGTTCATCAAGACGTGTCTTTCTCAAAAAGCGCCCAACGGGTGTAATTCGTGGGTCATTCGCTGTAGCCCAGACTGCGCCAGAACGCGTTTCTGCATCTTCGTACATGCTACGGAACTTCATGATTTCAAAGATTGCCATTTTCTCCGGCGTAGATTTACCGACACGCAATTGGCGGTAGAAAATAGGACCGCGAGATGTCAGTGCTATCGCCATCGCAATCAATGGAAATACTGGCGCTAGCAAAATCAAAGCAATTAGTGAGCTTACGAAATCAAACGTACGTTTAGCTCGTGAGATTTTGTATTGGTATAAGTTTTGAGTAGATAGCTGTTCAATGTTCATCATAATAAGTCCTTAATGATTCGCTCGTGTCCAAGGTGAGTTTTCTAGTCCGATTAGGTAACGAATGCCACCAATGAAGTTGGCATAGTGTCCAACTATCAAATAAGAGATTAATGAAATAGGTTTGTTTACTAGACGCTTTGGCAAGATACAACCAAGTACGCCAATGGTATAAACGGTAACTTGAGCCCATAACAGTGCTTCAAACACCAAGTAGTTGCTAAGCAAGATGGAACACACTAAACACACGATCATTAAATATGGTGTTAGGAGGCGAAGTCCTTTTCCTGAGAAGAACGCAAACGCGATGCCCTTGAACTTAGGGCTGAACAAGCCAAACAATCGAATCGCTTGTTGCATGTTGCCCGCTGATATACGAAGTCTTCTTTTGAAGTCTGTTTCTAAATTTGATTCTTCTAGCTCTAATGCAACCATTTGGGTTTCGTATTCTGCGATGTAACCTTGTTTAACGATTTGCATTGGTAGAATGAAATCATCGTTGATGGTGTTTAATGGCAGTAGTTCAAACAGGTGTGTTCTAAACAAGTAGAAAGCACCATGAGAACCTAAGCTAGAACCTAATGATGCCTCAGACTCTTTAACGGCTGTTTGATACTGCCAGTAGGCGTTTTCGCCTTCATTGCCTGTAGGGCATAGTTGATACGTTGCGTTTACCACACCAACCTTGTCACTTTCAAAATGAGCCGCTGCAATAAGCAATGCATCCAATGAAATAAGGGCTGATACGTCACTTAGCGCCGTAATGTCGCTTTTTGTACTTGTCACTTCTTCATTGATAACCGCAACTTTTCCTCGGTTGGTCTTGTGGTCATGTATCTCGAAATAGATATCGCTGCACATCGCTTCTTGAATCGTCATTTCGGCGATTTCTACCGTGTTATCAGTGCAGCCATCACAAGCAATAATCACTTGTAGCTTCTTTTTTGGGTAATCTAATGAAGCAAGGTTACGAACTTTATCTGCGATCCATTGCTCTTCGTTAAATGCCGGCACAAGAATGGTAATGGTGGGTAGTGTGCAATCTTGTTGCTCGTCTTTATAACAACGATGGCTCTCTTCAATTTGACGCGCAGGGTGACTTTTCGCATACCAACGCAGTAACAGTGGATAGGCAGCGTGATGGTAGACAATCAGCGCACCAGAGAATAAGCAAAGTCCTGCAAGCAACCAGTCGATCATGCGCAAACTCCTTCTGAGATATCGTTGTAAGAGGCAACCATTTTTACAATGTCGAAGTTGTCGAGTACGTAACGACGAGGTGATAAAAAGCGTTCATTTTGCTTTTCTAATAGCGCACTAGCTAACCCCACAATGCTGCCGCTTTTGACGAGGGCGCCGCTGACTGGACATAAGGTTTCATCGACAGCTCCTACATTCATCGCGACGGTAGGGATGTTGCACGCCTGAGCTTCTAGTGTAGAAAGTGGCAGCCCCTCATGACGAGAAGGTAAACAGAAGGTATCCAAAGCGCCGTAAAAGGTGGTCATGTCTTCAATAAGGCCAAGGAAGATCACACGGTCGCTCAAATTCAAGCGGTCAGTGAGTTGTTCCAGTTGCTTGCGTTTTGAACCATCACCAGCCAATGCGACAACGGTGTTAGTCGGAAGTAAGGTAAGCGCTTTAATCAGTTGGTCTTGACCTTTCACGTGTTCTAAACGTCCCGCACAACCTACGATGTGTTTATCGGTTGGTAGATCGAGTGTTGCTCTCGCGTTTGCTTTTGACATCGGTTTGAATTTCTCGCAATCCACACCGTTTTTAATCGTGATGATATTGTTGTATGAAAAGGCAGAGCGAAGTTGGTTGTAAACACGGGTTGCATCGGCCACCAAAGTTGGCTGAGCGGCTTTAAGTGCTAATGCTTGTAAGCGACGGCGTTTGTTATTTTTCAAATGCCATGCATCATGCTCAGTATGAATTCGAGTAGGAACCCCTGATACGCGGGCAGCGTAACCCGCGTAGAGCAGTGGGCCTATGTGATGCGTGTGAACAACATCAGGGCTAATTCCTCTAAATGCTTTGATGAGTTTTATGATGATGTTGAATTGAACACCGGGCTCTTTATCTAAAAACACGATTTGGTTGTGGTAAGGCTTCAGCTTCGGCCAGTTTGCGATGGATTCTGCTTTCGTGCCTTCTAAACTGACGATCAACACTTGGTCTGTTGGTTTAGCAAGGCGCAGCAAATCTAACGTTAGGGTTTCTAATCCGCCTGGGGCAAGGTGTTGAACAACGTGTATGATCTTCTTGCCATGCTTTGTTATCTGGTTATTCATAATTTGGACCCTGCCTTTATAATTCTTGTTTCGCCTTTCTGACGTTTCTCTTGAAGTAACTTCTTTAAAACGTTTGACTACACAAGGAGATTGCAGGAGTTGTGCCAATTAAATAGTTGCTATATTTCAGCAGCTTATGGCGAATGATTCTAGGGGGATTTTCATTTCTCAAAATGGGAATCAAAACAGAATACGAATGAATGGCTGTTTGAATCATGGTGTTAAATCATGGGGAAAGTTCAGGGGAAATCGAAAGTGGGATCAATAATTGGGGCTTTATAAAAGCAAAACGCCAACCGAGTGTTGGCGTTTAGTATTTGGACACTAGAAAGCACGAAGCTAAGAAGCTAGCAAGTTAAAAAATGGCTTTAAGGCTAATCAACTCATTTTAGGGATAACAGTAATCACAGGGACACCTAAGATTTCTTCAATTTCATCTTTACGCTTGATTGAAGAGTCAAACAGCTCAAACAATATCGCCAACCCAATGCCAAGGCCGATACCGGCAACGAAACCAGCCAGAACAAATACAAAAGAAGGTATGTTAGATTTGATACTAGGCGTGAAGGGCAAATCGATAATCTTCACACGTTTGTTTTGCTCGAATACACCAAGCGAACCCGTTAGTTGAGCCATTTCATAACGCTCTGTGAGTTCATCGGATAGCTGGCGCTTAATGTCTACTTGACGTTTAAGGCGATACATCTCTTTTGCATTCTCACCGAAGTTATTCGCCTTGTGTTCTAATTCAAAAATCATAGTACGAAGGCTTTTAGTCTCTTCAGTTAAAGACTCAAAGCGAGCTCGAACCAGTTGTAAGCTGTGTAGCTGGGTGACCAAAAGAGGTTGGGTATCCGACAGTTTGTTCAGTGTCGTGCTACTTGCAATGTCCCAAAGCTGGTCGCTGTTCATCGTTGGTTGGGTTACATCGAGCAAACTCTTTCTCTCATTTTCAAGTCTGTCTAGTTCACGAACTTTAGCTTGTACGGCACTGTGTTTGTTTGTGTATTTGGCTTGAAGTAGAGCCAGTTCACTACGAATGTCGATGATCTGATCTTCTATTCGACCTATCACTGGGTTGGTTTTTGAAAGCTGTTGATCGATTGACCCTAAGCTTTTTTCAACACCGGATAACTCGGCCTCTTTTTCTGCGAGTGTTTGTTTGAGTGACGCTAAGCGATTCAAACTTTGGCTCTGTACCTCAGGCGTCGAATGAACATTCTCATTCATGTATAAGGCAAGAGCTTCTTCTGCTACTTCAAGTTCAGCACTGCGCTTATCTATATGAATTTTCAAGAAGTTGCTCGAGTCTTCAATCGAAGAACGTTCTGGTGCTAACAGTTGCTCAATAAAATGTTCACTCACCGAACGAAGCGTTTGTTCCATTCCATTTGGTGTGTTTGACGTTAAGCTTATCTTTAGAAAGTCTTTTCCAAGTTGAGTAACTGATAAACGCTGAGACAAGTCAGTAATGATCTCTTGTTTCTCAATTTCAGGCATATCGGGCGTGGTTAATTGCAGTTCATCTGCGACCGAGTAAAGCACATGTCGACTATGAAGTAGTGTTCTCAACGCGTTAAGGCGGTCTTTGAGCATGGTAGAAACGGCGATGTCTTCCAAGAATGGATTCATCTTGGCCGTTTCTTGAATCAACATACTGGTATGCGCGTCATATTTAGTCGGAGCCAACTTGCTCACACCAAAGCCTACAAAGGGCAAAATAAGGATTGGTAGAACAATAACGTAGCGTTGGCGCCACATGGCATTGATGATGACTAATAACCGCAATTTCAGATTATTCATAATAGCTCCAACATCCAATGTACGAAGTTACCGCGGTTCTGCCAACTGTCTTTGGAGACAACAGATACTGGCGAGTTTTCAAGGTGACGGCTTTGCTCGAGAGCTTCGACCATCTGTTGTCCATTATCAACGGACGTAACGTGATTCTTATAAGGAACCATTGCAGGAAAAGGGGTGGTCACGATAGGAGTTCCCGCGGCTAGGTATTCCATCAACTTTAATGGACTGCATGCTCGGATCTGTTCGTTATCCACGAAAGGTAATAGGCTCACATCCCAGTGTTGTGAATAGCTTGGCAACGTGTGATGTGGGCGAGGCCCCAAGTAATGAACATTATCGAGGTTAGGCAACGACAATGTATCAAGCTCATTAGGGCCGATGAATACAAAGTCCCATTCCGGCATTGCTGTCGCCACATGTTTGACCATGTCGTAATCCAGCCATTGAGATAAGCTTCCGTAAAAACCTGCAATCGGGCGGTGGTGGCTTGGCAAGTCGTGTGCTCTTGGAGCTGGTGTAGAAAATAGCTCGACATCGACACCATGTGGTAAGAGTTGCGCTTTCTCACTAGGGAATTTGCCCATCAGCTTTTCACTAGCAGCGAAGATCAGATCTGATTTTTCAATCAATTCCAATTCATGCTGTGCGACAGTTTTGTGGTCAACGCCCGCAAGTGCGTTAAAGTCATCCCCGCAGTAATAAACAACCGCTGACTCGCCTAAGTGTCCGCACAAATCAACAGCGGTCGGTAGCGAAGTCCATAAGATAGGATTATGAAGTTTCAGCTCAGCAATAATTGGCTTCAACTGACGTAACATCATTTGCTGAGCCAGTTTTCTAGACAGCTTAGAAGAAGGCGCAGGAATGGTTTTCAAGTTCACGACCGTTATGTTGCCTTGGTCGTTTGAATCCGCGACATGTTGAGGACCCAGCATGTTTTGAGTAACTGCGTTGCTTCGCCCTGTCAGTTTATTGAATGCACGAGTGATGTCTTTAACTGACAGTCTTGGCTGTCTAAGACCAATAGAGTTTACCCATAAGACTTTATGTTGTTTAGCCAAGTGGCGAACCAAGTGTTGAGTCGATGAAGGTAGGCCACCAAAGTCTTCACCAAATACGATTAAATCACGCATGGTCGCCTCCATGAGTCTCTAACGAATCGAATACATCGGATTCGGTCACTTCAACGGATTTAATCTGACCGACAACTCGAGCAGGGTTGCCGCCTGCGATTGTGAAGGCAGGGATGTTCTTTGTTACCACGCTGCCTGCGGCTATTACGGCACCTTCGCCGATGGTTACGCCACCTTTAACGGTAACATTGGTGCCTAGCCATACATCTTGTTCAAGAATGATGTCGCCGATTTGCTGAGGGTCATCGCCTTCACCTAGTGCTCGACGTTTTGCATCAAGCGGGTGTCCAGAGTATCCAAACAGGAAAGCGCCGCCAGCGATGCGTACGTTGTCAGAGATAACGACTTTACCTCCAACTGCGATAGTCGATTGCCAACCGATGTCTACGTTGTTGCCAATCGACAGTAGTGGGTGTTCCAAGCCTTCAAGTGGTTGGGTACAACCAGAGAATGTCGTGTGGCCAGAGATACGGCAGTTATCGCCAATCGTAATTTGTACCGGACCGCTCACGAAAGGGAGGCCACCGTATAAATACAGGCGTTTCCCACATTGCGCGACACGACCTTTGAAAGCTGGTGTCCAGTAGAAGAACCGAGTAAAACCAGAAACCAAATTCACGACAAGCTTGTGTGCTTGGTATAGGCAGCGATTAAGTACTTGAGGGGTAGGTAGCTCTGTGCTTCTGATGTTTTTCAAAATGATAAACACATTTCTAATTCGAGAATTAGGGTGAAACTTAAGCCAATGTTTGAATTGATGTATAGATACTGACGTCATAATGAAAATCCTCTTTTTTGTTATATAGAAGTACTTTCATATATTGTGCCATTTAATAAATTTATTATTTTCAATGTGTTACAATTTTTCTTTTAGATTTTCTCATTTTGACAGGCAGTATGAGATACGTTCGCAACAGCAACAATCAATGCGGAAAGGATATAGATAGGCCAGTTGAAGCCTTGTGTTAGGAAGGTACCCGAGACGATGGTGCCAATTAACCCAGCATATACGGCGTAAGCCGCGGCATTGAGATTTGGGTCGATTGCGTTGGTCGTATCTGAAAGCTGTTTGAGTGTCGAGCGTATTGTTTTGATCAGTGAGCCAATCAATATCAGAAAGATAATCAACCCTAGAAAGCCAGTTTCTGCGAGTACGCCAAACCAAGTACTGTGAACCGCATGATTCAGTCCGTCCCAGTGCGAACTATAAAAGAAGTAATTAGAAAAGAAATTGTTTAGGCCGACTCCGGTTAAAGGGTTATCCAGTGCCATTTTGAACGCGGCTTCCCATGCATAGATTCGCCCCATTGCAGATTCATCAACCCCTTGTTCAGCAGCACCGCCTGATGCTCTGTCTGAAATTCCAGCAACAAAGTAAAGGCCAATCGCTCCGATCGCGCCCAAAGTGATCAACAGTGATTTTGATCGTATTACTTTGAACGCAAAAATCCCGACGACTGCTAGCGCACCAAGTAATCCACCACGGCTTTGGGTTGCAACGATAGCGGCAAGTAACAATACAGCGACACCAATACTCAATACACGCTTAAAAGCATGAATGCCATGGGTGGTCGTCTGACTGAGCGCAAACGCAAGTGGAAACAAGAGAACCAGTGCTAAATCATTAGGATCTCCTAACATCGAGCCAAAATCACGCCCAATAGTGACACGTGACCCTTCGACTAATCCGATACCATTGATTGAGTTATTGATTGCAATAAGTGCGACTAATGAACCAGCCATCATGATGATTGTCGATGTCTTTGCTAAATTTTCGACGCTGTTTACCAGCCACACGATAGCGAGTGTCATCACCATTATTTTCCAATACACGCCTTTAAATTCAGCTAACGCTATTGGACGGTTAGACGCGAAGATCAGACCGATAAAGACGAGAGCCCAAAAAACAGCAAGCCAGCTCAATGTAGGGTGCCAGAATATTTTAAGTTCTTTGCTGATGAAAGCATGCCAGAGCAAAGCGGAAAGCGCGCCTAGCGAGAGTAATAGCGGTATCTTTAACGAATAGAGTTGAGGTATCGCTTCGTGGATTCGAAAAAATGAAAAGACAACGAACAGTATCACCATCCAAAAGGTTTTGTTAATAACAAACATTCCGGCCAAAGGAAGAAGTGCTAGCGCAACAATAACAGCGGGATGCGGCACGAAGTACCAGACAATACCGAGCCCGACACACAAGGCGCTGATCGTGATGATGACTGGCAATCTATTGGCTTCAGGGTTGACCATTGTGACCTCTATTCGCAAATAAACTCTTAATGACTCGGCTCGCAATCTTTTGAGACGTAGTTACGCCTGATGTTAAATATTGCAAAGCGAGTGCCAGTTATGCATTTTGTTTAACCAACTGATTTAGCTTTAGATTATTAGGATAGGGCTTAGCCTTGAGTTGAGTTTTGTCATTTTGAGAATCAGTATAAAACTGACTAAAGTACTTAAATCATCAAGTCCAAATAACCAGTTATCTACTAAGACGAGTATTAACGGTCGAGTTGATAGATTTCTAACAACTGCGGGACAACGGCTTGTGGCGAGTATTGGTGTTTGACGGTTTCTATCGCGTTATTCTTGAGGGAGTCACGTTGCTCACTCGTCAATGACATCCACGTGGATAAATGCTGTTCTAGTACTAACGCTGTTTCTGAATCAGATTCTGAATTGGCGAGGTAGCCGTTGACTTGATGCTCGATGAGTTGAGGCAAATTACCAACGGAGGTGGCGAGAACAGGAATGCCCCGAATCATGGCTTCTAATGCTGCCATCGGCAAGCCTTCAAAGCGGGAAGGGATGATTAACAAATCGATTTGGCTCCAGACGTCGTCCATATTGGTCTGATGCCCATGAAAGGTAACATTATCAGGCTGCGATTTAACTAAATCCTCCATTTCTGGTCCATCACCAAAAAGCTCAAACCGAACATCAGGAAACTGTTTAGCTAATGCGATAAATCGATCAGGCGCTTTTTCGTGGCTTAATCGGCCTACAAAACCAACATGGAATGGGCTTGACGAAGGGGCATTTGTTAACCCGGTTGGCACTTTAACAAAGTTATTCAATTGATGGGTTTTACTCGGCACTTTCGCTTTAATCTTCTCACTAACCACGAGCGACTGATCAGAAAGGAAGCTGCTGTAACGGTCGAGCCAGTCATAAAGCCATACTTTGCCTGTTGGGGTTTCACCTGCGTGATAAGTGGTGATTTGTTTGGTATTGCTTAAACGAGGTGAGAGTTTTATGAGCTTGCTGACCAAACTGGCTTTGTAACCATGAGCATGGATAAGCCTTGGCTGATAATGTCGAACTGCACGTTTAAGTTGTGTCGCGCTCTTGCTGCTTGAATCCGCACAGCAAGAGGCTAAATCGGAGAGGTAACTATAAGGGATATGCAGCGCATCTAACTTTTCAACGATGATCGCTTCAGGCTTAAACTTAGTCAAAAGAACGATTCTAACAGCCTCTGAATACTGAGCGCTTTCAGATATCAGGCCTTGTGCTAATTCTAAAACATGCGTTTCTATACCTCCAAAAGTTTGGCTGTCGATCAACAGCCAGATCTCATGAAGGTTTACGTTGAGTACACCTTGTTTAGGCTTGATTGTACTCATCTTCCGATTCCCAAGCCTGCTTCTTACGGTAAACGGTAGAAGGGCTAAGTTCTAACAACACAGCAGCGTTTAGCACATTCCCATCGCAATGATTGATCGCGTGTTGAATGGCTTCGCGCTCTATTTGCCACATTGGACGAATAGCACCTTCGTTTGTTGTAAATGCGGGCGTCATCGGGTCGTTGTCAGCGGGAACAACTGACGATTGCTCCAACTCTTCAGGAGTAATCGGTGGCAACTTAGCTTCTGGTGCTTCCACAACAGCAGCTTGGGGCGCCGCTACTCGAATCGGTGTCACTGATTTCGAAGTTGGAGCTGCGTCTACTTTATTAATAGGAGGCGGTAACATGTCTTTGGTCACGCTCGTTTCATTGTTCAACACCACGATGTTACGGATGATGTTTTGCAACTGACGGACGTTGCCTGGCCACACATAACGTTTAAGTAGATTCTGCGTTTCTTTGTCTATGGATTTGAACTTCTTCTTGTCTTGCTTCGCATACAATTTCAAAAAGTGATTAGCCAAAGTCACAATGTCACTTCCTCGTTCACGAAGTGGTGGCATCTCGATAGGCACAACGTGAACACGATAGTAAAGGTCTTCTCTAAAACGTCCTTCTTCGACCTCAACCAGTGGGTCGCGGTTGGTCGCACAGATAATTCTGACATCTACTTTAATCTCGCGATTACCACCGAGTGGAGTAAACGTACCTGTTTGCAGAAATCGTAGGAGCTTCTTTTGCATCTCCAGTTCCATTTCGCAAAGCTCATCGAGAAATAGGGTGCCACCATGCGCTTGCATCGCCGCGCCTTTACGGTCGGTTGTCGCACCGGTAAACGCACCTTTGACGTGACCGAAGATTTCACTCTCCATTAGGTCTCGAGGGATAGCGCCACAGTTAATGGCAACGAAGGGCTTGCCGTTACGCTGACTCTCCTGATGAATAGCCTCCGCGCACACTTCTTTACCCGTACCACTTTCGCCGTTAATAAACACGCTAGCGGTGGTTGGCGCCACCGAATCAATGATCTTGTAGACAGCCTGCATAGGTAGGCAAGAGCCAATGAAATTATGAAAGCGGTCACGATCAAACTTGCTTTGCATGTCATCAACGAGGTTCTCTAGCTTAGCTCGTTTCAAATGCAAGCGAACAGAGGTCTTAAGTCGATCGGCTTGAATTGGCTTTTCCAAGAAATCTTCCGCACCGCGTTGGATAAGGTCTACAGCAATATTAACTGAGCCATGTGCTGTCGCGATAATGACGGCGGTCGGTATTTCATTTTCGCTAATCCAATCTAGTACTTCTTCACCTGGCATGTCGGGCAACTTAAGATCGAGAATAACAAGCTGTGGAGAGTGCCTTTCAATGAAGATCTTAGCTTCTGCGCCGGTTTCGACGTGGAAAATATCGTAGGGTTCGTCTTTTACGTACTGCTTGTAGAGTACGGCGAGTGAGGTGGAGTCTTCAACTAACAATACCTTAGGGCGCATTGTGTATTCCTTTTGAAACTTTATCCTAACCAATCAATAACATAGTGGTATGCATCCATCAATACGAGTCTTGTTTATTTGTTATCTACCGCATGCAATCTCTTAACAAACTATAGATGTACTTCTCGCGTTGTTGGTCACGCCGGAGTGCATGTTAATGGTGGCTATATTGATAACCACTATATTGATAACCACTATATTGATAACGACTATGTTGAGTTTTTGTCTGATACTTATGATGAACATCCAAAGTTAACTGAAACCAGCCTCTTTTCTTTCAAGCAAGGCTTTGATTGAACGATCTGCGAGTTCTAGTAATTCGTCAACTTGTCGAAATGCTGCATCATGATTCTGTTCTAAACATTGCTTCTCTAAGGCGCGAGCTAACTCACCCAAAGGGCGATTACCTAATGAGAGCGCGGTGCTGCCAAGAGTGTGGACCTCGAACTCAAGTGTTTGAGCGTCTTTCTGAGCGACAGCCTCTTTTATGGCGACCAAGCGTGTTTGTGATTCTTCAACATAATGGTCGATCAAGATCGGGATAATATCCGCACTTGTATCGCGAATCATTTGCTCTAGAACGCTTTCATCAACAAGCTCGCTAACTTCTTGTGAGTTTAGATGTGCAGCTGTGTCTGACGCTAAAGTGGAATTCATCAAACTAAGTCCTTCTATTGAGCCTAATATCCGTGAGTACTAATAAGTTCTAGTCATTTTCTAGAATAATTTCAACTGCTTGCCGTATAAACAGAGCAATTAATTACCATCTCACTCATATTGCTACAGGGTTTGTGACAAGCGTACGGACTTATTTAATTTTGTTTTCTCTTATGAAATATAAACTTAGGTGCCTATAAACGTAAGGGGCGGGTAGAGCTCAGGAGAAAACGAGGCCGATACAAATAAAAAGACCACTGCAGTGAATTAACAACAGTGGTCTTAGAGGGGTTAAGTAGTTTAGGCTACGAAGCTTTATCAATCTTTGGCTTTGGGTCAGCTTCTACTTCTTCCTCGCTACTTTCAGAGAAGATATCAGCAACGGCGCTTCTCTCTAATTCACCCTTCAGATTTCCATCTTCGTCGACAACTGGAAGGGAGTAGTCACAAGACATGGTGTCTGGTAGAACTTCTTCAATGACCGCATCAGGTAAAACAGCAGGAACCTCTTCGTAAATCTCATCACTGAAGTCATGAACAGAGGCATCTTCAACGGCGTCTTGTAGGCTCTCTTGTGTGACTAGGCCTTGATAGCCGTCATCCGTTACGTGATAAGCGTAATCGTTTTTCAGCATCTTCATTTGTGCCAGAGCACCTTCAATCGTTTCTGAAGTGATTCGATAGAGAGGAGGCTGCATAACCGTTTCAACCGTCAATGCACGAGCACGGTTTACGTCTTTAACGAACGCCTCTACATAGTCATCGGCTGGATTCAGCAGAATCTCATGTGGTGTGCCTTGTTGTACCAACTCGCCATCTTTCAAAATTGCGATTCGATCGCCGAGACGGAGTGCTTCATCCAAATCGTGGGTGATGAAAACAATCGTCTTATGAAGCTTCTGTTGAAGTTCGATAAGCTGATCTTGCATTTCACTTCGAATCAAAGGGTCGAGTGCCGAAAAGGCTTCATCCATTAACAAGATTTCAGCGTTAGTACACAGAGCGCGAGAAAGGCCAACACGTTGTTGCTGACCACCAGAAAGCTGGGCAGGGTACTGCTTGCCGTAACCTTTCAAACCCACTGTTTCTAACCATTCATTGGCTTTTGCTAAACGGTCTTCTTTTTTAATGCCTTGTACTTCCAACCCGTACGCAACGTTTTCTACCACGGTGCGATGAGGCATTAAGCCAAAGCGTTGGAATACCATCGACATTTTATGACGGCGGAACTCTTCTAATTGCTTGGTGTTGAGGCTCATTACATCAATGCCTTCGACCATGATTTTACCCTGAGTTGGGTCAATTAAACGGTTGAAGTGGCGAATTAGAGTCGATTTACCCGAGCCAGAAAGCCCCATGATAACGAAGATTTCACCGCGGTTAATCTCGAGATTAATCTCTTTTAAACCGACGGTATGACCTGTGTCCGCAAGAATCTGATCTTTGTGTTCGCCGTTCTGAACTCGGTTCATAACAGACATCGGTTTCGGTCCAAACACTTTGTATAGACCACTAATTTCAATCAATGGTTTAGTCATGCTTGAGTCCTCCTAAATGCGCATTGGTTCTTCTTGCGTATGCCTGGGAAGCGCGGTCAAAAAGAATTGCGAGGGCAACAATGGCGAAACCATTCATCAAGCCTAATGTGAAATATTGGTTGGTGATGGATTTAAGAACTGGTTGTCCTAGGCCTTTCACGCCAATCATGGATGCGATAACAACCATAGACAGTGCCATCATGATGGTTTGGTTGATACCCGCCATGATCGTTGGCATTGCTAGGGGAAGTTGAACACCCCATAAGCGTTGTTTTTTGCTCGCACCAAATGCGGTAGCGGCTTCAAGTACTTCTTTGTCGACCAAGCGTATGCCTAGGTTGGTTAAACGAATCACGGGTGGGATAGCGTAGATAACCACGGCGATTAGACCTGGAATTTTACCGATGCCGAGTAACATCACCACTGGGATCAAGTAAACGAATGCTGGCATGGTTTGCATGATATCAAGCATCGGTGTAACGATAGATTGAGCTCGATTTGAGCGAGCCATCGCAATACCAATCGGAATGCCTAAGAATATCGAAACCAAGGTACAAACAGTAATTATACTGAGCGTCCGCATGGTGTCTTCCCACATTCCAAAGTAACCAATAAGGAGCAAAGAAACGACACAACCTAAAGCCAGTTTCCAAGAACGACTTGCGGCGTAGACAAGGCTTGTACAAACGGCGAGGACTATAATCCAAGGGGTTGAGATAAGAAGTTTTTCAAACCAAACAAGGAATGAAAGAAGAGGGTCAAATAGAGATTCAATCATTTCACCGTATTCACGAGAGAATTCACGGTATGCGCCATCTAGCGTCTTTTTTATGGTTCGTAAATCAGCGCGTTCCATCTCTGGAAAGCTTGATAACCAATTGGTGTCAGCCATTTTATATCCTTATAGTTCGGAGCCACTTGTTCATGCGATGAGGTATCGCCTATGAAAAGGGCTCCGAATCATGAATAACATCAAGTATAGCGACGTTATTTCCGTATTATTGAAGCGTAATTGTTTGTTATTAAACCAAGCTCTTACAGCTCTGCTTCAACTTTCTTAGCCACTTCTTGAGAAACCCATGGGTGCCATATTTCTGGGAACTCACTCAAGAAATGGATACTCGCTTCTTCGCCATCCGCTTGGTTGTCTTCCATCCAAGCAAGAAGTGAGTTCATTTTGTCGTTAGTGAAACCACGTTTAGTGAAGTAGTCGTAAGCCTCTGGTGCTCTCGATGCGAAGTCTTCTGTAGTGACTGTGTGCACTGGTGAAGGCGGGTACATGGTCGCTTTAGGTGAATCACAGTCTTCTTTAGTGGTACAAGTTAGGAACTCTTGCTCATTAACACCACTGCCAAAGTCAACTTTAACCATGTCGTATTTACCTAGAACGGCAGTTGGCGCCCAGTAATAACCAAACCAAGCTTCTTCGCGCTCATAAGCTTTTGCGATAGAGCCAGATAAGCCGGCACTCGAGCCTGGATCAACAATCGTGAAACCACTGTCTTCCAGCTCAAGAGCGTTAAACAAGTTTCCGGCGCTGATCTGACAGTTCCAGCCTGCTGGGCAACTGTAGAATGCTGATGTATCTGGGTCTTCAGGGTGCTTAAATAAGCTAGCGTTTTTACGTACACCTTCGATGGTTGCCATCTCTGGGTATTGTTTAACTAAGTAAGCTGGAACCCAAAAGCCTTCTTCACCGCCATTCACAAGTGCTTTACCTGCGTAGCGAAGACGTTTTTCTTGGACACCTTTGTCCAATGCATCTTTTAAGCTGTTGCTCCAAAGTTCAGGTGCAACATCAGGCTGACCTTTTTCAATCATGGATGTGCCTGTTGGCATGGTGTCGCCAGGGATAAGTTCAGCATCACACCCATAACCATGTTCTAGGATGAATTGGTCGATATTGGCGATCAGTGTTGCAGAGTTCCAGTTCATATCTGCGATTGTTACGCTGCCACATTCTCCAGCGTTAGCATTACCGCTGGCTGCTGCTACTAACAAAAATACGGAGCTTAACTTGTATTTCATATTGAGTTTCCTTTCTCTTTAATAATACAACTAAGGTAACCAAGGTAAATTGATTATCTAAATTGCTCGATGGTGATCCTTTCCGTGTATTTGAACCATTTGAGCAGAAGGAGGGATGGGTGAAGTTTGAATAGATAAATGTGCAAAGTCAGTGAAGTGTGATTTGCCAATTCATCCACTGTGTTTCAACAGCCATCGGATAACTTTGTCAAACTATTACAAATTCGTCAAAAACCACCTCTATTTATAATCTTAGGGAATAATCGTACGAATTCCATCTTTGATGCGATTTACATGGCACTTTAACCGTCCGTGTCACATTACCGCTAAAGTTAGGCATGGGGCTGTTGATTTTTGAAGGGATTTAAAGGTGGTAAGACCATGATTGACGTATGTGAAATGCGTTGAATGGTTTTTAAAATCTTATTTTCAATAATAATTTCGCCAAAAACACCCAATTTGGTTTTGAGGTATTTAGAGCTGTCGCGGCTTGAAATTTAATAGGATAGGTGGCTGTCATGGTATCAATGACAGCCATACAGTTGTACAAGAAAGCTATAGTTGTACAAGAAGCTATAGTGGCACGAAAAAGTTACATCGGCAGGTTTAAAAACTCATTTTGATACAGCTTGTTTGCCAAGCTATCGCGAAGTTTAGTTGGAAGGAATTTCATTCGATTGATTTGTCTTACCAGCTCTTGTGCAAAGCTAGGAGTTTGTTTCATGTTCATCACACTGCCCATTAGATTGATACTCTGTGCATCAAGCAGCTTTTTCGCTTGTTCTAGGTGGTGAGTTGACGTTTCACCATAGGCGACAACCATCAATGTGCTGTCACAGGCACTCGCAACAGACTGTGCAGGGATATTCCCTTTGTTAATGTTGAGAAGCGGTGAGGTATCAATGATGACTCTATCGTATTTCTCTAACCATTTGTTCACTACTGTTTGTAGCGTTGTCGGGTCTTTATAAGCAAGCTGTGTTGATGCCACTTGAGGTGCCGGGACACCAATGAACATCCGGTGAGACTCAACATGTTCTATTAACTGTCCCTGTTGACTGTCTTCTAACATGTTCAAATCTTTGAAAGCGGGGTTGTATAAGTTGAGGTCAACATAAAGCGTGGAGTGACCAGCAAGAAGAAAACGTTCCGCTAATGCAGTTGCAACAGAGGTTACCCCGTCACCTGAGTGACAGGCCGTCACACAAATCGATTTCTGTCCGTTAAGTTCAGAAGCTAAATACAGTTGCTCGACTTCGGCATGGGTTGCTGAAATAGTCATTATAAAGCTCCTATTAGTACGATGGTGGTCGTAATACGTAGTATGTCATCTAATCCGACACGTGCTTTTTCGATAAAGCTTTCACGACGATCTGGGATGTAAATGGTGTCACCAGCGCGTAGCACAGGTAAGTTGTAAATATTGGCTGTTTTGCTGAACTCAACAAGGTCGAAGGTACGAGCTTGACCTTGGCAACAAGACATATTCACTATGGTAATTTTCTCTACGTAAGCATTGTCAGTAGGGCCTGCCGCTTCTGCCAATATATCTAGAATGGTCATGTTGTCGTTAAACACATAGCGACCTGGGTTGTTAATCGCACCAAGCACACGAACTGTTTCTTCTTTCGGTGTGTCTAACCAGTTCTTACCTTTCTCTGGGATATAAATGGTGTCACCGGTGGTTACATTGGGCAGTAATGATTCGTCACCGGTTTCAAAGTACAGTGAAAGATTGAGTTTGCTTACTTTAGAGTAGGTTTTATCACGATGCGTGACACGAACGTTGTGTATATCGGCATCCTTAGTAGGGCCGTCAGCCGCAGACAAGATATCAAGGAAGTGCATGTCTTTGGTGAAGCGGTAACGACCGGGCGCATTCACTTGCCCAAAAATGTAGATCGAAGCATCAGAGCTTTGACGTACCCATTGAGATTTATTGTCTGAAGGGTCTTGTGGTAAGTCGTGGACACGGACGATAGATCCTGCACGAATTTGCGGCATCAGATCTCGTGGCGCGCCATTTCTGATGAAATCATCAAGATTAAACACAACCATCTTTCTACCCGTCACGACTTCAATTTTTGAGGTGTCCGCTCGTAACGTAGGACCGCCGACGTGAGCCAATAATCCCATGAAGTTCATTTCATCTGACCATTCAATACGACCAGGTCGGTTTACTTCACCGATAACGTTAACCGCTCTGTCTGGTGCAATCTTCAACCAAGACTTCTCGTTCATGTCGGTTTTCTCTGGAACGAAAATAGCGTCACCGGCTTTAATACTCGGTGGGTTAGAGTTAGGTAGACCTTCTGTGTAAGCCGCTAAATCGAATTTAAGGACTCTGCCATCCGCTTTGATCACACGTATTTGGCGCGATTCTGCAAATCGAGTTGGACCGCCAGCATTCGCAAGGATATCCATGAAGGTGGCGTCTCTTTTTCCTTCAAAAGCGCCGGGAGCGGCAACTTCACCCATGACGTAAACCATGTTTGCGCCGGATTTGATCTCTTCTTCTTGCTTCGGCACAAAAATGGTTGCACCCGGGCGTAAGATTGGAAGTAGGCTTTCGTCACCAGAATCTAAATAACGCTTAAGGTTGAATAGCGTAGGCGTATTGTTTGAAATTACTCGTATTTGCTCAACACTGGCATAGCGAGTCACACCGCCCGAGCGCATTAGTACGTCGACAAGATCGGTGTTCTCTTTATAAGTGAACGAACCCGGTGCATTTACCTCACCAAATACTTTAATTGAATTGCGAGAGTCAGCACTGTCACCAGAGTTAGCAAGCTTGGCAGCATCGAATTCTTGTTCAATATTGCCTACTAATGGCGAGGCTGGAACAAAAAGCGAATCCAATGATTGCAGAGTAGGTAGCGTTGATTCGTCACCTGAATCAAGAAAACGCTTGTAGTTAAACTCTTTCTTGTCCGCGCCTCGCTTGAGAATCAATTTGTCCAGTTGTGCTCCCGGGCGTAATCCTCCGGCTGCGTAAAGCGCCATTTGGATGCTAGAGCCCAATGACAGTGTGTATTCGCCAGGCTGTTCTACATAACCTTGAACGTAAATAATGATTTGTTGTTCTTTGACGTACACCGAAGCATTCGAAAGATCTTTATAAGCGGTAGCCAGTGATTCTAGAACGACTTTGTTAAGCTGTTCACTGTCATAACCGGCAACAAATACGGCGCCAACTTCAGGAAGGGTAATGCGGCCACGCTTATCCACTTGGAACCCTGTGTTTAATGTACTTTCGCCGGGTACGTTAACTTGGATAAGGTCACCGACTTGAACTGCGTCTGAAAACTCTTCGCTCGCATTCACGACACTCGTAAAGCTTAGCGATAGGGTGATGATAAAAGCGATCAATAATTTCATAATCCACCTCCCATTTTCTCGGCATTTTTAGGGGAGATAACTTCGACACTCACTCGGCGGTTAGTTAAACGCGTACCGTCCGATTCGCCTTCAAAAAGGGGGACAGTTTCACCCACAGACACTGCTTTGATTCGCTGAGCACCTAAGCCAAAAATAGTCAGGTAGCGTTCGACTTGTTTAGCACGTCCAAGTGCCAAATCATCGTTAAATTTTTCGGTACCCGTGGCATCGGCATGACCCGTAACTACAAGGTCTAGAGATTTATGTTCTTTCAGTAGTGTGGTCGCCTCGGCAAGTCGTCCCATGTACTTTGGATTGACTTCAGTAGAGTTTTCCGCGAATTGGTTGTCAACGTTAAGCAGGTCGTACAACTGTTCGATAACCGACAATTGCATTCTAAATTGGTTTTCATTTTTTGGTGGTTCACAGCGGGCTTGTGAGGTCACATAGTCCAGTTGGACTTCAAGTTCGTTTAAGCGTTTTCTTTGAATGACTAGGTCGTTGGCCGCATCTAGAAGCAGGCCACCTTGTAGTTCACGAGCGATACGATTTTGCTTCTCTATCGCTTGCACAACAGCAGCGGGGAAGCACCAACGGGCGCCTTCTTGAATCAAGGCATCAAGATGTAATTTAGCCAGTTGCCAATCAAAACGTAGTCCGTGTTCAGGACCAAGAGGTTCGTCTGGCATCACAGGAGAAAAGTCGGAATTTTGATAACTAATAGAGTCATAACTTTCAGCCAAACCGCCGGTGCCTTGTTCAGGGTAGCTAGTACAGCCACCTAGAACCAAAGCAGACAGAGAAAGGGCTATGTAGTTTTTCAGTATTTTCATGCCAACGTCCTATGTTTTTACTTTTTATTATTATGTTTTGTTACTTCTAGCTTAGTGGATCTTCATGAATTTGTAGGATTTTTTGAATTTACTGGAATAGCGTGGCCAATGCGTAGCAAGTTCATAATTTCAAGAGGCTGGCCAGTCACATTTTCAAGTCGCATGTTGCGCTCACGCTCAGTTAGGCGTTTGAACATGTAAACAATCGCGCCAACACCAGATGAATCTAAAAACTCAACTTGGCTAAAATCAACTTCGATTTCAGGGTGGCCATCATTTGAGATTACATCGTCAATATCGGTCTGAGCATCACGGCTACCTGCTGCATCTAAATCACCGAAAATAGAAAGAGTCAGTGTCGTTGTATTTAAATCAATCTTACGTAGTTCCATAGCGATATCTCCTTTTGAGTATGTATGGACAATTGCACTGAATGTGCCAACTTTTATGTTTATATTTTTCAATAACTTAAATAAAACGCTAATCTCTATCTCATATTGAGAAAGTCGGTTTCTCAATATGAGAACTAAAAATGGGTGAACATTTGAGACCCATAAGTCATTAATTATATGAATGAAATTGAAAGTTAAATAAGGTTGATGTGTGGATCGCATCTTCTAGCAAAGGTTGTCTACCTACGTGTCAGAACGCTTAGGATTAAAGGCGTTTGTTGACCACTACAGATATCAATACGGAGCAGATGATGAGATTAACTAAATTGGCGATAGCAACTCTATGGGCGTGTTCGCTTTCTTCTCATTCATCCTATTTACCTCCCGACCATTTGGTACTGGCCAATACATACCAACAAGGCATTGATGTTTCTGAATACTGGAAAAGTGAAAAGCTTGATGGGATTCGTGCTCTTTGGGACGGACAACACCTTTATACTCGAAACGGGAATCGCATTTACTCACCGAAGTGGTTTACAAAAAACTTGCCTAAGGTACATCTCGAAGGGGAGTTGTGGGCAGGAAGAGGTCAGTTCCACTTAGTCCAATCTACCGTCCTCGATCATACGCCTAGTGACGTAGCGTGGCGCAAAATAGATTTCATGCTGTTTGATATGCCAGGGGCTGCTGGTGATTATCAAAAGCGCTATTACAACATCTTGCATTGGGTAAGCATGATTGGAGAACCTCATGTCAGCTACATCGAACATGTACCGATTCACAATGAAGAAGCTCTGTTCCATCAACTCGATAATGTCGATGAGAGTAATGGTGAAGGTTTGATGCTTCGTAAGATCACCAGTCGCTATCAAGCAGGCCGAAGTAATGACCTTTTAAAGCTAAAAAGGCATCACGATGCAGAAGCCACGGTTATTGGTTACAAAGGCGGTACAGGGAAGTATAAAGGGATGATGGGTTCGATTTTGGTTCACACAGAAGAGGGGGTGGAATTTTATATTGGAAGTGGGTTCAGTGACCAGATGAGACTCGCACCGCCTGAAGTAGGCAGTCAAATCACCTTCCGGTATAACGGCTTTACGCAAAACGGAAAGCCCAAGTTTGCGCGCTTTGTTAGAGAGAAGAGTGAATACTAATCTCCTGAGTATAAACTAATCGCCCCTAAATCATTTACAGCCGTAAGCAAAAAGAGCCCTGAAAATCAGAGCTCTTTTTGTATGTGATAACGGCGATACCGGTTTAGCGAGTACGAATCTAACGAGAGCTAAATTTTAACTGAACATCATCGTCTTGTTTATGCATCCAATGCAAACGCATACCCAGCATAATGGCAGCTGATGTTAGGCCGATAATGAAACCAATCCAGAAGCCATGTGCGCCCATAGGTTCAACAATCCAATCTTTCATTCCTAAGATGTAGCCGATAGGAAGACCAAGTAACCAATACGCTACGAAGGTAATGTTGAAGATCGAACGCATGTCTTTGTATCCACGCAAAGCACCTGCAGCGATAACTTGGATTGCATCGGTACATTGATAAACCGCAGCGAACAACAGCAATTGCATTGCAACGGTAACTACTGCCGTGTTCTCTGTGTAAAGTAACGAAACCTGCTCTCTAAACAATACTGTTAATGCCGCTGTCATAAAGGCGGTTACCAAACCGACGATGATACCCACGTGTGTTGCGATCTTCGCACCTTCAGTGTTGTTTTCACCCAACTTATGGCCAACACGAATACTCACGGCGGCACCGATACTCATTGGAATCATAAACACGAGAGAAGAGAAGTTAATCGCGACTTGGTGTGCGGCAACAACCAATGAACCTAATGGGGCAACTAATAAGGAAACCACAGCGAACAGCGTGACCTCGAAGAAGATAGCGGCAGCAACTGGAAAACCAAGTCTAAACAAACGAATTTGAGCTTTAAGTTGAGGTTTGTGGAACGTCCCGAAGATGTTGATTTTAGCCAAACGCTTTGATGTTAAAACATAGGCGAACAACAGTGCAAACATCACCCAATAGACGATAGCCGTTGCAACGCCACAGCCAACACCACCCAAAGCAGGGGCTCCAAGTTTCCCGTATACGAACATCCAGTTTAGCGGAATGTTTAATAGTAAGCCGATAAAACCGATCACCATGGCAGGCTTAGTTAAAGACATGCCATCAGTAAAACTTCTCAATGTTTGGAACAGCAAAAACGCAGGCACAGCAAACATCACCGCGTTCATATAACCGATGGTCTTTTCCGCCATGAGTTGCTCAATGTCCATCCATTCCAATATCAGCTGCGTTTGGAACAGCACGCCAATGATAGGTAACGAGATGACGAGAGCTAAAAATGCACCTTGCTGAATCTCAAATGGAATTTTGACTTGGCGGCCTGAACCGTTCAGTTGTGCAACAACAGGAACCAACGCCATCAAAAGACCGACACCAAATAAGATTGATGGTAGCCAGATACTTGCTGCAATCGAAACCGCTGCCATATCGATAGCACTTACGCCACCGGCCATCACGGTATCAACAAAACCCATTCCGGTTTGTGCAACAGATGCAATCAAAACTGGGGTCGCAAGTTTGATTAGATTCGAGGATTCTTCTTTGTAACGATGCACAAACAACTCCAAATAAGAGGGAAAATTAGAATAATAGTGTAGGAAAGGACATTCTGAAGGAATCAGAGGCAATGATCTTAAGCTTCCACTGGACGAATCATAAAGAAATGTCACAATAACTGCTATGAAAAACTGTTATTAGAATGCTAAATAGGAATCTTATGTTTACAGGTATCGTTCAAGGCATGGCAACACTGGTTGCAATAAACAAAAAAGAGCTGTTTCAGATTCATACCATTGAGTTAACAGATGAAATGGTTGAGGGATTAGCAATTGGTGCCTCAGTAGCTCATAACGGTTGTTGCTTAACGGTAACGGAAATTTCGGGCAATCAGATTGCTTTTGATTTAATGCAAGCCACATTGCGATTGACGAACTTGGGCCAACTGAATGTTGGTGACAAAGTGAATGTTGAGCGTGCAGCAAAGTTTGGTGACGAAATTGGCGGACATAGTATGTCTGGCCACATTACTCTGATGGCTAACCTCGTTGATGTGATTAAGACGGAAAATAACTGTACGCTTTGGTTTGAGCTGCCGCAAGAATCAATGAAGTATGTGTTGAGCAAGGGCTACATTGGCGTTGATGGTTGTTCATTGACAATCGGTGAAGTGGAAGAGAACCGTTTCTCTGTTCACCTGATCCCAGAAACGCTGAATCGTACTCTGTTTGGCGGCCGTGAAGTAGGCGACCAAGTAAACATTGAGTTTGATCCTCAAACACAAGCGATTGTTGATACTGTTGAACGCGTACTAGCAAACCAGAAATAGTAGTGACGGTTTATCAATAGCATTTGCCCCCAAAAGCGACACCAAGTAAAAGTCGAAGATATTAAAAAAGAGCACGTTAGGTGCTCTTTTTCTATTTTTGTCTATTTGTGTTTTTCTAGGCTAGCCTCAAAATCGAGGGGAAGCTCTAAATCGAAGCGTAGCTCCAACTCGACAAGAGAATAGGTGTTAGAAGACTTGTTCGTCGTCTGCATCAATTGAGAGGTTAATTCTATCTCTGACTTCATCTACCTGCATATCGAGGTGAATGGCATTGCAACACGCCGGACAATCGTCATAAAAATCTTGGCTCCCATTTGAAGCATCGAGCGTTATGCTGATTGCATGCCCACAGTGGGGGCACGAGACATGTTTCTCTGTGTATTTATGCATGGCTAATTCTCCTCACTGTATCTTGTCCAAATCGTATTAGCTTTAAAGATCGCAGTAGCTTGTATAGACCGCAACAGCTAGCTGTGATTGGTATTAAACGGCCTGTATCTTCTGAATACACGCCTCAGTTTGTGCTAAATATTCGCCGCCAAATTGATTGCAGTGGTTAAGAAGATGGTACAAGTTGTAAATGTCTTTCCGATCAGTATAGCCAACGTCGAGTGGATTGACGCTCTGGTAACCTTCATAAAACTCTTTTGGAAACCCATCAAACAATTCCGTTAACGCTAAGTCACATTCATGATCGCCCCAATAACAAGCGGGGTCGTAACAGATTGGCCCAAAGGCTGAATTCGCTACGTTGCCATTCCATAGGTCACCATGAAGTAAAGAAGGGCGAGGATTGTGGCCAGCAAGACGCATGTTCACCACATCAACGATGTCATCAATATCACCGAATTCAATGCCTTTCTCTTTTAGCAATTGCAGTTGGAAGCCGATGCGTTGTTCAGAGAAAAAGCGACCCCATTTCTTATGCCAAGGGTTAGGCTGAAGCGTACTACCGATATAATTATCTTGGTCACAACCAAACTCTTTTTGCTCGCCCCATTTATGAAGCTGAGCAAGCTGCACGCCGAAATCAAAGCTGTTATTACCCGTATCAAGCGGCTTAGTTGGCAAGTAATTGAGAATAATGAATGAGCATTCTTTGGTTTTACCGATCAGTACCAACTCAGGCACATAAACGGTGGAAGTTTCTCTTAACAAGCGTAAGTTCTCAGCTTCGATTTCAAACTTAGGTAAAAATTCTCGCTGGTTCACTTTTACGAAGTAGCGTTCATTACCATCGCTGATCATATAGCAATCGTTAATGTCACCACCAGAAACCTTGGTACGTTCAGTAATCTGAAAGTTAAATAGAAGAGTATCTGAAAGTTGTTGAGAAATGGCCTGCCACATAGGAAATCCTCAAAGACTGAAAGTTAAAAAATTGAAGGTTAGAAATACTGTTTGTTAGCCATAGTTTAGGATAAATTTGAGCAATTTATAGACGTGCTCGTCAATGTTCTTATCTGTTCTTCACCTTATGTAGAATCAATTGGCTGATTTGTGAACTCGAACTGATTCAAGCTCTTTGAAATACAAACAGAAATTGGCAAGGCAAAGTTATAGAATTGTTTGGAACTGGCCTCACAATCGAAACGGTTTTGGTTGAAACAAACTGGAAAAGTAGTTGGAGCTTGTTATTGTCTACGCATCAACTTAAATGCGCTATTAGAGTAGGTTGAACGACTATAGTTAACGATAGGGCACGTGATCATCTCAACTTGCTAGCTAGCTCTTTATGACTCTTTAATAGCCGAGTAATGATGGCGTGCTGAGTCTGCAAGTATCTTGACCAACAGACATCTAGCGACACGTATATATTCAGCTATTGGTTTAATATTTAAGCTGAAATACTAACTAGGATCATTTTAATACGGTTTTTGGTAATAAAGTGATGACAAATCGCTTCATTTACATAGTATTAAGCAAGTACGTATTAATCTGCTCTTGAGCTTAAAACGGAGATTTATTGTGGTTGTAGAAACCGATGGCTATTTGGCTCTGATCGAGCACTTATCGTTTAATCTGGATGTCTTTACAAATAGTAATGGCGATACAGGCAATGAGAGTGTTGAAGACATCATCACAGACATGATTTCAACAAACATCATGGCTATTTTTGAGCAAAATCCAGAGTTACATTCGAGTGTTCGTTTTCAACTTTTGAAAGAAGCCGATGCTGTGGTAGCGGATTTAGGCGAAGTATTAGCGGGTGTATGGGCTAAGAAAGCGACCAACGAGCAAATTGTATTTCTAGATGAATACATCGCGCTAGTGAAGAATCTATTTGATTCTGCTGTTGCTAAATACGACTAACTATTTGTCCATTTCCTCGTTAGTCATTTTTTCACGATGATTATGTTCACGATGATAGGCGTTTACGTCGTAGCTTTAAAAGTGACTTCGTTTAACGGTTAAGACTTTAAACCGCTATAAACGCCTAAAGTGCCAAAACTTAGAAGCCCAATAAGGGTTATCCAACCTCGATATGATGACACCTTTCGATGTCGAAGCATGTAGGAATTGATTATTTCCTAAATACACACCTACGTGTCGTACCGTCATCGATGTTTTGAAAAATACCAAATCACCGCTTGTTGCTTGCCCATACGCTATTTCTTTTCCCTTTTTGCTCTGATCTTTTGTGGTTCTCGGTAAGGCTTGTTGTGTCGCATTTTGCACGGCAATTTGAACAAAAGCGGAGCAATCTACGCCTCGAAATGATGTCCCACCGAAATGGTATGGCACACCTTTCCACTGTTCATACACACTCATATAAGCGTTTGTAGTCAATTGTTCTGACTTTGATAAGGGTTTCTGTGCGGTTTGACTAAGCTGAGAAGGCGATGGTGACGAGCTACAAGCAGCCAATGTTGCTAAAGTTATTGTAACTACAGCCATTTTTCTGAATTTCATATGTAACTCTTCTGACAAAAAACTGAAATAAAAACGTCATCAAGGACTTCTAGTATACGAACTAACTTAAGGATATCTCTTTTCGTAGTCAAACTGGATTTCACATGCCCGACACAAATTTATCAATAAAACCCTCACGTTATACATTCTCGCTCATTCAAACCGTCACTGCTGTATTTATTTCCATTCTTTTACTCGTTAGTTTTTTATCAATGGTTAGCATTCGGGGAGTTGAACGGGTCGGGGGACATTTTGACGCACTTTCAGAACAAGCGTTACCCCTTGCCTTGCACAACGCCGAATTAACGCAAAGCGTATTAGAGCAAGTGAAACTTCTCACTTATAGCACCCAGTCAACCGACTTAGATGCGCTGAATTCGACAAGGGTTTCAATTGACCAACTCGCAACAGAGAGTAATACCACGCTTGAGGAACTCCTTTTTATCTCCCAATCTTTTCCTGATGCGATCTCTTTAGAGCAACAACAAAACCTTATTGATGATATGGCGCAACTGCAAACCATGACTAATACGGTATTGCTGGCGCAGATTGAGATTCAAAGTAAGCAAAATCTGATCGACAGTAAAATGGGCGAGTTCCGTTATGGCGTTGGATCTATCGGACCAGAAATGAACCGAATCAGCTCATTCTTGGTTGAAGACAACCCAGAAGCGAGCGATGCAGCGAACCGATTTACATCCAGTGCGTCTGCTATGGCGAACACCTTCTTGATGTTGATGATGCAATCTGACATTGATAAAGCACAAGACGAATATCGTCAATTGAGAAACCGAATCGCAGGCCTTAACTTGGCTTACAGCGATTTTGCCGATTGGCACCCAGACATCGCTGAATTCGCAAGCTTGACGGCGCCTTACGAAATGGTGAAAGAAGGCTTCACCGAGCAAGGGATAATCAAACAAATCCTCTTGAAACTCGAACTGGTTCAGCAGCAAGAGCAAAACTTAACGCAAGTCATCACCCTAGCGAATACCGTCATCAGCACACTGAATCAGTTGTCTTCTACCGCCTCGCAACTGATTGATGAAAGTGAATTGGTTGTAAATCAAACCATCACCAATATTGATCGTGTGTTGTTTATCAGCGGGCTAGTGATTGCCTTTATTATTGTGATCTCATGGTTCGTGTTACGCCGCTGGATGAATAAAGGGCTTAAAAATATTACTCACCAGTTGAGTTCACTTGCAGATCATGATTTCTCTAAACAAAGTGAACTACTCGGGCCGCTAGAGTTACAGGTTATTACTTCGAAACTCAATACGGTCGTAGATTCCACCGCTGACTCGGTTCGTTTGGTAACGCGTAATTGTGAAACGCTCTATCAAACCGCTGAAGTAAGCCATGACGCTGCCGAGCAAACCAATTCAAGCTTGAATGAGCAGAACGAATCACTACAGAATATGATCGCCACAATTACAGAACTTGAAGCATCCATTGGTGAGATTGCTCGTATTTCGAACGCATCGAATGACGACGCGCAGATAGCAGAAGACGAATCAGTCAATGGTAGCCAAGTGGTCGGCCTTAATCAGAAGCGATTACAAGCACTCGAGCAATCTCTTAGCCTGAATCAAGAATCGATGACGGACTTGGATATTCGCGTTAAACAGATTCGTGAAATGGTTGACGTGATCAGTGGTATTGCTGAAAACACTAACTTACTCGCATTGAATGCCGCAATAGAAGCAGCGCGAGCAGGAGACCAAGGCCGAGGGTTTGCAGTGGTTGCCGATGAAGTACGAAAACTGGCGAGTGGTACCTCCCAGCAAACCACTAATATTCGTAATATGATGAACGAATTGGTGGCGGCGGCAGACCGATCACGCGCTTCTGTAACGGAATCGAGAAGTGAAATGGCCAACGCACTGGAAACCAGTGGTGATGTAAAACAAGCCTTCGAGAAAATCGAATTCGCGGTTAGCCAGATCAAAGGCCGTGTTGAACAAATCATGGTGGCAACCGAACAACAAGCCCGTGCGACTGTCGATGTAACGCATTCTATCACTCGCGTGTCTGAGCAGGGTGAGAATACTAAGCTGCAACTTGAATCTATGATCGAGAGTTCAGAGCAAGTTGGTGAGATAGCAGGGCACCAACAAGCTATGCTTCATAAATATGTACTGAAATAAACAAGCGTGCTCAAATAAAGTAAACGATTCTGCCGAGTTAGCCAAACAGTACAATAGTTGAAGCACTAATCTACCGCCGCTTTTAGTTCTATTGATACAGAAACGCCCTTAGATTCTTGTAAGAATTTAAGTGCGTTTTTTGGGAATTAAGTAAGTTCGATCTCAATACAAGCTTGAAACTCAGGTGTATTAGAACCTAGTCTTTCGTTGCAGGGAATCGTGCAAATGGCTGACGAAGCATCAGATCTAACCGTTGTTCTTTACCATCTTGAATCTCTGGAACGCCAATCTGAACCTTATCGTGGCCAAGCTCTGGCTGAGCGCGGTAAGTCTTAAACCAGATGTCCCACACAGATAAAAAGAAGCCGAAGTTTGAGTGGGTTTCTTTCACAATGACCGAGTGATGAACGCGGTGCATGTCTGGGGTCACAATCACTTTTCTCAATCGCTTATCAATCCACAGCGGTAGACGTGCATTGCTGTGGTTAAACATCGCACTCGCATTAAGAACAATTTCAAATATCACAACCGCAATGACAGGGACACCAAGTGCGATTACCAAACTCACTTTGATGAGCATTGAAAGAATCATCTCAATAGGGTGAAAGCGCGTTCCGGTTGTGACATCGATATCTAGGTCCGCATGGTGAACTCGATGTAGCTTCCATAACCAAGGAACACGGTGAAACACCAAGTGCTGCAGGTAAATGGCGCAATCTAACAGCAATACGCAGACCAAAATAGTGAGTTCTTTCGGAAGTGACAGGGTATTGAACAGACCCCATTGGTTTTCTTGTGCGATAACCGCCGCTTGGAATGCTGCGATAGGAATCAGAGTGGCTAATAGAAAGCTGTTCAAAGCGACCAGCGCAAAGTTGTTTCCCCAACGAAACCATTTGCTTTGAGTCAGTGTTTTACGCGGAAAACGGTATTCCCAAAGCGCACACAATCCAAAAACGACAATAAAACAAACAAGGCGAAGCAGTGATGGGTCTTGCATGGGAATTCCTTCTATCATTCTAAGGACACTGTAAGTACAATCGTGCCACTTTTCTAGAGTTATCGTTATTGTCCATGAGAATCCACGCTTTTCACCGTTTATATCAACATCGTTTGTCCATTGCTACCAAACCGTTTAATGCGCGCGGGTGTAAAGTCGTGCGATGTGAATTCTGTAAAATCAAACAAGACAGCTGTATCTGTGAACATCAACCTAACGTTGATACGAATGTCGCGACTATGTTGATCTTGTCAGACAACGAAATCTTAAAGCCAAGTAACACTGGCCGTTTGATTGTTGATACGGTTAAAGACAGTTACGCCTACCTTTGGCATCGTACTGAGCCAAATCAAGAGATGTTGGAAGTCCTCAAAGATGACAAATACCAACCCGTGATCGTATTCCCTGAAGACTATACCGACGACAAAACACGCGTGGTTCAAGATCTGCCACAAATGCGTGACCCAAACAAAACACTGTTGCTGATTTTCATTGATGGCAGCTGGCGCGAAGCACGACGTATCTTCCGTCGCTCAGAGTATTTGCAAGATTTACCTGTGTTGTCGATTGAGCCGGAATCGGTTTCTCAATATATGATGCGTAAGTCAGACAACGAACAACATCTATCAACGGCCGAAGTCGCGAGCTTAGTCTTGAAACAAGCCGGTGAAGAGCAGGGCGCTAAGACTTTACAGCTATGGTTTGAAGCATTTCGTGAAAGCTACATGTTGAGTAAGACACGTTATAAATCGGATCCAACCAAACCAAGCCTGAATGCTTTCATAGAGCATACTAAAAGTGAGACGTCACTCTAACCTTTAACCGCTTTGTGCTGACTTGTTGTTCAAACAGATTCGAACACGAGATAAGTTTGTTATCTATCACGGTTTGTAGGGGGAGTGTTATGGATAATGCTTCCTAGTTGTTTAATTTAAAAAATTTATTTGCCCGAATTTAGGGAAAAATTGGAGAGATTTCATGTATTACGGCTTTGATGTTGGCGGCACAAAAATTGAGTTTGGTGCGTTCAATGAAAAACTTGAGCGAGTAGCAACCGAACGCGTACCAACGCCTACTGAAGATTATCAACTGCTACTTGATACGATTGCCGGTTTGGTAAAAAAATACGATAGCGAATTCTCTTGCGAAGGCAAAATTGGCCTTGGTCTTCCAGGCATGGAAGATGCGGACGACGGCACTATGCTTGTTGTTAACGTACCGGCTTCAACAGGTAAGCCATTACGCAAAGACTTAGAAGCGCTGATTGGTCGTAGTGTTAAAATCGAGAACGATGCGAACTGTTTTGCGCTGTCTGAAGCGTGGGATGATGAATTGAAAGATGAACCATCAGTGGCTGGCCTAATTTTAGGTACTGGTTTTGGTGGTGGTTTGGTTTTTGATGGCAAAGTATTCTCAGGACGTAACCACGTTGCTGGCGAGCTCGGCCATATGCGTCTTCCTATTGATGCATGGTTCCACCTTGGCGACAACGCACCGCTATTGGGTTGTGGTTGTGGCAAGAAAGGTTGTTTAGATAGCTATCTATCTGGTCGCGGCTTTGAACTGATTTATGAACACTACTTCGGTGAGAAAAAGAAGGCGATTGAAATCATCCAAGCGTACAACGAAGGCGAAGCTAAAGCAGCTGAGCACGTTGACCGTTTCATGGAGCTATTGGCTATCTGTTTCGCAAACCTATTTACTGCACTTGACCCGCATGTTGTAGCTCTAGGTGGTGGACTTTCAAACTTCGAACTTATCTACGAAGAGATGCCAAAGCGTGTTCCTAAATACCTATTGTCTGTAGCGAAATGTCCAAAAATCATCAAAGCAAAGCACGGTGATTCAGGCGGCGTTCGTGGCGCTGCATTCCTTAACATTAAGTAATCGAAACTTAACGTTAAGCTAGTTAAAAAGCACAAATAAAAATGCCGCAATCTCGAAAGAGGTTGCGGCATTTTTTATTGTTTGGTTTTCGTTTCTTTAGCTCTTATAATTTCTTAATTTCTTAGTTCTCAAGTCAAAACGCAAAGCTAGAAACTACAGATCGAGAAAAAGAAGCCAGAGGGCTTATTTCTTCTTTTTTCCAACACCAAGGTTGTCTTTTTGCTTCAACGTAAGCTTAGTAAAGCCAAGCTTACGGAAATAGTTATCTTGGTAGTTACGAACCGCTTTAGTATCAGAAATAAACTCAAGCTGTTGCTCAGTTTTTAGATACTCAGTGATGTCGATACCTTCAGCTGCAGCAACAGCTTCTTGGATCGTGCGGTGTTCTTGTTTCGAAAACAGCAACTCTTTGTCTTCGTCTTTGTAAGTGTACAGAATGGTACGAGCCATGATGCTCTCCAATAGAATTATTACTTTGCGCGCACTCTACATAAAAACAGTACGTGGCTCAAGGTTATGATAAAAAATCTTAAGATTATCGTTCTAACGTTTAGCGTAATTTAAGCTATTTGCCTTTTAGGCAACGAACAGGTCGTTTTTCACGAAGCGAAAAGAACAAAAAGCCCCATAATATCGAAAAATCTATAGAAGGGGCTTCATCTATGTCTTGGCGAAGATCTTCCAAATCAATTAAAAAGCAGCTAAGTTAATTAAAGATCTGGTAAGTCAATTTAGGTCTCATTGAACCTTAAATTAAACACGCCCTTGAAGAGGAATGATCGTTACCGTCTCACCAACTTTCACGGTATCAACCGCTGGTGAGATTTCGATTAAACAGTTTGCTTCGCTCATTGAACGCAGGATACCTGAACCTTGCTTGCCCGTCGTGTTTACTTCAAGCACACCCGATTCATTCATCGAGAACACACCACGGCTGAACTCAGTACGACCTTGGCGTGAACGCAATTGTTCAGTCGCTACCGCGTTCGCTTTAACTGGTGTCCAGTTGGTTTGACCTTGTAGCTTACGGATCGCTGGCTCTACAAAGTTAATGAACGACACCATCACAGCAACTGGGTTACCCGGTAAACCGAAGAAAGGTTTGTCTTCAATTTTGCCGTAAGCAAGAGGGCGACCCGGACGCATGTTGATACGCCAGAAGTTGATTTCACCCAGCTTATCTAACGCAAGCTTGATGTAATCCGCATCACCGACAGACACGCCACCAGAAGTCAGAACCATGTCGGTTTCAAGCGACGCTGAATGCAGCACATCCATCATCTTCTGCTCATCATCTTCAATGATGCCGTAATCTACGATGTCACAGCCAAGCTTTTGAAGCATGCCGATGATAGTAAAACGGTTCGAGTCATAGATAGAGTTCGGCTTCTGCTCACTACCCGGGGCTTGAACTTCATCACCCGTAGAGAACACACCGACTTTAACTTTACGTAAAACAGGGCAGTTGCCAAAACCTAGTGACGCCATCATGCCCATTTCTGGTGCTTCGATTCGTGTGCCACGAGTAAAGACAGGTTGGCCGATTTCTAAATCTTCACCTGCCATACGGACATTTTGTCCAATTGAGATTTTCGCATCAGGGAAGCTAACCTTATCGCCATCTTGTACGGCTTGCTCTCGCATAACAACAACATCAACGCCTTCAGGCATTGGTGCACCCGTCATGATCTTAACGGCTTCACCTTGTTGAACGGTCTTGTCGTAGCTGTGACCAGCCATAACTTCAGCGACCAGTTGGTAACTATCCAGTTCTAAATCTTCACTACGAATTGCGTAGCCGTCCATTGCTGAGTTGGTGTTTTGAGGCACATTGATTGGCGAGATTATATCTTCAGCCAAAACACGACCGTAGCCCTGCAATAGTTCAACACTCTCTGTGAGATCGAGCGCGTCAATGCTATCAACGATCTTTTGTTGGCCTTGAGTAACGGTTAAACCAGCAGGAGAGAACGAATCACAACACACTGCGGGCGTGTTGTCTCTTGAAGACGAACAAGAAGCGGTTTCGCTTATTTTCGAGGAACCGTCAAACGACTGAGCATATTCAATAATGAAATCACGAATCGCTTCTAAGTCACTGATCGCCATTTGTGGCAGTTCGGATTCCACTTGGCTGTCTGCAGCAATGGCAATAATGTTGTCATCGTTCGGGTATAACCAAGGTTTACCGACTTCATCTCTGTGCAATTCAATTTTAGGGAAAGCTATGTTCTTGCAGCCTTCAACCAAAATCAGATCAAGCGTGTTGGTATCGAAACGTGTCAGAAGGTAATCAAAATCAGCTTCGGCTTCTGGCGTTTCTGTCATCATCACGTGACGGTTACGAGAAGCGATCAACATTTGATTCGCGCCCGCTTTACGTAAGCGGTAACTGTCTTTACCCGGCTTATCGACATCAAAATCGTGGTGTGCATGTTTAAGAACACCCACTTTTAAACCCGCATCAGTCAACAGCGGAAGCAGAGCTTCAAGTACGGTCGTTTTGCCTGTACCGCTATAAGCAGCAAAGCCCAATAGAGGAAGGTTAGGGCGTTGTTTTGAATCTTTCATTATTGAAGCGTTCCGAATTGGGTGAGTTCTTCTGGCGTGTTCAGATTAACAAAGCAGTTAGGAGAATCGCTAAAATCGACATATTCCGTGACACATTCTTTGTATAGCAAGATGATTTTACGATCACCACGCTCCAAAAACGCTTCTAGCTTTGGCAGAACACGTTTGTGGAATAGGGTGAATACAGGTTGCTTAAATTCGCCATCATGCGCGACAAGAATGTCGCTGTCTTCTTTAACTGCAGAACAAAAACGCTCAACAAGGTCGTCACTGATTTGTGGGCTGTCGCAAGGGACAAAGCCGACCCAGTCTGTACTCGCGTTTTTAAGGCCAGCATGAATGCCGCCCAATGGACCTGGATAGTCAGGGAAGGAATCGGAAACAACCGGAGCAAATGCTTGGTAACTGTCTAAGTTACGGTTGGCATTGATAGTGATGCTGACATCTTGCTGTGACAGCTTGTTTATAACGTATTGAATAAGCGGAGAACCGTTGAGCTCAACAAGTCCTTTATCTTTTCCGCCCATGCGGCTGGCCTGTCCGCCAGCCAAAATAACCCAACTAGTTTGCGTTGGAAGCAGCATAAATATTCTCTTGTGCTTTGTTCTTTTTAATAACTTGCAGAAGCGGTGATTCAGTCAAAGTGTTGTCCTTGATCCACCATTGCTTCTTACATAAGTCGGTTAACGCGTTAGTTTGGTGACTCGTGATGACTAAACTCGCGCCTCTTTGAAGAAGATCTTCGGCCATTATCACCAATCTTTCAATAGATTCTTTGTCTAAAGAGGCACTTGGTTCGTCCATCAGCAAAATTGAAGGCTTAAGAATCCAGGCTCGTGCCATTGCAACGCGTTGACGCTCACCACCAGACAACACAGAAATGTGTTCATCTGCCAAGGTTTCTAAACCTACCATTCTCAGCGCATTAATTATTTGAGCTCGCTTATCTTTTTGGCTCTCTTTGTTAAAGCGAATGCCATAAGCGACATTTTGGTACACCGAACCATCAAAAAGATAGGGGGTTTGATGCAGGTAGATAATGTCTTTGAACTTGAGCCTAGGGAATAAGATCTGCTGCCAGCTTTGTGTCGGAGACTGAATGCGGCCAGAACTTGGCTGAATCAATCCAGACAATATTTTAAGTAGGGTCGTTTTACCCACACCATTATCTCCTTTGAGATAAACGGCATCGTTGGGGCCGATCGACAATTCGGGAATATGGAACAAAACACGCTCTTTGTAGCGCATTGAAATTTGCTGCGTTGTTATTTTTATACTCATGACAGCGTTCCTAAGTTCTTAAATAGCCTTTTCCTCTCACACTGGAAAGGAAAAAGTTAAGGGCTAATGCCAATGCTAATAACACCATACCGAGGGCGACGCCTTGAGCGAATGCGCCTTTGTGGCTTTCCATAGCGATAGCTGTTGGGATGTTTCTTGTCATCCCCATAATGTTGCCACCGACCATCATTGAACAACCAACCTCAGTGACGATACGAGAGAAAGCAGCGATAGTTGCCGCTAAAAGAGGGAAGCGCGTTTCCCAAATTAACGTACACGCCACACGAGTCGTTGATACGCCAAGCGTGCGCGCCGTTTCAACTGCTCGGCGGTCACTGGCTTGGAGAGCGCCGTGCATCATCGCGACTAGGATTGGGAAACAGATCAGCATCTGACCTAGAATCATCGCCTTTTGGGTGAACAGTAATTCCCAATCACCGAGTGGGCCAGAACGAGAGAGCATCATGTACATCAACAAACCGATAACCACGGTTGGGATAGCTTGCAGGGTGTTGATCACCGATAACAATGCCCACTTCCCGGGGAACTCGGTATAAGCCAATAAGAAAGCCATAAGGATTGCAGGAACAATCACTAATGAGATGGCGGACAAAGATACGCTGAAGGATACCGCGACGATTTTCCACAATTCGTGGTCAAAACTCACTAGTAGGTTCATTGCATCAATTGTTGTTTGCCATAGGGTCATGAAGAATCTCGTGTGAATCGATAATAGGTCTTTATCGGTAATGACTGATGTTAATCATAGCTGACACAAACTATTTGAGCTTGAATTGGCCAGCTATTGTTTTTAAGAGTGTTTCGTTAACTGTTTAGCTAAGTGTAGTGCTTGTTGGTTTTAACTACACCTTCAACGCTACGCTTTACTTACAACTAAAGACTCATTGCTTACAACAAACTACTCTGCGCTTACAACCAACTATTCTGCGCTCGCAACAAACAGCTGTTTGCCGTGCAGTTTAAAGTCGTTAATCAGTTTCTGACCTTTAGGGTTAACCAGCCAATCACTGAATACTTTCGCAGCTTGGTAGTTGATGCTCGGGTAGCGTTCTGGGTTAACAAGAATCACTTGGTAAGGGTTAAACAGGTTCTTGTCACCTTGGAAAAGGATTTTAAGATCCAATTTGTTTTGGTAAGCCAACCAAGTACCACGGTCTGTCATGGTGTAGCCTTGCATTTCTGACGCCATGTTCAGAGTAGGGCCCATGCCTTGACCAACACTGCGATAACCACCGAAGTTTGGTTCCATTTTAGTTTGTGCCCAAATACCCATCTCTTTCTTATGAGTACCAGAGTCGTCACCACGAGAAACAAAGGTCACGTTATTGTTCGCGATTGCTTTGAACACATCAGTCACTGCTTTTTGAGATTCAATCTTCGCTGGATCGCTTTGAGGACCAACAATGACAAAGTCGTTGTACATCAGCTTGCGAGGTAGAACCCCGTAACCTTGTTCAACGAAATTAGCTTCAGCCTTTGGTGCGTGAGTCATCACTAGGTCTACATCGCCATTCTCACCCATACGAAGTGATTTACCTGTACCCGCCGCTAAAACATCAACCTTGATACCAGAATCTTTTTCGAACTCAGGCAATAAGTAGTCAAGTAGACCAGAGTGGTAGGTACTTGTGGTGGTCGCCAATTTGATATGGGTGGTGTCTTCCGCGCTGCTAGCCGTGTAACTGACGATAGATAGAGCTGCAATAGTTAGGGGAATTGCTTTCATTATTATTATGTCCATTTTGTTATAAATGAATGACATGCCTTCAGTTTTAAAGAGCTCAAAAAAGGGCATGTGCATAAGACGCTAATTGTTGTAATTAGAAATCTACACCTTACAAGCAATCTTAATGCCAATAAATCATGCATCAGATCTCATTAAATTGCTGTTATTTCGGACAAAACTGCGTCATTTAGCCCTCTAAAATGAATCAAAACATGAGCTAGGACAAAATGTCGCACATTGTCCCTGTTGCACAAAAGGTTAATTGGTACACTCTGTCCCAACTTTCCCCACCGGCTAATCATTATGTCTTTACCTAGTTCATCTGCACCCAACCTCAACCCGAACACATTGACTCAATATCAAGCGTTTTCCGTCTTGGTTGTGGATGATGAAATAGGTATGCAAGCTATTTTAAAGAAAGCACTGGGTAAGTTCTTTGGCAAGGTATCGAGTGCGGGGTCGGTTGAAGAAGCCGAAATACTGCGTTCGAGCGAGCATTTTGATCTGATTGTTCTTGATATCAACCTACCAGGTCGGTCTGGTATTGAGTGGGAAGAGGCGTTTAACGACAACGACAAACGTGCCGATGTGATTTTCATGACAGGTTATGCTGATTTAGAGATGACGATATCTGCGCTTAAGCTTGGTGCTTCAGATTTTATTCTTAAGCCGTTCAACCTCGAACAAATGATACAAGCGGTTCTGCGTTGTATGGACAAGCGCCTTGACCAAAGAATGCAGTATGCGTTGAAGCGTGATGTTAGCCGTCATATCAAGACCGAATTGATCGGCAATTCAGACAAAACTAAACAGCTTAAATTGCTGATCAGTCAATTTGCACCGTCGAGAGCATCAGTTCTTATAGAAGGAGAGTCGGGTACCGGTAAAGAGTTAGTTGCTCGTGGTGTACATGAAGCCAGCAAGCGTAGTGGCCCATTTGTGCCAATCAACTGTGGTGCAATTGCGCCTGAACTTCTAGAAAGTGAGCTATTCGGGCATACCTCTGGCGCATTTACCGGCGCGAAGAAAAACCGTGAAGGTCTATTCAGAGTCGCAAGTGGTGGCACCTTGTTCCTTGATGAAATAGGTGAAATGCCACTGCCAATGCAAGCAGCGCTGTTACGCGTACTAGAGCAACGTACTATTCGTCCAGTTGGCAGTGAGAAAGAAATTGCCGTTGACGTACGTGTGGTGGCGGCGACTAACCGAAACCTTCAAGAAGAAGTCGATAAAGGCCACTTCCGTCGCGATCTGTTCTACCGACTCAATGTACTTAAGATTGATGTTGTGCCATTGAGAGAACGACCGTCTGATCTGATAGAGCTTGTTCCATACTTCACTCGTCTTTTATCAAGTGAACTGGGTATGCCGGTTCCAAACTGGGCACATGAAGATATCTTGGCGATGAATGAATACGAATGGCCGGGAAATATTCGCGAACTTAAGAACCTAGTCGAAAGATGCATTCTTTTAGACAAGCCACCAGCACACTATTGGCGCGAAATTAATGGTGATCCAGCCCCAACCAGCATTTCAGTGACGGTGTCACATGGAGCAGAAATACCAAACTTGAATAATGTAGACGCTGCTGAGGGTTACCCGAACACTTGGACACTCAAAGAAGTAGAAAAATCTCACATAGAACAACTGGTGAGTTTCCATGATGGCAATAAGTCTGCAGCTGCGAGAGATCTCGGTGTGGCGCGTAAAACACTAGAGCGTAAGTACAAAGAGTGGAATACAGAAGGCTCAGAATATGCCGATTAGACGTCATTGGTGGACAAAGTGGGCGTTCCGGTTCAAAACCATGGTGCGTTATCGCCTGCTATTTCTAACATCCGCTCCCATCATTCTTACCTTGTGTGCGCTTGTCGCTATAACACTGTATTGGTCAGTACATTACACGTGGCAGGGTGCTCTGATTGATGTCGATGAGCGTTTGGATGTTGCCGACAACAGTATCCATCTAATTCAGAACCAACAGGCCTATAACGTTCAAGCATTTGCTGAGTCTTACAACTTCCGAATCAAACTCACGAGTGATATTTCGAAAGAAGAGCTCACACGTTGGGTTTCTGAAAACAAATCTCGCTATGAACTCGATTTTCTACGTTGGCGTAGCGTCGAGAGCATGGAGAAAAAGCTTGAATACCTCAACCTGACACACAAAGAGTCGTTCTTTAGTGTATTGAGCCAAAACGAACTCAACGATTTAGACCAAAACCTTGCCAGGCAAGCCGAAGTCCCAATGCTCAATAGTCGAAATGTTGAAACTCGGGGTTTAGTTAGCCGCACCGTTGTATCGATTCGTGACAAGAATGATCACGTAATTGGTTTTCTTGATGGCGGGATCCTCCTTAATAACAGCACACAGTTGGTTGATCAGATCAGCAATCTCATTTATCCGCAACGCGAGGGCTTTAATCGCCGCATAGGTACCGTCACTGTGTTTCTTGATGACCTACGTGTCAGCACTAATGTACCGTTAAGCAGCGAAGAAAGTGCAGGGCGCGCAATTGGTACTCGTGTTTCTCACGAGGTTCATTCTAAAGTATTGAATGAAGGCAAAGAGTGGCTAGATCGAGCGTATGTTTACGACGCTTGGTACATCACTGCGTATCAACCGATTCATGACCAATTCGATAACGTCATCGGCATGCTCTATACCGGTTATCTGATTTGGCCATTGGTGGAAACGTACTTAACCAATCTTGGTGAAATCAGTATTACGATTGTGTTGTTGTTACTGGCGTCTGGTTTGATCGTTCACCGTGGTGCGCGTGATCTTTTCAATCCTATTGAACGCATTCATAAAGTCGTCAAGCTAGTCCAGATGGGGCAAGACAAGCGAATCGGCACTCTGGGTTTGAACGATCAACACGAGCTGACTTTACTCGCTAAACAATTCGACAAGATGTTAGATTTGCTGCACGAACGTAATCAAGAGATCCAACAAGCCGCTTCAGAACTCGAATGTAAGGTTCATTCACGTACTGCTAGCTTGAAAGAGAAAACCGAAGAACTCGAACTGCATATCAAGCTGTTGAATCAAGCTCGAGACAAGCTGGTGGTCAATGAAAAGTTAGCCGCGCTAGGCGAATTAACCGCGGGCATCGCCCATGAGATTAACAACCCGACAGCGGTGATTCTTGGCAACGTCGAACTGATGAAGTTTGAGCTCGGTGACGAAGTCGCTCGTGTAGACGAAGAAGTCAATGCCATCATGGAACAGATTGACCGAATCCGAAATATCACACGAAGCCTGCTTCAATATAGCCGTCATGGTGGCGTACAAGATGAAATCACTTGGCAACACATCAATCCAATCGTTGATGAGAGTATTACGCTTGTCAAAACGGGGGCTAAGAAGAAGGGCATTGTGTACGTATCCCAACTGCACGCGAAAACGTCTGTCGAAGTGAACCGCAACCAATTGCTGCAGATTCTGGTTAATCTACAGATGAATGCGATTCACGCTATGGACGGAAAGGGCACATTAACTATTTCAAGTGAAGACTGGGTTGAAAATGGCGTGTCTCATGGGGCTATTGTTCATGTTGAAGACGAAGGCTGTGGTATCAAAGAAGAGCAACTGAAACGTATTTTCTCGCCTTTCTATACCACCAAACGAGACGGTACAGGTTTAGGTTTGTCAGTATCTCAAAGTATCTTGAGTCAAACAGGTGGCGAGATACGTGTCGAATCAGAAGTAGGCAAGGGAAGCCGCTTTAGTATCTACCTTCAGCAAAAAGCGACACCACAGTTGTTGGTCTCAAACCTATAAGTTTTAGCTTTAAGATCGAATCCAACCATATTATCACCTGATAATATTTCTATTGCGCTTGGGCGGTTACATGAACGTTTCAGCCCAAGCACGAAAATTCCGCACTACTAAACTATCGCCAACTAAATCTCAACCTCTGCCCGTTTGACGAGTACCTCCTTTTGGTTATGTAACACAGTGTATATCTTTCGATCTTGATGCATATCATCTGAACTGTACGGATTTTTGATACATTGACCCCAAATTCATAATCAAAAAATATAATAAAGTCAGTCAGCTATGAAATTAAGTAATCTATCTATTAAATCAAAACTTATCTCCATCGTCATTTTATCGGTTGTTCTATTGGTAATGGCGTCATCTTTCAACCTAATGCAACAACGTGAAAGCTCAATGCAAGAGCGCCAAGATAAACTCAGTGCTCAAGTCGAAACCGCGGTCAGCTTAGCGAGCTATTATTACAGCCAACGTAACGTGCTCGGTGAAGAAGTAGCAAAGAAACAAGCGCTGCAAGCGATTGAAACGCTTCGTTACGACACCACTAATTATTTCTGGATCTTAAACCAACAACTCAACGTTGTTATCCATCCATTAAAACCTGAACTCAATGGCAAGAACGCAGGTAACTTTAAAGATGGTGCAGGTAAACACCACTGGCGTGAGATGGTCAACATTTCACGTACCCTAGAGGAGAAAGGGTTTCTTGATTATCAATGGATGAGCCCGCAAGGTGAACTTAAAGACAAGATCTCATATGTACAGCTATTCCCTGAGTGGAATTGGATTGTTGGCTCGGGAATCTTAGTTGCGGATATTCAAGACGCTTTCTATGCATTAGCGCTCAAAGAAGGACTGGTCGCGGTTGTATTATCAGGCCTGTTGTTTGCTATGGGCTACGCGATTTCTAACAATATCCTTGTGCCACTTAACAAGCTTATCGACAACACCCATAAGATTGCAGATGGGGATCTTCGTGTGCGCATGAATATGACACGCAAAGATGAACTGGGTGATATGAGTAATCAAATTGATACCATGCTCAACAAGTTACAAAGCACGCTTCGTACAGCGAATGAATCAGCAGGTTTATCCAGCAACATGGCGAGTCACATTGCACAAGCGAGTGAAGAGGCGGCGACCAGTGTTAACTCACAACATGCGCAACTTGAGTTGTTGTCGACAGCGATGACAGAAATGAGTGCCACGATTTCTGATGTCGCTGTGAATGCTGAAAACACTGCCGCAAGCACCAATAAGGTTGTCGAGCACGCAAACCAGAACGACCAAAACATGCAAGTAACGTCTAAAACCATATCTCAGGTTTCAGAAAACATTTCGACCGCGAACGATCTCGTCAGAGACTTGCAATCTGGTGTCACAGAGATAAGCCAAGTGGTGAGCGTGATACGTGATGTCTCTGAACAAACTAACTTGTTAGCACTTAACGCCGCGATAGAAGCAGCGCGAGCGGGTGAGCAAGGAAGAGGGTTCGCGGTAGTCGCCGATGAAGTTCGTAACCTTGCTAGCCGTACTCAGAACTCAACCAATGAAGTGCAATCGACGATTGAAAAACTGACTCAGCAAGCCGAGCGTACCTTTAAAGCAATGCAAAGCAGCAATGAGAAAGTCGATCACAGTGTTGTCGCGTCTAACGAAACTCGCCAACAACTCGATGTGATTGTGAATGAGCTTCACAACGCTAACGACATGGTCGCGCAGATCGCCGCCGCCTCGGAGCAACAAAGCACGGTAGCAACCGAAATGAGTGAAAGTGTCACTGGGATTCATCTGGCGGCTAACGAAGTACTGCAAGCTTCACAGTCGTTAGCTGAGGATAGCCAGAAAATGGCCAACACTACAGAACACCTTACTGATCAGTTAAAGTACTTTAAGGTCTAAGCAAAAACCTCATAAAAAAACACCTCCGCACTTGAGACAAGTTCGGAGGTGTTTTTGTTTGTAGATGACTGGATTGTTAACTTGCTCAACAAAAGAAGAGCGTTTAGAAAAAGAAGCGCGTTAAGCCAATCTTGTTAATGTGCAGTCACTGAAATCTTCGGAGGGTTGATATTGTGTTTTCTAAACTCTTTCATCACACGCAAGGTAATATCGGTTTCAAACAGCTTCTCATACGCCGTGTCGACCACATAGGCCTTACAAGTTAGCTGTATCGCCAAGTAATTATCCGTGATGGTCTGTTTGACCAGAACCGTAACAGGCTTCGGCAAATGGATGTAACGACTTGAAGATGCCGCTTCTTGAATCAAGTCACGGGCTAGGGTGATGTCTTCATTCATACCGACATAAAATGGAATTACCACCTGCATATCCAGCGCGCCATAGTTACCACTAGTCGTTACTTCGTTTAAGAACTTGTTGTTCGGGATCGTGATAATGTCGTCGTTCAGGGTTCTCATTCGAACAGAACGCAAACCAATGGTAATGATGTCGCCATAGTTACCTTCGAACGTGACACGGTCACCAACTTGAAAAGGTCTGTCAATCATCACCGTGATACCGGCGATGAATGACGCAGCCAAGTCTTTAAGCGCAAAGCCGACCGACACGGCGAGGGTACCACCAATCAAAGCTAAGATTTGATCGTTGATTCGAAAGCTCATCATGAACACGATAAGACCGGTGCTCACGTAAATAAAGAACTGAGTAAACGACTGCAATTTCTGTAGCAGCATTCGATATTGCACGAACTGACTACCAAAGCTGGTCACCAACGAATTGATGAACTTAAGTAACAACCACATTGCGGCAATAACGATCATGGAGAAGAACACGCCGCTCCAACGCACTAAACTCGCAATCTTTGAGATGTTTTCTACGTTAGCTAACTCTTCCGTCGCGAAGGTCGGGAAACTGACAGCACTTGCCAAGCCAACAAATAGTAGGATAAATAACTTCTTCATTTTACTTCACCAGTAGATGTTGACGGTCGAGAACATTAGTAATGTGGCGGAACCAGTGCTCAGAAATTCGAGCCTTTTCTTCATGCCAACCAATATAACCACGGCTTTCAAAATAACGTAGAATCCCGGTTATCTCTGCAATGCTCAGCTGAGTACATTCAGACAACACTTCCGGAGACGCTATCTCCAGTTGTACGATAGAGCGAAGTACAGCCAGCATAGGTTTTGGCATATTCTCGAGTTCCTGCGCTTCAGGAACGTGGAACAGACGCACCACGGCTTGATCTGTCTCTTTATTGCGGTTCAAAGAGAGCCTAAAGAATCGCAGCGCAACGGTAGGGTTGCCATCAGAGTAGTGCCACAAGATTCGATAGAAGCCTTGGCGTGCACGTTCTTCTTCACTCATGTCATCTTGATCCCACTGCTTAGGGACAACTAAACCATCAAACGATAACGGCTTTTCAAGATCTGTATTGATGCGGCTAGTCAGTAGCTCACCAACTTGTTTCTCTGTCCAACGTGGTAGGAAACACACCAAGTCAAACAGCAGACGCTCGCCACGCGCTCTATCAACAAATCGCCAGCTTGATTTGGCAATCGATATCACGACACGGTGATTCTTTTTAGAACGACGGAGAAGGTTGGTTAAACGAATCAAATCAGACAGGCCACCGACCATTGGCTTAACTAATCGTTGGGCATTATCAATCGCAATTAGGTACGTGGTGTTACTTTTACGTAGGTGCGCCAATATCTGAATCTCAGTCGCTTCTTCTTCCAAGCCGATGCTCACGGCTAGATGCGCTAAGAGCTCTTGGTAACCTGCGTAAGGGCAACTCACGTAAACAGGCTCTGCGTTGGATACTTTATGTAGCAAGGTATAAAGCAACGTTGTCGCACCCACACCACGTTCGCCTGAAACAATACAAATAGCAGGGCTGTCAGACATTAAGTAACGAGAGAGTTGCTTAACCTCATCGCCCGCGTAATCAATTAAGGTGCTATCGATATTACCCGGCAGAATGTACTCATAGGTTTTGTCTCCTTTGATTCGAACCAAGTTTTGTTGGTTTTTATCAAGATCAGACTGCTTAGCCACTTCGATTCGAAAGAGATAGGCTAAGGCCTGACTAAACAACGTGTAACTAGAAAGCAATGCCATGATTCGATGTTGGAAGTTGTAAACACTCAACCAGACGATTCCAATTGCCGTCGCCAGTATATTAAGTAAGAAGGTTTCCTTGCGGTTTACCGCCCAGTTAACCCACACCGGACGATCGGAGATGTGTTGCAGCGTATCGAAGACTTTCGCTCTCCATAATCTAAGTACCGATATCGTGACCAGCACAAACCAGAAAAACAGCGCACTGTAGATCCAGCTATAAATGGTGCCTTTACCCAGTGTGATGCTCGATATCTGCAAAGTCAGACCTGCAACAATAATACTCCAAACATAGCGACGAATAGTCGATAGTCTCAGCGCGATGACTTCTTGGTTTGATGTGCGACCCAAGCGATACGCAAATTCAAGAATAAAGCTAATAGCAATCGAACCACCTAGAATCCACCACGTGAATATTTCTAGGAAAATCAGGTGCTGCAGGCTAGGGATGCTAGAAAGCACTCTCAAAGAAAGTGTGATGGCGATTAACCAAGCAATCGCACGCTCAGCGCGGCTGATATACCAAATCACACGAACCAAAAAAGGAGGGTTCGTTTTCGCTTCGAGAAAGTTAACTCGAAACAACTCAATCAAGCGAGTGCTGTTGGCAAGCCACCATACTAAACCGAAGTAAATGAACAGCACCTTTAGAGAAGCCCAAATGACAGGCACTGGAGAAATAAAAATGTCTTTAACTAATGCTTTAAAGCTACGAATTTGGAAGTAAACAAGATACTCAATATTGAGTTTGGTTAATTCCCACTCTTGTTTAAATTGAATCACGCCGTATGGGCCAAAACCGGTTAAGCGCTCTTTGTTCGCAGAGTTGGTCTGCTCTAACAGGTGCTGCTTACTAACGTTCAAGCTATTCAAAGTAACGTAGCTGGTTTGAACGACAAACCATTGATCGGCGTCGTTGTTATCTCTGTAGGCTTTTATCTGTTGCTCGAAGGTTTTGATTTCCTGCTTTTGAACTCGCAGGACTTCGGCAAGCAGGATGTTGACTTGGCGTCTGTCCGACTGCTCCATAAAGAGGGGATCCGGTAGGGAATCAATACGCTTATCCAGATCTACAGCACTATTAGATACCTGAGGCTGAGATTGTAAGTCATATTCCAAGTTGGCATGACTAGGCCAAGAGAGAATGGCCAAAGTGAAGATTAAGAAGCGCGAAAGTGAACGCATAAAAGTCTCTTAGAATTATGAGGTTAGGATTACTATAGTTAGTTAATCTTACTTTGTGAAATCCAACCCCGTATCGGGGGCGAGTACTTTATTCCCGTTTTGGCTGATTTTGTCATGAAATTGTCAGAGATTAGGCTAGTCTTGCCTATGTCTGTTGTTGCTTTGATCGGGTTAGTTTTACTGTGACCAATCAGCATACGATATATTCAATGGTTGGCATGATTTAGGACGTTATATACCGCCCATTATGGGGCGCTGTTCGATATTTTGTTTTTCCTGAAAATAGATGGTTTTTTAACGACAAATAGAAAATCAAAAATGTGAGTCAGCTCAAACTATGATTTGGCTAGGTTATCACTCACTTAATGGCGAGTAATTGCAATCAAGACTTGCAGTTAAAGCCCCGAAGAAGTAACGTTGCGGCGTTTTTCACATTAAAAAGGTAACGGCATTGATCTCCACAGCAAATATCACCCAACAATTCGGCGCTAAGCCACTTTTCGAAAATATTTCAGTTAAGTTCGGCGAAGGCAACCGCTACGGTTTAATCGGCGCGAATGGCTGTGGTAAATCGACGTTCATGAAGATCCTATCTGGTGAACTTGAACCAAGTGCAGGTAACGTAAGCTACGATCCAAATGAGCGCGTTGCTAAGCTAAACCAAGACCAGTTTGCTTATGAAGAATTCACGGTAATCGACACGGTTATCATGGGTCACAAAGAGCTTTGGGCGATTAAGCAAGAGCGAGACCGCATTTATTCTTTGCCTGAAATGAGCGAAGAAGACGGCATGAAAGTGGCTGATCTTGAAGTTCAGTTCGCTGAAATGGACGGTTACATGGCAGAAGCGAAAGCAGGTGAGCTTCTTCTTGCTGTAGGTATTGAAGAATCACTGCACTTCGGTCTAATGAGCGAAGTGGCACCAGGTTGGAAACTTCGTGTTCTATTGTCTCAAGTACTGTTTGCAGACCCGCATATTATGCTTCTTGACGAACCAACGAACAACCTGGACATGGACACCATCAAGTGGTTGGAAGATACGCTAAACCAACGTAACTGCACAATGATCATTATTTCGCATGACCGTCACTTCCTAAACTCAGTTTGTACACATATGGCTGACCTTGATTACGGCGCACTTCGTCTGTTCCCTGGTAACTACGATGAGTACATGACAGCAGCGACACAAGCTCGTGAACGTCTACTTTCTGATAACGCGAAGAAGAAAGCACAAATTGCTGAACTTCAAACGTTCGTTTCTCGTTTCTCTGCTAACGCATCTAAAGCGAAACAGGCAACGTCTCGTGCTAAACAGATCGACAAGATTCAACTAGATGAAGTAAAAGCGTCTAGCCGTCAAAACCCATTCATCCGTTTCGAACAGTCTAAAGAGCTATTCCGTAACGCGCTTGTGGTTGAAAACCTATCTCAAGGTTTTGAAGAAGACCTATACAACAAGTTCGATGCGATTTTCGAAGTTGGTGAGCGTGTTGCTATCATCGGTGAGAACGGTGTGGGTAAAACAACACTACTTAACACACTAGCGGGTGCTCTAGAAGCGCGTACTGGTGAATATAAGTGGTCTGAAAACTCAAACATCGGTTACTACGCTCAAGATCACGCACATGATTTTGAAGAAGATCTAAACCTGTTTGATTGGATGAGCCAATGGCGTCAAGAAGGTGAAGACGAGCAAGTTGTTCGTAGCTTCCTAGGTCGCATGCTGTTTGGCCAAGACGACATCAAAAAGTCGGTAAAGGTTATCTCTGGTGGTGAGCAAGGGCGTATGCTTCTTGGCAAGATCATGATGCACAAACCAAACATCCTGCTAATGGATGAACCAACGAACCACATGGATATGGAATCTATCGAAGCACTTAACTTGGCTCTTGAGAACTACAAAGGCACATTGTTCTTCGTTTCTCACGACCGTGTATTCGTAGACTCTCTAGCGACTCGTGTTCTTGAAATCAAAGACGGCAAGATCAACGATTTCCGCGGTACTTACGCTGAGTTCTTGAAAGCACGCGCTTAGTACGCATTAAACATGAATACGTAATACAACGTTAGTACGTATCCCTGATTAAAAAGGCCTCTATCTTTATGAATAAGATAGAGGCCTTTTGTTTTTCATATCAGTTTTTTAAATCAGTCTCTTTGTATTAAAAAATGTCGAGTGGTTGGTCGAAAATACCTTTACTCATCAATGCTTACACTGCTCATTAATACTTAAACTGCGCGACAATCTTCTCAAGCTTCACACTCACGTTCGATACTTGTTCACTACAACGAACTGACCCTGAAACCACGGTATGAGTATCACTGGCTAAATGAGCGATATCGGTAATGTTCCGATCGATGTCCGCTGAAACCATGGATTGCTCTTCAGACGCCGTGGCAATCTGGCTGTTTAAGTCGAACATCTCTCCAACTTGAAAGTGTATACCTTCAATCGCATTTACCACATCTTTGGTTTGGTGTTTAACTAATCCCGTTTGTTCTAGGCTTACCGACATCTTAGCGACCGTTTTTGCTATTCCAGACGTTAGGCCATGAATGGTCGATTCAATTTGATGGGTTGAATCGTTAGTCATTAGCGAAAGCTCTCTTACTTCAGACGCCACGACTGCAAACCCACGTCCGTGATCGCCAGCGCGCGCAGCTTCTATCGCTGCATTTAGCGCGAGTAGATTAGTTTGTTCCGCAATACCTTGAATGGTAGTGACGACTTGATTGATTTCACGACTCTGGTCTTCAAGCTGAACAATTAGGTTTTGAGACTCTGCAATATTCTCGGCCAGCACATTAATGCTGTCATTGGTTGCGTGGGTTTCTTGTAACGCCTGATGTGCATTGTCTTTGATCTTCTCAGCGTTCGTCGCTGCGTTTTCTATGTTCGCCGTCACTTCATTACTGGTCATCACCAGCTCATTAACTGCCGTCGCTACTGATTCAGATTGTTGCTTCTGCTTTTCAGCATTACTCATACTTTTGATTGCCGCTTCTTCAGAGCTACACGAACTATCGGTCAACACCGTCATCACGCCAGACAACTCTTTAATATTGCCATGCAGTTTATTGATGAAGGTATCGAAGGAATGCGCCAACTGAGCAAGTTCATCGTTGCCTTTGGCGTTCATGCGCACGGTTAAGTCGCCATCTCCATTGGCAATTGACTCCATCATCACGTTTATCGCTTTGATTCGCGCAAGTATGTTGCGCCCAATGAACACTAACAACAGAGAGAGCAGAGCTACGATAGCCGCACCAAAAAGATGTAGTGTGTTTTTGGTATGTGTACTCGCCGCTGAGATAGCTTGGCTTATCTCGGTTTGTACCGCTTCAATGGCTTGTTCTGTTTGGTGGACGTTGCTACGTAAGGCGCCTCTAAGACCGAGTTCTGCCGATAAACCTAAATTGGTGTTAGCCAACAGAAGCGTTTCAGCCGCAGCTTTGTAATCCGAATAGGCTTGCTCTGTCGCAACCGACGTTTGAGAATAGGGTTCAAACTCTTTAAGAGCACCAGCTAACGCCATATGTGTTTGGTCATTAATATGAGCGAGATAGTGGAAGTCTTTTTCAATCAACTCCAATAGCGCAAGCTCTAGAGCCAAACTCGATTCAGATTCGATCGCTGATTTTAACGCGGTTCTTTTGCCATCTAACGCAGCGACAAAACCTAAAGGTGCGGTCGTACGTTCAATGTTATTTACTTGTTCAACGATTTGGTGAAACTGTTTTTGATATTGATGAAGAGTGTCCGAAATCCTTGTCATTTGGTCAGACAGGTGCAGCTCGTGCGAGGTGAGAGTTTGGTTCAAAGTCACCAATCGTTGATTCAGGGTGTTGGCGGTTTTGTCGAAGCGTTCTGCGTATTTTTGATCGTGGCGAGACAAGAAATCTTTCTCGTGTCTCCTGAGCGTTAGCAAGTCAACTGAACTCCTGAGGTTTTCAGTCGCAGCGCGCTCCAAGGATTCAAGCTTGTCTAAGCTAAACTGTTCGTAAATGGCGTATATGAAAACTGAAACAAACAAGGTGAGGTTGATTAGAATAAATTTACTGCGTATTGAAAGAGACAGCGAACGACGCTGAGGTTCCGATGGATTACTCATGGTTAATTCCCTTTAAGCCAGTGACGTTAATATTCATCTTTGTTTTGTAATTAATAGATGCATTTAAATGATGAATATGTAACTAATAGCCTATAAGGTTGTTAAAGCAAGATTCGTTTACGACTAAGGTCGAGGGAGCCGTTATTTATCTACAAGCAAAAATCAGTGGGTACCGTTGAGAGAAACCTCCAAGCTATATAGCTTACTAGGCATATCTTGAAATAAACTTTGAACAAATAAAAAATGCCACTCATCAAGGTTATGAGCGGCATTGTTGTTTAGCTATATCATTCGCCTAAAATCAGCTTTAATTAGGCATGAACAGGGCTTTTGAATCTAGCTTTCAGACGAAGCCTGTTCGCCTTTCACATCAAAGTCGATCTTCTCTGCGCCAGTGAACACTTGGAAACGCAGGCCTTTAGCGCGAGCAATGGTCGTGATACCAAATTGCTGAGCCAAGTCTAAGCCCATTTGTGTTACGCCAGAGCGTGATAGCAGAACAGGAATACCCATCTGCGCTACTTTGATGACCATTTCAGAAGTCAGGCGGCCAGTAGTGTAAAAAATCTTATCTTCACCAGACTCTTTGTTAAGCCACATCTCACCAGCTAACGTATCTACCGCATTGTGACGGCCAACATCTTCAACAAACGATAGAACCTTGTCGTCTTTGCAAACTGCGCAACCATGTACCGCGCCAGCTTTCTTGTAGGTGTCGTTGTAATGAGTCAGCGCTTCTAAAGCCGTGTAAATTTCAGATTGCTTAATCTTGGTTTGAGGCACCTGGTAATCTTCCAACTGCTTCATCACGTTTCCAAACATGGTGCCTTGACCACAGCCAGAGGTCACCGTCTTCTTCTTAAGCGCTTGCTCAAGTTGGCTCGTATCTTCTTTGGTGATAACCGCTGCAGAGCTGGTTTCCCAATCGATGATGATAGACTCAACCGCTTCAGGGTCAGAAAGGAAGCTTTGGTTCTTCAAATAACCCAAGACTAAAGATTCAGGGCGCGAGCCAAGCGTCATCAGGGTTACGATCTCTTTCCAGTTCAACATAACGGTAAGAGGGCGTTCACAAGCGATCTGTTTGGTTAGCTTCTCACCATATTCATCAAACACTTCAACTTCAATTGTCTGAAGTGGGTTTTCGCTAGTTTTTATTATGTTTGGTTTTACCACAGTCACGTCCTACTTAATGAGATAGCGATTTTAAGAGATAAGAAGTTAACAAGACGGTCTAACGCCACTCTTGTTAATCGATTCTTTAGCCCATGCTTAAAGCAAATCTTATTCCAAAATAACGGGTATTCAGGAAAACATGAAGCATTCGATTAAAATAGCGCAAAATATGAGAGTTCACCGAGTGGAGTTGTCTGAAATAACCAGTATCGACTAACGTTATAGTGACAACTTGATAACGAACGCTATAGATACGCTCTCGCAGTTAATCCGTATTGGCGTGTTTATTGCTTTATGGGGTGTATATGATTGCGCACAGTACAAAATGTCCTAAGTGCATTCAGACCAAAGAAAATCAATTGGGTGAAGTATGTCTGAGATAAAAGAATTCAAAGAACAATATGAAAAAACAGAAGCAGCTTGGCCAATCGGTGTCCAAAGAATTGAGAAAGAGATCAAAACAGGTATCTGGGTAACGACGCAATGGGAATTGACGGGGTTTGAACTGTCGCCAGAAGGTGATGCCCAAGACGTTTGCTTACTTCAGTTACACAAAGACGAGCGTACGGACTATCGTTTCAACTTAAGCTCTCAGCAACCTAAGCTTTTCTTAGTGATGGATAATGTCGATTCTGGTGTAAAACCAGTTATTCAGTTACTTACAGCATCACAAACTGTTGCAGGGCAATACATGGACGGTGACAACCAAGTCCTTTCATACGACATTCCGCTACCTGTGCAAGCTTGGATGGAAGCCTTCATAGGCCGTCATGGTGAGTTGCTAGAAGCAAGACGTAAGAAACGTAAAGGTGCGGGTAGATCAAATGGCAACTAACTTCTTTAGCCGTTGGTCTCAACGAAAGCTTGACGAATCCACTGACGAAGCTTTGGAAGTAGAGCAAACACTGGAAGCACCGGAACTCACTTCCTCTGATTCTTCATCTTCTGAGATTTCGTCTGCTGATCTTTCTTCTGAAATGGAAGCAGCAGCGCCTCAGTCTTTAGATAGTGATCCTTTAGAAACCAATGAAGAAGTTCATGCTGCTGACGTTCAAGATCCCGCACCAGAAGCCACTGAAGACTTGTCTGTTGCTCAATTATTGGTATCAGAAGCCTCAGAAAGCGTAAAAAAAGCCGCATTGCGTAAATTATTCCTCTCAGAAGAATTCAATGTTCGTGATGGTTTAGATGATTACGACGACGATTACAGTAATTTAAAGTCTCTTTCTGAAGGGGTTGCGGAAACCCTGCGTGATTGGGTTAAAGATAAAACGGAAGAAGACACTACGCCAGAAGAAGACCAAGTCATTGATAATAAAGATGAAGGCTCAGTTTTAGAAACTTCTGAAAGCGATCTTGAGGCATCTGATAATGAACTTGAAACTTCAGAAAGTGCCGAAATAACCGAACAAGAAAAAGAACTGTATAAAAACACAGTTTCAGATAAAAGCGCTACCACATCAGACGAAGATGACCTGAAAGAGATGGGACAAAATATACCACACAAAGAATAGGTACATTTTGACTAAATACTCAATGAACCGCTTGCGACAAAATGTCCCAAGCGGTTTTTTTATACGCACAATAAACGCTATAAAGAATTAAATTACTGATATATAAGGTTTATTAAATTGGCATGGCATTTGCTAAATAACGTTTATTATCAACTTTTTTGTAGATAGACGAATTCATAGTCTGACGAGCGAGACACTGGCTAAAGGGTTAGTTGTTAACGGATTACTCAGCAAGTTCTCTATCGCTTACTACAATGAAGGTTGAACAGATTATCCATGTCCAAAGATGGAACTGAGCAATGCTTAAACAATTATTAGAACAAGCAACTTCAAATAACGCTAAAGCAAGACTGTATGCATTTGAAAATACAGTTGAGTTAACAAATCTGATTCCACCTACTGTTAGCTACGAAAGCGGCGGTAATACTCTTGTTATTGGTCCAACTGCGATCATTGAAAGTGCTGCGGCTCAATTACCTCAATTGACGAGCTTAACCTTATTGTCGACAGACGGCGAAAAGGGCAAAAACCCAGAACTGTACTTCGCGAATTCGGTTCAAGTATCCGGTTTCCTTGGTACGTTTGAAGTTGTGATTGAGAGTAAAGGCACATCAAGCAACTTAGCGAAAATCGCGATTAATCACGATTGTTTCGATGTTGTTCTAGACCTATGTCTGAATAGCTGCATGACAGAAGAAGTGCCTGTACCGGGTTATTACCCAGTGGGTCGAGGCTATCCAAAACTGGCCGAAGCACTGGAAGAGATTCCAACGCTAATGGGTACATTTGATAAGCCTAAGTTCTTCCGTTTAGACACTGACCTTTGTGCGCACAGTTCTCGTGGCGTAAAAGGGTGTGAACGTTGTGTTGATGCTTGTCCTGCTGGCGCGCTATCAAGTGAAGGCTCAGACAAAACAGGTCACAAAATCGAGATTAACCCTTATCTATGTCAAGGCGTCGGAACTTGTGCAACAAGCTGTCCTACAGAAGCGATTACCTATGCGCTTCCAAACCCTGACGATACTCAAAAGTTCATTGAACGTACGCTAGCTAACTATGAACATGCGGGCGGTCTGGATCCAATCGTACTTATCTGTAGCTCTCGTCATGAGACTTACAATGTAATGGCGCTAAAAGCACTACCAGATAACGTTATTCCAATCGTTGTTGAAGAACTGCCTTCTATTGGTATTGATACTTGGTTTGCAGCGCTAGTGAATGGCGCAACTCAGGTTCTGTTTGCTGCTTCTCGTTTTATGCCAGAGACGATCATTCGTGTTCTGAATAACGAAGTCGGGATTGCTCAAGAGCTACTAGACCAAATCGGTGTTCCAAAAGAAACCATCGATATCCTGTATTTAGAGTCTCTACGTGAAGGGCCTCCAACACTGTGCGTTGATTCTTTCGACCTTGCACTTGGCGATCTTCAAGGCAACAAACGTCAACGTCTATTCACTGCACTCGATGCTATGTCTTCATCTCGCATTCCTGTCGAGAATATCGTTGAACTTCCTTCGAATGCACCATACGGCACGGTTTCGTGTGAAAGCAAAGATTGTACGTTATGCATGAGTTGTGTTGCGGTTTGTCCTACACGTGCTCTTCATACCGACGGTGCTTCTCCATCACTTAAGTTTGTAGAACAAGACTGTATTCAATGTGGTCTGTGTGAAAAGGCATGCCCTGAGAATGTTCTCACTCTGACACCTCGTATGAATTGGGTGAAAGAAGAACGTCAACAAGCGGTTGTGATTCATGAAGAGAAAGCGGCGGAATGTTTACGCTGCCATAAGCCATTCGCTCCACAGTCTATGATTGACATGCTGCAGAATAAGTTACGTGGTCACTCTCATTTTTCAGATGAAACTGCGATTAATCGTATTGCGATGTGTGAAGACTGTCGTGTGGTGGACATGTTCGACTCAATGGCTCAAGACCCATTGAATCAATTGAAATACTAGGAGTTGGCATTGGATACTAATTTGGATCAAGAACAGACACTAAGAACTGAAATCTATTTGGTTCTTTCTGCATTGTTCCGTAGCGCACCTTCTGAAGAGGTCATTGATTTCCTAAAGACGTTAGACATTGAAGCGTCTGAGAGTGCAATGCAAAAAGCTTGGATTGCCATTCAACAAGCAGCAACGGAATCAAATCGCGAAGCGTTAGAAGACGAATATCAAGATCTGTTCATTGGCATTGGCCGTGGAGAGATTGTTCCATTTGGTTCTTGGCATAGAACTGGCGCCATGATGGAAAAACCATTAGCAGAGATTCGTCATGATTTAGAGCTTTTAGGCATTGAGCGTGATGATCAAGTGAAAGAGCCAGAAGATCATATTGCGGCATTGTGTGAAGTAATGGCAATGCTAACCGGTGAAGAAGAAGCGCTTCAGCAAGCTGTTTTCAATAAGCATCTTGGCCCTTGGTTCAACTCTTTTACGCGTCAGCTTAAAAGTGCAGAAAGTGCGAACTTCTACAAATCGGCAGCTCAGCTGTGTGAAGCATTCCTAACGTTAGAGCAAGTGCGTTTTAGCGTTAATACAAAAAGCAGTAAGCATAAATTAAAGATTGATGTGAAAAACGTCACTGATTACGAGTAATCGAGCAGTACGCGATTATATCGATAGAGGGGCATTAAGCCTCCAAAAAGATCTACCGCAAGGTAAGGAAGCAATGATGAAAGATAATAAAGAAATAAACACAAGCCGTAGGGACTTACTCAAAGGCTTAACAACTGCAGCCGTAGCGGGTGCAGTTGTCGCTGGAACAACGAAGGTGGCAACTGCTTCAGAAACGGTTGAAATGCCGAAAGAAGACATGAAGAAGACGGGCTATCGTGAAACGCAACACATTCGCGATTACTACGACACGCTTTAGGAGATAACGGATGAAACTTGTCAAACGCTCCGATAGTGTGAGCAAAGAAACCAATCAACTGGGTGTGTCTCGACGTGCCTTCATGAAAAACACCTCTCTAGCGGCTGGTGGTGCGGTAGTAGGCGCTGGTCTATTCGCTCCGGGTATGATGAAAAAGGCGGAAGCTAAGTCAGTCGACCCTGAAGCGAAAACAGAAGTGAAACGCACTATCTGTTCTCACTGTTCTGTGGGTTGTGGCATTTACGCTGAAGTTCAAAACGGTGTTTGGACGGGTCAAGAGCCTGCATTCGATCACCCATTCAACGCTGGTGGACATTGTGCGAAAGGCGCAGCTCTGCGTGAGCACGGCCACGGTGAGCGTCGCCTTAAGTACCCAATGAAATTGGAAGGCGGTAAGTGGAAGAAGCTTTCTTGGGAACAAGCGATTGAAGAGATCGGTAATAAAGCGCTAGAACTTCGTAAAGAGTCTGGTCCTGATTCCGTTTACTTCTTGGGTAGTGCAAAACACAGTAACGAGCAAGCTTACGCATTCCGTAAGATGGCGTCGCTTTGGGGCACCAACAACGTTGACCACCAAGCGCGTATTTGTCACTCAACCACAGTAGCCGGTGTTGCAAACACTTGGGGTTACGGCGCGATGACAAACTCGTTCAATGACATGCACAACTGTAAGTCGATGCTGTTCATTGGTTCGAACCCTGCAGAAGCTCACCCGGTTGCGATGCAACACATCCTAATCGCGAAAGAGAAGAACAACTGTAAGATCGTTGTTGCGGATCCTCGTCGTACGCGTACTGCTGCGAAATCTGATCACTATGTTTCTCTACGCCCGGGTTCAGATGTTGCGTTTATCTGGGGTCTGTTATGGCATGTCTTTGCTAACAAATGGGAAGACCAAGAATTCATCCGCCAACGTGTATTCGGCATGGACGAGATCCGTGAAGAAGTTGCGAAGTGGAACCCAGCAGAAGTTGAGCGTGTAACAGGCGTTAGCGAAGAAGACGTTTACCACACAGCAAAACTGCTTTCAGAGAACCGTCCGGGTTGTATCGTTTGGTGTATGGGTGGTACTCAACATACTACGGGTAACAACAACACACGCGCTTACTGTGTACTTGAGCTTGCGCTAGGTAACATAGGTAAATCAGGTGGCGGTGCAAACATTTTCCGTGGTCACGATAACGTACAAGGCGCAACTGACCTTGGCGTACTATCAGACACGCTACCGGGTTACTACGGCTTGTCTGAAGGTTCTTGGCGCCATTGGTCTAAAGTTTGGGATATCGACTTTGACTGGGTCAAAGGACGTTTTGACGACAACGCATACGGTGGTCAAAAGCCAATGAACAGTGCAGGTATTCCTGTCTCTCGTTGGGTTGATGGCGTGCTTGAAGACAAAGACAAGATTCGCCAACGCGAAAACATCCGCGCCATGTTCTACTGGGGTCACGCGGTGAACTCTCAGACTCGTGGTCCAGAGATGAAGAAGGCGATGCAGAAGCTGGATATGATGGTTATCGTTGACCCATACCCAACAGTCGCGGCAGTCATGAACGATCGCACCGATGGCGTTTACTTGCTTCCAGCAACCACTCAATTTGAAACCTACGGCAGTGTAACGGCGTCAAACCGTTCTCTACAGTGGCGTGACAAGGTTGTTGATCCTCTGTTCGAGTCTAAGCCTGACCACGAAATCATGTACCTTCTTTCTAAGAAGCTTGGTTTCTCTGAGCAACTGTTCAAAAACATCCGTGTTGAGAACAACCAACCATTGATTGAAGACATCACTCGTGAATTCAACAAAGGTATGTGGACGATCGGCTATACAGGTCAAAGCCCAGAGCGTTTGAAAGAACACCAACAAAACTGGCACACGTTCCACAAAACAACGCTTGCTGCAGAAGGCGGCCCAGCGAATGGCGAGACTTACGGTCTGCCTTGGCCATGCTGGGGCAACCCAGAGATGAAACACCCAGGTACGCATATCCTTTACGATACGTCTAAACCTGTTGCTGAGGGCGGCGGTAACTTCCGTACTCGTTTCGGTGTCGAATTTGAAGGTCAAAGCCTATTGGCTGAAGACAGCTACTCAAAAGGCAGCGAAATCAAAGATGGTTACCCAGAGTTCAGTGACAAACTGCTGAAACAACTGGGTTGGTGGGACGACCTAACAGCAGAAGAAAAAGCCTCTGCTGAAGGTAAAAACTGGAAAACTGACGTTTCTGGTGGCATCCAACGTGTTGCCATTAAGCATGGTTGTATTCCGTTTGGTAATGCGAAAGCGCGTGCGATTGTTTGGACATTCCCAGACCGCGTACCACTGCACCGTGAGCCACTTTACACGCCACGTCGCGACTTAGTTGCTGATTACCCAACTTGGGATGACAAAGAAGCGATTTTCCGTGTTCCTACGCTTTACAAGTCGATTCAAGACCAAGACAAGTCTGGTGAATACCCGATTATTCTTACTTCTGGTCGTCTGGTTGAGTACGAAGGAGGTGGTGAAGAAACCCGTTCAAACCCATGGCTAGCCGAACTTCAACAAGAGATGTTCGTTGAAGTGAACCCGAAAGATGCGAACGACATCGGTTTCAAAGATGGTGATGATGTTTGGGTTGAAGGTGCTGAGAAAGGTCGAATTAAGGTGAAAGCGATGGTTACTCGTCGTGTGAAACCTGGCCTAGCATTCCTACCATTCCACTTCGGTGGCAAGTTCCAAGGCGAAGATTTGCGTTCTAAGTATCCAGAAGGCACTGATCCTTACGTTATTGGTGAAGCTGCAAACACAGCAACCACATACGGTTACGACCCTGTCACGTTGATGCAGGAAACGAAAGTAACCCTTTGTAATATTCGTAAAGCGTAAGGAGTCTTAAAATGGCTAGAATGAAATTTCTTTGTGACACCAAACGTTGTATCGAATGTAACGGTTGTGTCACTGCATGTAAGAACGAAAATGATGATGCTCTGGAATGGGGTATTCAACGTCGCCGCGTTGTAACACTGAACGACGGTGAACCGGGTGAAAACTCTATCTCAGTAGCGTGTATGCACTGTACTGATGCACCTTGTATGGCAGTTTGCCCAGCAGACTGTTTTGAACATACAGAAGACGGCATCGTACTTCACAATAAAGATCTATGTATCGGTTGTGGTTACTGCTTGTTTGCTTGTCCGTTTGGCGCACCTCAATTTCCTAAACAGGAAGCCTTTGGTGAGCGCGGTAAAATGGACAAATGTACCTTCTGTGCTGGCGGTCCAGAAACAGAGCCAGGTTCTGTGGAAGAGCGTCAGAAGTACGGTGCGAACCGTATTGCTGAAGGCAAGCTACCAATGTGTGCTTCTTTATGTTCAACCAAAGCACTGCTAGCGGGTGATGCAGAGAAAGTCTCTGATGTATTCCGTCAGCGTGTTGTTGAGCGTGGTGCGAAGGGTGCAGGCTGGACAGACGGCAATGACCTTTCTTACGATGCGATGAAGAGCTAGTTAGGAGAGACATATGCTTACAATGTTTAAGCGTCTCTTCCTTGTTGTGCTGCCAATGTTGGCAGCACTAACAATGCTGTCTCCTATGAGCCATGCATCAGAGACTAACGCTTCACAAACTCAATCGAGTAGTGCAGAAAGAGAAATCACACAACTTGCTGGCGCCGATTTTTGGCGACAAGTAAGAAACGGTGAAGAAGGTTACACCACATCTCAATCTGCTGAGCACGGTGTGTTGATCAGTACTCCAGGTCAAACGTGGTACATATTGAAGGAGAAGTGGATGTCACCAGCCGGTGCTGTCGCTATCTTTGGCAGTATTGCTTTCGTTACCTTAATGTACGTTGTGATTGGCCCACTAATGCTGAGTGCGCCAAGAACGGGTCGTAAGATCAAACGTTGGTCGCGACTTGACCGCGCACTGCACTGGAGTATGGCGTTTACCTTCTTAACACTGGCTTTCAGTGGTTTGATGTTGGTTTACGGTAAACACTTCTTGAAACCTTATATCCCAACCGATTTATGGGGCTTCATCGTTCTATTGGCGAAGCAATACCACAACTACATCGGCCCGATTTTCTATGTGCTGTTGATGGCTGTTCTTATCAAGTGGTGGCGCAAGTCGATCTTCAAAATGGTCGATATCCAGTGGTTTATAAAACTGGGTGGTATGGTCGGGAAACATAAAGGTTCTCATCCATCTGCAGAGTTTTCTAACGCGGGTGAGAAAGCGCTATTCTGGCTATTGATTGTTATGGGTAGTGTCGCTGCGATCAGTGGCTTGGTTTTGGACTTCCCAATCTTCGGTCAAACCCGTCGTGATATGGAGCTTTCAAACCTAGTCCACATGTTGGCTGCTTTAATCCTTATCTGTGGCTTTGTGTTCCACATCTACATCGGCTTGTTCGGTATGGAAGGTGCACTTGAAGGCATGGTAACAGGCGAAGTTGATGAAACTTGGGCTAAAGAGCACCATGACCTTTGGTACAAAGAAGTGATGGAACAAGAGAAAAACGGCACTGAACAAAGCGCTAACGTAACAACAGAGAAAACAGAAGGGGTGAATAAGAATGAACAAACCTCATAAAGGTATTTGGGTCGCTTACATCCTAAGCTGCTTTACACCATTTACTTGTCTTCTCTCTGGTGTGGTCGCGATTATCTACGCAGGCTATCGTTTAGATAAAGGTGAAGACGGCGAAGTAGTGGATACGCACTACTATGGCTTGATTCGCTCGTTCTTCTTGAACCTGACGTTCTTTGTTGTACTTATCGTCACAGTAGCGACCTCTAACGGCGTGTTAATTGGTGTGAACGATTACTGGTATCAAAACCATATTATCGATGACATCGCTTACTACATTCCCTATGTCGGCATGCTGTTTGGTGGTGTGGCGATTGTGGTGTGGTTTATTCGTATGTATCAAGGCATGCAGCGCTTAAGTCAAAACCTACCGCAAAACCCGACAACAGGACCAAACCTGTAGTGAGTATCAGACGAAGTAGATAACAACTTATCTAGAGCGATTTACTCAAAGCAACCATTGTATAGAAAGCCCAGTGATTCGAATCACTGGGCTTTTTTTGTCCACCCTGAACAAGGGTCTAGTCAACTTGGAAGAAGATTTTTAGTGAATGCTTCAAAATATTTGGAGTAGCTCTAAAACAGAACCAAGCATGATATTGACCGCGCCAATATGGTGCAACTCCCTTAATTGGTGCAATTAATTTTAAACATCCCTCCATCTCAAATATCCAAAAAAGTGCAGTGGTAATTTTAACCCTTTAAAATCATAAGTTTAAAGCAAAAACTTGTTGCACGAAAATTACGTGAGCGTGTTGGAACGCATCTTGCGTTTACTGTTGAGTCTTTAATTAATTACGACATCAATTCGCACGGTTCTAGTGCAATTGAGACAAAGCTAAGGGAGAGAGCTTTAATGAGTCAAACGGTTACCCAAGTTCATAGCGCAGTAGAGAGCTTGACGCAGAGTTCAGACACTCTATTTCTATTATTAGGCGCCATCATGGTCTTCTTAATGCACGCAGGCTTTGCATTTTTGGAAGTCGGTACAGTAAGAAAGAAAAACCAAGTGAACGCGCTGGTTAAGATCCTCTCGGATTTCGGCGTTTCTGCCATTGCCTATTTCTTTATCGGTTACTGGGTGGCTTACGGTGCGCATTTCTTTGCAGATGCAGAAACCTTATCGCAAGGTAATGGTTACGAGCTGGTGAAGTTTTTCTTCTTGATGACGTTTGCAGCGGCGATTCCAGCGATCGTTTCTGGTGGTATCGCTGAGCGTGCACGTTTCTATCCAATACTCATCGCAACACTTTTCACCGTTGGGTTTGTTTATCCATTCTTTGAAGGCATCATTTGGAATGGTAATTTTGGTTTCCAAGATTGGCTTGAAGCACAATTCGGTTATGGCTTCCATGACTTCGCAGGCTCTGTAGTAGTTCACGGCGTTGGCGGTTGGATTGCTTTGGTCGCGGTTTACTTCTTAGGTATGCGTAAAGGTCGTATTCGTGCAGGTAAACACACTAACTTCGCACCATCTAACATCCCATTCTTAGCACTGGGTTCTTGGATCCTATGTGTGGGTTGGTTTGGCTTCAACGTGATGTCAGCTCAAGCTATCAATGGCATCAGCGGCCTAGTAGCCATGAACTCACTTATGGCGATGGTCGGCGGCATTCTAGCGGCTTTAGTCGCAGGTAAAAATGACCCAGGCTTCATCCACAATGGTCCTTTGGCTGGTCTCGTAGCGATTTGTGCAGGTTCAGACTTAATGCACCCACTTGGCGCTCTCGTTACAGGTGGTGTAGCGGGCGCATTGTTCGTTTACCTGTTTACTTACATGCAGAACAAAACACAGATTGATGATGTGCTGGGTGTATGGCCATTGCACGGCGTGTGTGGCGCTTGGGGTGGCATTGCAGCTGGCATCTTCGGCCAGCAAGCCCTCTGGGGACTAGGTGGCGTGAGCTTTGGTGCTCAGGTGATTGGTACGCTAGCGGGCATTACAGTAGCTTTAATCGGTGCATTGGTTGTCTACGGTGTGTTGAGCAAAGTAACTGGCCTAAGGTTAAGTGAAGAAGACGAGTTCAACGGTGCGGATCTTTCAATCCATAAGATCTCTTCGATTAACGAAGACTAACGTCATCAATCTTGATGAGTGTTAAGCCCTTGCTAGACACAAATTAAATTATAACTAAGCGGCTTCGGCCGCTTTTTTGCGTTTATGGGAAATAGAAAGCAATACGAGTCAGTCAGAAAGGAGATTGAGAAAGAACGAAGGAGAACAAGCGAGTTATGTCACAAATAATCAATGAATTCAGTTGGCTAAGACTATGGTCTAATCCCTAAAACTATTGTTGGAATTTGAACAGTGCTAAGCTGTTACAAAGTGACATATTGAAAAGGACGTTATATGCATTTCCCATATCGAAATATCGTAATTCTTACTGGCGCCGGCATCTCTGCGGAGTCGGGGATTCAAACATTCCGAGCACAAGACGGATTATGGGAAAACCATAAAATCGAAGATGTCGCGACACCAGAGGGTTTTGCAAAAGATCCAGACTTGGTGCAAGAGTTCTACAATAAGCGTCGCCATGGCTTACAGAACGAAAGTATTCTGCCAAACTCTGCCCATAAGGCGCTAGGTGAGCTCGAAGAGAAGCTAGACAGCAAAGTAACGATCATCACTCAAAACATCGACAACCTGCACGAGAGAGGCGGTAGCAACAATATTATTCACATGCATGGTGAACTTCTTAAGGCACGTTGCAGCGAATCAAATCAAGTTCTAGAGCACAAAGACGACATCCATACTGGTGAATTGTGCCATTGTTGCCAAATACCAGCTCAAATGCGTCCTCATATTGTTTGGTTTGGCGAAATGCCATTAAGAATGGGCGACATCTATTCAGCGTTAGAAGAAGCTGATCTGTTTATCTCGATCGGCACATCAGGTGTGGTTTATCCAGCGGCTGGTTTTGTACATGACGCAAGAATGCATGGCGCACATACAATTGAAATCAACCTCGAGCCAAGTGCGGTTGAGAGCGAATTTGAAGAGAAACGTTACGGTAAAGCCAGTATTGAAGTGCCGAAATTAGTCGGTGAGCTGTTGTCTTTAGAGAAAGGCTCTTTAACGGCTTAACTAATCTTTATCCACTATATATAAGCAAATATACATTGACCTAAAGAGAATTAGAGTCGTATGTATGTTTGCTTTTTTGTCTCTATTTTTTACCTGCCTTACGGCCAAATAAGCCACTAAATAATGGAGTAATTAGGCTCGTTGATCTGTTCGCTGCGCTTTTTTCATTTCGTACATCGCTTTATCTGACTCATCGAGCGCCTGTTTAAAGTTCTCTCGACTCGTTACTTCAATACCGTAAGAGAAGCCGATGTTCTCTCCATGTAATAGATTCGTCACTTGGCTTACAAACTCGCCACCACGGCCAAGTTGTGCAGTCGCGACAAACTCATCGCCGCCAACTCGAAACACCATTTCATCTTCCAATACCGCTTGGCTTAAAGCCTGAGAGAAGCGAACAATCATTAGATCGCCAACTTGATGACCTTTACGGTCATTAACCTGCTTTAATCCATCCAAATCAAAATAGATCAACTCGAATTCCTTAAGCTGAATCGCGTCGAACTTCTTGCGATTGTATAAACCTGTCAGCTCATCTTGTTTACCCTGATCTTTCAACTTGGTTGTCAGTTCAGTAATGCCGTAGGCGATAAGTAGGAAGGCGATCTGCAATAAACCATCTTCTAGGAAAGTGTCGAGCAATTCGTTTCTGTCTGCCCATTCGTCGAGATGTTTAAGCTCTGTGGTCACGTCATAGAATAGATTAAAAATAAGCAGCAGAGCGCCGTAGCGAAGGGTTTTATGGGGACGAATGGCGTGGCGAGAAACGTAGTAGATATACATGGTAATCACGAGCGTGTTTGTTTCGAAAAACAGGTCGTAATTTGAGTCGATATGAATAAACGAGCTGAGGCCAAGCATCAAGAATGACGCGAGAAGCATCAGTGTCACAACCAATAAAATAGGGTTTGCTGGCATATTAAATCGCACTCTATATTGTTTGATGCAATCCTATATAAAGTGTAGATAAAAATAAAGCGGCTTACGCCGCTTTATTAACCTATCAGTAACAATCTAGTTGTTTACTTTAAGTTTTTGGAAGTACTCGTCATAAATAACGCTCGCTTCGCCAACTTCATCTTGCCAAACGCCGTTATCCATCACTGATTGCGGTGGGAAAACGTTCTTATCTTCAGCAAATTCTTTAGGAAGAAGAGGGTAAGCCGTTTTAACTGGCGTCGGGTAACCGATCTCTAAAGCAATCTTAGCTGCGTTTTCAGGGCGAAGAAGGAAGTCGATCATCTTATGTGCCGCTTCAGTGTTCTTAGCGCCTGCTGGAATCGCTAGGCTGTCCATCCAGAAGATAGCGCCTTTCTCTGGCCAGATGATGTCAATCGTTGCGCCTTCTTGGCGTGCCATGTAAGCAGAGCCATTCCAAAGCATACCAAGAGACACTTCACCCGCTAGGTAAGGGTTCGCAGGGAAATCTGAGTTAAATACCAATACGTTTGGCATCAGCTTACGAAGTTCTTCGTACGCTTCTTTGATTTCTTCAGGGTTCGTTGTGTTTGGAGAGTAACCCAGTTTAGACAATGCGATATGGAAAACTTCACGAGAGTCATCCATCATCATCAGTTGACCTTCCCACTGTGTATCCCACAGATCGCCCCAGTTTTTAATTGAAGACTTGTCTAGCATATCTGAGTTGATACCAATACCCGTTGCGCCCCAGATGTATGGGATCGAGTAGTTGTTGTTTGGGTCAAATGGCTTATCTAAGTAATTTGGGTCCAAATCTGCAAAGTGGCTTAGCTTAGTTTTATCAAGCTCTTGAAGCATGCCTTCTTTACGCATCTTAGAAACGAAGTAAGTAGAAGGAACCACTAAGTCGTAACCCGTACCTTGAGTTTTTAACTTAGCGTACATGCTTTCGTTAGACTCATAAGTTGAGTAATAGACTTTAATGCCAGTCTCTTCTGTGAAGTCTTCTAGTACTTCATTTGGAATATATTCAGACCAGTTGTAAAAATACAGTTCTTGGTCAGCTGCGAAAGAGGGTGTAGAAAGTAAAGTAGCAGCACACAATGCGCCGGTATACAGTGTTTTTTTCATTACTGTTCCGTTCATTTGTTTGATTTGGAGCTGGGTATTGAACCCAAAGTAAATGGATTTCTAAAAATCGCGCTAAATTATAGCAGTGATATAACAAAATAGGCAGCCTAAGCTGCCTATTCGTTGATATTCTTATTTTTAACTTGTTGATTACCTAACTAGGCTTGTTAAGTAAACCAGTTACTTATTAGCCTCTGTTGACCAGAGCAATGAGATAACGAACTCGTTTACTGACCGGCTTTAAGCTTCATGAAGTAATCTTCGTACTTCACTGTCTTATCGCCAACCGCAGCTTGCCATTCAACACGGTCAAGATCTTCTTGCGACGGGAACAGAGCAGGGCTGTCTTTGAACTTCTCATTAGACGCTTTAACTGCCGTTAGGTAACCGGTGTCACGAGAGATTTGCTCTGCGATTTCTGGGCGAAGTAGGAAGTCGATCATCTTATGAGCAGCTTCTACGTTGATTGCGCCAGAACTGATAGCAAAGTTATCAACCCAACCGATGCCGCCTTCTTTAGGGAAAACCAGTTTGATTGGCAGACCTTCATTTTGCGCTGCAGCAGCAGAACCGTTCCAAAGCATACCAAGACCCACTTCACCAGACATGTATGGCGCGCCAGGGTTATCTGAGTTAAACACAAGAACGTTTGGCATCAGCTTACGCAGTTCAGCGTAGGCTTCGTCGATTTCTTGCTCGTTAGTCGTGTTACCTGAGTAACCTAACTTACGCAGTGCGATGTGGAACACTTCACGCGTGTCGTCCATCATCATCAGCTGACCTTCAAGCTCTGGCTTCCATAGATCAGCCCAGCTTTGGAAATCTTCTGGATCGTACATGTCTGTGTTAACAGCTAGGCCAGTGATCGCCACTACGTGTGGAATAGAGTAGTCATTGTTCGGATCATATGGCTTATCTAGGTAGTTTGTATCTAGATTCGCAAAATTGTTCAGCTTGGTTTTGTCGATCTTTTGAAGCATGCCTTCGTCGCGCATTTTAGACACGAAGTAGGTTGAAGGAACCACAAGGTCGTAACCTTTATTGTGCGTTTTCAATTTTGCGTACAAAGTTTCATTCGACTCGTAAGTCGAGTAAATCACTTTGATGCCAGTCTCATCCGTGAACTGTTCTAAGATCTCACTGTTGATGTAAGGTCCCCAGTTCATGAATACCAATTCTTTGTTATCTTTTGCAAACGATGGTGCAGATAACATTGAAAGCGCACATGCACTACCAGCTAATAGAGTAGCCCATTTTTTCATTGACGTTAGCTCCAAACTAAACGTTGCCCGAAGGCACTAGATAGAAAAACAGAATGGCAATTTACCATTCTGTTTATGAATAACATTTTTGTTAAACTTGAATCTTATCAAGTCCGTCTCAGTAAAGAATAGGAGACTTACTTGATTTTCTCTCTCGCTAATAACTGAGAAATAATCACCAGTATTAACGACACCACTAACATCACTGTTGCTAGGGCGTTGACCTCTGGAGATATACCGACTTTAACCATCGAGTAAATCTTCAGTGGTAAGATTTCGTAAGTTGGGCCCGTTACGAAAGAGCTGATGATCACATCGTCCAAAGACAGGGTGAAGCTCAATAACCAACCCGCAGCAACCGCTGGCTTAGCAAGAGGCAGAATGATCTGTTTTAGAATCGTCCATTCACTTGCCCCTAAATCTTTTGCAGCTTCTAGCATCTTCACATCAAAGCCATTCAAGCGACTGTAAACCGTGACAACAACGAACGGCAGACAGAAAGTAATGTGCGCTGCAAGTAGGGTAAAGAACCCAAGTTGTACACCCATAACTAAGAATAGCGCAAGAAGCGAAATCGCCATTACGATATCTGGAGACATCATCACGATGAACAACATGCCATTGACTATGCCTTTACCTTTAAATTGGTAACGGAATAAGGCTACTGCTGTCAGGCTGCCAACAATCGTTGCGGCAGTTGCTGAGAACACCGCGACGTTGATCGAGTGCCACGCAGCCTGCATTAGGCTATCGTTGTTAATCAGCGCGTCATACCACTTGGTGGTAAAGCCACCCCATTTCATACCAAACTTATTGGCATTAAAAGAGTTGGCAATTAATACGATAATAGGTAGGTATAGAAAAGCGTATACCAGCGCCATAAAGCTGAACTTAACTGTGCGACCCATTAGTCTAGCTCCACTTTCTTATTCAATAACTTGCCTGCACGGTAGTAGGCATAAAGCATCACGGCCATAGCGGTAGTCAGTGCAATACTGGTTGCGGCGCCAAACGGCCAATCACGGGCATTAAGCACTTGGCTCTTAATGACGTTACCGATCAACAGGTTCTTAGCACCGCCCAACAAGTCTGAAATGTAGAACATTCCAAGCGCAGGGAGCAATACAAGTAAACAACCACCGATAATGCCTGGCATCGTTAGAGGTAAAACAACCTTCAATAGCGTTTGAAGTTTGTTCGCACCTAAGTCTTTAGCCGCTTCTAAATAAGTATCGTCTAGCTTTTCTATCGCTGAGTACAACGGCAAAATCATGAAAGGTAATAGGATATACACTAACCCGATCATTACTGCCGTTTCTGAATACATGATACGAAGTGGTTTATCGATAATGTCTAACGCCAACAAACCTTTGTTCAACACACCTTGAGTACCCAGAACCACTTTTAACCCGTAAGTACGAATCAAAGAGTTGGTCCAGAATGGCACAATCACTAAGAACAACATGATTGGGCGCCATTTCGTAGGCATTTTTGCCACAATATAGGCAAATGGATAACCAATAATTAAACAAAGTAGGGTTGCGACTATCGCCATATAGAAAGAGTGCATCAGCACTTTAAAATACAGCGGATCAGCCAAACGCAGGTAGTTGTCGAGAGTGAAGGTCATCTCGATCAAGTTCGCTTCGTCACGAGTTAGAAAGCTAGTGCCGATGATCATGATGTTTGGAATCATCACGAACAGCACTAACCAACCTGTGATTAAAGCAACAATCGCGTTTTGTAAATTAAACTTCTTGCTCATCTTCTAACACCACTTCCCAGCTCTCAACCCAAGTTACTGCAACTTTTTGGCCCAGTGAGTGATCAACATCAGGGTCATCTTCGTTGAAGAATTCGCTAACCATGACACGCATACCTGATTCAAGTTCTACGACTGAATCTAATGTCATGCCTTTGTAGGTTCGCTCGACAATGTGGCCGACAATACCGCTTTGGTCCGACTCTTTAATTTCTTCGATACGAAGATCTTCAGGGCGAAGTAGTACTTGCAGTTTTTGGCCCGGTGCTACGTCTTTATCATGATAGATAATTGACTCTTCACCTTCGATTGTCGCAACAATGCGCTTTTCATCTTGACGAGATTTCGCTGTCGCTTCGAATACGTTAATTTCACCAATGAAACGAGCAACAAATAAGTTCTTAGGCTCTTCGTAGATTTCTCTTGGTGTTCCGTCTTGTTCAATCACGCCATCACGCATAACAATAATACGATCAGACATGGACAATGCTTCTTCTTGGTCATGCGTTACAAAAATGAACGTGATACCAAGTTGACGTTGCAGTTGTTTAAGCTCAATTTGCATCTGTTTACGTAGTTTGTAATCTAGAGCAGACAGAGACTCATCCAACAAAAGAACTTTAGGCTTATTAACGACAGCACGAGCGATTGCGATACGTTGCTGTTGGCCACCGGATAGCTGGTGTGGCTTTCGTTGTGCCATTTGTTCTAGGCGCACCATTTTTAAAGCATCCATGACACGAGGTTCAATCTCGGTGTTTGGCACTTTTTGCATGCGTAAACCAAATGCCACATTGTCGAAAACGGTCATATGTGGGAATAGGGCATAGCTTTGGAATACAGTGTTAACATGCCTTTGTTCAGCAGGAACTTGGGTTACATTCTGTTGAGCTAATAGTATTTCACCACTATCTGCCGTTTCAAACCCTGCAATCATCCTTAGTACCGTGGTTTTACCGCAACCGGACGGGCCTAATATCGTGAGAAACTCACCATGATTTACGTTTAGATCAAGATTGCCGATGACTTCCTTACCATCGAAACTTTTACTAATGCCAGTTAACTGTACGACTGGCTTTCCTACTGATTTTTTAGCGTTCAACGTCTGTTTTTCTCCACCTTGGTTCTATTTGAGACCTGTTGCTATACACCTTTAAGGCGCGCATCATAATCACCAAAAACGTGAATTCAAAGCATTTTTTACCATTCATAGATAAAAAAATTCGCAGGTAAAAGTAAACATCCTTTACCATACTGTTATTTATTGGGTTCACACCCTAACAAGTGTCTAATTATTAACCATTAAGACGCAAAAGCAAGCCTTGTTACAGATTCATATTTTAGTTTGCAGCCGACATATGGGTATAATGAAGGCAATTTTTTATCAATAAGTTAGGTGGCTTCGTTTAGTTGGCGCACCTAGGTATCAATATGAACAACGACATCGAAAAAGATTTTAATTTGGGCGGTAGTATCGACCGTGCACTTTCCGGCGATTATGAGCTCAAAGCAACGGCTGTATTCCAAGAAGCTTGGAAACATACGATAAGTCACTTTCTTTCGTTTTCCCCTGCGATTGTTGCGCTGATGTTCGTGCAATTGGCTATCTTTTATATCGCACTAAAACTGCAGCTTGGTGACCCCGCGATTATCTTAGACGCGGTTATCGACCCAGAGGCATTTACACCACAGGTCGTTGAATCCATTTTTATTGCTAACTTCAGCTACGAAGTAATCAGCGCGCCTATCTATGCTGGCATCTGTTTAATGGCAATGAGCCACGCCGCAGGCTTACAAACCAAAGTGCGTCATATCGGAAAAGGTTTACAGTTCACGGTTCCAGTCATTCTAGTTACTTTGTTCAGCCTCATGCTTCAAGGCATCGCAGGTATGCTTTTGCCATTTTTGTCTATCTACTTCTCACTAGCATTCAGCAATTCAATTCTGCTGATTTGTGATAAGAAAGTACCGCCAATGCAATCGCTGCTGCTTTCTCTAAGAGCGGTAAATAAGAAAATCTTCGTCGTCGCATCTATCTACTTAATGGTTATGCTGATGTTCATTGTGGCAGCAATGATGTACGGCATTGGCTTGATATTCGTTCTTCCGTTTTTCTTTCATGTGAAAGGCATCATCTACCGTGAAATGTTTGGCATCAAACTGAAGGTTATTGCGTCAGATCGACCTGATAGTGATGACGACAACAGCAACGGCGACAGTAATAACGACGGCAACAACAGTAACGATGGTAACAAAAACCCTCAGGTGTTCGATGCGTAATAATGTCAAAGGCAGCGCAAGTAAATCACTTGCGCTAAAGGTAACTGCACTGGCGATCGTGGGTTCTATCTCACTGGTTGGTCCATACATTTACCAAGAAGAAGAGCGCCGACGTTCGGCAGACCAAAGTTCAAATACATCAAGTGAGTTTGGTGATTTGACCGTGGCTTCAGATCGACCAAATTTTGCTGCTATCGAAGATGTGAACGTGAAAAAAGACACATTCTTTTCATTCCTTCGCCCAAGCATCAATATTGAAAACAAACGTATCACCAAAGAGCGCGCGTTTTTAACTAAGCTATCTGAATCTGGTTTGAGCAATATTGACTCTGAAGACGCGTCTTATGCGAAAAGGCTAGGGAAGTTGTACAGCTTACCAGTACCTAGTGAAGGTTTAGATCAGGCATGGCTGACAGAGATGCTGAGCCGTGTCAACGTACTGCCAGAGGCGCTGGTACTGACACAGGCTGCTAATGAATCGGCTTGGGGGACATCGCGTTTCGCCACCAAAGCCAACAACTATTTCGGACACTGGTGTTACACCAAAGGTTGTGGACTTGTTCCGCTACAACGTAACGAAGGTAGCTCGCATGAAGTAGCAACATTCTCTTCAAGCCAAGAATCGGTGCATCGTTACTTCATGAACCTTAACCGCAACCGTGCTTACTCTGATTTAAGAGCCATTCGCGCAAAACTTGCTGCACAAGGTGACGACCTTTTAACAACCGAAACAGCGACAGAGCTCACCAACGGCTTGTTAAAATATTCTGAGCGAGGTTCAGACTATGTGACTGATTTACAAGCTATGATCCGTCACAACAAGGTATACTGGAAAAAGTAACTCATTTTGATACCAACTTGGTTGCCTTCGATAGTCGGCTGACACTAAGTAACATCACAAAAAGAGCAGCTCATTGGCTGCTCTTTCTATTTATAAACGCTCAACTTCGACAAGATTATAATAATGAAAAAGACAGTACTCGCTCTATTAGCCACTTTAAGCCTTGGCGTTTCTCTTCCTGCTTCGGCGCAAGAATACATGTTCACGTATTCTAAACTCTATACTCAGCTGAAAAACAACACCAAAGAAGGGCACGATGATGTCAAAGTTGCGGTCTTCTTTGTTGACCAACAAGCACAGAAAACCTGTCACATCAGCAAAGCTTGGATGGAGAAAGAAAAGCATTACGAAGAGTTAAAAGTGTCTCCTGCGAATGAGCTGCTTCTACCGGTAGATAAAAACCTACGCTCAGCAAACCCTCTTATCTTTGTACAAACCCAAGAACAAGAATGCGCGTATTCGCTCGTCGTAATGACTCAGGAACCTTTGGCTGGAACGGTTCAGGTTGCACAGTTAGAAAGCCTATTACCACAGATGCAAGCGATGCTAGAAGACGTCAGCGGCATGTTCTCTAGTTGGTTCACTCCTGATATTCAAGGTTTGACGCTAGAATTTGATAGTAAACTTGAAGGCAATATTGCCCTGTCTAATGGTAAGCAAATCCCAATCAAAGAAGGGCGTGCGAAATTCACGCTGGACGAACTGAACGGAAGTGACAGCATCACGTTACCAGAAGCCACAGTTCGTGTTTTGCCTTACATCCCTGCGCAATAATAACTACCGGCCAGAAGCTGTTTGCTCAGCTTAAGATCTTGACGAAACAGCCTGTTCTTCTTTGAACAGGCTGTTTTCGTTTAAAGTCTTAAACCTAAACCTTTAAATCTTACCAAATCACATATCTCAACGGCCTTTCATCTTTGATTCTAACCTCTTATTAAGACATATTTTTCTCACCGCTAGAGGACAGATCGTATGATAAGGCGGAATCTTTCTCCTGCTTGGCTTGTTTATCCTGCCATTACTGTTCCAACCTGAAATAAAAATCCGTATAATCCACGCCCTAAAACAGTCCCACTAGCAATCTACAGTCGGTAATACGACGGTGTGAGAGTCGCAATGAACCAAAACGAAAATAAAAAAGATACACTTGAATTCAACAAGCTTCAGAAACTTCTAAGAAGAAATGTTGGGAATGCCATCGTCGACTACAACATGATCGAAGAGAATGACGTAGTAATGGCGTGTATTAGTGGCGGTAAAGATTCATTTGCGATGCTAGACATTTTGCTACGTTTACGTGAAGCAGCACCCATCAAATTTGATGTTGTTGCCGTAAACCTAGACCAAAAACAACCGGGGTTCCCTGAGCATATTCTTCCTGAGTACTTTGAAACTCTGAACATTCCTTACTACATCGTAGATAAAGATACGTACTCAGTGGTAAAAGAAAAAGTGCCAGAAGGTAAGACAACTTGTGGCCTTTGTTCACGTCTGCGTCGCGGTACTTTGTACTCGTTTGCAGAGAAGATTGGCGCAACGAAGATTGCTCTAGGTCACCACCTAGACGACATTGTTGAGACTATGTTCCTGAACATGTTCCACGGTGCTCGCCTCAAGGCTATGCCACCTAAGCTTCGCTCTGACGATGGTCGTAACGTTGTAATCCGTCCTCTGACTTACTGTCGCGAAACGGACCTAATCAAATACGCAGAGCATAAAGAGTTTCCGATCATTCCGTGTAACCTGTGTGGTTCTCAAGAAAATCTGCAACGTCAAAACATCAAAGCGATGCTAATTGATTGGGATAAACAGACTCCAGGCCGTGTTGAGAAGGTCTTCAAGTCAATTCAGAACGTGAGCCCAAGCCAATTGGCTGACCGTGAGTTGTTTGATTTCATTAACCTTCCACTGGATCGTAGCGAAGATCGCAAAGCATACGAATTCGAAGAAGCTGAAATCTCGTCTTCAAACATTGATGAGTCAATGTTCATCGATGTAACTAACCTATAACGCGATATAAACGATTCTGTTGTTGGAATCGCGTAAGCTTTAGATAAACAAAAACGCCTCACGCATTGCTTGAGGCGTTTTTTAATTAAAAAAAACCAACTATTTAGACAGATTCGGATCGAGTGGGCTAACGTAACCTGACGGTTTAAGAGCCAGTACATCGCAGTTAATCTTATCGATGACATGTTCCGCAGTATTGCCGATAAACACGGCAGACAAGCCAGTACGACCAGTTGTACCAAGGATAACCATAGCCGCATTGTGTTCAGACGCTACACGAGGAATAACATCTTCAGGCAAGCCTTGCTCAACCACGGTTTGCTCTTCACACATACCGTGTTTCTGGCGTAGTGCTTTCATCGCGGTTAAGTGATGGCCACGAACCGCATCAGTATAAGAGGTTGGGTCAAACTCTGGCAATTCGATTGTGATATTCGCAGGTGTCACCGGGTAGGCGTTCACCAAGAACGGTTCAGCATCCAAACGACTAGTGATCTCAAGTAATCTGTCGACCATCGTATCATTGAGCTCTAAGTGAGCTTCTGTTTCAGAGCCTACATGAACGGAAGCGTAGATCTTCGCGTGTTCTGGCCAGAAATCATTTTTAACCAACAGCACTGGGCTAGGGCACTTTCTCAATAGGTGCCAGTCGGTTGGAGTAAATATGACCGATTCTAAGGTATCGTGCTTACGCGTGCCTTTGATCAAAATGTCATGCTCACCACTGTAAACTTCAGCAATGATCGCTTCATACGGGCGATTATGCCAAACCACTTGTACGTTAAATTCAATAGAATCATCAAGGTAAGGAGCAGCAACCTTATTCATCCAAATTTCACGCTGATGAATTACGCCTTTGCGCATTGCATCTCTCTCATCAACAGAGAGCATAGATGTCATTTCATACGAGAAATCGTAGATCGACAAAAAGAAAGTGATGTGGCTTGTTGAGGTGCTTTTCTTGGCAAGTTGGATAGCACGAACTAGAGCAGGTTGCTCATCGTGATTAATGTCTGCGACAACTAAAATTTTGTTATAGATACTCATAACTAAGCCTACTTTTCAGACCGAACATATAAATAATGTAGCGTAGTTATGGAGAGAATAAGAGAAATATAAGAGGTTTTAAGAGAGAAACATGATGTAGCTCATTATTGAACTACATCATTGATATCTAGACTATTCTTTTGAAACTCCAGCAAGTTCCATCAACGCATCGTGATCTTCGATAGTGATGTATTTGCCTTTAACGCTCAAGATGTCCGCTTTTTGGAAACGACCTAACAGACGGCTGATTGTTTCAACAGTCAAACCAAGGTAGTTACCAATATCGCCACGAGTCATCGTTAAGCGGAACTCACGAGGGCTGAAGCCACGCTGAGAGAAGCGAGTTGAAAGGTTGTAAAGGAATGCCGCAAGGCGCTCTTCCGCGTTCTTTTTAGAAAGAAGCAGAATCATTTCCTGGTCACCTTTAATCTCATTACTCATCAAACGCATAATCTGCTGACGCAATTTAGGCATTTTCCCTGATAAATCATCGAGAATCTCATATGGAATTTCACATACCATAGAAGTTTCCAAAGCTTGAGCGAAACTAGGGTGTTCGTCACCCGTGATCGCGTCAAAGCCAACAAGATCGCCCGCTAAGTGGAATGCAGTAATCTGCTCATCACCTTGCTCGGTAATCGTATAGCTTTTAATCGTTCCAGAGCGAATAGCATAAAGAGACTTAAGTTCGTCTCCCGCTTTAAATAGCTCTTGGCCTTTTTGAATAGGTTTCTTTCTTTCAATGATCTGATCAAGTTGATCTAGCTCAGATTCATTCAAAGTAAATGGGATACAGAGTTGGCTAATACTACAATCTTGGCAGTGGATCGCACAGCCACCAGACTGAACTCGTTTCGTCACAGGCTTTTCAGAAATCATAACAATCTTTCACTATTTGATATACGTCAATATTTTAGCATTCCTTAATCCTAAAGGGTAGTAAAAAAACCGGATTAAAGACACCACTATACGGTATAAATAATGAGCTGTAGCGCCATATAACCGGTATAGAAGCCGTAAATAAGGATTAAAATTGCGCCAAACTGGCGAAATAAGTCAGCTTGTTGCAGTTTTTTGAGGAAATTGGCACCCATTCCAACCGTGAGCATCGCTGGAAGAGTACCTAAACCGAAAGCAAGCATGATACCCGCTCCGTTATACCAACTTCCAGACACTGCCGCCCACGTTAGCATTGAGTAAACAAGACCACATGGAAGCCAACCCCAGATAAAACCAAAAGGTAAAGCATGGCTAGGGTGCTTTAATGGTAGAAATGATTTGCCTAAAGGAGAGATATAACGCCATAGCTTCTGTCCAACTTTTTCAAAGAACAACAAGCCAAACCACCATTTACCAATATACAAACCTAAGACGATCATAAAACCAGCAGCAAACAAACGAAGCCAGCCCAACAGAGCATTAAAATCGCTCAGCTGACCTATCGAAGAGATTGCACCACCAATCACACCGCCAATCACAGCATAGCTTAGCAACCGCCCTAAGTTATAAAGCAGGGGAATGACAGGGGAAGGTTTGCTGTTGCCAATCGAAAGAAGCGACGCAATACCTCCACACATTCCCATGCAGTGGCCCGCGCCAATCAACCCAACAACAAAAGCGCCGATCCAATCAGGCGTCATCGTTCTTTTTGTCTAAGTTAGTTTGGCTTTCTACGTTAGCTTTCTCATTCTTGACAGGTTTACTATCAGAATGATGATGAACATTAGTATCTTCATCAAACAGAATGTTATGGCCTTGGCGTTCAAGGTCTTCAAACTGCTCGCTCTTCACTGCCCATAGAAAGATTCCAACCGCGATACATACAAGTACGATCGCAATTGGAATGAGTATGTATAAACTTTCCATTATTTACCTTGCTCTTTTAAAAGCCTTAACGAGTTAGATACTACAATAATAGAGCTAGCAGACATGCCAACAACGGCAATGTATGGAGCAACCAAACCTGCAACAGCCAATGGAAGAATAAGTAAGTTATATCCTAGTGACCAAGCTAGGTTTTCACGGATTATCCTACGCGTTTTTAGCGCCAAAGTACGGGACTTAAGTAATCTATCGAGCTTATCACCCAATAGCACCATATCCGCAGAGGCTTTCGCCACATCAGTACCGCCGCCCATAGCAACAGACAGGTGAGCACCAGCAAGAATAGGGGCGTCATTGATACCATCGCCAACCATCATGGTGATGTCACTTGCGTCTCTAGAGTTTAAATAAGCCAGTTTATCTTCCGGCTTCGCGTTAGCAACAATGTCAGTAATACCAATCTCTGCCGCAACAGGCTTCGCGTTAATCAAAGAGTCGCCAGTCAGCAGCGTGGTTTTGATTCCTGCTTCTTTGAATTGCTTAATGAGCTCAATACTTTCTTTACGAATCGGGTCTTCATAAGTGAATGTTGCGATATGACGGCCGGCCATCGACAAGTAAATACCATTGCTTTCAGATGGCTGAGCTTCACCTAGAATGAACTCGCTGCTACCAATCGCCACTTCTTGCCCATTCAACTCGCCAGTAATGCCCGAGCCAATCACGTTGTTTACCGACTCCACTTCGATATCATCAGAAATATAAGTTTTGAACGCTTTAGCGATAGGGTGGTTAGCGTGTTGCTCTAGGCTTGCTGCAACTTGCAAACAAGTGTCTTTATCAAGGTCAGCAAACGTCTCAACTTTACTGATACGAATATCACCTTCAGTCAGAGTGCCCGTTTTATCGATGATTAAGTGGTTTACCTTGCACAAGGTTTCAAATACGTGACCTTTGCGCAGCAAAATACCAAAGTTACCCATACGAGATGTTGAACACGTAATCGCCGTCGGCGTTGCAAGAGACAGAGCGCAAGGGCAGGTCGCTACTAATACTGAAAGCATGATCCAGAAAGCGTCTTCTGGTCGTGTTTGATGCCAGTAGAACCAAGTCCCGAATGAAATGATTAAGATAACCGCGACAAAGTATCGAGCCACCACATCGGCGATTTCAGCAATTCGGGGTTTAGACAATTGAGCTTCATCTTGAAGACGAACGATATTAGAAATAACCGAATCCGCTTTAGAGGTCATCACTTCCAATTCAAACGATTCATCACCATTCAATGTGCCAGCAAAGACCGTATCACCTTCATTCTTAACCACATGGATAGATTCGCCAGTCAGCATGGATTCATCGATATGAATTCTGCCAGACAATACTTTGCCATCTGCGGGAATATGTTCACCCGGTAGAACGCGAATCTGGTCGCCAACTTTTAAGGTTTTTACCGGTACTTGCTCACCGTCTAGCGTTGTCGCCATCGCAGGAACGAGCTTAAGCAGGTTACCGCTAGCGGCTGCCGCTTTACGACGCGCGCGCATCTCAAGGAATCGACCAAGCAACAAGAAGAAGGTGAACATCGAGATAGATTCAAAGAACACTTCACCTTGCTCTGTCACTGTTGCCACTAAACTCGCAACGTAAGCAAATAGCAGAGCGATCGAAACGGGTACATCCATACCCAATGTTCGGCCTTTAATACTGCGCCACGCATTAATATAGAAAGGTAACGCAGAGTATAGGAGAACAGGTGTTGCGAAGATCAAACTTACCCAACGGAAGTAACTTTTGAATTCAGGTTCAAGGCTGCCAAATACTTCGAGGTAGAGCGCTACAGCTAACATCATGACTTGCATGGTCGCTAAACCAGCAATACCAAGACGATAGAGATAATTCTTCATCGATCGATGATAGGCGGCTTCTTGTTGATCAGCCTCGAATGGTGCTGCTTTGTAGCCTAGGGTATGGATTGAAGACAACAGCTCGCTCAGTTTAGCCTGAGTGTTGTCCCAGCTGAGCAGGGCGCGGTTAGTCGTGGTATTAACACGAATGCTAACAACCCCTAACTTTGAAGAGACTTGCTTTTCAATAAGCCATGCACAAGCAGCACAAGAGACACCTTCGAGTGACAATGTCACTTCAGATGTATTTTCAGAGTTACGGACGAACTCCAATTGAACATCTTCGTTGTCGTAATGACTAAGTGCCAGAAGTTGCTCTGGAACTAGATCCGCTTTTTCAGCCGGAGCGGTACGATATTGGTAATAAGAGACCAAACCGCTATCAACGATTGTCTGGGCTACAGTTTCGCAACCTGGACAACACATCGGTCGAACCGATCCTAAGATTTCTACTTTAAAATCCGTTTCCGCTGGTACATCTTCACCGCAGTGATAACAGGATTCACACATAAGCTTTAGTTCGTTAGTTGAGTAGGAGTATCAATTGGGAAGTTCATGCGACCTTGCACTAACCATTCAGAATCATGCGGAGAAAGCTCGATAAACCATGGACCTTGCATTTCATGGTCCAGAGTCAACGTGTAGTTGCCGCTCGCATCAGCGGTCAGTAGCTGAGTAAAATCACGGTCAGGGAGCGTTCGGTGCACGAACATTGCGCTAATAGCAGGGAAGTGGTCTAGCTTGCCTTTGTCTAGGGTAATGATAACTGCGTTACCTTTCTCGCTAACTGAAGCTGATAGGCCAAGCTCTTTAGCAACGTTTACTTTTGAAATGTCGACATTAATACCTTTACCTTTTTTATAGTAATCTTCAGTGACAACGTTAACTGAATGGTTGGTAAGTATCGCGACTCGAACCAATGTTAGCATAGAAACGCCAACGGTTAGGAAGATCAAAAACCACGGCCAAAACTGCTTATACCAAGGTTGTACCATATTATTATTCTCAATATATCCAATGAAATAAAACTAATTTTTACAAACACTTAAGGTTATAACTGTAAAAGAAAGACAGCCCCTTAAGAAGGGGCTGTTATTATTATGTTACTCTTTATCTGAGTTGCTGAGGCTCCAGACGTAGGCAGCGACGAGCTGTACCTTATCCTCACCGAGGATATCCTTCCAAGCCGGCATTACACCAGAACGACCGTTCATTACTGTTTCAGTTACATCAGCACGAGAATCGCCAAACAACCAATCGCGGTCTGTTAGGTCAGGAGCACCAACAGCAGGGTTACCCTTACCATCTGTACCGTGACATGCAGCACACACTACGAAACGTGCTTTACCAGCTTCTGCTTCACGTACGTTCACACTACGACCAGAAAGGCTAAGAGTGTAGCTAACCACTTCTTTAACGCCTTCTTCGCCAAGTGCGTCTTTCCACGCTGGCATTTGACCGACACGACCATGCATGATGGTAGTAACGATCGCTTGTGGTTCACCGCCATATAGCCATGCATCGTCAGTCAAGTTAGGGAAGCCCTTTTGACCACGAGCATCAGAACCATGACACTGAGAACAGTTTTGCAGGAACAAGCGTTGACCAACTTTGATTGCGTCAGCATCTGATGCAATGTCAGGAACAGAACGAAGACCGTTCTCATCATGAGCTAGCTTCTTAAATGCTTCGCCAAAGTAAGTGTTCGCGTCATCAAGCTCTTTTGCGTACTCATCTAACTGTTTGTTAGCTTGAGCTGCCGCGATTGCAGAGCGAGACTCTTCTACGCTACGAACTGTTTGGTTTGAACTCGTCCAACCTAGTAGACCTTTAAAGTTGCCAAGGCCCGGGTATAGAGCAAGATAAACAGCTGCAAACACAATTGTGCTAACGAAAAGGTATGTCCACCATTTAGGTAGTGGGTTATTAAGCTCACGAATACCATCGTATTCATGGCCCATGTCATGACCTTCTTCTACACCTGTTTTATCGTTGGAACACCAACGAAGTAAGGCTGCACAGCCAATCAGCGTACCGATTGTGATGACTGTTACCCAAATACTCCAGAATGTACTCATTACTTCGTCACTCCTTGATTTTTATTTTTCGCAGGTGCTTCATCAGCGAACACTAGGTTTGCATCTTCGTCGAAACGCGACTTACGATTCTTACCGAAAGCCCACCAAACGATGCCGATGAAACAAGCAAAAACAGTAACAGTCCAAACACTTTGAAATGTAATAATGTCCATAATTATTCCTTATTTCATTGCGTGGCCAAGCGATTGAAGGTAAGCGATGATTGCATCCATCTCTGTTTTTCCTTCAACATCTTGTTTAGCGTTAGCAATTTGTTCGTCTGTGTAAGGAACACCAAATTGATTACGGAAGATTTCAAGCTTCTGCTTAGTCAATTTGCCATCAAGTACATTCTCAGCAAGCCATGGGAAACCAGGCATGTTTGATTCAGGAACAAGTTCGCGAGGGTCGAGAAGGTGAACACGGTGCCACTCATCAGAGTAACGATCACCTACACGCGCTAGATCTGGGCCAGTACGCTTAGAACCCCATAGGAATGGGTGTTCCCAAACACTTTCGCCAGCTACAGAGTAGTGACCGTAACGTTCTGTTTCAGAGCGGAAAGGACGAATCATTTGGCTGTGACATACGTTACAACCTTCACGAATGTAAATATCACGACCTTCCATTTCCAGAGCAGAGTAAACGCGTAGGTTTTCTACAGGCTCAGTCGTCTGCTTTTGGAAAATAAGCGGAGTGATTTCTACTAAAGCACCAAAGCTGATTGCGATAACAATTAAGATCGCGAGTAGACCAACGTTTTTCTCGACCAACTCATGGCGATTCTTTGAATTTGAGCTCATTCTAAATCTCCTTAAGCCGGTTGAGGGATAGCTTTAAGACTATCTTTAGGTGCAGAAACAGTTTTGTACGTGTTGTATGCCAGTAAGAACATACCAGATAGGAAGATAAGACCACCTAAGAAACGCACAAAGTAGAACGGGTAAGAAGCTTCTACAGATTCTACAAAGCTGTAAGTCAATGTACCGTCAGAGTTAACTGCACGCCACATCAGACCTTGCATCACACCAGAGATCCACATTGCAACAATGTAGAAAACTGTACCAATCGTTGCTAACCAGAAGTGAACATTGATTAGAGATACAGAGTACATACGCTCTTGACCAAATAGTTTAGGAACTAAGTGGTAAACCGAACCAATTGAAACCATAGCAACCCAACCTAACGCACCAGAGTGAACGTGACCAATGGTCCAGTCCGTGTAGTGAGATAGTGCGTTAACCGTTTTAATTGCCATCATAGGGCCTTCGAAAGTCGACATGCCGTAGAATGATAGAGAAACGATTAGGAAACGTAGGATTGGGTCGTAGCGAAGCTTATGCCACGCACCAGATAGAGTCATAATACCGTTGATCATGCCACCCCAAGACGGAGCAAACAGAACCAATGACATAACCATACCTAGAGACTGAGTCCAGTCTGGAAGTGCAGTGTAGTGTAGGTGGTGTGGACCAGCCCAGATATACAGTGACACAAGAGCCCAGAAGTGAACAATCGACAAACGGTAAGAGTAAACAGGGCGACCAGCTTGTTTAGGAACGAAGTAATACATCATACCTAGGAAACCAGCTGTCAATAGGAAGCCTACCGCATTGTGTCCGTACCACCATTGCACCATTGCATCAATTGCGCCTGCATAAATCGAGTAAGATTTAAACGCAGATACAGGAACAGCTAAGCTGTTAACTATGTGCAACACGGCAACCGTGATGATGAAGGCTCCGAAGAACCAGTTTGCTACATAAATGTGCGATGTCCTACGTTTAATCATGGTTCCGAAGAACACGACTGCGTAAGCTACCCACACAAGAGTAATAGCAATATCGATTGGCCATTCAAGTTCTGCATATTCTTTACCAGAGGTTAAACCTAACGGTAAAGTAATTGCAGCGGACAGGATAATCGCTTGCCAACCCCAAAAGGTAAAGGCTACGAGAGGGCCACCAAAGAGACGCGTCTGACAGGTACGTTGTACAACATAATATGATGTTGCAAACAGCGCACTTGTACCGAACGCAAAAATAACCGCATTAGTATGCAGGGGACGTAAACGACTGTACGTCAGCCACGGCGTATCAAAGTTTAGCTGTGGCCAAACTAATTGAGCGGCAATCAAAACACCAACGCCCATACCGACAATACCCCACAAAATTGTAACGAGGGTAAATTGACGGACGACCGTATAGTTGTAGTTTTGTTCAAGCTGCTTTTCTTGGCTCATTTGCATGCTTCCAATTTCTTATTTACTACACTTTACTTCCAACACGACTCACGTCGTAATGCCACCCAAATTAGAAAAGGAAATTCAGCCTATTCAGGGCTTTATTTCCACTTGCTGATTTTAAAAAAAAGTGGCATTTTCAACGCGACACTATACTTGAATTAACAAATCAATGACAGAGTAGTAACCTTACGCTTGGTCTGGAATTGGATTTTTATTTAAAAACTTTGAACTTTGTAACAAGGAGTAAAGATTATAATGGCGGCACAAAAGCTAACAAAAGGCAGGCTTGTTCAAATTATCGTCATGTTGGTTATTTTAATAGCGGCATTTACTTGGAGAACAGTAACATACGATAATCACGAAACAGTAAGCTGTATAATTTCAAAACCGTGTGAATTTGGTATTGATAATCATAATGTTTTAATTTCGGGCGATAGATCAGGGTATTCAATCGAAACATCTAAAACTGGCAAATTTATCATTAGCTACAATGAGAGTGGAATTCTAGAAGAAAAAGGGCCATCGAATTGGCTGTTACAAACTAATGATAAGACCTCCTCAATAACAGTTACATTTCCACAACAGATAAGCACGTTTTCCGTAAACCTTTCTAAAGAGTAATAGAGGGAAAACTGAGTCACGCCTCGGTTCTTTTGATAGAAATATGTACCAAATCAGTGAAACACCATGCATTAAAGTGTTATAAAGAGGACATTAATAAAGTTTCCCGGAATCTATGAAATTTCTATCAAAAGTCTCTTATTCCCTAGACGATAAAATCGCAGTAGATGAGTTGCTCAGTGGAGTAGAAAACCCTGACGATATTGCCTGTCTTATTTGCTACTGCACAGAAGAGTACTCAACACTCGCTGTGCAGAGATATTTCGTAGATGCTCTCCCTAACACCCCAATACATGGCTGCACCACTTGTCACGGCATTATGACCGAAACTGGGTTCCACTCAGGCCCAGTGATAGGCGTACTCATCATCTATGACTCTGGGATCAACGCCTATGGTACGGGTATCGAGCACTTTAGCGACTCCATAAACCAAAGCACCTTCAGCGCCATCGATAAAGCACTTAAGAACGCCAACCGAGAAGGTGAAATCCCTGATCTTATCTTACTGCATTCCACTCCAGGCAATGAAGAGAAGGTAATGGCGGCTATAGATAAGAAGTTTGGTACTGAGGTACCTGTTATTGGTGGCAGCGCGGCGGACAATCAGGTTTCTGGAAACTGGAGTATCTTTACCGAAGAGTCACTCTCTATCAATGGCGTATCTTTAACTGTGGTATTTGCTTCTCAGTCCATCTATTCGTCTTTTAGTGCAGGCCATACGCCCACTCGCTATTCTGGGACCGTGACTAAAGTAAGAAACCGAATATTGTTGGAGATTGACCATAGACCAGCCGTCACCGTTTATAACGAATGGACCAATTTCCATCTAGGTGGTAGTGATGATGGCTATATATTCGAAAAGTCGTCCGTGTATCCGCTAGGGCGAAAAGTTGGCTCTTCATACGACTACCCATATTTCAAATTGTCCCACTCAATCAGAGAAACAGAGTGCAATGGAATCGAGCTATTCACAGATATCAGTGAAGGCGACACCATTTATTTGATGCAGGGCTCTAAAAAGCAATTGATAAGCCGTGCCGCTAATATTATTCACTCTTCTTACTACAACGACATGGATTTAGAAGAGAAACTAGGTGCGATCAACATCTTCTGTGCAGGTCCAATGTTGAACCTTAAGCAAGATATGGACGAAGTATGCGATCAAATAAATCAAGCACTTAACGGACTCCCATACATATGCCCATTCACCTTTGGTGAACAAGGAAGGTTATCTGGCGGTGAGAGTGCGCACGGAAATTTAATGGTATCGTCTGCAACGTTTTATAGGTTGAAAAAATAATGGGCTCTGAAGGTCAAGAAGCGCTGCAAGAAGCACGTATTGAACTGCAAAAACTAAAAGCCCGTGAGCGAAAACTGGCTGAAGAGAACAGGGTGATCTTATCAACCATCTCTGCGATCAGTAAGGCAAGTAACATATCTGAGATATTTTATAGTCTTGAATTTGTGCTCAAAAAATACATTAAGTTTGATGACTTTATCGTAATATCTAGGGTAGGGAACGAAGGCAATTTCAAAACCCTACTAACCAATAACAAAGTCTTCGAACAAATGAATTGGAGTGATTGTGGCAAGCTATCTCGAGTGATCAATGGAGAATGCGCCATCCTTTTTGAACCCAAGTCTCTGGGTGAGTTCAATTCCTTACATCCCATCATCCTCGATCAAATCAACTCTGTTCTAATTACTGGTATCGATAGCGGACTAACACAATCCGTCATCATCTTTATCCACTCCAATACCAAGCACTTTAGTGTTGAAACAAAAGCAACCCTAAACCGCTTTAGACCACTAATTGAGCGTGCTGTTTTCGATATTGAAAACAAAGAAAAGCTTGAAGCAACCGTTCGAGAGCGTACAGCAGAGCTTGTCACAGCAAGAAAAGACGCAGAAAGAGCCAACAAGGCCAAGTCTGAATTCCTCGCAATGATGAGTCATGAATTAAGAACACCGCTAAATGCCATCATTGGCTTGATAGACGCCCTAAAATCCACATCACTGAACGAAGAGCAACAGTCTATACTGCTTAATATGAGCACATCATCTGAGCTTTTATTGGCAATTATCAGTGACGTATTGGATTTTTCTAAGATTGAATCTGGATGTTTCTCACTAGCACCTCAATGGAGCAACGTAAGAGACACTGTAACTTTTGTATTGTCTGAACAAAAGAAGACAGCAGACAATAAAGGTTTGGCGCTAACAATATCCAGCGATATCCCTGAAGGTGAACTTCATTACATCGACCCAAGTCGCTTGGCACAAATCCTATTTAATTTGATCGGTAACGCGATTAAGTTCACTGAGCGTGGGCATGTCCATGTTTCGATCAAATACCTGCAGAGCTCATTCTATATAACAGTAGAAGACACCGGGATTGGCATTAGCTCACAACAACTTTCGTCGCTATTCAGCCCATTCGTGCAAGCTGATAGTACAATCACACGCAGATTTGGTGGCACCGGTTTAGGCCTTGCGATAACCAAGCGACTGGTAGAACTGATGCGAGGACGCATATCTGTAGAGAGTGAACCCGGAAAAGGTTCTAAATTCGAAGTGCAGTTACCAGTACTTACCAGAGTCACGAACAATCTAGCTCACAGTGAAGAGGACAAATCTTCAAGAGAACTCAGAAGCCGCTATTCAGTTTTAGTTGTCGAAGACAATCCAACAAATCAAATGGTGATTAAATTGATTCTAACGCGACAAGGCCACGAAGTTTTTATCGCAAGTAACGGTGAAGAAGCAATTGGATTTGTTGAAAGAGGAAACGACTCGATAGATATTATCTTGATGGATGTGTCGATGCCAGTAATGGATGGCCTAACGACAACTAAATACATGAGAGACGCGAACATCAAAACGCCAATCGTCGCGCTAACAGCACACACATCACTAGAAGATAAATATTCGTGCTTAGATGTAGGCATGAATGATTTCGTCACCAAACCAGTAAGAACCAAAGAGATCACAGAGGCTATCGATCGATTAATGCTTGAAATCTAATAAACGTATTCTTAATCGAAGATTAGGATATATGTTTATTAGGTATTTTATGGTAAATAGCCTTACTGTTAAATAGAACGCCAATTTGGTAGATAAACAAGAGGCAGGGCATCATAGAAAGATACCTGCCTTATAAACACCAAATTCAATTTAACATAATATACATAATACGCACTGATCTTGTAGACCCCAGATAGTAATGTCACTTTTGAGCTAGATTAAAATATCACCTTAGTGCTGGTTACTGGCTACATTTCATGTACCAGCTTCGGTTACTAAGGACTACTGAGATGTTGATTGCCATGAGTGAAAAAGAAATTAGTCGATTCAAAGTTATTCAAGACGTCTGTGAACATCGTTTGCGTCGTACTGATGCGGCAGAGATACTTTCGTTAAGTGAGCGTCAAGTTCAAAGGTTAATGAACAAACTATGTGAACATGGTGCGGCTAGTTTAACCCATGCTTCTAGAGGTAAACCCAGTAATCGGCGTTATTCTGACGAATATCGCAAAGAGATTCTTTCGACTATCCATAAACACTATTCTGATTTCTCACCCACATTTGCACGTGAAAAGATCATAGAAAATCATAATTTAGCTATCTCGTTAGAGACACTTCGCCAATGGATGATTGCCGACAACCTTTGGATCCCGCACTCACAACGCAAACCTCGGTCTATCAGACTAGTTATCGCCGTGATTGCTTGGGTGAACTTATCCAAATTGACGGCTCCCATCATGACTGGTTTGAAGGTCGCAGCGACATTGGTGTTCATTGATGATGCGATTGAGCGTTTGATGAACCTAAGATTCAGTGAGACTGAATCCGCGTTTGACTACATGCTGACCACGCGTGAATACCTCAATGAGAATGGTAAACCCATCGCATTTTACAGCGGCAAGCACTCGATTTTTCGAGTGAATCAGGAGAAACACAAACAAGTTGGCCAAACTAAATACGAGCGCGTGTTGAAAGAACTGGCGATAGAACTCATCTGTGCCAACAGCTCCCAAGCCAAAGGCCGCGTTGAGCGAGCCAACCTCACGCTGTAAGACCGGCTGGTAAAAGAGATGCGCTTACAAGGTATCGACACCATAGAACAAGCCAACGTCTGGCTTCCCTACTTCATCGCCGATTTTAACCATCGCTTTGCTAAGCCCGCTCAATACCCGAAAGACATGCATCGTCAGGTTCGATAATCCAAGCAAGAACTCGACGATATTTTCAAGTGCAAGAAACCCTCAAGAGTCAACTAGAACACTTCCTTTATTAGATTAACCTTACGATTCTCAAATACTAAGCCTAAGCTATTTAGTCTAAACAAAAAGTTACGTTGTATCTTATTTGCAACTAACCTACTTTAGTTCGCTATTGCTCTACTGCAAAACAAACCACTTAAACCGGTCACTATTTCGTGTTTAAATTTTGATCTATCAAACAGTTGTGCCAATAAATTTGGTGATTGAGCAATCAAATGCTATGCATTCGGGTATGAGTTATGAATTAAAGTGTTAACATCAAGCAATGTTGTAAACTAGGTGTTTGATATGTTGCCTAAACTTTATAAGTTCAGATCGCTCCACGACAGAAACATACAATCTATTGCCGAATGTTCGTTGTGGTTTGATTACGCTAAGACATTTAATAACCCATTTGAGTCTAACCATCTGCTCGATAAAGAGCTTCAAAACGACTTCAAGGTTATGTGTTTTTCTCAGTCGAGTGACCACCCAATACTATGGTCTCAGTATGGCGACAACTTTAAAGGCATGTGCATCGAGTATGATCTCAATTGTTATAATGGTGAGGCCAAGCTCGATTGCTTTGAAGTCCAGTATGAAGACGACCTAAGTATGTTCCGCTTAGAATCGTTGGGGGAATTCCAACCATCTGAATTGGAAGCAAAAATATTCAAGATAAAGCATTCTAACTGGCGTTACGAAAAGGAATATCGCTGGGTGTTGCCTGATGAGGAGATGCTCGGCAATAAGCTGTACCTTAATAGAGAATGCCTAAGCTCTGTGATCCTCTCTGAACACGCTCCTGCCGACAGGAAGCTGAAAGTTCTGATGACTTGCCAACGTCTTGGTATTCCTGTTAAACACGCAACAGCCAAACAGGAGTCGTTTACATTCGAAGTCGTCAGCTAATATAACCAACTGATTTTTATTGGGAATAATAGTAATCACCCAAGGTTACGGTGTAACAAAGGAGCCAAATTTAATGTGGCTCCCTTTTCCTTGTTTACATGTTCGTTGTCAGTTTTCCAGGCACTCTATCCTGCATTTGTTCAATTGTCGTTATAGACATTTGAACTGTGGAAAACCAATAAGGGCGATGCTTAAAGTTAAACAATTCGCTGTTATCTAACGCTTCAAAAATAGAAAATTTTCTTCCCTGAGCGAGAGCTGCACCATAAACTGTTCGCTCAAGCACGGGGATATCATTCACTTCCTCTAGAAGCGCCTCCTTTATAAATTGGTTACCGGGGCTCCAATCTATAAACTCAACAAAATTTTTGAGTAGCTTAAGATCCAATTGATCTATCATGGTCTCGAGAAACTGTGTGTTTGGGAGGATTTCAGTACAAGCATAATACTCATCATGCTTGTCACTTGCTTCACGATAGCCAAGCATCGTTTTTACCAATGCATCTTCAAATATTGAAGAAAAATGGTTACAAATCAAAAACAAAGGCAGAACCCTCAAAACACCCAGTAGAATACCGACGTTAGGATCCTTTATCGACGTGTCTTGAAGTCGAATCCGAGTCGCATTAGAAGTTACGACTAAATGTTGCCAAACCTTAGGAGTAATGTGCTTGATGTTGCCATCACTCCATTTAATTAGTTTCTGGCTCATTAGTAATGGAAACAATAAACGACAGTTGTCTATACCTATCTGCTGTGCTGCAACCTTAGGGTCGAGAATCATCTTAGACTTTCTACCGTATTTCTCAGAAAACTCCGGATTGGAAACAAACTCTATTAAATTTGAACTCAACAATCTGCTCGTATCTAAAATCTGATGGATCTTAGAAAAGTTTAAGGATGGCGTATACACAACACTAGCAAACTGGTTGTAGTCTGGTAGCTCTGAAAACAATGTGCTTATTAAGGTTCCTTGAAGCTTCTCAAGCATAAGCGCAGTGGCAGCATTACTGACATCTTCAATCACGTAGCGCAATGTTTGTTGCTTCGCGACAACTTTCTCACGATGAGCGTTAACTCTATCTTGTTCACAACGCAATAGAATACGTTGATTGTGAGATATGCGGTCAGATTCATCAAATATAACGCTATCACAGTATCTATTTTCCAAACTCAGCAATGTATCTACCGTAGATTGCTCGAGTTTATATTCCGGTGAGATCAGCCACCGATTAAAGCGAGCCTCAACATTGATTGAGACTTTTCTAGATATCTCAATCACTTCAGGGGGGTAATTTTTATGTGCTAACAACAACCGTGACTTTCCTTTGCCCTAAATGCTCTTTTGCCGGCATATCCTGCCTTTATAATAAAACTAATATTAATAGAAATTAGAGATTGGTTCACGTGATTGTTTCAATAAAATTAAGGTTATTTAGTTATAGTGCATGAAATCGGATTATTATGTGATATGGAGGCGGATGTACTTTTCAGGAAAGCTGTATTTGAACTTTTTCTTCCTCGGTAAGTGCTTTTTAGCTTGTTTGCATGCTTTGCTATCGCCAGATGCCCTAGCCTTTTTAATTCTGGCATAACCTTTAGAGTGCTTCATTTCTATCATCAGGTCGCAATAACCATCAAAATCAATATTACTCTTGTTGAGCCCTTTCAGCACTGTGGCTTTAATTTTTTTGGCTACGGGGTTAACCAATGCATCGTCGGCAAAAACGAATGGGGATAAAAAACACGACAAGAATATTAGATATCTCATACTGCTCTCTCTTTATTGGGGGTGAGAACAGTATGCTTACAGTTAAGGGGGATGAAGAATTAACTAAGTATGACGTTTTACCAGATAACGCGTAATTCTCGACAGTTACGCTTTCTTTGAACCTGTGGATTTAAATCCATTATGCGGAAATACGTTACGAATACGTTGTTGAACGCTTTTAGGCACATCTTTAGTGAACTTGAGATTGTAGCCAGAGCGTTTAGCATACACTTTTAACTCACCTTTAAAAGCGTTGTTGTGGCCAATTTCTTGAAGGTTGTGCTTAAAGCTCGGTGGAAGATGACCTTTAACTTGTTCGATCGCCCCGTCACTAAATTTGATTTTCAATACCGGCCGATCAACTGCGACTAACCAGAAAACCAACACTGCACCAATTAAGATTACATACATCATAATGTCACCACTACTGTTGACGGCTATTTATCGTCAGAAAGGAGCTTACTCAAATCTTCTTTAAGGCTAGTAACTGTCTTGCTGGCCTGCTCACTTCGAGACGCTTCGCTAACCAAATACTCTATCGCATCAGATAACGTACAACCGAGTTCGTTTGCTCGTTGAGATAACTTCTCCCAGACTCGATAATCAAGATCGATAGACTTCTTTTTAGTATGAACTTGCTCAGCGTTGAAATGACGCTTACGTTTGGCTCTGATCGCTTGCTTGAGCTTGTTATCAAGCTCAGGCGACATGTTATTTGAGATCCACTCAAGAACCCCTGTAGGTTGGTGTTCTAGCTCCAACAAAGCTTTCACAGCAACATCAGCTTCACTTGAATCAATGTGGCAAGTGATCGAATCACCTTCTTTCCATTTTTTTACCAAGTAGTTCCATTTCCAACCACATTCTAAATTTTCAAGCTGCTGATATTTCATGTCTAATCTCGAGAGTTAACCTAGTGACAGCGTAACCCACAATAGGTCATTTAACAATTATTGTCTTGAAAGAATAGACCAAGATCATACTTATATTAGCTTAGTGTTTAGTAACTACAACATAGACCTATATGACTCCTCGGTTTTTCTATATACTCCCTACCTTATTATCATAATCAGACATTTAAATGACTCAAGTAGATTGGCGACATGTAACGCCTCAGTACGATGAATATAGCGCTCAACTAGAGCAATTCCCTGACATCTCTCCTTTCACATTCTCAGATATTCAACATCGATTTAGAGATGCGCTAACCCGTTTTGTACGCCTATCCAATCTTTCACGAGTTCTACTTGTTAATGCGCCTGACAACTCAATCTATCGTCAACTTATCGTTGAATCTTTGACGACAGAGTTAAAAGACGATGCTCAGCCTGTTATAAAAACCGAATCTTTAAATGCAGCCGCTTTATTTGACCAAGTTCAGTCTAAAAATGGTGAAATTGTAGCGACAAAGCCAGGTCTACTTTCTAGAGCGAACAATGGTTACCTCGTTGTCTCAGCGAATCTGATCCTTGCAAATCCAGGAAGTTGGTTGTTATTGAAATCCGCACTTCTCGGTGAAGCAGTCGAACCAATTAGCAGTTTTCCAGAGCATCTAAATCAAACGCCTATCGCTGCACTGACATACAACATTAAGTTGATTGTTGTCGGAGACCGCGCTCAACTTGGTGATCTGGATTATCTAGATGGCGATATTCAAACAGGGTTTTGTCTATTCAGTGAAATAGAACAAGATATTAAGCTTTCACACGATACTTTGACCCAATATCTTGGGTATCTAAGATGGCTTCAGCAACGTTATAACCTCCCATACATTACGCAACAGGCACTAATTGGGATTCTTACCGCTGGCGCGCGTGAGACTGAAGATCAGAGCTATATCCCTTTATGCCCTATTTGGCACAATGCGCTATTGAGCGAAGCTTTAGTTGAAGCGGACAATGGTGACATTGACATTCAGCATATCCAACAAGCTCAACAGCACAAGTACAACCGAGAGTCGTACCTGCCAGAGCGCGCCCTTGATGATATTCGAGATGGCCAAGTCATCATCGAAACAGAGGGTGAGCAAGTAGGACAAGTTAACGGCCTGACTGTTATCGATGTACCGGGGCACCCGATATCGTATGGTGAACCAGCTCGTATTTCCTGTGTTATTCACTTTGGCGATGGTGACATTACCGATGTAGAAAGAAAAGCAGAGCTTGGTGGTAATCTTCATGCGAAAGGCATGATGATCATGCAAGCATTTTTAAGTAGCTCGCTAAACTTAGAAGATCCGTTGCCATATGCTGCTTCTGTTGTGTTTGAGCAATCATACTGCGAAGTTGATGGCGATAGCGCTTCCCTTGCTGAGCTTTGCTCTCTGGTAAGTGCTTTGTCGGAATATCCTATCAATCAACAAATAGCGGTAACAGGCGCAGTTGACCAATTCGGCCGTGTACAAGCCGTTGGTGGGCTAAACGAGAAAATCGAAGGCTTCTACCATGTGTGTAAACACAACGGGCTAACTGGCGAACAAGGTGTGATCCTTCCTAGATCTAACTTAAGACACCTTGCTCTGAAGCCAGACCTAATTGAAAGCATCAAAAACAAAGAGTTCCATATCTGGTCTGTGTCTAATGTAGATGAAGCGATTCCTCTTATTATGAACGCACCATTTAGGGACGAAGAACAAGAAAGCGTTCTGAGTAAAATTGCGGAACGTATTGAAAACTTTGAAAGACATGAGCACCCTATTGGAATCGTTGGACGCATTAAAAACTGGTTTGTCTAGTACTGATCGGACTTGTTTAGCGTACACCTGTTCACTAATATGCACCTATCAAAAATCGGAGTAATTGATAATGCAAAACAAACGTGATTCTTACACTCGCGAAGATCTTCTAGCATCAAGCCAAGGCGAACTTTGGCCAGAAGGTCCTCAACTACCAGCACCGAACATGTTGATGATGGATCGCATCACTAAAATGTCTGAGACTGAAGGTGATTTCGGTAAAGGTTTGATTCTTGCTGAACTGGATATTACTCCTGACCTATGGTTCTTCGACTGTCACTTTCCTGGCGACCCAGTAATGCCTGGTTGTCTAGGCCTTGATGCAATGTGGCAGCTTGTTGGCTTCTATCTTGGTTGGGTTGGCGGCAAAGGAAAAGGCCGTGCTCTAGGTGTTGGTGAAGTTAAATTCACTGGCCAAATCTTACCTACGGCTAAAAAAGTAACTTACGAAATTCACATGAAGCGTGTTGTTAACCGTCGCCTAGTAATGGGCCTTGCAGACGGTCGCGTTCTTGTTGATGGTAAAGAGATCTATGTTGCTAAAGATTTGAAAGTTGGTCTTTTCCAAGACACATCAGCATTCTAGTCTAATAGTTAGATTTTTAATAAAGCAGCCAATGGTTGCTTTATTTTCATTCCAACATATTCAGTTATAGTGCATTAAGATGTGGCTAAGTAACTCTCATCAATGATATGTCCACCAGCGAAACAACCTTAAATCACTTTCTAATCAGCCAGTTCTCGGTTTATAAGGCCTTGTATGGTTCTCAGAAACTAACAAGGCTCCAGCTGTTATACAACATGGAGCCTTGACCTTTGAATATGTTCGCCCTATCTACTTATAGAGACCTGAATGCTTATCATCTTTGGCATCACGCCAACCACCTAACCAATACGATTTAGAATCCATTTGGCTGTATGGGCAAGCTTCTTGTGACCTGCCGTTTAAACCAGCTTTGTAACCTTGAGATTGTGCTCGTTCTAGGCGATCACGCTTTTGTCTCTTCATAGTGCAGTCCTCATACGGGTGTTCGTTTACTAACATACAATGATTACAACTTCGTGGAGTTTTGTTTACTCCAGCTTTAAGAATCGACCACTTTTGCACTTTTCTCAAGGCGAAAAAAAGCCCAAGTTCAGAATTGTGAACTCGGGCTCAAGAGATAAAATTATTTAAATTTTCTACGGAACCCTAACAAGCCAAGCACAGTCAAACCTAACCAACCTAAGCCTGCACCTTGGCGGTCAACTTTTTCTGTGTCTGTGCTACGAGTCTGGATATCTTCTTCAGTAGCACCGCTAATAGGAATCAACTTAACCGCGACAACCTCTTCAACTGCGTTGGAAGCAGCTCCGCCACAGTAGGAGTTATGTGCAGTTGTGTCATAAGGTTGCGCTGTGCCATTTACAGTACACTTAATGGCAGTTCCCGATATAACACCTGCATCATTAATGTCTGTCGCATCGATCACACGGAAATAATTATTAGCGTTAGAATAATCCTGACCATCAGTATTAGCACCATTAGTTAAGTCATCTAACCACCACGATTTGCTGCGAAAAACCCCACTGTAACGTTCCGTCAACGTACCTGAGACATCATCAGATTTATAGGGATAAATAAAACCACGGTGTCGACGCTCACTGCCATCTACTTCTCGAATCGGCTCAGCATCAATCTGCCCGACAAATTCATTAAAGTTGTTTACCGCTTTTGCTTCACCACCAGATCCAGTAAAGAAAATACCACCGGATAAGAATGTTGCACTAGGATTAGAAGCATCTTTAACAAAGAAAGCTTTGTTGGCTGCACTTCCACTTTCAGGAACATATCCATTTCGCTTCGCGTAACCTATAGCCAACAAGTTCTTGTTTATATCTGTAACTACAGAATTACTGTATCTAGCATCATCATTAGATGAGCCAGAATTCACCTGTGCACCACTAACCTGTGTAGTAGTCCATTTGGCACTAGTCAGATCTAATGAGTCACTCACAAAAACACTGGCATTCATGTCTTGTAAATCGCCATTACCATCTACAGTGTTATAGCCTACACCGTAAAAAAGAGAGTTTGACTCGGTAATTGAGCGCATGCTGCCTTGGGCAAAGTAATCACCTTGTTGGGCGTTGCCACCTCTGACCCAATCAATTTCTTCTGTATTAGTTCCATCCCAGATTGCTGCTTTTGAACTAAACGTTGTATTTGAAGTGTCTGTTTTAGGGCCTTTCGTAGATACACTACCTACGTTATAAACAGTACCGTTACTTGCTGTTATAGCTTTCCATACACGAGTTTCTGAACTTCCGGCAGGCGCAGCTGTCGTCGTAAACAATGCATTATTGCGAATGTCACCTTCAGATTTAACCCCCACTGGTTTAGCATTATCATCTAGGGAGTTGATTACCGTATTGCGAGCTTCAAAAGTATCACCACCTTCTACAAATGCTTTTGCATTTACATAACTTAGGTCATTTCGTTCATTATTCCAAGTGTCATACCAGCGGATGGATGCCCAACTTTCACACGTAGAGTATCGCAGCTCTCGATCACAATAGTTTTCGAAATCATCGCGCTCTTGGATGTATTGAAATCGAGCATCCATTGCGAATGGAACTTCTTCCCGGTAGCTAATTGCTTCAACGGTGTTACGTGTCTCGCCTGCGAGTTTAAATGTACTATCGGCACAGTTAGTTGCATTAGAATCAAAACAACCTAGAAGTAACTCATCATCAGGTAATGCTGGCAATACTGCGTTAACGTTGACAGCTTTACCTGGCTGAATTGCAACACCAAATATCTCAGATATTTCAGGTTCATCAGCAAAAGAAGGCGTTACTTCAACTACCTTGTAAAGCGCAGCATTTGCGTTAGTTGCAGCAAATACTAATGCTGCAACTGTTGTTAATTTAAATTTAGTACAAGTCATTATTACTTCTTAACTTTCCTGTTGTAGTGCCTCGAGCTCTTCCCAGCGCTCAAAAGCAACTTCAAGCTCCTGCTCTACTGCAGATAGCTTATCTAAAACTGGTTGTGTCTGCTCTACAGATTTTGAGAAGAAGTCTGGATCATTAACTTCTTGCTGCAGAGTTTCAATTTCGGTTTCCAATTCTTCTAAACGCATTGGTAGCGCTTCTAGTTCTCGTTGTAGCTTATACGATAACTTCTTAGGTTTAGCTTTAACTGGCGCAGTTTTGGGAGTTTCCTCAACAACTTTCTCCGCCTTTGCTGGCTTTTCAGCCTGACGATACTCCAGTGCTTGTGCTCTTTGTTTCTGAGCATCGTGGTAACCACCAACAAACTCTTCAACTACACCGTTACCTTCAAATATCCAACTCGTCATTACCGTGTTATCTACAAACTGACGATCGTGGCTCACGAGAAGCAACGTACCCTCATAGTTGGCAAGCAAATCTTCTAAAAGTTCCAATGTTTCGATATCTAAATCATTGGTAGGCTCATCGAGAATCAACAAGTTATTCGATTTAAGGAAAATACGAGCTAATAACAAGCGGTTTTTCTCACCACCAGATAGCGCTTTAACCGGCGTACGAGCACGCTTAGGAGAGAACAAGAAATCTTGTAAGTAACTTAGTGCATGACGCTCACGTCCGCCTACGGTCACTTCTTGTTTACCATCAGCTAGGTTATCAATCACCGACTTCTCAGGGTCTAGAATTTCGCGGTATTGGTCGAAGTAAGCCACTTCAAGTTTAGTACCACAATGCAAACGACCTGAATCAGGTTTAAGTTGATCAAGAAGCAGTTTAAGAACCGTACTCTTACCACAGCCATTTGGCCCGATAAGTGCGATACGGTCGCCGCGCATGATGTTGAAGCTAAAGTCTGTAACGATCTCTTTGCCTTCAAATGCGAAGTTAAGGTTCTCTGCTTCAAATACGATTTTACCTGAACGTGCGGACGTATCGATTTGGATATTCGCTTTACCTTGTACTTCACGACGATCTTGACGCTCTTCGCGAAGCTTTTTAAGGGCACGAACACGGCCTTCATTACGCGTACGACGCGCTTTGATCCCCTGACGGATCCAAACTTCTTCTTGCGCTAGCTTTTTGTCGAATTCAGCGTTTTGCATCTCTTCAACACGTAGCGCTTCTTCTTTCTCTAGCAAGTAGTTGTCGTAGTCACCAGGGAAAGAACTTAGCTTGCCACGGTCAAGGTCGACAATGCGTGTTGCCATTGATTTGATGAAAGCACGGTCATGCGAGATAAAGATGATTGAACCGCGGAAATCTTTTAAGAAAGCTTCTAACCATTCGATCGTAGCTACGTCCAAGTGGTTGGTAGGCTCATCAAGCAGTAATACGTCAGGGTCACATACAAGCGCACGTGCAAGTGCAGCTTTACGTTGCCAACCACCAGACAGTTCAGTCAGTTTGGTATTTGCTGTTAGTTTAAGAGCGGCAAGAACATTACTTACGCGATCTTCAAAACGCCAAGCATTGGCATGATCCAATTTTTCTTGAACGCGAGTAAGACGGTTTAAATTCTTTTCGCTAGGATCTTCTGCAATAACATCAAGTAAGTTGTGATATTCCTTAAGCAACTCACCTATCTCAGCTAAACCACCAGATACGTATTCGTAAACAGAGCCTTGCTCATTACGCGGTGGATCTTGCTCTAGACGAGAGACAACCACATCTTGTGTGATCTGCATCTTGCCGTCATCCATGATGATGTTGCCAGACAAAATCTTCATCAGCGTTGATTTGCCTGCACCATTACGGCCAACCAAACACACACGTTCATTTTCTTGCAGTGCGAAATCCGCACCATCTAATAATGGGTGATCGCCAAACGCTAATTGCCCATTATGAATTGTAAGTAATGCCATTCTTCTTTAACCAATCGTTAAGTTCTAACAAGCCAAATGGCCAGTTAAGCTCTGAGTGTTGAGACAAGTCAGAGCTTTCAAATTTGAGCACCGGAATAGTGACCCCGTAACGGGAAAAGAGCTCATCATCCAATGCGATATCCACCACATTGATCTGATGACTTATATTCAGCTGTTCCGTGAGTTTGAATGCCATCTCACATAGATGGCACCCTTCTGTACTGTAGAGAGTCAGCACTATATATCCTTATACAATCTCTTAATTACTTATGAGTAATCAACCAGCAGTTATGAATGTGCTTGTTGCGAGAGAAATCCAGAGGCAATGTCTTAGACGAGATATTCTGAGCTTTAAGACCCAGCTCTTCCAGTCCTTCCATATCCATCTTGAAATGACGCTTGTTGTTAGAGAACACAATCGTGCCTTCTTCTCTTAGAAGACGCTTTAAATCTTCCATCAACTGGATGTGGTCACGTTGAACATCAAAAGATTGATCCATACGCTTAGAGTTTGAGAACGTTGGTGGATCAATAAAGATCAAGTCGTAAGATCCTTGCTCTTTCGCCAACCATTGTAAGCAGTCTGCTTGAACGAATTGATGTTGACGACCAACACGGCCGTTCAGCTCCATGTTCTCTTTTGCCCACTCAAGATACGTGTTCGACATATCCACTGTCGTTGTAGAGCGAGCGCCACCTACTGCAGCGTGAACAGAAGCACTGCCTGTGTAAGCAAACAGGTTCAAGAAGTCTTTACCACCAGCCATCTCACCAATACGACGACGAGTAATCTTATGATCTAAGAACAAGCCTGTATCTAGGTAGTCATGAAGGTTAACAATCAGCTTAACGCCATATTCGTTTACTTCTAGGTTAGAAGAGTCTTGAGCCATCTTCTGGTATTGAGAACGACCCTTCTGCTTCTGACGAACCTTAAGCACTACGTTGTTTGCTTCAACGCCAGTTACTTGAATAGAAGCACGGATGATATCGGTTAAGCGACGCTTAGCTTTGTCTTCTGGCACATCTTTCGGCGCTGCGTATTCTTGAATCACAAGGTGACCCGGGTATACGTCAATCGCTACATTGTATTCTGGTAAGTCAGCATCGTAGATACGGTAGCAATCTAGTTGTTCTTTCTTAGCCCACTTACCGATTTTTCCGATGTTCTTTTTAAGACGGTTCGCGAAATCAGGTGCAATTAGCTGTTCTTGCTCGCCAGTTGGACGCTCAGACATAGGACGGTCTGAAATTGAGTAGTTCTTCTGGTGACACGGTAACGCACCGTTATTCAGTTTGAACTGTTTGTCTGCACGCATACGCAAGCAACTAAGTAATTCATCAGAACTTGAGAAGATAGAAGCGTTGCAACCGCCAAACTCAGCCTTCAGTTGAGCACCAAATGCAGTGTACAGTGCAATCAAGCCTGGCTCTGTACCTAAACGCTCACCATAAGGAGGGTTTGACACAATCACACCATCATTAAACTCTGCAGGGCGTTTAAGCTTTGCTGCGTCACCTACTTCGAATTCAATCAACTCTTCAACGCCAGCACGACGTGCATTGTCACGCGCCGTTTTGATCATGCGTTCGTCATTATCATAACCGAAGAACTTACATTCTACTTTCTTAACGCCACGACGGCCTTGAACGTTCGCTTCAGCTTTAACTTCAGCCCAAAGCTCAGGTTCGAAATCTTCTAGTGATTCAAAACACCATTTCTGACGTTTCACACCAGGTGCCATGTTTGCAGCCATCATCGCAGCTTCAATTACTAACGTACCTGAACCACACATAGGATCTAGGAAAGGTTTGGTTGCATCCCAGCCACTACGAAGAAGAATCGCAGCAGCAAGAGTTTCACGCAATGGTGCGCGACCGGATTCTGGACGGTAGCCACGTTGATGAAGGCCACTGCCTACCATATCTACACCAAGGATCGCCTTGTCACGATGCAGACGAACGTGAATACGAATATCTGGATTTTCTTTGCTAATAGATGGGCGCGGTAAAGACTTCTTCTCGAAGCAATCTACAACGGCATCTTTTACTTTCATCGCACCGTATTGGCTATTACGGATTTCGTTGTTCGTACCATTGAAGTCAACAACGAAACGCTTGGTGCTATGGAATTGATTTACCCAGTTAACCGCAGTGGTCGATAGGTAAAGATCCATGTCATCCATACAAGTGAATTCTGAAAGGACACGTACAAATCGAGAAGCCAAACGGCTCCACAAACAACAACGATAAATTTGCTCATTGGTGGCTTTGAATTTAACACCTGCTTGAACAGGTTTTGCGTTTGTAATCCCTAGTTGGGTTAGTTCTTCAACTAATAAATTCTCAAGGCCATTTGAGGTAACCGCTAGATATTGATTCATAGTGTTCTTTTATTGATAAAAATGAGCTCGATTATACCTGAATTTGCTATTAGAGCATCACACTAAACTCGTCTTTTCATTGAATCTTTCTACTAACTGCTTAGCAAATGGTCAGTCATGAAGCGATCGCTTACTCGCATCCCCTTACAACACAACAACTCTCAATCTCGCAGAAATAACACTCATCGATAGGCTTAAATCATTAAGTGCATTTATATTCACCCCGAAACTGGTATATACCAGAGGTAAATTTAAGTTGAAACTTAGCAACAAAAGACCCCAAACAGGGAATAAACAGAGGAAACCCACCATCGATAATAAGAGAATCGGTCGAAATTGAGGTTAAAAAAGATACGTTTTTTACAAATTAAATAAGTGAACAACGTCATTCAAATGAATGAACTACGTCGTATTTATTGAGATAGGCTTTTTTAGGCACAAAAAAATCGGCTATTAAGCCGATTATGGGGAAGGTATTACAGGTTTATTCGTAGCGATGGTTGGGTGAAATAATGCTCTAGTGATGCTCTAGGTTAGAGATTAAAGATTAACCCACCATCGCAATATGCGTTTGATGAAGGATGGCATTTGCGTCAGTCATTCTATCGTGCATGACTTTAATCGAGTCTCCAAAGCGTAACCCTTTTGAAGGCGTTAACAGGAACTCTTCTAAGTCTACAAATGCACATAAGCTCGCACACTCTCCTACTTCTAATACAATGAAGTAACCAAGACTATGCTCGTTATTCATTTGTACAATATCCCCTTCTTGAGGATATTCATGGCCAGCGCCTTGTGAGTCGAAGAACCAGCTTTTAGGCTGCACAGGCTTATGGAAACGCTTTGCAGCCACACAATAAAGTGCAAGCTCAGCTTGTCGTGGCTCAGACAGTTCTAAGCCAGAAATTTGTTCTTTGAAGGTTTGGTAGGAAGATGCATCATCAACAGTGAATTCATTATCTTTAAAAGCGCAGTCCACCAGCTTATTGCGGACCAGATTCGTTTTAAAAATCATATCCTCTCCGAGGTTTAGCATCAATGAACATTGCTGCTCATCGTAATACCAACTCCATGTATCGCTAGGTTTAAGCATCATTTCGTCTCACACTGTTGAACCATTCCATTAGGTAAAACGCAAAATTACCTTCAATTACAGTAATTTTACTGTGCGATAGGCAAAAAAAAAGAGGAAATGAATTCCTCTTTCTTATTGCTTTTCTCTACAACTCAGTGAGTTACAGTGTCTCTTTTATTAAGACGATGCCGGATTGTAGTCTTTGGACTAAGATCGTTTTTGCGAACTATAGATTTTTGACGATGTCGCCTACAAGTCCTGGACCTTTGTAGATGAAACCAGAGTAAACTTGTACAAGCTTCGCGCCCGCCATCATTTTCTCTTTTGCAGCAACGTAAGAGTCAACGCCACCTACCCCGATGATCGGTAATTGGTCACCCAGCTCTTCGTGAAGTTTACGAACAACTTCAGTACTGCGAGATTGAACCGGACGTCCGCTTAGGCCACCCGCTTCGTCGCAATGTTTCATGCCTTCAACAATGCTGCGATCTAATGTTGTGTTTGTTGCGATCACACCGTCGATCTTATTTTTGATCAATGATTCGCAAATCTGACTGATTTCGTCATCACTTAGATCCGGCGCGATCTTAAGAGCAAGCGGGACATATTTGCCATGCTTCGCTTCTAATTCAGATTGCTTGGTTTTTAGTTCAGACAACAGATCATCAAGTGCTTCGCCATATTGTAGCGAACGAAGTCCTGGAGTATTTGGTGAAGAGATATTTACCGCAATGTAACCCGCGTATTGGTAAACCTTCTCCATACAGATAATGTAATCTTCCGCGCCCTTTTCAATTGGCGTGTCTTTGTTCTTACCGATATTGATACCTAAGATGCCGTCATAGTTCGACTTCTTAACATTCTCAATTAGGTTATCTACGCCTAGGTTGTTAAAGCCCATGCGATTGATAATACCTTCGGCTTCAACAAGACGGAACAGACGTGGTTTATCATTACCAGCTTGTGGACGAGGAGTAACAGTCCCTACTTCTACAAAACCAAAACCCATTGCGCCAAATGCATCAATACATTCACCGTTTTTGTCTAGGCCGGCAGCAAGGCCAACTGGGTTTTTAAAAGTAAGACCCATGCACTCTACAGGTCGGTGAGGTAATTGTTGGCGATACAAAAGATCAATAGGTGTGCCAGTGAAGCGTTTGAAATTTTGAATTGCAAGATCATGAGCCTTTTCGGCATCAAGTTGGAAAAAGCCAGTTCTGGCTAGACGGTAAAGCATTGTGCCTCCGATAGAAAAAAGCGCCGTGTAAACGGGGCGATATTATTTACTTATTTACCCAACTATTCAATCTATTACTGTCTGTTAGGGTAAGATAATCGAGTTTGCTAACGAAAGAGGTTTATTATTAAGCAAACGTTACCGTATCCTCCAACGGATAGTCCATTTGACTATCATTCGTGTAACGAGCATAGATTAACTCGACCTGGGATAAGCTAACTTGACCAAGCATAAGTGACTCAATGAAATAATCGGACACGTCATTCACTATTCAGCCAAATAGCACTGTTCTGTCAAATAACATTGTTCGGCCAAACGAAAAAGGCAGACCTAATGGCCTGCCCTTGTTTATTTTCGTTTTTATCTAATCGCTAGTCTGTCGACATGCAGTTTAGATTCAGTAGCATCAATTCACGTAGTGCTACTGAGAACTTAGCAAACTCATGAACCGAACCCACTTTGAATTCGTTCAAGATGCTTTCCCAACGATGCAGAGAAACCGAGTTGCTTTCCATCCAATCATCAAGCGCTTTAATCACATCAATATCTGAAGCACAACCGCAGTTAAGTACTTGGCCAGTTAACTGACGTTGCTGCCAATCCAGATCTTCTCTGAATGCGGCACGTGCCAATGCTTGCCAGTTGTTGTCTACTGCTTGGCCATTGATTTGTTTCAAAAACCAGTGCAGAGACAAACGGTCACCAAGATTGAAATAAAGCTTAGACGCTTGTTGTACTGTTTTACCTGTTTCACGAGCCACTGTGGATATATCCAGTGCTGAGTACAAGCTAGACAAACGCGCAACTGAATTAGCCAACTCAGCGTTTACGCCTTGGTCAATCCATAACTGTGCCATTGCGTTATGCTCTTCTACTTCAGAAGCCACTAGGTTTTCATCCAGTTTCTCTGTGATAGTAAGAACATCGCCTTGGTAAAGTTCAATCAGTGCTTTCACTGACTGTTTACCGGTACGGTTTCTTAACAACCAACGCGCCAAGCGACGAAGTGTACGGCGAACATGGTAGATCAATTCATATTGAGCTTCAGAACTTGAAACATTATCCAGTTCACGGATGCTCTTCAGAACATGGCCAAGACCGTAGATTTCACGTGATGCCGCGTAAGCATTTGCAATATCAACGATATTTGCACCCGTCTCTTCTTGCAGACGAGTAACAAAGTTACAACCCATTTCGTTAACCATTTGGTTAGCCAGTGCCGTTGCAATGATTTCAGAGCGTAGTGGATGGTTATCCATATGCTGAGAATAGTTACGACGTAACGCTGTTGGGAAGTATTGCATAAGTTGTTGAGCATGGAATTCATCATTAGCGATATCATCACTAACAAGATCTTCTTTAAGCACCATTTTTCCGTAAGCAACAAGTACAGAAAGCTCTGGTCTTGTTAGGCCTTGGCCCTGCTTTTCACGCTCAAGCAATGTTTCGTCGTCTGGAATGTATTCCAAACCACGATCCAAGTACCCTGCTTTTTCCATTGTATGAATAAAGCGGATTTGCTCTTTGACTAAGCCAACACCTTGATGCTCAGTAACCGAAATAGACTCAGCTTGGCAATATGCGTCGTCTAGTACGATTTCACCCACTTCATCTTCCATCGATTCAAGCACTTGGTTACGTTGCTTAACGGTTAGATCACCATTAGACACCAAACCATTCAAGAAGATCTTAATGTTTACTTCATTATCTGAGCAGTCTACACCACCAACGTTATCAACGAAGTCGGTATTAACACGGCCACCCGTTAGTGCGTATTCGATACGACCCAGTTGAGTCATACCTAAGTTACCGCCTTCACCAACAACCTTAGCTTTCAGGTCACGGCCATCGATACGAAGCACGTCATTTGCACGGTCACCAACATCCGTATGAGTCTCGTTTGAAGACTTAACGTATGTACCGATACCGCCATTCCAAAGAAGATCAACCTGCATAGACAAGATCGCTTTGATCAAGTCATTCGGTGCCATTGATGCTTTCTTGGTACCCAGCATTTTCTGAATTTCAGGCGTCAGAGAGATAGACTTCGCTCGACGAGAGAAGATGCCACCACCTTGAGAGATAAGATCTTTGTTGTAATCTTCCCAGCTTGAGCGAGGTAGATTAAACAAGCGCTCACGCTCTACCCAGCTAGAGGCAGATTCTGGATTCGGATCGATGAAGATATGCATGTGGTTAAACGCAGCTTGCATACGAATATGCTTAGACAACAGCATGCCGTTACCAAACACATCGCCCGCCATATCACCTACACCAATAGCAGTGAAGTCCGTTGTTTGGCAGTTGATGCCCATTTCACGGAAGTGACGTTTAACAGATTCCCAACCACCTTTCGCTGTGATCCCCATTGCTTTGTGGTCGTAACCGTTAGAACCACCAGAGGCAAACGCATCGCCTAACCAGAAGTTGTATTCTTCAGATACTGAGTTTGCGAGATCCGAGAACGTTGCTGTGCCTTTATCGGCAGCAACAACCAAGTACGGATCATCTTCATCGTGACGAACAACACTCTTAGGTGGGATAACCTCGCCTTCAATGATGTTGTCTGATACGTCTAGTAAGGCACGGATGAAGCGCTTGTAACAACGTTGACCTTCAGCAAAGATCTCGTCTCGGCCAGACATAGTGTGTTGACGCTTACAAACGAAACCACCTTTTGCACCAACCGGAACGATAACCGTGTTCTTAACTTGTTGTGCTTTAACTAAGCCTAGAATCTCAGTACGGAAATCCTCTTGACGGTCTGACCAACGTAAACCACCACGAGCAACTTTACCACCACGTAGATGCACACCTTCAATGTCTGGTGCGTAAACGAAGATCTCAAATGCAGGAACCGGCGCTGGGATATCTGGAATCTCGCTTGGTCTCATTTTTAGAGCCAACCAAGGTTTAGACTGTTTGTTGTCGTCTAACTGATAATAGTTAGTACGAAGCGTTGCTGTGATCATTTCCATGTAGCGACGAATGATACGATCATCATCCAAGCTTTCTACATGATCCAACTGTTCAGTGATCTTCTTCATAAGATCTTGTTGGCCTTTCGCGCTGCCCTTCAATCTAGGATCAAAACGCTTGCCGAATAAGCTCACTAACCCTTTCGCTAGATCTGGGTAATGAGACAATGTGTCTTCAATGTATTGTTGGCTGAATGGGAAACCAACTTGGCGCATGTAACGCGCATATGCACGTAAGATTGAGATTTCACGGCCAGAAAGACCTGCACCCAATACCAAGCGGTTGAAACCATCACTGTCTAACTCACCCGCCCAAATCGCAGCAAAAGCTTGTTGGAATAGATCGCGAGCTTCACGAAGATCAATCGTCTTGTCACTCTTATGAAGCATCGAGAAATCAAGGATCCAATAAGTCACCCCATTGGTCTTGCGCACTTCATAAGGTGATTCACCAATAACGCGCAGGCCAAAGTTTTCAAGCATTGGCATAACATCAGACAGGTGAATTGGCTCATCACTGTGGTAGAACAGTTTCAAACGAACAGCTTTAGAATCTGCCGCCTCTTCTTGAGGACGGTAGAAAAGCATGCCAAGTTTGTTGTCTTCACTTAGTGCTTCTAGACGCTCGATGTCTGCAACCGCAGAACCAGGCATCATGTCTTCTTTGTACGAACGTGGGAATGCACGCATGTACTCTTTAGATAACGGAAGACCTTTGCTCTCACCGAAGTTAGCAACGATTGATTCAGACAGGCGGTCATCCCACGTAGACGATACTTCCATTAAATTTTGCTCAATTGTTTTCACGTCCACATCCATGTTGTTGTTATCAACACGAACAATATAGTGCGTTCTTGCCAGTGGGCTTTCAGAGAAGTATGTCGTGAATTCGACCTCTTCTTCGCAACCGAAGTATTGCTTTAAAATGCGTTGGGTTTGACGACGAAGCTCGGTGTTGTAACGATCTTTTGTTACGTAAACCATACAGCTGAAGAAACGGCCAAACGGGTCTTTGCGAACGAACAAGCGCAGAAGATCACGATCTTGCATTTGTACAACGCCCGTACCGACTTCAAGTAGCTCTTCTTCTCGAGCTTGAAGCAGTTCATCACGCGGATAGTTTTCTAGAATATTGTGCAGTGCTTTGTAAGAGTATGAACCCTTACGGTAACCACTTGCATCTAAAATACGCTCTACTTTCTCGCGAACTAGAGGAATGCTTTCAACGGTTTGGTTATAAACAGCAGAAGTGTAAAGACCCGTAAAACGGTGCTCACCAATTACCTTGCCGTTTTTATCAAACTTCTTGATGCCGATGTAATCATTGTAAGCTGGGCGGTGAATGCGTGAAGCCGTGTTGCCCTTGGTTACGATCAATACATACGGTTTTTTCGCTTCTAAGCGCGCCGAGTCAGAAAACTCAGACAGCTTAACGTTACGTACACGATCTGAATTTGCGAACAAACCAAGGCCTTGCTCCTTGGTAGGTTGTAGTTCAGTGTCGCCATTCACAGAAACAAGGTCGTATTCCTTGTAGCCCATAAATGTAAAGTTGTGCTCACCTAACCAACGAAGGAACGCAAGCGTTTCATCAAAGCGTTGACCATCGACTGGAATCGTGTCTTTTTGCTGTTCAACTTGATTTGTGACTTCTTCAAGTCTTTCTACCATTTGTAGCCAGTCATTAACCACAAGACCTGTATCGGTAAAGATATCCAACAGCTCTGTTTTAAGCGCTGTCATTTCAGCTTTGCTGCTAAGACGGTCAACCTCAATATGGAAAAGCGATTGGAAAGCACCTTCATTGTTGCTTACACCAACAACACTTCCCTTATCAGAACGGGAGATTTGTGTTGGGTTGTGAAGCATAAGGTGAGAAGAGAGGTCGAGGCGGGTTAATGCCATTTTTACAGAATCAACGAGGAATGGGCTATCTGGTACCACTATCTCGACGATAGTGTGAGTAGATTGCCAGCCTTGGCGACTTACTGTCGGGTTAAAAACACGGACAGAGATTTCGTCGGCTTTCTTTTCATTGATGTGATGCCATAAGCTAACTACAGCACCGTATAAATCGGATTCGTTTCTCTGAGTCAGGTCGTCGTGAGAAACGTTACTAAACAAGTGTTGAGCAAGTTGAGTTACGAGAGGTCGATGAGCAAGGTCAAGTTTGTCTTGAATCAGTTTGTACACTTTTTCAAGTAAAACTGGAACCACAGTTTCACGTGCGGTCATAGTCACACTCCACAATTAGAATTATATTTTATTATTAGGGGACTTACTTAAGCTAGTGTTTGAATTGAGCCGTTGAGCTCTTTCCTACTAACGAGTTAAGCAAAGGTAATGCATTCATTTATTGTAAAAGTATTATTGAGAAATAGTTAATTGTTTTGGAGGTGGTAAGAGGTGAAATGTTTGATTATGTGATTAAGATTCCTTTTAACTCACTAGGCACGCCAAGGTTTACAGAGCTTCCAACTTAATAAACTTATTTTTTTGGTCAGTTGTCAGTCTAAACTGCCCTCTAACCCCTATTTGTGTAAGAAAAGGTCTGAACCGAGTTGCAGGTAACTGTAGACGTAATCCAGTAGTCGTTATCACTTGAACTTTACTTGCCGCACCAGAATAGCTGGCCAGAAACTGCTGATATGAGATGTTAAGTTGGAAAATATAGCGATTCATACAATACCTGTTTAAATATACAGTACCAGTGTTTTTTGGCACTTAACGATGTCTGACTGTACAACTGAGCTTGAAAACTTCTCTAGCTTATCGAAAATTCGATGACCCAGAAACAAAAAAATCAGTGGCAGATATTATCTACCACTGATGAATTTTTGTTATTAATAAACAGTTTATTAGCAAGCCGCTTATTAGCAAACCGCATATTAACAAACAGTTACCTGAATGAGCGCGAACTTAAGCCTCTAGTGCTTTTGCCACTTTCTCGAATAAGTCATTCGCTAGGTTGTCCATGTTCTTCAGCGTCTCAAGTTCTTTCTTGATTAGAGCTTGGCGTTCATCATCATATTTACGGAACTTAAGTAGCGGGTCAATCAAGCGCGAAGCCACTTGCGGGTTGCTGCTATTCAGCTCACGTAGGATCTCGCCAGCAAACGCATAACCTTGTCCTGACTTGTCGTGGAATTGAACCGGGTTCATATTTAAGAACGAACCAACCAAGTTGCGAGTACGGTTCGGGTTCTTCAAACTGAATGCTTGGTGTGACATAGACGCCTTGATCACCTCAAGTGCATTTGAACTTGGGTTTGTTCCTTGAAGAGCAAACCATTTGTCCATGACAAGACCATCATGTTTCCACTTGTCGCTGTAATCCGCCATTAAAGTTTCACGACATGGGAGTTGTGCAATGTTCGCCGCGCCCATTGCTGCCATTGTGTCTGTCATGTTGTTTGCTTGCTGGTACATAGCGACAACCAAGTCATCACCCTTTTCAGTATGAGCCAAGTAACTTAGACAAACTTTACGCAGAGTTCGCTTACCAATTGAATCATGGTCAATCGTGTATTCTGTTAATGCGTGACTGTGGTAAACCGCAGCAAGTTCATCTTCGAGCTCTTTCGCTAGCGTCACTTTCATCGCTTTCAATACAGATGCAACCGCATCGATATCGACACGCTCATACCAACCAGACACTTCATTATGACTTGGTAGAGAAAGCATCTCTGCAATAAACGCAGGTTCTAACGAATCGCTGAGTAATACACCACGGAATGCATCAACGACTTCAGAAGAAAGTGCAAACTTTTGACCTTGCTGAACGTTATCTACGTTGCTACGGATGTATTTCGCTAGCAGCATTTGCCCTGCATCCCAACGAGAGAATTCGTTACGAGCATTCACCATCAAGAAGATCAGCTCTTCGTCTGAATAATTGTATTCAAGTTTCACTGGCGCAGAAAACTCACGCAGCAGAGATGGAACTGGTTGCTCTGAAACGTTTTCAAACACGAACGTTTGTTCCGCTTCTTTCACGTCTAATACATTGTGAACTGGCTGACCGTTACATTGTAACTCAATCACTTCACCTGACGCTGTGTATAGCTCGATATCTAGAGGAATATGCAGAGCCTGCTTTTCAGTTTGCTCATGAGTTGGCGCTGTTACTTGGCGAGTCGTTAACGTGTACTCTTCTTTCTCTGCATCGTAATGGCTTTCAACAGAAAGCGTCGGCGTACCAGATTGGCTGTACCATAAACGGAACTGAGACAGGTCAACGCCCGATGCATCTTCCATTGCCGCTACGAAGTCTTCACATGTTGCAGCCGTGCCATCGTGACGTTCAAAGTACAGCTTCATGCCTTTTTGGAAACCTTCCTCACCCAACAGTGTGTGGATCATTCTGATCACTTCACTGCCCTTTTCGTATACTGTCAACGTGTAGAAGTTGTTCATTTCTATCACTTTTTCAGGGCGAATTGGGTGAGACATTGGGCTCGCATCTTCAGCGAATTGTGGCCCGCGGATAATGCGAACATTGTTGATACGGTTAACTGCGCGAGAGCCAAGATCAGAAGAGAACTCTTGGTCACGGAATACCGTTAAACCTTCTTTCAAGCTTAACTGGAACCAATCGCGACACGTTACTCGGTTGCCAGTCCAGTTATGGAAATATTCGTGACCGATAACCGCTTCTATACCTAGGTAATCTGTATCAGTTGCTGTTTGGTCATTTGCTAAAACGAACTTAGAGTTGAATACGTTCAGGCCTTTGTTTTCCATCGCACCCATGTTGAAGAAATCAACGGCTACGATCATGTAGATGTCTAAGTCATACTCAAGATTGAAACGCTCTTCGTCCCACTTCATTGAGTTAATCAAAGAAACCATCGCGTGGTTTGCGCGGTCGAGGTTGCCTTTGTCGACAAAGATTTCTAGATCGACATTGCGACCAGATTGTGTGGTGTATGCGTCACGAAGTACATCGAAGTCACCCGCAACTAAAGCAAACAGATACGCAGGTTTTGGATGTGGGTCTTGCCATTTCACCCAGTGACGACCATTTTCAGCTTCGCCTTCGTCTACACGGTTACCGTTACTGAGTAGGAATGGATTTTCGGCTCTGTCTGCGATAACCGTTGTCGTGAATTTCGCCAATACATCTGGGCGGTCCATGTAATATGTAATACGGCGGAAACCTTCAGCTTCACATTGAGTACAGAACGCACCACCCGATTTGTACAAGCCTTCAAGTGCACTGTTTCCTTCAGGGTCGACTTCAGTCACGATCGTTAGCGTAAATTCTTTCGGAAGGTAATTCAAAGTAAGTAGAGTTTCAGACTGTTCGTACTGCGTCCACTCCGTACCTTCAACCAGAACAGACACCAACTTCAAGCCTTCACCATCAAGTACTAATGTCGAGCTTTCTTTCTCCTGCTTAACACTAGAAACAGCGGTAATAATGGACGCCGAATCGTACAAATCGAAAGTAAGATCGATTTCAGAAATAGTGTGAGATGGTGATTGATAATCTTTACGATACTTGGCTTGAGGTGTATGTGCCATGACGGGTTCCTTTTGATCGTTATACGTAATTATTTTTTAACTGTATATATCTAAAGGTTGAGCGCCAATAAAACAAGGGGAATATTGAAAAAAGGAGGCATTGTAGGAAAATGCCTCCATGTTTTACTATTTTATCAATCAAATCAGACAGGAACGGCTAAGAAATGAACTGTGAACCATATTATCAACGAGCCCGACTTAACAGCAAGATATAGTGCTTAACGAATGCGATTGAGCACCGCAAACATGTCTCCTTCTTCACCTTGAAGCGTCAACACATCACTGTTCAGTGTGTAACGAGTACCGTGTTCGCCATTTTCATACAGCAGTACTAATTGGTCGCCTTCGGTGTAATACACTCCACGACGAATGACTTCCCCCCCTTCTTCATCAGACACTCGGAACATGAAGATAAAGTCAGGTTGAAGCACTAAATCCATTTTTTGAATGTTACTGGCACGCAAATCGCTCCCGGAAAGTTCTGCGCTTGACCATATTCCCGCCAGGGCGTTGGGCAAGGCTTTGGTGAACATCACACCGTTAAGATTCAGCATATTGTGATTACTGCTGTAAGCGTAAACCTGAGGCTCAGAAGTATTTAAACCCAAAATAATCGTGTCTTCATTGGCGTTATACAAACCTTCCCAATGGTCGACACTATAGTCTTTCTTCTGAATATCAATAGAGAAAGAGTAGTTTGAATCGAGAGTGAGTTTGATTGCTCTAAAGTTTTCAGTACCTTGCTCAGGATCTGGGTTCATCAAATACCAATCACCAAGCAACAGAGGAAGGTCAAAATGAGATAGATTGCTATCACTTTTTGATTGTTGATCGCTCGAAGCAGCTACCTCACTCCCAAAAGCAACAAAACTTAAACAAGATAAAAATAGTAGAATCCATTTCATACGCGCCCCCTCGTTTTCTTTAAGCTTAGGCACGTAATGAATAGAAAGCGAAAAAATATGATCCAAGTCACTAAATTTTAAGTGCAAAGTAACTTAAGTGTCATTATTCGATGCAAAATAGAGCTAAATGACCCTGAGTATTGAGTGTTCTTTGCGACAATCTCAACGGTTACAATCAGGTATTCCTGTCAAATCATAGACACAAAAAAGGCGAGCCTAGGCTCGCTTTTTAAATTGTGCATCTTTAAACAATCACCTTTAACAGGTATTTGCTCTATTTCTTGATCATATCCAGCATGATAGCAACAGACTCATCAAGATAAGCATCCGGGGCTTCATAGTCTTTAGGAATATCATCTAACGTTTTAAATGCCTCTAATTTAGCGGCCTTTTGACGTTGGTTAATACGATCTAGACGAAGCGTATCCGCATCATCGCTCTCTTGCTGACGTACCTTTTCATTCAAAGAAAGGTCGTTATCGTCTTTATCTGCCTTATATTTTTCAATATCTTGCGCAATAAAGCCGAATTCCATGTCAGTAGCAATGCGAGCTTGATGTTGGGCAGTCAAAGCAATTATTTCTTCATCGTTACGCTGTAACACTGAATAATTTGCTTTATCAATACTGTCCCAAGGCAGAGCATTATCTTCAACACTTTCACCGGTATCAGCAGGATCAATTGGCGTTGGGTAAGCAATATCAGGTACTACACCTTTGTTTTGCGTACTGCCACCATTGATTCGATAGAATTTCTGGATTGTGTATTGAACATAGCCCAACTCTTTATCGAATAAATCATAGATATGATTCAAAGAGCGATGTTGTTGCACCGTTCCTTTGCCGAAAGAGTTTTCGCCAAGAATGATTGCACGACCGTAATCTTGCATCGCTGCCGCAAAGATCTCAGAGGCTGAAGCACTGTAGCGATTGACCAATACCGTTAGTGGGCCTTGGTAACTAATTTCGCCATCAGTATCACTGTTCACTTTGACACGACCGTAGCTATCACGCACCTGAACAACGGGTCCCTCTTTGATAAACAAACCAGAGAGTTCAGTTGCTTCAGTGAGTGCACCACCACCGTTGTTTCTCAGATCAACAATAATACCTTCAACACCTTGCCCTTTAAGCTCAGTGATCAGTTTGTCTGTATCTTTAGAAAGACCAACATAGAAACTTGGTACTTCGAGTACACCAATCTTCTTGCCATCTTTCTCGATAACTTCTGATTTAACAGCGCGGTCTTCTAAACGAATCTTATCGCGTACAATTGTGACAACGTGACTTTTTGCATCTTTACCATCTGGCAAGATCTGTAGCTTAACTTTGGTCCCTTTCGGTCCTTTGATTAATTGCACTACATCGTCTAGACGCCAGCCGATAACATCAACAATCTCTTCGCCATCTTGACCAACACCAACAATACGATCGCCGTCGCTCAATTGTTTGCTGTTTGACGCAGGGCCACCAGCAACGAGAGATCGAATAACGGTGTAGTCGTCAGTCATCTGAAGTACAGCACCAATACCTTCTAGAGATAGATTCATCTCTGATTGGAATTGCTCTGCATTTCTTGGAGAAAGGTAGCTGGTGTGAGGATCAACTTCACGCGCAAATGCGTTCATGTAGATTTGGAAAGCATCTTCATTATGCGACTGCGTGATACGCTTCATCGCATTGTTGTAACGCTTTTCCAAAACTTCTTGAATCTCTGGCCATTCTTTACCAGTAAGTTTTAGGTTCAACGCATCGTATTTAACACGCTTCCTCCAAAGCTCATTCACTTCGGCGATATCTTTTGGCCATTTCGCTTCATTGCGATTGAGCTCAATACTTTCATCGGTATCAAACTTAATCTCAGTGTCTAGCAAAGACAGCGCATACTGAAAACGTTCAAAACGCTTCTGCATAGAAAGATTATAAACATCGAAAGCAATCTGGTTATTACCCGCTTTCAGCTGATCATCAATTTGAACAGATGATGAGGAGAAAGAGTCAATATCAGCTTGAGTGAAGATATTACGATTATAATCCAGCATCTCTAAATAACGATTAAAGATAGCTTGAGAGAAATCATCGTTGAGATTGAAGTGTTTATAGTGAGAACGAGTAAATCGAGAAGTAACACGTTTACTAGCAGTTTCGTGTTGGGCCTCAGGAACGAGTAAAGGTAAATCGTCCTGATCTAATTTGGCTTCAAGAGCCTGAGCTGAAGCTGCTAGACAAAAGCTAGCAGCAATCAGTGTCAATTTTGAACGGCATTTCATGCGTAGGAGTATCTCCTTTAAGCGCGCAAGTGCTCCGCTTTAACAACCATTTGTAGGCCGTTTGCTAACTGAACACGCACATCTTCCTTATTGATTTCAACAATGGTCGCAGCCATGTTTCCTGTACCCATGTTCACATTTACTTCTTTGCCAGCGATGAATTCGTCAGCGTTCAAAGCGCGTGTTTCTACAGGCTTTTCTACTTTCGGTGCTTTAGGCGCTTGACGACGAGGCTGTTGAGCTTTCTTCGCCTTAGCTTTCGCTTTGCCTTCTTCACGAGCTTTCTGTGCTTGTTCTTTACGACGAGCCTGAACTTTCGCTTTGCTTTCTGCAAGTGTAGCCTTAGCGTGCTCAACGTGCTCTTCTTCTAATGTGCCACACGCGTTGCCGTCTAGGTCAACACGATCTGCGCCAGCTTTTACGCCGTGCAGGTAACGCCATGATGATGTGTACTGTCTTAACGCTGCACGAAGCTGAGTCTTACTTACTTTTTCGTCTTCATTTAGACGTTCAGCAAGATCTTGAAAAATACCAATTTTAAGTGGTTTTGCTTCACCTTCTAGAGTAAAGCATTTAGGGAAACATTCAGCAATATATGCGATAACTTCTTTGCTGTTTTTTAACTTTTCAGTGTTTTCCATGTGGGTTCCTGGTTTTTGCGGTTTTCCGCGAGCATTAAGAAAATATTTTTACGTATTATAGAGAGATGCTTGGGAAAAACCACAGTAAGAGAATAATTTATGCCTTGTTCGCGTGCGAATTAAGCACCTTTTCCACTTCAGCCATAAAAAATGTCAATCCGTCTTCATCAATTTGAGAAAAACGACCAATATTTGGACTATCGATATCAAGAACACCCACAACTTTGCCATCGATAGAGAATGGAATAACGATTTCTGAGTTACTTGCAGCGTCACAAGCGATGTGACCTTCGAACTCATGCACATCATGAATACGCTGAACTGTATTTGTCGCAACCGCAGTTCCACACACACCACGCCCTACCGGAATTCGAACACAAGCAGGTTGACCTTGGAATGGGCCCAGTACTAGTTCGTCTTTTTCCTTAGCTAAATCTTGCTTGATTAAATAGAAACCCGCCCAATTCAGTTCATCCAATTCCATGAATAATAATGAACTAATATTTGCAAGATTTGCAATTAGATCGGTTTCAGATTCAATTAATGCAACGGCTTGTTTGGTTAAGCGTTGGTAATGTTCTATTTTCATATTAACTTCCAATTAAATTGAGACTTCCATTATCAAGAGAACGCAGTAAAATGCGGTCATCAAACTAAATAGGACTTATTCTCATTACAATGAACAATTCAGAAGACACTATTAGCCGTTCTTGGTTGATAACTCAAGTAAAAAAACACAAGTCCAAATTACTGTTTGCTAACTTTGTTGCCATTATTGCAACCCTAATTAGCGTCCCTATCCCTCTACTTATGCCACTCATGGTCGATGAAGTTTTGCTTGATAAGCCAGCTTCAGGGTTAGAGATGATGAATCAGCTACTTCCAGTCTCATTGCAAACGCCGACTGGTTATATTGCGCTTACTCTCTTGTTGGTTATCTTAATGCGCTCGGCCAGCCAAGCGCTGAATATTCTACAAGGTCGCCAATTTACTTTGGTTTCCAAAACGATCACCTACCAGATGCGTAGCAAGATGATCGATAAACTTGGCCGCATTAGCATCCGACAATATGAGACCAAGGGCAGCGGCGGTATTAATGCCCACCTAATTACAGACATAGAGACCATTGATAAGTTCATTGGCTCGACCCTTTCTAAATTTATCATCAGTTTCTTAACGGTATTCGGAACCGCTATCGTCCTACTATGGTTAGAGTGGCGACTTGGGCTATTTATTTTACTCGTCAATCCTGTTGTTATTTATTTTTCTCGTAAACTCGGCAGCCGAGTTAAACACCTCAAAAAATATGAGAACCAGTCTTTTGAGCGTTTTCAGAATCGCTTAGTTGAAACCTTGGATGGCATCTATCAACTCCGCGCCGCTAATAAGGAGCGTATCTTTCTTGATGAACTTAAAGTTCAAGCAAACCAAGTAAGAATTGATGCCGATAAATACGCTTGGCAATCGGAAGCTGCCGGCCGTGTTTCGTTTCTACTGTTCTTATTAGGTTTTGAACTATTCCGTGCCGTCGCAATGCTAATGGTGTTATTCAGTGACTTGACGATAGGTCAGATTTTTGCGGTGTTCGGCTATTTATGGTTCATGTTAGGCCCTGTCCAAGAATTGCTAGGGATTCAATTCTCTTGGTATAGCGCGAAAGCAGCGCTGCAACGTATTAACGACCTACTGCAACTAGAAGAAGAACATCGCCCTGTTAGCAAGGTAAACCCTTTTGATGACCATAAAGAAGTGACAGTCGACATTGAAGACGTTACATTCTCTTACACATTAGAAAACACTGTTTTAAATAGGCTATCGCTACACATTCCAGCAGGAAAAAAAGTCGCCCTAGTGGGTGCTAGCGGTGGTGGTAAATCAACGTTGATCCAGTTGTTAATTGGGGTTTATCAGGCGGACTCTGGTTGTATACGCTTTAATGGTGAAACAACGGACGACATCAGTTTTGACATAATACGCAGTCAAATTGCCGTTGTTTTACAACAACCTATACTCTTTAACGATACATTAAGGCATAATCTGACCCTTGGTGCTGAATACGATGAAATGTCGTTGTGGCGCGCGCTTGAAGTCTCTCAAATGCAAGATGTAATCAAACAGCTGAGTAATGGCTTGGATACGCAAATTGGTAGGAATGGCGTTCGACTGTCTGGCGGTCAACGACAACGCTTAGCGATCGCCCGCATGGTGCTGAGTAATCCTAAGTTTGTTATTCTTGACGAAGCGACATCTGCCTTGGATACAGCAACAGAGTCAGCACTGCATAAAGCACTAAGCGAGTTTTTGAAAGATCGCACAACTTTGATAGTGGCTCATCGATTATCAGCGGTGAAACAGGCCGATCTAATCTATGTTTTAGAAGATGGGCAAGTCACACAGACAGGAACGCATGGTGAATTGGTTGAACAACAAGGACTATATCAAACACTCTATGGCAGTGTGCAATCGCACGCCTGATGTTTATTGTTCTAGAGATTTAAGTCAGTGTAGTTCTAGGCATTTAAATCAGGTTTTCAGCTTGATTAGTGTTTCAACTTGGGAGGTCGCGTGACCTCCCCATCCGAAACCAACTCTTTATCGACTCAGCACCAGTTGTCAACTGAGTCTCCGTTGACAACTAAGTCTCCGTTAGCAACTAAGTCTCCGTTAAGAACCAAGCACCTGTGCGACAGCAGCTCTGTACGTCTGTGTCAGGGCTGCGAACTACCCGTTGATAAAATGGATATCCCTCTAGGGAAATCCGCATATTGTCCAAGGTGTGGCACTCAGCTTTACCGAGGCGGTACACCTAGCCTGTCTGGAAACCTAGCAATCGCGATTACCTGCTTATTGCTATTTATCCCCTCACACTTTTTTGAATTTATCAGTATTCGTCTGATTGGCGTCATGATACCTGCGACGTTACCATCAGGTGTCTTTACTTTAATGGGTGAAGGCTTCCCTCTACTAGGCCTACTCATCCTATTCTGTAGTTCGATCGCCCCGTTACTCGTTTGTACCTCTGTACTCGTCACTCATGCAGCACTGCGCTTTAAGATTTTCACGCCATTTAGGTATGCGTTATCCATCATCCAAACATTAAAGCATTGGATGATGTTGGATGTATTTCTGGTAAGTTTGGCTGTCTCATGCTTCAAACTGCAGGATTACTCAGATATTTTTGTCGGCCCTGGTTTAGTAGGATTGATTTTACTGCAGCTTTTCAGTGTATTACTGGTAAGCCGTATCAGTGTGCGTCGCTATTGGGAAGCTTGGGCTCAAGAGTCTGATTACTCTTTTGTAGAAAGTAAGAACGTACACTGCCACAACTGCCATCTTTCTCAACCTGACGGTCATACTTGCGTACGTTGTCACCATGACTTATATCACCGTAAGCCCTACTCTATACAGAAGACATGGGCTCTGTTGTTTGCTGCGTCAGTGGCTATCATACCAGCCAACGTTATTCCTATTTCTATCCTTATTACAAACGGACAAAGGCTAGAAGACACGATAATTTCTGGTGTCGCTTCGCTAATCAATAGCGACATGTATGGCATCGCAGCGATCATTTTTATTGCCAGTATCGTCGTGCCTGTTGCGAAAATACTTGGCCTAACGTACATCTTAATTTGTATCAAGATGAAGCGCGCGGTTTACCACAGGCAGCGCATGACCATCTATTTCATTGTGAAGTGGGTGGGAAAATGGTCGGTGATGGATCTGTTCGTTATTTCGATCATGATGACCTTGGTCGACCGTGGACAGATTTTAAACTTTACACCAGGTTATGGTGCAGTCGCTTTTGGTGTCGTTGTTGTTCTCACGATGCTGGCAGCGGAAAGCTTAGATCCTAGGCTAATTTGGGATAACTACACCTCTAAAGATGAGTCAGTGAATGAACAACGATAACCAATCACAAGCGTCATATTCACCAGAAGTAAGGAAAAACAAAGGCATTTCACCTTTGTGGATTCTGCCGATATTAACCGTCGCATTAGCCGGTTGGTTGGTCATGAAATCGATACACGATGCAGGGCAACGTGTGCAGATATACTTCTCAGATGCCGCAGGTTTAGTCGCCGGTCGAACGACAATTCGTTACCAAGGCTTAGAGGTGGGTATGGTGCGCGACATCACCTTGTCCAAAGATTTATCGAGTATCTATGTCGATGCTGACATCTACCCAGAAGCGAAGAAGCTACTTTCAAAGGGCACTCGTTTCTGGCTCGTAAAACCAACGGCGAGTTTGTCTGGTATCTCAGGGTTAGACGCGCTTGTTTCGGGTAACTACATTGCTATTCATCCTAGCGAAACCAAAGAAGAACTAGAAACCGTTTTCCAAGCTCTAGAATCCTCCCCTTCTGATTTATTGGCCTCTGAAGGTCTAAATATCTCACTGACGACCAAAGATCTGGGCGGTGTGTCTGTTGGCTCTCAAATCGTTTATCGTAAAATTCCAATTGGTGAGGTTTACAACTACCAATTAAACGACAACGCGAAGTCCGTTACGATCCAAGCGTCGATTAAAGATGAATACAGCCATATCATTACCGACCAAAGCCGTTTTTGGAATGTCAGTGGCTTAGGTGCCAGTATTGGATTTTCAGGCGTCGATGTGCGCTTAGAAAGCCTAAGCGCGCTGCTTGGCGGTTCAATTGCGGTTGACTCTCCCGGAGAAGGTCAGCCCGTCGAGATGAACACCAAGTTCAAGCTCTACCCAGATTTGAAAACTGCCGGTCGTGGCATCTCTATCAAAATCGCTGTGCCAGATGACAACAAGATCAGCGCAACTGGCGCTCCGATCATGTATCGAGGCATAGAAATCGGTCAGATCACTGATTTATCTTTAAGCGAAGGTCGCGAAAACGTGGTTGCATCTGCCGCTATCCAACCGGCATTCAGCGACTTTTTAAATAGCGGGAGTAAATTCGTTTTAGAAGAAGCTGAATTGTCACTCACTGGTATGAAAAACATTGCCAACTTAGTGACAGGTAACTTTTTAACCTTGGTACCGGGCGAAGGTGAAAAGGCACGTCGATTCACTGCGATTCGTAAAAACGAGTTCAGTCAGGAACAAGAAAAGTCAGTCGCGATTCGCTTAACATCAAACAACTCATTCGGATTGGATGTCGGTACACAACTGCTCTACAAAGGTATTGCCGTTGGCTCTATCATTCAAGTTGGCTTAGTTGATGGTGTTGGCACTGGCTCTGACAAGCACGAAGTGTTTATGGATGCGCTTATCGATAACGAATATGCGCACCTAATCAAAAGTCACAACCGTTTCTTTGTGACAGGCAGTGCGACCGCAGAGCTGACCGAATCAGGTTTAAGTGTTACGGTTCCACCGGCAAAGCAGCTTCTTACTGGCTCGATCAGCTTTGTGAGTGAAGGTAAACCTGAAGCTCGAACTGACTACCAACTTTTCCAAAGCAAATCGTTAGCAGAAATCGCTAAGTTTAATCAGTCAGGCTCAAAAACGCTTTCATTATTTGCTAGTGAGTTACCTTCAATTTCTAAAGGCAGCCCACTGCTCTACCGTAACCTACAAGTGGGTAGTATTTCGGATTTTCAGCTTGCTGATGGTGGTGTAAGAATCAAAGTCACGATCGAAAATCGTTACACGCACTTACTCAATAAACATACCGTTTTTTGGAACCGCTCAGGCGTTGAGATTGATGCTTCGCTATCGGGTATTAGTATTAAAGCGGCACCCGTTAAAACGCTAATTCAAGGTGGTATTGCTTTTGATTCGCTTCCCGGTATAGACAATAAGCTTGGTGATGTGTGGAAGCTGTACAAAGATTCTAAATCCGCTCGAAAGTTTGGCCGCGCGATTACGATTACCTCTTCTGGCGATCAAGAAGTCAGCAAGGGTATGGCTATCAAATACCAAGGTGTCACTGTTGGTGAGGTTACTTTGGTGATTCCTAACTTCAATAAAGGCGGCATTGAAATTACCGCGCGAATCTTACCTGAGTACGTTGGCAAGATTGCCGTGGCGAACAGTCACTTCTGGTTGGCAGAACCTGAGATCGGCCTTAATGGCATCAAAAACGTCTCTGCGCTTCTCTCTAAGCACATCAACGTAGATCCGGGCAATGGTGACAGAAGTACGAAATTTAAGCTTAGCAAAGGACCCGTGCAGCCTGAAGGCAAGATATTCCAGCTACAAAGCGAAACGCGAGGCTCGGTGTCTGAAGGCACACCTATCCTATTCCGTGAGCTAGAAATCGGTAGTGTTATCGATGTACAACTAGGCGAGTTTGCTGATCGCATCATCTCTACGATTCAAATAGAACCTGACTACGCGTATCTGATCCGCGCAAACACTGTGTTCTGGAACGTGTCGGGTGTCGATGTCTCTATCGGCCTCTCTGGTGCAAACATCAAAGCCGGAACGGTAGACAGTTTATTAAGAGGCGGAATTACCTTCTCAACGCCACCGACGAGTGAACTTCAGCCTGTGGCAAGCGAAGATCAGTCTTTCTACCTATATCCACAAGCAGAAGATGAGTGGAAGTCATGGAGAACAGCGATTCCTCGTCCATAGAGTGAATCCTCAGAAGCTCCATGCAAATTAATACAGCTTAACGAAGATTAATTCTTCATCAAAATGCAGCCATTCGGCTGCATTTTTGTTGTTTGCCGTAAATATGGTTTAGGACGACCTCATTTTGCTTTAAACTCCCCGCATTAATGCAATAATTCGAGATACTCTTTTGCACGCTAACGTATATATTCCTGAAGAATTCCTAACGCACATCGAAGCGATCATGCCTAGTCACCTAGATATGGCTTCTTTTGTTGCCTCATGCCAAAAACCACTTCGTAAAAGTATTCGAGTCAACACACTGAAAATCAGTGTTGAAGACTTCCTAGTGCGAGCAAAAGAGAAAGGCTGGGAACTGGAACCTGTACCTTGGTGTGAAACAGGTTTTTGGATTACAGCCGATGAAAGTGAAGCGCCTCTAGGTAATACGGCAGAACACATGTCTGGTCTTTTCTACATCCAAGAAGCCAGTTCTATGATGCCACCTTCTGCACTTTTCCAAGGCGAAGCTGATTACCAAGCCGTGCTAGATACTGCTGCTGCACCCGGTTCTAAAACAACGCAAATCGCTGCGCTAATGAATAATCGCGGCGTGTTGGTTGCCAATGAATACGCTGCAAGCCGCGTGAAAGTACTTCACGCCAACATCGAACGTTGTGGCGTTCGTAATGCCGCACTCAGTAACTTCGATGGTCGAGTTTTCGGTGGTTGGTTGCCAGAACAGTTTGATGCTGTCTTGCTGGACGCACCCTGCTCTGGCGAAGGTACTATTCGTAAAGACGCTGATGCGATGAAGAACTGGACGTATCAATCTGTAGTCGATATTGCCGACACGCAAAAAGACCTGATTGAAAGTGCATTCCATGCTCTTAAACCTAATGGTGTTTTGGTTTACTCAACATGTACGTTAAGCACTGAAGAGAACCAACAAGTGTGCCATCACCTAAAAGAAACCTTTGGTGATGCGGTTGAGTTTGAATCTCTTGAATCACTGTTCGACAACGCAAAAGCAACGACGACTGAAGAAGGCTTTCTTCACATCTTCCCTCAGGTGTATGACTCTGAAGGTTTCTTTGTTGCACGTATCCGTAAACTAGCGTCTGTGACTCCACCAGAAGTTAAAAAACGCATGGGTAAGTTCCCATTTGAAAAAGCGTCAAAGAAAGCTCAGCAAGAAGTCGCTGAACAACTTCTTAGTGCTCTCGATATCGAACTACCAAGTGATACTCAAGTTTGGATCCGAGATAAAGACGTTTGGCTATTCCCTGAGGCGCTTGAGCCTATGATCGGTGCATTCCGTTTCTCTCGTATGGGCATCAAGATCGCTGAAACCCATAAAAAAGGTTACCGATGGCAACACCAAGTCGCGACAACGCTCGCGACAGGTAATGAAGCTAACATTGTAGACCTCATCATCGAAGATGCTCGAGAATGGTTCATGGGCCGAGACGTTCGCCCAGAAGGCTTGTCAGGCAAAGGCGAAGTGCTAGTAAAATACAACGGCGCAATCATCGGCCTTGGTAAATGGGTAGGTAACCGAGTGAAGAATGGCTTACCGAGAGAGCTAGTACGCGACAAAAACCTTTTCTAGTCGTTCGATTAAAGCTCTCACTGTACTGAGAAAAACAAAAAGCCCAAACAACCTTCATTGTTTGGGCTTTTTCTATTCTTGTCGGCTAGCTCATTTCAAGGGAAGCACTGAAAAATCAACACTTAATTACACAAATATCAATTCAAGTCGCTATTTCCAATAACAAAAATCGCTTATTAGGGAATTTAAACTAGACTTCAGTCTAACAGTCAAAGAATTAAAACGATTAGCGTAGGCTCTTCGGAGCCCTTTCCCCTAAGCCCAAACAGGAAGGTTTGGGCTTTTTTTTGACCGACAAGCTCGCTTATTTAACTAGGCTGATGCCTTCTTTGTCGATAGTGATCTTGCCAGACTTGTACAAACCACCAATTGTCTTCTTGAACGTACCTTTGCTGGTTCTGAATGCAGAGAAAATAACTTCCGGAGAAGATTTATCATTCAAAGGTAAGTAACCACCTTTCTTCTCAAGCAGATCGAGAACCTTAGTGCTTAGGTCATCCATTTTAGCCACACCAATTTTCTGAAGAGACAAGTCAATCTTACCGTCTTCTTCACGAACGTTTTTAATGTAGCCTTTTAGCGCTTTACCTATGAACAGCTTACCGATGATGTCTGATGGGAAAATCATGCCCCAATGCTCACCGTTAACGATCGCTTTGTAACCTAACTGGCTGCGCTCAGCGATAATGAGATCCACTTGCTCGTTTTGCTTATAAGTCGCAGGCGTGTTGTCTAACCACTTGTTGAACTTTGTTGTACCTACAATGCGGCTAGATGCTTTATCAATATACACATATACTAAGATTGACTGACCTTCGTTTAAACGGCCACGTTGCTCGCTGAAAGGAACAAGAAGATCTTTACCTTTCACGCCCCAGCTCATGAATGCACCGGTGCTGTTTACGCCTTCAACCGTCATCAAGCCAAACTGCCCCACTTGAGCAATTGGTTTTTCAGTCGTTGCAGCGATCTGGTTGTCAGAATCAATGTATAAGAAAACATCCAGTTTTTGACCAATTTCAACACCTTCAGGAGTAAATCGTTTTGGCAGCAACACGGTTCCATAGTCGCTAGCGTCAAGGAATACACCGAAGTCGGCTTGCTTTACTACTTCTAAGTTGTTTATTTGACCAATATTAATCATCAAGATTTTCTCTACTTTAAATTTGGCGGTGATTATACGTGATCTCTGATATGCTTTCGCTAGTTTCATTCATATTTTTACATTCTAGGAGACATCGTTGATCACCGTTGATAAACAAGATGCGATAACACTCAAAATTAACCATGCAATGGCGAAGACCAAAAAGCTCGACATGGACGTTTATCTATTCATTCCCGGTGAACTCGGACTCACTCCCGAAGTACTTTCTGAAAGTGCCTTTTTCTACAGCTCAATTACTCAAAAGCGCGCCTACTACAGTGACAAGACACTGTTACCTTTGGTACACAGTCGCTTGGCAAAACGTGGACGCTTATCAACGACACAGTATCGTGTGAGTTTGAGTTTGTTCGCATATCAATATGTTATTGCTTTAGATAAAGCCGTGAGCAGTTTAAATAAGACTGATAGTGACGACGTAACAGCGGATGAGGTTGATGAAGTCATTGAGCTCGCGTTAGACATCTTGAAGAAGCTTCGCCGAAGTATTCCTTATGAAGAAAACCTCAAACGCTACTACGCAAACATTGATAACTATCTTTCTTGGTACACAGAGCAAAAATTCTTATCTCTGGTCTCTCATATGCCGCGTGGCAGTGAGTACTCGACGATAAAAGAGCGACTCTTAACGCTGTGTGACAAAGAGACAGCCCATCGTAAACTTAATCGCTATAACTCAGCCAAAGTTCGTGAAGACGTAACGCGCCTGAGTAACAAGATGCGACTGCTGCGACGTTTGATAGAACACCCTATCGTACTCAAGGAGAGGACCACCTCCATGGGTAAAAACGTTAAGCGTGCCGTTAAAGGTATTGCGACAGGCTTAGTCATGGTGGTGGTGACGACAACCGTCATATTGGCTCGTGATTTTCTAGGAGAGATTACCGCTTCTTTCATCGTGTCGATGTCATTTATCTACGCACTGCGTGAAATATTTAAAGATGACTTGAGAGACATCCTTTGGCGTTGGCTTCGTAAAGGCAAACCCAAGTGGAAGCGTCGCTACTTTGACCCAACAACCAATAAATCTGTCGGCCACAAGCTTGAATGGTTGGACTATGCGAACTTTTCCAAGTTAGCTGACCGTATTCAATCAATACGCAAGAAACGTGTCGTTCAGCGTGAAGAGCAAGTCTTGCACTATCGTTCACATACCGAGATGTCGACGTCAACATTCATGAGTGGTTACGAGGAGACTCGTGAAACGTTATCGATCAGCCTGAGAGCGCTGACACGCTTGATGGACAAGGGGTCAAATAACGTATATCGCCTGAATGAAGGGCAAGTAAGCCGTGAGTCTGTCGAAAAGCGTCACCTGCTCAACCTGATCATTAAAGAGAACAATCACGATACTGAACCGACCTATTACCGTTGGAAAATCGTAATGAACCGTTCAAAGATCGTTGATATCGAGCAAATCACCCAAGAGTCATAGCGTTGTTACGGTATGTGGACACTAGATTCACATACCGCTCTTCCACTTGTTCTACGAATGCCTTCAGTTGAACTATGATCTTCAGATTTAGATTCCGACCAACCTTATACTTCCGAGCTATTTTCTAGAAGGAACTTTCTTAATCGAAAGCGTTAGCGTGAACTCCGCCATTGGTTCATCGCCATGCAAAGACGGACATGTCGCGATTATGGTCACGGGTTGATTCACACGCTCGCCAGTAGACATAGTTTCAGCCAGCATAGTGTTGATCAGCTCACCATCGTTACAAGTGAAGTGTACGTCACCTTCCGGGCGCTTCAAGAAGTTACCTGTCACCTCTTTAAATGCCAACGAGATCTTTTCGCCTTGCTGCTGGGATTTACTCATTGCAAGAAAGCCCCCCGCCACATCAGCACCTACTGCTAACACACCAAAGTACATGCTATTGAGGTGGTTCTTAGTTCGTCTTTTGAGAGGAATTTTCACTTCAACATGTTGATTATCCAGCGCGAGCAGTTTTGGTCGGCATAGCCAGATCAGAGGCACTTTGAAAAAGCCAAACATGCTCAAGTAGAAATTTGCTTTTTGTAGAGGGGTCAACATTCGAGTTACCTAGTCAAATAAGTCATCAGACCAGTTAATCGATTAGCGCTCGAGATGTCAAAAAAATGTTACAAAAAAGAGATATCATCGCATAATGATATCTCTTTCATTCTCAAAGCTTTATTGCTTTAAATAAACTCATACAGCAAGTTGATTTATTTAGACAATAAGCTGGTCTATGCAGTAACGACTGTCTCAACACCGTCAAGATCAGCGATAAAGCCTTGTAGACGCGGGTAGTCCACCAAGCCTTGAGTCACAAGCAGGACGGGCTTCTTCGCGTTCAGCGTTGCTTTAACAATCATACTCAACAAGGTAATAACCGCCTCGTTTTGTGGATCAAAAGCATGTTGCTGAGCTTCATTGTGCTTGTCTACGCCTAAAGTGAAAGACGCTAAGCTATCAACGTTCACTACAACACCATCAAAGTAATGCAGCAATCTTTCGCTCAGTAGCACTGCAGACGGCACATCGCACGAGAACAGTACTTTCAAACCATTAAGGCCTCGCGGTAAGCCTTGCTCTGCAAGCAAATCAATAATCTTAGCGGCATCGCTTAATGCTCGTACATACGGTACAACCACTTCAACGTTAATACCCTGCTCTCGCAACGCTTTAATTACCTGACACTCTAAAGCGAATGCTTTGCTGTACTCTGATGTTGCATAACGAGCAACCCCTCGAACACCTAGTGCCGGGTTTATCTCTTCGGCTTCACAACTACCACCAAGTAGTGAACGGAAGCCATAGCTGTCAGCATTACTTAACGCGATACGAACAGAGGTATGATTTGGCTGAACGGCAGCTTGGATGGCAATCACTAAGGTCGAAACAAAATGCTCATCGACTGTTTTATCGCCAAGGATCGCATCTAAAGAGGTTTTTTCGATATCAGTCAGTGTATCTAAGTGACTTTCAATACTTGGGTGATAGAAGATACGATCCATAACCAATTCAGATAATGAAACGTATAAGTGGTTAGAATTATTATTATCGTTGTAAGAAGGCAGCACATCACCTAAGACTAGTTCTGGGTGCAAAGTGCTTTGATTTTCTTGAGTCATTGCTGCTCCAGCATTTTTATGTTGTGTTCAAACGAAAATACCGATAGCTGCCTGTTAATACAAGTGAAAATCCCTTATTTGACGCTGGCCTGCTGATAAAAATAAGAATATTAGCAATAACAGAGATAACTTTGACTTAAGAGAGTTTATTCCTCTGTTCAATTCCGTTATCTTAACCACTTCGCAATAGAATAAAAAAGCCATCACATGCCATTAAAAACTGATGAGTTGAGAACCCAAGCTCTGGGTCCTATGCCAACTCCTGCCGAACTAGGCAATGCACATCCTATTACTGACGACGTTGCTGAGCGCATTAAAAATTCTCGCCGCCAAATCGAAGATATTCTAACAGGTCGTGATAACCGCCTATTAGTTATCGTAGGCCCTTGCTCTGTTCACGATACAGAAGCGGCACTTGATTACGCTGAGCGTCTAAGTCAGATTCAAGACCAGTACAAAGATGAACTGTTCGTTGTAATGAGAACCTACTTCGAGAAACCTCGTACTGTTGTAGGTTGGAAGGGTTTGATTACCGATCCTAACCTTGATGGGTCATATGCACTTGAAACAGGCTTGAACAAAGCTCGTAAACTTCTACTAGATATCAATAAGCTTGGCCTAGCTACCGCGACTGAATTCCTTGATATGATCACCGGTCAGTACATTGCAGACCTTATCACTTGGGGCGCAATTGGCGCTCGTACGACTGAATCTCAGATTCACCGTGAAATGGCTTCTGCACTGTCTTGCCCAGTTGGTTTCAAGAACGCAACTAACGGCAACATCAAAATTGCTATTGATGCGATTCGTGCTGCGCATGCATCACACTACTTCTACTCTCCAGATAAGAACGGCCGTATGACGGTTTACCGTACTTCTGGCAACCCATACGGTCACGTAATTCTACGTGGTGGTGATAAAGGCCCTAACTTTGATGCTGAATCTGTAGATAACGCATGTAAGCAACTGGCTGAATTCGATCTACCTCAACGTTTGGTTGTAGACTTTAGCCACGCTAACTGTCAGAAACAGCACCGTAAACAGTTAGAAGTTGCACAAGACATTTGTGAGCAAATCAAATCTAACAAGAATCAAATTGCAGGCATCATGGCAGAAAGCTTCATTGTTGAAGGTAACCAGCCAATGACAGATATCAACAACCTAGAATACGGCAAGTCTATTACTGACCCATGCCTAAGCTGGGAAGATACTGCAACAATGCTAGATATGCTTGCAACAGCAATTAAAGATAGAAACTTAGCTTAAGGAAACAACACAATGCCATCATTTGACATTATCTCTGAAGTAGAAGCAGTAGAACTGCGTAACGCGGTAGACAACGCAAACCGTGAACTGTCGACTCGTTTCGATTTTCGCGGCGTTGAAGCAAGCTTTGATTACAAAGATGAATCAGTAAAATTGACTGCTCAAGACGATTTTCAACTGAAGCAAATGCGCGATATCCTTCGTAGCAACCTGACAAAGCGTAATGTTGATCCTAACGCGATGGAAGCGAAATCGGCAGACCAAACAGGTCGCACTTGGCACCAAACGGTTATCTTTAAGCAAGGTATCGAAACGGATGTCGCTAAGAAAATCGTTAAGCTAATCAAAGACAACAAAGTTAAGGTTCAAGCTTCTATCCAAGGCGACAAAGTTCGTGTAACCGGTAAGAAGCGTGATGACCTACAAGCTGTTATGGCTCTAGTTCGCAGCGGTGAACTTGGTCAACCTTTCCAGTTTGACAACTTCCGCGACTAATTTTTGAGTTTGAGCGACCGCTTACTTTGGGTTGCTCATTCATCAGCACAATGTCGTCGTGTTCGAAATAGCAAAAAGCCACTTCTTTGGGAAGTGGCTTTTTATTTATCGGGTCGTCTTATTCAGCGTCTCTAGCCGATTTCAAACAACTAGAAAGTGCTCACTTCAACTAAAATCTATCAACTCAACTGAGCACTTTGGCAACAGACAGTTTAAGGTCTTTGCCGGCCAGTAAATTGAACTCAACACTCGCTGGTGGAATAAAGACACACACTCGCAATTTCTCGGCCCTCGCTTGCTCAAGCTTGGTCGACAGCTCTCCACTGTCAGCATAACCTTCTCTTTCTGCGTCTCGGCGGCACAGGTCAACAAATTCAAATGGACAATCGCTCGGTGAAAGCACTAACTCTGCTTCTTGCATCAAACGTAGGGCCTTCATAGGCAATAACTCAACGTCTTGCTCAAATTCGATCCAAGTTACCTGACCTTCACTATCAACTTGCTCAGTCAGCGACTGTTGATAATACGATTCAAGTTGCTCCCTATCCGTCACTTGATTGATAAAACTGGATGACAAAAAGCGTTCCCAGAATTTACGGCGTTCATCAACAGTAGGAAAGGACTCCTTAATCGAATTGCGTTTTGATGCACCAAAGTCCGCAATCAAACCTATGTTTTGTGGCAATACCGTTTCGAGTTTTTCTCTAATATTTCTCACCAAAACAGGTGATGCGCCCCCACTTGAGATCGCAATTTGGATTCTTCCGCGATTTATCATTGAGGGAGTGATGAAGTCACAATAGGGTAAGTCATCGACCACATTGACAAGAATACCCATTTTTTTTGCATCATTATGTACTTGATGATTTAGGTTTGGGTTGTCTGTTGTTGCCCACACTTGTAAGTAGTTTTTCGAGATAAGTTGTGAAGAGTAAAAATTTTGAATCCAATGTAATTTATTATCATCGACAAGCTGCTTTAAGTAAGGCTCTACCTTTGGGGACACTAACGTGACATCCGCCCCAGCTCTTAACAAGCTATCGACTTTTCGGCAAGCAACCTCACCCCCACCTACCACTAAGATCGGCTTATTTTCTACATCTAAAAACATTGGGAAATAACGCATGTTCTTCCTTGAGTTGACTTCAATAACTATTCAGCCATGCTACCAAATTTGGAGCATATTAATAACTATCCAAGTGCAATAAAAATATTTATTCACCAAATTTCAATCTTTCTGAAGTTTAATGTTTCATCATTGTGACATTGATTCAGAATATTAACCTAGTCAATTGTCAATATAAAAATCTAAATCTCGTTGCACCAACAGTGTGAAGCGCTGCACTATTTACATTAAGTTAACATTTGGTCATTCTAATTGTGTTCGGATTTGTGATTTCATTCAAAATTCTTTTTAAATTATACATTTGTGAAAGTACGGATCCTTTCCTAACCTTATAAATAGTTGTTTAAATCGCACACAGTTTCATTTGCAAAATGCAACCAGTTTGATTTGAGTAACAAGGTCATAGAAAACGCAACACATATAGAAAAACTCAAATGAGCACGAGTATCAGGTGTCACCTGGTTAACAAGGAAGGATACAAATGACAAATAAACTAACACTTCTTGCTTCAGTAGTAGCTGCATCAACTGCGATGATGGCAACATCAGCATCAGCGGCAGAAAGCACTCTGGACAAAGTCACATCTCAAGGTTTTCTAACTTGTGGTGTAAGTACCGGTCTTCCAGGGTTCTCTAACCCTAACTCAAAAGGTGAATGGGAAGGAATTGATGTTGAGTATTGTCAAGCTCTTGCAGCGGCTGTACTCGGTGACAAAACTAAAGTTAAGTATGTACCTCTTACTGCTAAAGAACGTTTTACCGCGCTTCAATCTGGCGAAATCGACGTACTATCTCGTAACACAACATGGACACTACATCGTGACACTGCTCTAGGTCTGAACTTCGTAGGCGTTAACTACTACGACGGTCAAGGCTTCATGGTTAAGAAAGAACTAGGTCTTACAAGTGCTCAAGAACTTGATGGCGCTTCTGTATGTGTTCAATCAGGTACAACAACTGAACTTAACCTAGCCGATTACTTCCGAAACAGTGGCATGTCTTACAAGCCAGTGGTATTCGATACGGCAGCACAAACATCTAAAGGTTTCGACGCGGGTCGTTGTGATGTGCTAACGACTGACCAATCTGGTCTATACGCACTTCGCCTAAACTTAGCTGATCCTAAATCTGCACAGGTACTTCCTGAAATCATCTCTAAAGAGCCATTAGGCCCTGTTGTTCGTCAAGATGATGACAAGTGGTTCAACGTTGCTAAATGGACACTTTCAGCAATGATTAACGCGGAAGAGTACGGTATCTCGTCTAAGAATGCTGACGAAATGCTTAAGTCAAAAGATCCAAACATCAAACGTATTCTTGGTGTTGACGGTCCTAAAGGCAAAGGCCTTGGTATTCGTGACGATTGGGGTTACCAAGTCATTAAACAAGTTGGTAACTACGGTGAGAGCTTCGAACGTACTGTTGGTACAGGTTCACCACTACAGATCTCTCGTGGCGTAAACGCACTATGGAATGCGGGCGGCTTTATGTACGCTCCACCAATCCGTTAATAAATTTACAAGCATCAATTAGGGCGGACTTTTCCGCCCTATTTATTAAATGGATTTGAGGTTATAGCAGTATGAAACCTAATGAAACTATTTCTCCAGCTCAGGCAAAGCCACAGCCCAAAAGTGCCAACCTGTTTTACAACCCCACTTTTCGCTCAATTGTTTTCCAAATTATCGCCGTCGGGGCGCTTTGTGCTTTCTTTTACACGATTGTAAATAATGCACTCACTAACTTAGATTCCCGTGGTATCGCCACTGGTTTTGATTTTTTATCCCAAGAAGCTGGTTTTGGTATCGGCTTAACACTGATTGAATACGACGAAACATTCTCATACGGTCGTACCTTCTTTATTGGTCTTCTCAATACCGCTTTGGTTTCTGTACTCGGCATCATGTTAGCCACGGTACTGGGCTTTAGTATGGGTATTGCAAGGCTCTCTTCAAATTGGTTAGTTAGCCGATTTGCAGCTATTTATATTGAGATATTCCGAAACATCCCTCTTCTGTTGCAAATCTTTTTCTGGTATTTCGCCGTTCTACAAGCCTTACCTTCTGCTCGTCAAAGTATGAGCCTTGGTGAAGCCATTTTCTTGAACGTACGTGGTTTGTACTTCCCTGCACCAGTGTTAGAGCAAGGCAGTAGTATTGTGATCGCATCATTGATTACGGGTGTCATCGCTACTTTTGTTATCAACATATGGGCTAATAACAAGCAAAAGCTAACCGGCCAACAAACACCAATGTTGCGAATTGCTGCGGCACTGATTGTGGGCTTACCATTGGTAACTTACTTTGTTATGGGCATGCCTATCTCTGCGGAGTACCCTGTTTTGAAAGGGTTTAACTTCAAAGGCGGTATTAGCATCATCCCTGAACTGGCTGCGTTGATGCTTGCTTTAAGTATCTACACTGCAGCGTTCATCGCCGAGATTGTGCGTTCAGGTATTAACGCGGTAAACCATGGGCAAACAGAGGCTGCGATGTCTCTAGGTCTCCCTAGAACACGAACCCTCAAGTTGGTGATTATTCCACAAGCATTAAGAATCATCATTCCACCATTAACCAGTCAGTATTTGAATCTGACCAAAAACTCATCACTTGCGATGGCCATTGGTTATCCCGATCTTGTGTCTGTATTTGCAGGAACAACATTGAACCAAACTGGACAAGCTATCGAAGTAATCGCGATGACAATGGGCGTCTACCTGACTCTAAGCCTATTAACATCCGCTCTAATGAACATATACAACCGCAAAGTAGCGTTGGTGGAGAGATAAGATGAGTACACATCAATTTCAACCTGATCTTCCGCCTCCAGCGAATACTGTTGGACCTGTCGGTTGGTTAAGAAAAAATCTATTTAATGGACCAATTAACAGTGTCGTCACTGTGGTCCTTGGTTATTTTGCTTTCACTTTATTGTGGGCAATAGCAGATTGGGCATTCATTAATGCTGATTGGATTGGAACAACACGCGATGCCTGTACTAGCGACGGTGCTTGTTGGGTTTTCATTAGTGTTCGTTGGGACCAATTCATGTACGGCTTTTATCCAGAAGCTGAACTGTGGCGCCCTCGCCTTTTCTACGCAACGTTAGCTATTTTTGTCGTTTTGTTAGCTTACGAAAAAACACCTAAGCGCACGTGGATTTGGTTGTTCTTCGTAAACATCTACCCGTTTATCATTGCTGGCTTATTATACGGTGGTGTATTTGGACTAGAGGTTGTTGATACCCATAAATGGGGCGGTCTACTGGTTACGCTGATCATAGCACTTGTTGGTATTGTAGTGTCACTTCCTATTGGCGTTGCATTGGCACTTGGGCGTCGTTCAGAGATGCCGATCATCCGCAGTATGTGTACCGTTTACATCGAAATTTGGCGTGGTGTACCGCTGATTACGGTTCTGTTTATGGCCTCGGTAATGCTTCCACTCTTTTTATCTGAAGGGATGGAAACCGATAAACTGATCAGAGCGTTGGTTGGGGTAGTACTATTTAGTGCTGCTTATATGGCAGAGGTAATCCGCGGTGGTTTACAAGCAATACCAAAAGGTCAATACGAAGCCGCTGATGCTTTAGGGTTGAGCTACTGGAAAAAAACAGGGCTTATCATTCTACCTCAAGCTCTTAAAATCACAATTCCTTCAATTGTGAATACCTTTATTGGTTTGTTCAAAGATACCAGTCTGGTTTTAATTATCGGTATGTTTGATGTATTGGGAATTGGCCAAGCCGCGAATACCGATCCTGAATGGCTTGGTTTCTCCACAGAAAGTTATGTATTTGTCGCGTTAGTGTTCTGGGTGTTTTGTTTTGGCATGTCGAGATACTCGATTTGGCTAGAAAACAGACTTCACACCGGTCACAAACGATAATTAACAAGATCAAGGACGTATTATGACGCAGCAAACAGAAAACAACTCTCAAGGTCTTATGATCGAGTTAAAAGACATGAACAAGTGGTACGGTGAGTTCCACGTTCTTAAAAACATCAATTTGGAAGTTAGAAAAGGTGAGAAAATTGTAATTTGTGGCCCTTCCGGTTCAGGTAAATCCACGATGATTCGCTGTATCAACCGGTTAGAAGAGCACCAAAAAGGTCATATCTTTGTATCCGGTAATGAGCTGACGGAAGACCTGAAAAACATTGAAGCCGTGCGCCGCGATGTGGGTATGTGTTTCCAGCATTTCAACTTGTTCCCTCACCTAACGGTATTGGAAAACTGCACCCTAGCACCAATCTGGGTGAAGAAGATGCCGAAAGAGGAAGCTGAAGCCATCGCGATGAAATTCCTCGAGCGTGTAAAAATACCAGAGCAAGCCGATAAATTCCCAGGCCAACTGTCTGGTGGTCAACAACAACGAGTAGCAATTGCTCGTTCTTTATGTATGAACCCGCAAGTCATGTTGTTTGATGAACCAACATCGGCACTCGACCCGGAAATGGTTCGTGAAGTACTAGACGTTATGGTTGAGCTTGCCGAAGAAGGCATGACGATGTTGTGTGTAACGCACGAGATGGGTTTTGCTAAAGAAGTTGCCGACCGCGTTATCTTTATGGATGCAGGTGAAATCATAGAAGAGAACAACCCTGTCGACTTCTTTGAAAACCCACAATCGGACAGAACGCAGAACTTCTTGAGCCAAATCTTGCACCATTAATGTGTTATGATGCATAAACTATAGAGGCGGCTTAGGTCGCCTCTTTATTTTTCAAGGTTATAGTTAGTTTTTCAAAGGTTATAAATCATTAACCAGTAACTATAAAAGTTTGAACATCGAGTATTAGCGACACTTTATACGTCATTAGAAACACTTTGTTACACCTTAAGAAACACTTAACCGACTATTTTGATTATTATTTTAGGTATACAAAAGGAATGAAAGACTTGATTTTTCGAACTTTCAGCCCCATAAATGTACTAATAACTATTGAAGTCACCTTACGAGGAAGATTATGAACAGCCCTATGTTTTCACGCACAGCATCTCAAGAAAGTGCTCTGCAAACCAATAAAGTGTTGCGTAACACCTACGCACTACTGTCTATGACACTACTTTGGTCTGCTGTAGTAGCAGGCGTATCTATGGCGATGAACCTTCCTCGCCCTGGTCTTATCATTATGCTAGTTGGTTTCTACGGCCTACTGTTCCTAACAGAAAAGAACCGTGACAACAGCATGGGTCTAGTCTTCACATTCCTATTTACAGGTTTCTTAGGCTACACCATTGGTCCAATCTTAAACATGTACGTTGGCGCAGGTATGGGTGATGTCATCCTTACTGCACTTGGTGGTACAGCATTAGCATTTATGGGTGCATCAGCTTACGCACTGACGACTAAACGTGACCTTTCATTCCTTAACGGTATGCTAATGGCTGGTTTTGTTGTTCTGCTAGTAGGGATGGTTGCAAACATCTTCCTACAAATGCCTCTACTGTCTTTAGCGATGAGCGGTATGTTCATCCTATTCTCGACTGGTGTTATTTTGCTAACAACGCAAAGCATCATCCGCGGCGGTGAAACAAACTACATCTCAGCAACGATTAGCTTGTATGTTTCTATCTACAACATTTTCATCAGCCTACTAAGCATCTTAGGTATTATGAACAGCAACGACTAATCATAGTTCGTTCAAATTTGAGCCCAAGAGCCTGTCTCTTGGGCTTTTTTGTATCTATAGTTGCAATCTTCCTAGAGATAACGACGATATTTCTTGAGAAAGGCAAACGTGGTCATGTACCCTATTTACTGAGTTAAACTGATTCTGGACTAAACATGTTTGAATATAATGGCAAACAAATTGAAACCGACGCTCAAGGCTACCTATTGGACTACACACAATGGGAAGAAGATATGATTGAGATTCTTGCTCAAGACGAGGCGATTGAACTGACTGATGCGCACTTAGAAGTGGTACATTTTGTAAGAAGCTTTTACGAAGAATTCAAAACCTCTCCGGCTGTTCGTATGCTCGTTAAAGCGATGGAAAAAGCGCACGGCCCAGAGAAAGGTAACAGTAAGTACCTATTCAAATTGTTCAAGAAAGGCCCCGCTAAACAAGCAACCAAGCTCGCAGGTTTACCTAAACCAGCAAAATGCTTATAACGCTTAAACAACTTTAGGTTACTCTCAAGGTAAAAAGGCAAATACTGTAGTGCGCTAGCTACAGTATTTTAAACTCATCTATACGTACATCCTGTCGCTCACTTTCTTTAACTCGATGCATCACTACTTGGTCTACTGTCGCACTCGAAGGGCCAATATTGAGCCATGCGTGGAACTTCTCTATTTCCTTACCCTTTCCGACAGCTAACACTTCAACTCGGCCATCATTTAGGTTCTTTGCATAGCCTGAAATGCCCAGAGCTTGTGCCTGCCTACTGGTGTGATAGCGAAAACCAACACACTGAACTACGCCTGATACGACAAAAATATATTGTGAACTTTCCATAACGTTGCCTCATAAATTGTATGAATGATATAGTTGCGACTCTATTCATTCACCGCTTATTGGTGGACTTACTTCGAGTATAACGATTATGAAAGAAATCCCATTTCGTTGGATTGACAAATATCTCATTCACCTAAAAATCCAAGAAAAGTTCTATCTACTCTTCTTATTACCTCTTCTCGCCCTGGTTATATTAACTCTTGTTTTAGATAGCGCCGCAGATTCTTTACTTGCTCATCTTTATCAAGAAGAAATGCTCTTGATGAAAGGACTTATCGAAGCGGGTCAACTGACGAAAGATCAAGTTGCTCAACTTGTCAGTAATTCTGAAACCATCTCTTTAGGCTATGGTGTTGGTTCCGTCTCAGTTATGAACGGTGCATTCAGCTTGGTTGCGAACCATGACCAAAACTTATGGTCAGCTCTATCTACGACTCAGGTTTCAATTATCGCAGTAACCCTAACGCTGATCGCGCTAGGTGTTTACTACATCATGACTTTCATCGGCGGCGCAATGTTCTCTATGAACAAAGCGTTAAGCACGCTAGCGAGTGGTGATCTCACCTGTCGTATGAACTACTTCCTTGTTCGTGATGAGTTCAGTGAAATCGCAATTACTATTGATAAAGTAGCAGAACGTGAACAAAACATGGTTCTATCAATCCAAGAGTCTGTCGCACTCATGCAGCAGATCAGTTCTGACTTAAACCAGTCGACACAACAGAGCTCAGACATCTCGGGTAACCAACAAGAACACCTGAATAGTTTAGCAAGTGCAACGGAACAAATGGCAGCTACGATTCGTGAAGTCGCTACCCTTGCTCATGAGTCTAGCTCTCAAACTATGGACGCTCGCGGTGTTGCACAGAGTGGCCAAGTAAAAGTTTCAAATACATTAGAATCTATCTCAAGCCTATCTCAAGAAATTCAATCAGCTTCGCAAGCGGTAGAAGAGCTTGATGCTAACGCAGCGCAAATTGATGAAGTGGTCGCAACCATCAATGGCATCTCTGAACAAACTAACCTATTAGCCCTGAATGCTGCCATTGAGGCTGCACGTGCTGGCGAGCAAGGTCGTGGATTTGCTGTTGTTGCCGATGAAGTCCGTGCCCTTGCCGGCCGTACTCAACAAGCAACGGTTGAAATCCAGAGCATGATCGAATCATTACAACGTAACAGCCAATCACTGACAAAATTGATGGAAGTGACTGTTAGCAATGCTAACGAAGGTCAAACATTGATGTCGGAAGTAAACGTTGAGATTGGATCGTTAGCTGAAAAGAACCAATCTATTTCTGATAGCAGCACTCAAATTGCTACTGCTGCTGAAGAGCAAGGTGTTGTTGCTGACAACATTGCACAAAGTGTTGAAGAGATTCGTCATCAATCAGATAACATCTGTGAAATGATCAGCAAGAGCAATTCCAATGTTGATCAACTGCGTAAGCAGAGCGACACAATGGAAGAATTGCTGACAGGCTTAAAGGCTTAATACTGATATCTGACCGCTGAGGTATTAATCATAGCTGTCTTACCCAATGACAGCTTATTCATTAAAAAACGTTATTAGGGCTGCTTCTGCAGCCCTTTCCTATTTGCTTTTCAACTGGACTTCCCCGACAATACCCCTCCTTCAAATTCAACAAACAGAGTAAATTATGACTCCTTCAATTCATCTAGCTAAAGGCCGTGACAAATCACTACGCCGCAAACACCCTTGGGTATTTTCACGCGGTATCGATAAAGTCGAAGGCGAGCCACAATCAGGTGAAACTGTAGACGTATATACTCAAAATGGTCAATGGCTCGCAAAAGCAGCTTACTCACCAGAATCTCAAATTCGCGCTCGTGTTTGGACGTTTGAAAAGGAAGAAATCAATAAAGCGTTTTTCATCAAAAGATTTAAAGACGCACAATCACTACGTGAAGATATCATCGAACGTGACGGCCTAACGGGATACCGATTAACGGCGGCTGAATCTGACGGCCTGCCAGGTATTACTATCGACAAATACCAAGACTTCTTAGTTTGCCAACTACTGAGCGCTGGCGCAGAGTTCAACAAGAGCATTATCGTTGAAGCGTTAGTTGAGTGCTTCCCTGAGTGTAATATTTACGAACGCTCTGACGTAGCAGTTCGTAAAAAAGAGGGCTTAGAACAGGTTGTTGGTGTACTTCACGGTGAAGAGCCACCTAAGTCAGTAGTCATTGAAGAAAACGGCGTGAAGATCAGCGTGAACATCATGGAAGGCCATAAAACTGGCTTCTACATGGACCAACGTGATAGCCGCAAAGAGTCTATGAAGTACGTTAAAGGCAAAGATGTCCTCAACTGTTTTTCATACACTGGCGGTTTTGGCCTTTACGCGCTTAAAGGCGACGCGAAGCGTGTGATCAACGCAGACGTATCGCAGTTGGCTCTTGATACAGCTAAGTTCAACGCTGAACTGAATGAGTTTGATATCTCGAAAAAGCGTGCTGTATTCCTAAACGCTGACGTATTCAAACTACTTCGCGAATACCGTGACCAGGGCACTAAGTTTGACGTAGTGATCATGGATCCACCAAAGTTCGTTTCAAGCAAAAACAACCTAACTTCTGGTGCTAACGGCTATAAAGACGTTAACATGCTAGCGATGCAAATCCTTAAACCAGGTGGAACCCTACTCACCTACTCTTGTTCAGGTTTAATGGGTGCTGACTTATTCCAAAAAATCATTGCTGATGCCGCTCTAGATGCAGGTCGAACGGTTAAGTTTGTAGAGCGCTTCGAGCAAGCTGCCGATCACTTAATTGATACAGCTTACCCAGAAGGTTTCTACCTGAAAGGTTTTGCATGTAAGGTGCTTTAATTTTAGTGCTTTAGAGTCTAGTTTTCATAGCCAAATAGACGTAATAAAAAGGTTCATCGCGGATTCACGGGAACTAATAACAAAAACGGTAGTAAGTGATATGGTTTAGTCGCCAAACAAAAATCATACACAAACTACCGTTTTCATGCTGAATCATACTTTCCTATCTTCATTCTGAGAAGGCTTTCAAATAGTAAAGTCTCATCAGACATCATCACTGATTAACCTGATTTTTAAACCTAACTCTGAGGCTAAATACCTTTGTGGCCTTGGAGCCGAAGCTATCCATGAATATCAATGGCGCCATGAAAAAGAAGCTATGTTGATCGGTGTTCCTGTTGAACTTTCCGTTCAAACACGAAGAATTAAGTGTTGTGACTGCGGTATAAAAACAGAATCTCTATCTTGGTTGGAGCCTTCTGCTCGTATAACGAAGCGCCTCAAAAGCTATATAGAACAACTACCTCTTCATGACGAAAGAAGCGGCTTTCCCCGGAAAGCCGCGATGAAACTTAAAAAAGGGCCTTTCGGCTCTTTTTCTAATACTTTAAATTAGTCCACTTGAAGTATATTCAAAATTGCTAACATGTCAGATTGAGAATAGTGTCCATCAGGTTGTTCTGTAAACTCATTGAACTGAGTTGCAGCATGATCAAGCACAATGGTTTGATTTTCAGAGCCAAATGGGATTGTTAAGGTAAGATCTTCCCCATCAATTGAAACATCAATCTTTGACAGTAAATCATTCATGTCAGAACTTCCGGTATCAGACACAAGCTCGGACAAATCGATATTATCACTATCACGATTAAAGTCAGTAATCACATCTTCTTGGTTATCTAATGAGTCATCAACCCATTTGAAGATGTCATCACCTTCTCCGCCAGTAAGAATATCATTACCCGTTCCGCCAATAAGAATATCATTACCCGAACCGCCAACTAATGTATCGCTACCAACACCGCCTCTCAAAACATCATCGCCAATACCACCATCTAAATAATCATCACCATTACCACCATAAATTAAGTCGATACCTTCTTGACCATAAACACTATCACTACCATCGCCAGCATGAGCTGCATCGACATGCGCAGAAGGGCTATAGCCACTAACAAATGAGTCGAGGTCGTGTTCATTCAGTTTTGAGGCATCTGAACCAGCTGCAAACTGATTTTTCTCAACAATAGCAGCTTGATAAGCTGATGGGGTTTCATCAAAACCAGGGGTATGACTCTCGCCAAGCATTATTGTGTCATTACCATTACCAGAAGCAACATGGTCATTACCCGCTTGACTATCAATAATATTAGCATCACCAATATCATAACGAACAGGCGTTAAGCCTGGCGACTGCACCCAACCCGATGTGATCTGATCATTAAAATCACCGGTCAAAATAAGATCACTATCAGAGGTAATAGGGGAAGTGTTAACACCTTCTTTAGCAATTACAAAATCAATAACTGCCGGTACTGATTTAGCTGAACTATCGTTAGAGGCTTCAAGCGCAATCGAAGAAACTGTCAATGAAAAAGAGCCTATCATCGCCTTATCAAATGCAAGTTTAGCGACTTGTAATTGCTCAGTAGTAAGTGTGATCTTACCATCAATTGGTGTAAGAAGTACCCCTCCGACATAGATATAACCACGTAGAGGAATATTACCAATTTCATAACTTAACGACTCAGAACCGTCAATATCAACTAATGAACCATTAATATACTCGACAAGTTCAATATGAGTTTGTGGGTCGGAATTTCCAGCTTGAACTCCATCGTGTTCTACTATTTTAATATCATCAATAAGAACGCCACGGCCTTGTCTATTATCTACCCCAGACTCAATCAGTTGAATATTGGTAATATCATCAGATCCCATAAAACTAAACTGAACTTCATTCCAATTTAGTGAATTATCACCTATGCCTGAAGCACTCCAAGTTCCCACAACAATACCATCAACAACAACATCAAACGAATTAACCGAAGCTCCATAGCCGGGTCTAGGTGCGACATCAAGCGTAATCGTGTACAGTTTTCCTGAAGTTGTATCAAGATTTGTTTGTATACCACTAGCATTAGCAAAATTTTCAGAGCTGTTTAGTTCAACAATATTCTGCCCTTCCGATGCATTAACCGTGATATAACGACCATTACCAGTCAGCATTTGAGACCCATTAACCCAAACTTCAATCGATTCAGCCCCCGAGGCAGGCTTCCAAGCTCCAACTTGACTATAAAACCCTTGACCATTGACTCCTGTTTCAAACCCTGAATCGAAAACAACTTTACTTTCTTCCAGCGGTTCAATCGTTGGAATATCAGCTACAGCCTCAACTTTGATATTAAGGCTAGCACTAGCACCAGTATTCGTCGTGTACTCAATAGCTGGCACATCCCCACTCCAATGAGATATTGGAGTAAATACATAATCACCATTAGATTCAATCACAATTGAACCAATCCCACTCAGTGTCAAAGCATTGCCAGCCATCGAAATTTGACCATCGACACGGAAACTATCAACTGTGAGTATATCGTCTTGATCATAATCATTAGTCAAGACATTGCCTGTAGCGCTCTGCTCTTCTTTTACAAAGCTTGTATCCGAATCGAGAGCTGGCGCATCATTAACTTTACTAACAAAGACAGTTACTTTTGCTGTGCTTGACCCACCATTATTATCAGAAACTGTATAAGTAAATGTAGCCTCTCCGCTATAGTTCTCTGCTGGCTCAAAAATGATTTTACCCGTTATAGGGTCAATAGACGCTCTTCCATTATTTTCATCTTGTACACTAATAATGCTTAACACATCGCCATCAGGATCTGTGTCATTACCTAATAGTGTTTCTGGATCAATTATTAGCGCGACATCTTCTACGGTACTTAACTCATCATTTAATGTAGGAGCGTCCAACAATGGAGTAAACGCACCAATCAGATTACCGTCTTCATCATACTGGCCAATGTCAATATCAAGTACAGCGTTACCGCCTTGGTCCCAATAAACAATTTCTATGGTGTGATAACCAGCATCAGTAATTTCAAAAACATCATGAATTCGTTCTGTTGGTGATTGGTTACGGTTCACTTCAGCAACGACAACTCTATCAATTACGATTGAATAACCGTCGTCAGCATTCACCTTAAGCGCAAATTCCCCTTCATCTAAATAAATTGCCCCAGTTAAATTGAACACCCCATCGGTTGTTCCGTTAGGAACATTGCCAGAAATACTATCCGCGTCGTCACCTAAGAAGTCTCTTAATTGCGTATCATCATCGACTCCACTCGTCACGCTCAAGGAGTAATCAAGATCCGTTGCTGTAAAAGTGACATCTGGATCACCAGCGTTAATCACTGAAAGGGCAACCGCTACACTGCTCACTTGACTATTGTGTCCGTAATAAGCGCCTGATAAACCTTGAGTATGTGTGTATGTATCGTCGTTGGCGCTCGGCGAAATCAACATGCTCAGCGTGCTTTCCGCACCTAGGTTGCCCGCCACGTCGGTGTAGCTTTCATCGCTCACGCTCACGATCGGGGTCTCGTTACCACTTTGCGTGAATGTCGCTGTCCAGGTGTCGCCATTGACTTGCGTTAGCCCGCTCAGCGTACCGCCGGCTACCGTGATGTCTTCTGCCGCGAAACCTTCTACCGATTCGCTGAACTGGAACGTGATGGTTGTTGCTTCGCCTGCCGATAGATAGGTGTCCGCTGCTGTGATTATCACTGTCGGACCTAAAACATCGACCGTATGCGTTGAAGAACCGGTGCTGGTCACTGGGTTGCCCGCGCCGTCCGTAGACGCCACGTTCACATCGAACGCTGTGTCCGCAGCCAGGTCTTCACCCGCCACATTCACCGTCCAG
>NZ_JAKKCO010000022.1:0-1223 GCF_021728355.1 Vibrio sp. A2-1 | reverse complement strand
ATACAGAGCATTGAGTGTCATGAAAGTAAAATCACAAAGACAATATACAGACGAATTTAAACGAGAAGCTGTTCAGCGATCTCTCGATTCTTCTGATACCGTTAAGTCAGTAGCACTATCCTTAGGAATATCGCCGGTGCTACTTTCTAAATGGAGATGCCAAATGACATCGAAAAAGACTAACTCCCTCCCAATACCTAACCACGGCCCCGAAAAATCCGTTGCACAACTAGAGAAAGAGATCCGTCAATTGAAAAAGAAGCTTGAGATGGCAGAGGTGGAGAATGATTTCTTAAAGGAAGCGAAGGCTTTCTTCGACAGCCAAAAAGAATAAGGTTCGAGTATATCCTTAAGAAGGCCAGTGTGAAGCTTCCTGTCATACGACTATGCCAATGGTTGGGCGTTTCTAAAGCGGGTTATTACAAGTGGCTAACAAGGAAACCATCGAAGCGAGAGACAGACAATGAGTCTTTAAGTCACTACTTGAGGAGAGAAAGCAAAGCTCAGTATTGTATTCCAGGCTATCGAAAGCTTTGGGAAGCAGCAATCGCTAACGGCTTTATTTGTAATAAAAAGCGAGTACAGAGGCTTCTGCAGAGTATGGGCTATAGCTCTTGCGCGAGCAAGAAGCGATATGGACGAGCGCCAAGACAAAATACGCTTATACCTGCCTATAACATTCTTGCCCGTCAATTTAAGGTGGATAAACCCGATCGAGTTTGGGTGTCAGATATAACTCAGGTGCGCTGTACTGATGGTTGGCAATACCTGTGCGTCGTCTTAGATTTGTTTTCACGCAAAGTGATTGGTTGGTCGACAAGTCGCATTAATAACGCAAAGTTAGTGCTAAGAAGCCTGAATAAGGCTTGGAAACAAAGGCAGCCCTTAGGTCACGAGCTTTTGTTTCACTCCGATCAAGGTATACAGTATCGAGCGTTGGAGACGATCCGTTGGCACCGTAAACGAAAGATTAAAGTCAGCATGTCGAGAAAAGGAAACTGTTGGGACAACGCTTGTTCCGAAAGCTTCTTTGCGCAATATAAGAAAGAGTGGATGAACAACTTAGATCAGCTTTCACGACAAGAAATGACGATGCAGAGTCGAATTTATATCGATACCTATTATAATCCAGTAAGAAGACATGGGACTCTAGGTGGAGTGAGTCCCATGGACTTTGAACTAATCAACTAAACCCCTGTGTCTACTTTTTAGGGGCCATATCA
>NZ_JAKKCO010000021.1:0-1284 GCF_021728355.1 Vibrio sp. A2-1 | reverse complement strand
CCCAGACTCAAAAGGTTATTACTACCTAATCTGGGCTTATCGCAAGTTATTACGCCTTTCATCGCCTCTGACTGCCAAGGCATCCACCGTGTACGCTTAGTCACTTAACCATACAACCCGAAAGGGTTTCTATTTGCTTTCACTTTAAAAAGTGAAGACAAATAAGCGTATGGCAACTAACCAAGGTTTTTGGTTGTCATCAAGAAGGGTTAATTCTTGATAACTGTTTGCCGGACTCAATTTACTTCTTGTTTCCACTTTTTAATAAAAAGTAGAATCAAAAAATGAACAATCATTTCTGATCATTCGAATACAAGACACTTGAATGTGTTTGTTTTGTTTATACCGTTCTTATTAAATAAGAGCAGATAAACATTGAGAACTTTTAAATTTGATTTAAATAACTTCGTTATTCAAATCAGTCAGCTTTCCAAATTGTTAAAGAGCAAGAGTTTTTCGAGTTTTAAACTTTCAAAACCATTTTTAAAAACTCTCATTAGACTGTTGTCATCAAAGAATGTTTAAAGATGGTGGGCGATACCGGGCTCGAACCAGTGACCCCCTGCTTGTAAGGCAGGTGCTCTCCCAACTGAGCTAATCGCCCATGATAGTTCTTTTGTCTTCACTTTCAAAAAGTGAAAATAAAAGCCATTCTTCATGGAGAAAGAATGGTGGAGCTATGCGGGATCGAACCGCAGACCTCCTGCGTGCAAGGCAGGCGCTCTCCCAGCTGAGCTATAGCCCCATATTTTTATTTCCTTGGGAGGAAATGGTGGGCGATACCGGGCTCGAACCAGTGACCCCCTGCTTGTAAGGCAGGTGCTCTCCCAACTGAGCTAATCGCCCCAAATTTTTATTTCCTTGGGAGGAAATGGTGGGTCGTGCAGGATTCGAACCTGCGACCAATTGATTAAAAGTCAACTGCTCTACCAACTGAGCTAACGACCCTTTTTACTTCTTGAAGGAAGTGGTATCCCGTAGGGGAGTCGAACCCCTGTTACCGCCGTGAAAGGGCGGTGTCCTAGGCCTCTAGACGAACGGGACACTGCAATTTATCTCTACTTTAAAAAGTAGAAACAAACTTTGAAGAACCTTGGGAGTTCTTCTTCTCTTTGCTTTTCTAAACCTAATCAATCTGTGTGGACACTCATCGTGACTATCTTCGTATAAGGAGGTGATCCAGCCCCAGGTTCCCCTAGGGCTACCTTGTTACGACTTCACCCCAGTCATGAACCACAAAGTGGTGAGCGTCCTCCCCGAAAGGTTAAACTACCCACTTCTTTT
>NZ_JAKKCO010000020.1:0-1292 GCF_021728355.1 Vibrio sp. A2-1 | reverse complement strand
TGACCCGTCCTGATATGGGTTGACACTTGATTGACTAAAACGCTCGATGTATTTCATCGGGCGTTTTGTATTTTAGAGCTGTGTGAGGCCTATATTCATTATAGATTTTTACTGATTCGGCGACCATTTTCTTTGCTTCATCTAAATCATTCGGCTTATTCAACAGATACTCCATCTTCAGTATTCCGTTGATCCTCTCTGCCAACGCATTCTGATAACAGTCATAGCCATCAGTCATTGAGCAAGATACATCATACTGCCGATGCAACTCTTGGTATTCAACAGAGCAGTACTGAACACCTCGATCTGAGTGATGTACAAGTTCACCTGTATTCTTCCGCTCTTTCAACGCGTTTAAAAAGGCCTGCTTGACCGTACGAGCTTTCATATCATCACCTATGTGATAGCCCACAATTTTCCTTGAGTAAGCGTCCGTCACTAAACTGAGATAAGTACTACCATGCCTCGTTGCTAGATAAGTAATATCGGCAACCCATAATTGCTCTGGCCTTTCCGGTATTAAGCCTTCTTTGATTCTATTTGGATGGCAGTAAAAGCGATGATTACTGTTTGTGGTTCGATGATAAGCCCTTCTATTTTGTACTAATAATCGATTCATTCTCAGCAGAGAGAATAAGCGGTCTCGCCCGATTTCAATATCGTTCTGAGCAAGTAAATACTTGATCTTACGAGTCCCCATGCGAGGGTGCATCATCCTTTGCTCCTTCACAAAACCGAGTACTGATTCATCTTTCTTTGTCTGATGAATTTCTGCGACACAGCGCTTGTAGAAAGCTTGTCGTGTAATACCGATGAAGTGACAAGCTTTAGTGACGCTCAACTTTCTGACCGTTTTTTCCTTAATAACTCGGCTTTGCGCTTCTTTGAGATTCGGACTCCGAAATCTCGATCCATGACTTTTACAACCGCTTCAAAGAACTCAGCTTTGAGCTGAGTCTCTTCTAATTGCTGCTCGAGTTCTTTGATTCGTTGCTCTGGGGTTTGAGTTGAGGAAGTGTTTGACATAGTCGCTCCTAACGCTCTCGATTGTTCTATTCCTTTAGACCAATCTAGTTGACCATGTTTGCGAAGCCAAACTAAAACGGTAGAGCGACCTTGGATCCCATAACGTTCTTGAGCTTGCTTATAAGTCATTTCGCCTTTTTCAACTTGGCTTACGACTGCCAATTTAAAGGCAAGAGAATAATCTCGTTGAGTACGTCTACTTGTTGTTTTCATGACACTCTCCAATTTCATGTTGGAAATGTGTCAACCATATTTAGGACGGTACA
>NZ_JAKKCO010000002.1:460612-820246 GCF_021728355.1 Vibrio sp. A2-1 | reverse complement strand
ATGGTCGCCGAATCAGTAAAAATCTATAATGAATATAGGCCTCACACAGCTCTAAAATACAAAACGCCCGATGAAATACATCGAGCGTTTTAGTCAATCAAGTGTCAACCCATATCAGGACGGGTCACAGTATCGTGATATTACTTCAGGGTTAGCTGGTCAGTAGTTTCTGCAGTTTATCTCTTAGCATCTCGATATGAGTTCTTTCTGGTGTTTGTTCTTTACAGTGCTCAAGAATGAATTCGATAGAGCTCAGTACCGTTCGCCAGCGAGGTGTTTTCGGTAGAGTTTCTACGCGTAGGTATTTGTCTAGCGTTCTCGTTTGCAGGGTACTACGGTCTAAGTAGACTCGCCACAAGCCACTCTTTTCTGCGAAAGCAAACTTGGTCTCCCCAGTAACAGACTCCCAGTAGATAATGGCATTGGTCATGACATCGACTAGTACTTCACGCATCAGCTCTTGTTTGTTTTTACCTTCACCGGTTGCCTTATCAGCAAGGCGAGTAAATTCACCGCCAAGCTCCTTCAGTTGTTGAAGCTTATCTTTGTCACCTTCAAAGGCGTAGCTTGAAAGTGCCTCAACCGCTGTTTCAAGGTTATTGACTCGGTTTGAGTTAACGCCACCACCGACATTGAAGATATACATGGTGTCGAGCCCTGAGCCTTCAGGTAGCTTAAGGATGTCACTTGGAATGCGCTGACGTGTGTCGTCTATATAGATATCAATATCACCACAGTAGTGAGCTTGTTCCACCTTCAGGTATTTAGGCGCGATGATCTCGTCGGCCATTGAGCGCTTGAGTTGTTCTTGCCCACGTCTAAACAGCTTAGCAGCCGCTTCGTTGGCGAAGCGAATACGTTGGTCATCACGAATACAGATGATGGCTTCAGGGGCTGACTCTAACTGCTCCAACAAGCGACCTTGAGTTTCTAGTAGGTTAGCTTCAACCATGGCCCTGTGTTTAAGTTCTAGTTGCAGCTGATCATTCTCAAGACGTCTTTGCTCAGCTTTGCTTGCTGATAGGTGCGCAGTAATTCGAGCCGCCAGTTCTTGTTTGTTGAAAGGCTTGGATAAATAGTCATTGGCACCCGCTTCGAAACCGCGAACCCGGTCTTCTGCTTGGTTTAGTGCAGTGAGCATAATGATTGGCAATTGTGCATGGTCATACTGTTTACGTAGCGCCTCACACACTTGATAGCCACTCATACCCGGCATCATAATATCGAGCAGAAGTAATTCTGGTTTCTCTTTTTCAATCAACTCGATGGTTTCAGGGCCGTCACATGCGGTACGTACTCGATAACCTTCCAATTTCAAGAAGCTGTCTAGCACGCGTAGGTTTACCGGCTCATCATCAGCAATTACCAATAACGGGCCATCTGGGTTTTCACTGATAACGCTGTTTTCTTGCTGGCTGTTATCGATTAAATCGGGCGCTTGGAAGTGTGAGTAGCTCCCTGATTCACTGTAGCAATCCAGTTCTTCTTGGGTAGCTAAAGGTAATGTGAAGCTGAACGTAGTGCCAAGCATCGGCTGGCTACTTACATACAGTGACCCACCCATCAATTCGATTAACTGACGACTGATGGATAACCCAAGGCCGGCACCTTGACGATAGCTACTTGCGTCTTGGCCAGCTTGAATCAATGGCTCAAAGATGTGTTCAAGATATTCAGCAGGTATACCTTGGCCGGTATCAACAACTTGTACTCGAATGTTGTCGTCGATGACGCTTGCTGAGATAACAATCTTACCTTCTGATGTGTACTTGATGGCATTGCCAACCAAGTTATACATCACTTGCTCAAGTCGTTGAGGATCCGATGAAACGAGCCCTAAATCACTTGGCACTTGGTTAATTATGCGGATTGGTTTGTTACCTAACAGATGATGAGATAACTCAAGCACTAAGCTGGTGGCAGCAGATAAATCAACAGCAGACTTCTTAATATCCAAGCTGCCATAGCGCATTTTATGGTAATCAAGCAGGTCATCAACCAGTGTAGCCAACCTCTGACCACTATTGATGATGATATCCAATTGGTACTTCTGGTTGGCAGGAATAGGGCCGTTAGCACCAGATATTAGCGCTTCAGCGATGCCAACCATGCCATGCAATGGCGTTCTCAATTCATGTGAGGTGGTGGCTAAGAATTCATCTTTAAGTTTGTTCGCCAGTTGCAATTCTTCGTTTTGCTTCTGAATGGTCTTAAGGTTGTCCTCAAGCTCACCGTTTTGGCTCTTGATGAGCTGCATTTTTTCACGGATCGATCGCTGCATTCTTTCGAAGCTAACCGCGAGTCGACCTATTTCATCTTTGCGTTCGGTATTGATCATGGTTTCATCAAGATCACCAGCAGAGACTTTCTCGGCAGCCCATGTGAGCTTGAGGAGAGGGGAAGTGATGAAATTGGACAGATAATGCGATGCGACAAACACAAGAATGATCGCCGTTAGCATCACGATCACGAAGATCTTCTCTAACTGATGAATACGGGCAAACGCCTCTTTTTCTGGCAGCTCTACGACAAGAGCCCATGTTGCGTATTTCAGCTCAATTGGGGTATATGCTGCGATGATCGCTTGATCTTGAGTGTTGTTGAACGTACCTACGGCCGTTTCGCCAGCCAATGCTTTGTCGACAACGTCTAAGCTTAAATTAATCGACTCTTGCGAATGGGCGAGGCTGCGTGGCAGGTGATCATCACCCACAAGCAGTGTTTGAATATTTGAACTCTTGTTGAGATCCGCGATCAGCTTAGTAATCCCATTGATTGGCAGCCTAAACATGGCGTAACTGTGCAGGTAGCCTTGTTGAACAATAGGCGCACCTAACCAAGCCGTCTGCTTACCGTTCTCATCTTTAAAGTCAGAAACGATAACCGGTGTATAGTCCTCGTTGGATTTACGTTTGTCTTTTACGTCTTTTGCTAAGCGTTGAAAGGTAACGCCTAGGTTTGAATCTTTGTACTTACCTGTTAGCAAGTTAGTGCCGTAATCATCACGCTTAAAGATTGAGTAAGCGACGTTACCGTTAATGTCGACTAATAGAATGTCATCAAAGTCTGAACGCTTAAGCAATTCCTGATATGAGTTATGGTAGCGCTTGTGAAGCAGTCGATAACGTTCGCTGCCAATAAAGCTACTAGATTCTGGAAGAATCGATGTCTTGATTTGATCGCCTGAGCCTTGAATGTAACGCTGCTGCGCATTACTGCGCGCTTCGTCAATATCTAACCCTAAGCGTTGGAACGCATTGATTAAACCATAGAATCGCCCGCCACTGGCATTGGCAAGTTCTGAGCGAACAAAGCCCATGACTTGGGACTCTTGAGCTTGTAGGTAATCGACAATTTGCTGTTGCTTAGTATCACGGACTGAAACAAGGTGCGAAGTACTTTGTTCCTGAAGATCCTGACTGTGCGACTGGAGGAAAAATATCGCGATAAGTGTCACTGGGGTAATACTGAGGACAAGAAATGCCAGCATTAGGGTATTTTGAAGGCGCTTAAACTTCTGCTTTCGATAGAATCTAAACATAAATTGGGTACTACTTTCCTTTGATGTACTGCTAAAAGGGGAGAAAACAAGTACAGAGAATAGAATTAATGGGTTCCAATTTAACGAAATTAACGAGTTTTTTTACTTTGACAAGTAAGTGGTATTTAAAGCGTGTGCAAAAGCTCATTTTTATAGAGTTTTGATAGAAATATGAACAGACAGCGCAGATTATGACCCTGCGCTGTGTTAGATAGGCTACTTGTTTGCGTGGTATATCGCGAATTTAGTGGTCTTATTTAGAGTCGCGCATTTTCCAAACGCTTGTTCAATAATAGGTATGTATTTTAAGAAGCTGTTTGCAACAATAATCATTTCACCAGAGCGCTTCAGGTGCTTTGGTGCCTGCGCTAGCAGAGTTTCCGTTGCGCTGTAGCTTGTGTCTAATCCTGAGTGGAAAGGCGGGTTACTGATGATGAACTGATAGTCTTTAGACGTATCAGAATAAACATCAGAAGCGAAAACTTTGCCCGTTAGACCATTGGCTTCGAGGGTTGCTTGGCTTGATGCGACTGCGAACGCGCTGATATCACACATTTCCAGCTCGATATCAGGGTTGCGAGATGCCATTACCGCGCCTAATACACCTGCACCACAACCGAAATCCAGTACCTTACCTTTCAGTTTTGGCAGAGTATCAAGTAGCAGTTGGCTACCTACATCAAATTGGCCGTGACTAAACACACCTGGAAGGCTTTTTACAGTCAGTGATTGCTCATCAATGTTAACTGTATAGGTTTTAAACCAGTCTTGCAGGTTAAAGGCTTGTGGTTGCTCGAAGCATTGACCCCAGTAGAAAGAGCAACGGCGCGCTGAATCGTATTTCACGACTTTGCCGTAAGGAGCAAACATCTTCTCGATGCTTTTCACGCCTGAACGGTTCTCGCCAACTACGACAATCTCGGTATCTTTACCTAGCTTGGCAAATAACATCGCCAACAGAAATTCCGCTTCCGCTTTAGCCTTTGGCCAGTACAGCATTACTAAGTCGGCTTTGGTTTCTTCGGTAAACTCCGCACCATAAAAACGTTGGATGGTGTTGCAGCCTTCTAATTGACGGTAGTAGCTGTAATTAGAGGTAAACACGGTGACTGATTCACAATGTTTCGCTAATTCAACAGGGAATAAGTCTTCTGCCTCACCTGCAACTAAAACATGTTTGCCTTCAAAGTAGGCGAGTTGACGTTGAGCAATCTGGCTTGGGGCAATATAAGCTGACATAGGACACTCTATTGAATCGTTAGCAAAAAATGAGGGCGGATTTTCGCATAATCCGCCCAAAGCTTGAAGTGTTTAATACGGGTTCGCCAATCAAGTTGACGTCAAGTTCGTTAACTCTTGTCTTGCTGGTTTAAAAAGTCTTTAAACTCTTCATCGTAGATGTTGAATAGGACAATGGTAATCGCAAAAATTAGCGGGCCGTAGATAAGACCAATTAGGCCAAACAATTGAATACCACCTAACAGTGAGAAGAAGATCATCAAGGTATTCATGCCTGCACTGCCTTGCATCAGCAGCGGACGAAGCAGATTATCAATCGAACCAACAATCGCTACACAGTAAACCGTTAGGAAAATAGCCCACGTTGTATCGCCTGTTAGGAACAAGTAGGTCGCCGCAGGGATCCAGATTAGAGCGGTCCCTACAACTGGGATGAAAGAGGCAAAGCCCATCATGGTGCCCCAGAAGAGGCCTGGGAAACCGGCAATCCACATACCTAAACCGCCCGCAAAACCTTGTGCTATTGCGGTTAAGAATGAACCCATTACAGCTGATTTAGATACTTGCTCAATCTCTGTTAGAAGCTTGTCTTCTTGGCTGCGAGATAAAGGAAGAATATGACGAACCACACTGATGATTTTGTCGTGATCTCTTAGTAGGAAGAACAGAACAAACAGCATCAAGAAGAAATCCATCAAGAAATTGGTCGCATCACCAAGGATTTTTGCACTGATACCAACCAATTTTGAACCAAAACTGGTCGCAAATTCACCGACTTTCTGTGCGATGGCTTGAGGCTCAATGTTGTCGAAAGGCAAGTAGTTATTCACAAATGACAGCGCTTTGACCACTAATGGGTGTGCAAACAGAGTCTGAATACCGCCGTGGGTCACCCATTGGTAGGTGTTCTGAGAGAACAGAGAACCTTGCTGAACAATTGCTGCGAATACTGCCAATAAAGGGATAACAATAATGAAAGTCAGAATCACACAAGACAGCAGAGAGACGATATTTTCTTTATTTGGGAGCTTTTTTTCAAGCCACTCATGGATTGGGAACATCAATAGTGAAATGATAAAGGCCATCACGATTGAGTTGACGTACGGCTCTATAAGCAAGTAACAAGCATAAGCCGCCGCAAGTAGGGCGATGATGATCACCCAGTGGCTGGTATTGATTTTGAGTTTTTCTGACACGTTAATGGTCTCTATATTTGCGTTCTGAGTTTATAATGGCTGCAAAACAGAGAGTTAGCAATGAGGAGTTTTGATAATGGGATGCTGTAATAAAGATAAGAAATGCCAAGATGAAGAACAGCAAACAAAAAAAGAGATCCCTTGGTTCAGAATGTTCCTTGGCACCTTGATGTTGTTGGTTTTTCTTTTCTGGGAACGTTAGTCGCTTTTGGTTCAGCTTTGGCCTTAATCGACGGCTAAATAAGCTGTCATATTTGTGGCTAATGAACGCGATGTATAAAAAAGGGCTGCATCTAATGCAGCCCTAAATTCAATCGGTTAGCGACTTATAAAGTGCTTTCGACTATTTGCTTTCAGCAGCAATGATCGCAAGAGAGCGGTCAGCAGCTTCTAGTGTTGCATCCAGTTCTTTTGAACCATGAGCAAGAGAAGTAAAGCTTGCTTCGAATGCTGAAGGTGCAAGGTAAACACCGTGATCTAGCATTAGGTGGAAGAAGCGCTTGAAGCGTTCTACATCACACTTAGTTACATCTTCGTAGCACGTTACAGTTTCTTGGTCTGTGAAGAAGAAACCAAACATACCGCCAACTTGGTGAACTAGCATAGGGATGCCGTGCTTGTCAGCAAGTTGCTTGAAGCCATTTGCCAACTGCTTAGTTTTTGACGCTAGACGCTTTTCGTTGCCTTCTTCTCTTAGAAGGTTCAAACATGCGTAGCCAGCAGCCATAGCAACAGGGTTACCTGAAAGCGTACCCGCTTGGTAAACAGGCCCAGTTGGTGCGATGTATTGCATCACGTCTTTACGACCACCAAAAGCACCCACAGGCATGCCGCCGCCGATCACTTTACCAAGACACGTTAAGTCTGGCTTGATGTTGTAGTAAGCCTGAGCACAACCTTCAGCAACGCGGAAACCTGTCATTACTTCATCAAAGATTAGCAACGCACCTTCTTGGTCACAGATTTCACGTAGACCTTCGTGGAAGCCTTCTACTGGTGGGATACAGTTCATGTTGCCCGCTACAGGCTCGACGATGATACAAGCGATCTCGCCTTTGTTTGCTGCGAAGATTTCACGTACTGAATCTAGATTGTTGAAGGTTGCTGTTAGCGTTAGTTTCGCAAAATCAGCTGGTACGCCAGGAGAGCTTGGTTGACCTAACGTCAGTGCACCAGAACCTGCTTTTACCAGTAGGCTGTCTGCGTGACCGTGGTAACAGCCTTCAAACTTAAGAATTTTGTCACGACCAGTAAAGCCACGAGCAAGACGAATCGCACTCATTGTTGCTTCTGTACCTGAGCTCACCATACGTAGCTGTTCCATTGATGGAACCATCTCAGAGACAAGTTCAGCCATTTTTATTTCAGTTTCGGTTGGAGCACCGAAGCTAAGGCCGCGTTGCGCTGCATCAATGACAGCTTCACGGATAACTGCGTGGTTGTGACCAAGGATCATTGGGCCCCAAGAACCAACGTAATCGATATATGCTTTCCCATCAGCATCAAAAAGAAGTGGGCCGTCAGCTCTATCAACGAAGATTGGAGAACCACCTACACCGTTAAAAGCGCGCACTGGAGAGTTAACGCCACCTGGAATAGTTTGCTGTGCCTTTTGATACAGTTCTGCTGATTTGGTCATTGATATATCCTCTTTTGACTGTCGGACCAATTGGCACGCATTGTACCTATCCAGAATCCAACTAGGAATGCTTTCGCCGATATAATCCCCCGAATCTGGTTGTTTTGTGTGGTTACACGTTTTAATTGTCAGATATGGGCGAGTTTACGACAGTAAAAGGAACGATCCTGTGGTGAATACTTGAACGTTTCAGTCAGGTATTAGATAATCACCAGAATATAAGAAAATACTCAACAACTATGGTCTCGAATTAGATTTGTATCATGTTGTTTTTGACACAGGTAAGAGAGGTTGTCGTGAGCGAAGTAAATATCCCATTGTCTTTTTCTGATGCAGCAGCTACACGCGTACAAACGCTAATTGCTGAAGAAGAAAACCCAGAACTAAAACTGCGTGTATACATTACAGGTGGCGGTTGTAGTGGTTTCCAATACGGCTTCACATTTGATGAAAAAGTAAATGATGGCGACACTACTATTGTAAACAGCGGTGTTACGCTGGTTGTTGACCCAATGAGCCTACAGTACTTAATGGGCGGCATGGTTGATTACACTGAAGGCCTAGAAGGCGCACGTTTCTTTGTGAACAACCCGAACGCGACAACAACATGTGGCTGTGGTGCATCATTTAGCGTCTAACGTGAACTGAAAGGTAGCTTGAACTGAGAGCTACATTAGAAATATTTTAAACGCTGAGCTCATGCTCGGCGTTTTTGTTTTTAAGCAATACATCATATAAAACAGACAGTAATTCGACCTGTTCTAGCCATACACACTAAGAGGTATTTTAGCTGGGAATGTGTAATCTTAATTTCATCTACCTGACTTATAGTAAACGCCATATTTTTTAAACTGTCGATAGAGTCCAACTTCGTTGGGGGTGGGTCTGTTAAGGTTACCGCAGTGCATCAGGATGTTGCATATGACAGTGTTAAGCTAATTAGCGCGCCTTAATAACATCGGACAAAAGGATTTGCTATGCCCACTCTATTTTCTAACTCTCCACTTTTTCAGAAACTGAAGCAGCCGTGGTTGGTTTCTCTGATGCTAGTTGTACTGTTGTCGATTTGGCTTGGTTTAGGAGTGGGGCAAGCGGAAGAGTCACCTGAAAAAAAAGCGACAGAAATTCCGTTGGCTAAGGTTTCCTTTCAAACATTTACTTCATCACCGACCTTTAAAACGATTGATCTCTATGGTCGAACGGCGCCCGATAGGCATGCTCGTTTAGGAGCAGAAGTTGCGGGCAAGGTTGTTAGATTGAACGTTGTGAAGGGCGATGCGGTTAAATTTGGACAAGCCATTGCCCAGATAGATAAAGGTGATTTAGAGATTCAACTAGAGCGAGCATCTGCGTTATATCGCTTGAAGCAGAAAGAATTCAAAGCGGCGCAATCTTTGAAGAAAAGAGGGCTGCAAGGTGAGATAGCTTATACCACCGCTGAGGCTTCATTAACGGAAGCAAAGGCCATGAAGCGCAATGCGGAACTGGCTTTAAAGAATACTGTGATTACTTCGCCTTTTTCGGGTGTGGTTCAAGATTTGATGGTGGAGCTTGGTGACTTTGTTGGGGTTGGCGATCCGGTCGCAGGCGTGATTGACCTCGATCCTTTGGTTATTGAGGCCGATGTCAGTGAGCGTCATATCCAACACTTGTTAGTCAATCAATCTGCTTTGGTTCGCTTGTTAGGGCGAGAAGAAGCGGAAGGCCGCTTACGCTATGTTTCTCGAATCTCTTCTGCTGCTACCAATACCTTCCCAATAGAGATTGAAATCGATAACTCCAAAGGCCTATTACCTGCAGGTGTCAGTGCAGAAGTAACACTCAACCTAGAAACAAGAGATGCAATCAAGATTACACCTGCCATGCTGGCACTGGATGAGGCAGGTAACCTTGGGGTCAAAACTTTGGTTTCAGTCGATGACTCACCAACCGTGAAATTTGTAGGCATTCAGCTAGTAAAGGCAGAGCAAGATGGAGTTTGGCTCACAGGACTTGGACAACGCGTCGATATCATTACAGTAGGCCAAGGGTTTGTACGTGATGGTGATTCGGTGGTTGCTGTTGAGCAAGGCGCTGAACTCTCTAATGTAATTGCTGAGTAGGAGATAGCCGATGTATTCAATTATTGATGCAGCCTTGTCTCGAGCTCGAACAATGCTCTCCCTTTTAGCGTTAATCCTTGTCGCGGGTGCTGTGACTTATATTACGATCCCTAAGGAATCGAGCCCTGACATTACGATTCCTATTATCTATGTTTCTGTAGGGCATCAAGGTATCTCTCCTACTGATGCCGAACGTTTATTAGTTCGACCAATAGAACAAGAGCTTAGGTCTATTGAAGGCGTAAAAGAGATGACGGCAACGGCAGCAGAAGGCCATGCCTCTGTTGTGTTGGAATTTAATGTCGGTGTTGACCTCACCAAAGCAATGGCTGATGTTCGCGATGCCGTTGATCTGGCTAAGCCCAAATTGCCAGAAGACAGCGATGAGCCAACCGTGAATGAGGTGACGCTTGCTTCTGAGCAGCCTGTGTTGTCAGTGGTTCTGTTTGGTACCGTGCCTGAGCGCACCATAGTACAAATCGCTCGAGAGCTCGGAGATAAACTCGAGAGCTATCGTCAGATCCTTGAAGTCGACATTGCAGGCGATCGCGATGACATCGTGGAAATCATCGTTGATCCATTATTGATGGAGAGTTACAGCCTAGATCAAGCGGACATCTATAATCTGATTGCTTTGAATAACCGAGTGGTGGCCGCAGGCTTTGTTGATACAGGCTACGGGCGTTTTTCTGTCAAAGTCCCTTCTGTGTTTAACTCCTTAAAAGACGTACTTGAGTTGCCAATCAAAGTGGATGGTAAACAGGTGGTCACTTTTGGCGATGTGGCTACGGTTCGCCGAGCGTTTCGAGATCCTGAAAGCTTTGCCCGTTTAGATGGCAAATCCGCGGTTGTCTTGGATATCAAGAAACGTGCAGGTGAAAACATCATTGAAACCGTTGAGTTAGTCAAAGCGGTAATGGCTGGTGCTCAGCAGCAAGAGGGCTGGCCAAATAATTTGCTAGTTAAGTACACGTGGGACGAATCTAAAGATGTGAAGATCATGCTTAATGATCTTCAAAATAATATCTTATCCGCCATCATCTTAGTGGTGATCGTTATCATCGCCATTCTTGGTGTTCGAACCGCGCTATTGGTCGGAATTTCAATTCCTGGATCGTTCCTCACGGGATTGTTGGTGTTGTCTGTGTTTGGTCTAACCGTCAACATCGTGGTGCTGTTCTCGTTGATCATGGCTGTGGGCATGTTGGTCGATGGCGCAATTGTGGTTACCGAGTTTGCCGACAGGCGAATGCAAGAAGGTGAAGGACGTAAAGCCGCTTACCGGGATGCCGCTAAGCGTATGGCATGGCCGATAACAGCGTCTACTGCGACAACGTTGGCGGCATTTGCTCCGTTACTGTTTTGGCCGGATGTGACGGGCGAATTCATGAAGTTCTTGCCATTAACGTTGATTGCAACCTTAACCGCTTCATTGATTATGGCGTTGTTGTTTGTGCCTGTACTCGGTGGTTTGATTGGTAAACCTCAATATGTATCGCCCAAAAGCCAAGCTCGAATGGTGGCACTGCATAATGGCGACTTTTCACAAGCGACAGGCTTAACCAAAGCGTACTACCACACGTTGTCGATTGCGATTAAGCACCCCTTTAAGATTCTTTTCAGTGCGATATTACTTGCGGTTGCGGTTGGTTTTACGTATTCAAAAGCGGGGCTAGGTGCAGAGTTCTTCCCAGAAGTTGATCCGCCATTCTTTAACGTCAAAGTTCGTTCTCATGGTGATCTATCCATCCAAGAGAAAGATGTCATCATGCGTGATATTGAACAGATGATGCTCAATCATGATGAGTTCGATACTGTTTACACGCGAACGGGTGGGGACGATCAGATTGGTTTGATATCGATCACCCCTGTGGATTGGCAATACCGTCGCAGTGTTAAGGCGATCATTGAAGAATTAAAGGTGCACACCGATCAATTCGCAGGGGTCGAGATTGAATATAAGTTTCCAGATGCAGGGCCTCCGGTTGAGAATGACTTAGTGATTGAGCTGTCGGCAAGAACAGCAGAGCAGCTGAATCAGGCTGCAAAAATTGTAAGAAACTGGGCGGATGGCAATCAGGCGCTGACCAATATAAGTGATACCGCGAGTAAAGATGGCATCGATTGGAAAGTGGATATTCGCAGAGATGATGCTGCGCGTTTTTCGGCTGATGCGACCTTGGTGGGTAATACGGTTCAATTCGTCACTAACGGGCTAAAGATTGGCGATTACCTCCCAGATGATTCTTCAGAAGAGGTCGATATCTTGGTGCGCTATCCAAGCGATAAAAGAGATATTGGGCGCTTTGACCAACTAAGAGTTAAAACACCAGCAGGCTTGGTGCCGATCACTAACTTTGCTCAGATTGTGCCAGACCATAAGCAGGACACGATAAAGCGTCTTGATGGTAAGCGTGTTGTGAACATCATGGCGGATATGGAAGAGGGTTATAACCTTGCACTCGAACTGCCAAAGATTGAGCAAGCGTTAAGTGAGTTAGGTTTACCAAGTAGTGTCGAGTTTCGTATTCGTGGTCAAAATGAAGAACAAGAAAACTCGTCAGCCTTCTTACAAAGTGCTTTCTTAGTTGCATTGGCGGTGATGGCTTTGATTTTGATTACTCAGTTCAATAGCTTCTATCAAGCGTTTTTGATTCTTAGTGCGGTGCTGTTCTCAACGGTTGGTGTGTTTGTTGGTTTGCTTATCTTCCAGCGTCCGTTTGGCATTGTGATGTCCGGTATTGGAGTGATAGCGCTGGCAGGAATTGTGGTAAACAACAATATTGTGCTGATTGATACCTATAACCAACTGATAAAACGCGGCTTGGACAAGCGAGATGCGATTCTCAGGACGGGTGTTCAGCGTTTAAGACCAGTAATGCTTACTACGGTTACCACCATTTTAGGCTTGATGCCGATGGTGTTAGAAATGAACATCGATCTGATTAATCAAAAGATAGAATTCGGAGCGCCGAGCACGCAGTGGTGGTCGCAACTCGCTACGGCCATTGCGGGAGGTTTGGCCTTTGCAACGGTACTAACCTTGGTCCTGACACCTTGTCTGTTGATGTTAGGGCGAGATAAGAAGCCCGATGTTCTCTCAAGCAACGACTGTTAAAGATAAGTCCTAGTTCGACGGAAATAAAAAGAGCGCCTAGGTGGGCGCTCTTTTCGTTGGTTTATATGGCTATTAATCTAATTAGTCACTAGTAGCCTAATTAGTTGCTAGTAACTGGCCGTATCGCTCAAGGTTACTCAATCGAATTTCTGAGTTCGCAATAAATGTTGCTTTTGCTTTACCTGTTAACGACTTAGATTGCGGTAATTTCACGGTACGCGCATTCTTATGTACGCCATTGACTAAGAATTCATAGTGTAAGTGCGGGCCTGTAACACGACCTGTACCACCCAAAGTACCAATGGTTTGACCTTGTTTTACGCGCTGCCCCGTTTTCACCATACGTCGCTTCATGTGCAGGTACTTGGTGATGTAGGTGTTGCTGTGTCGAATGAAAACATAGTTACCGTTGAATTGGTTATAACCCGACTTCTGAACAATACCGTCACCGGCTGCCCATATCGGCGTGCCAACAGGAGCTGCATAGTCGGTGCCTCGGTGCGCTCGAACCTTGCCGGTTACTGGGTGTTTTCGATTAGGGTTAAAGTTGGATGTCACACGACGGAAATCAATCGGTGATCGCAGGAAGGCTTTCTTCATTGCGCGACCGTTCTCATCGAAATAGTTGCCACTCTTATCATCCAATACCGCGGTAAATGAATCACCTTGGTTTTTGAATACGGCCGCCATAATCTTACCGCGACCAACAACTTCGCCTTCAACCACTTTCTCTTGGTACAAGATTTTGAAGCTGTCGTTGTTGCGAATATCTAACGCAAAGTCGATATCCCAACCGAATATACCCGCCAGTTCCATGATTTGGTTTGCAGTTAGGCCTGCATTGACGCCTGCATTCCAGAAGTTAGAAGTGATGTTGGCTTCGGCATAGTTGTACTGGTAGGCCACTTCTTTTTTGTCGAAGCTTGATGAGAAAGACTTGCCAGACTTAGTGATCTTGAAGCTTTCAAACGCACTAAGTTGTCGTTTTAACTGAATAAGGTCGTTGTTTTCATCAAAACCAAACTGCAATACATCGCCAGGTCTTAGGTTAGACAGCTGCTTCTTAATATCATTATTGGTATTGAGTAGCGTGATCAGCAAGCGGTATGAGAGGCCAATACGTTCAAATAAGACAGAGGTGCTTTCGCCTGAACGGACGGTGTATTTCTCCCAATTAAGCACTGCCGTCGGCGGTGCGTCACTCGAGCTAACAAGCGCGGATGCATTGATAGTCAGTGGGTAATGTTTCCCCACCACTAAAGCGCCCGTATCGTCACGCAAACTGCTGACATCGGGGAGTAAGAAGATCGCGACGAAAATTACGGCACTAAAAAATGCGATAAAAGCCCGGTGCAAAATAGGAAGGCGTGCAAAAATAGACAACATGTTCCGGTTCGTTCTGTAAATATTATGAAAATCGACGACGGAATAGTGTAACTGGTTTCAAAATACATCGCTATTCAAGTAAGATGTCTAATTATTATATTTTTGCCAAATCTGTGGGAGTGAACAAGAATGGCGAGTATTGAAGCTGCACTAGCCGAGATCAAACGTGGCGTAGAAGAACTGATTCCAGAAGACGAACTGATTGCTAAATTAAAAGAAGGTCGTCCTTTACGCATTAAGCTGGGTGCCGATCCAACTGCTCCAGATATTCACCTAGGCCATACGGTTATCTTTAACAAGCTTCGTGCTTTCCAAGAGCTTGGTCATGAAGTGACATTCCTTATTGGTGATTTCACTGCAATGGTTGGTGATCCATCAGGTAAGAACTCAACGCGTCCACCGCTAAGCCGTGAAGACGTATTGAAGAATGCTGAAACTTACAAAGAGCAAGTATTCAAGATTCTAGATCCTGCGAAAACGCAAATTCGTTTCAACTCTGAGTGGCTATCTGAGCTTGGTGCTGAAGGCATGATTCGTCTTGCTTCTAACCAAACTGTTGCTCGTATGCTTGAGCGTGATGACTTTAAAAAGCGTTACGCTGGTGGTCAACCGATCGCAATCCACGAATTCATGTACCCACTTCTACAAGGTCACGACTCTGTTGCACTAGAGAGTGATGTTGAGCTTGGTGGTACTGACCAGAAGTTTAACCTTCTAATGGGTCGTGAACTGCAAAAAGCAGCAGGTCAAAAACCACAAGCGGTACTGATGATGCCATTACTTGTAGGTCTAGACGGCGTTAAGAAGATGTCTAAGTCTGCGCACAACTACATCGGTATTAGCGAAGCACCAAGCGAGATGTTTGGTAAGATCATGTCTATCTCTGACGATCTAATGTGGAGCTACTACGAGCTACTGTCTTTCCGTCCACTTGAAGAAGTTGCGGAACTGAAAGCTGGCGTTGAGGCGGGCAAAAACCCTCGTGACGTTAAAGTACTTCTAGCGAAAGAGATCATTGCTCGTTTCCACAGTGAAGCGGATGCTGAAGCGGCTGAGCAAGAGTTCGTTAACCGTTTTGCTAAAAACCAAGTTCCTGATGAGATGCCTGAATTTGAATTCGAAGCCGGCCTACCGATTGCTAACGTTCTAAAAGAAGCGGGTCTTGTAAACTCTACTTCTGATGCGATGCGTATGATCAAGCAAGGCGCTGCTAAGCTTGAAGGCGAGAAGATTGAAGACAGCAAGTTCGTACCTGAAGCTGGTACTGCGGTTTACCAAGTTGGTAAACGTAAGTTTGCTCGTATCACTATCAAATAATATCAATCTATATATTAAATTGTGATAGTTATACCGAAAGGCATCTACGGATGCCTTTTTTATTGCCCCCTATTTATTGACAGAAAGTTGACGAAGTTTTTGAACGTGCATTGCTACACTATGCGCGCTGTCATATTGACAGTAATTCTGGAGATTTTTATGAACAATACCGACCATCCTCCTAGTTTGAATGGAGAAGAATAACCCGTCTCGGTATTGATCTATTGTCCTGCCGTTCGGGTAGGGTATCTTTGTTTTTCCCCCTCATTCTTTTCCACACACTAGATTCTAACAAGTAGACACACCAGTAGCTTTCAGCTCTTGGTGCGCATTAATCTATAAATCTATAAACTTATGCTATTTGTTTTGATGGTCGTTACCTTTGCCAATCGGGAGATTCGCCATGACGGTAATGAACAACACTTTTTTATCTATCGAAGCTTTGTACACAGAGCAAGACATCCAAGCTGTATCGAATGCATTTCAACAGTATGGGCGTGAGCAACAAATTAACCTTTTAAACCGAATGCCACTTGAAGATGCGGTGTTAGTACTTGGGCAATGCTCTCTCAGTATTATTCAGACTTTACTTAGTGAGCTAGAAGAGCAGGGCTTTGAGAAGCGCTCACGACATCTAGCTCACCAACTAGGGCTGATCTACTCAGAGGTTGAGCCTCAACAAGGTTACCTTTCAACTGGAGTGCTTAGCCATGTTAGGCAGCGTATTGGTTGGATTATTGCGTTAGCACTATTGGGAATCGTCTCAGGGCTTATCATTGCCCAGTATGAAGACATCCTCAGTCAGTTGGTACTTTTGGCAATTTACATGCCTGTAATTGCTGCTGCTGGTGGTAACACCGGAACACAAGCCGCGACTTTGGTCATCAGGGCCTTAGCCACAGGCGAGTTGAAGAAGCGCCAATGGGCGAACGTTCTGTGGAAAGAATTTAGAGTTGCTATCTGCTTGGCACTTGCGATTGCCTTGGTGATGATAGGTCGCATCTTACTGTTCAGTGACAACCAATCAACGGGTGGTTATGACATTAATATGATTGCTTACGCGATTGCTGTCGCTCTGTTTATTCAAGTGACAATATCAACCGTGCTTGGCGCTGGATTGCCGATTGTTGCTCGGTTATTCAAGTTAGATCCGGCGGTGCTGGTGAGCCCTGTTTTGGCTTCAGTAGTCGACATTTCAGGGATGTGGATTTACTTCACGGTAGTGAATTCATTTTTGGGTATCGCTTAACGCCTATAAATAAAAACTTTGGAAACAAAAAGCACTTCCGAAGAAAAACACCTTAGAAACAAAAATGGCGCTGAAGATCATACGATCTTCAGCGCCATTTTTATTGTTTAAGTAGAAGCTTACAGAGAGCTAAACATTACTTAGATTTGCTTTGTGTTTGACTGAATTCGACCACACCTTTGTAGAAAGCTCGTTCAAACTGGGTGATTGGTGCTTCTACAGGTTTTTCTGGATCTTGCTCTTCAGGGAAGTAATCACGGACAAACTGTACAAACAGAGAGTTTGGATTGCCCGCTTTATCTAAACCAAAACCTGCCATGTTGTAGCTACCGTACAAAGATCCACTTTTCGCAATAATATTACCTTGGATTGGTGCTTTTCTCATACTCTGACGGTACTTGAGCGTTCCATTAGTGCCAGATGTAGGCATAGCCTCAATCAGGTTGAGCTGTTTGTCGTTATCCCAGATGTAACGCAGAACCTGAGCCATAGTTTGCGAGGTCATGCGATTATTCCTCGATAACCCTGAGCCATCAACCAACTGTGCTTTGTTTAGGTCAATGTTGGCCTTGGTCAGTAATATCTGTTTTATCGCTTCGGTGCCGTTATTGAAACTACCAGGCTGGACATAAAACGTTGCACCCAGTGTTTTGGTGAGGTTGTCTGCGATTAGGTTGTCTGATTTCTTCAACATGGTATCGAGCAGTTCAGGAAGCTTTTCAGAATGGTGGCTCGCGACTAACGTAGTTTTGTCTGCTTTAGCTTTTTTACCAACAATCACATCGCCTTTAACTTGGATTTTCAGCTCTTTAAGCAGTGAGGTCACGACTTGGTAGGTATAAAGCTCTGGATTTTGAATCGCAAACTTGAGCGGTAGTGGTTTCTTACGCTCAACTAAGCAACCAGAGAGCTTGTAAGCGTTGTCTGGAGTAGTAATGAGCTCTAAGTCGCATTGTGTCGCCTTCTGCCCTGAGCGAGTTACGGTGGCCGCGGTGGTTGTCACGTCTATCGGATAGTGGGCGGGAATATAGACTCGAGTGCTGCCGTTATCTTTTGTATAAATAGAGGCTTGTGCGCAGTTACTGTCTAAGGTCATTGCGCTAGAAGGTGCGCTGTAACAAACGCCTAGAATGTCCCAAGGCCAACCCACCGCTCGTTGATAGCCCGTATAAGCTGAGTTATCGAGATAAAGGTTACCGTTAATGGTTTTAGATTGTGATTTAGCATATTGAGCTAAAAGCCTTTTTAACTGCTCTCGTTGTAGCGTCGGGTCGCCACTAAATGAGATCACAACATCTTTATTAGAACGAACTATGTTGGTTGTGTAGTGAAAGTCATCTCCCAGTTCCAATTTAGCCGCCAAAGCTGTGACCAGTTTTAAAGTGCTGGCTGGTGGGTAAAAGCCAGCAGTGTCGGTATTTATTTCACTTGAATCGCCACTCAATGACTGCAGTATTAAGCTTGTGCTGCTGCCATCGGGCAGTTTATCAAGAGGGGTATATGCGAAAGCGTTAATTGAGTAACTACCAAGTGATAAGCCACATAGAAGTAGATTGGATAGAAGGCGCATAGAAGATTTTCTTGGATGGCTGATGTTTTCAAGTATACAGATATAAAAAACGCCCGCTAGAGAGCGGGCGTTTTGATTCTCAATTAACTAATTAATCAATTAGGTAATCAGAACTAGAAATCGTAACGTAGACCTAGAGCTAGCTCGTCTTCAGCTTGAGCAGACGTTGCGGTAGTTGATGCTGAAGTATCAATAGTTCCAATTTTATCACCTTTGCTGATAAGGTTGAAGTTGTACGATACGTAGCCACGGAAGTTAGGCTTGAAGTAGTAAGTTGCATCAATTGCAATGTTGTCTGCAGACGTTTCGCTATCAGTTTCAGCATTGTTGTACGTAGAAGAGAATACAGTTTGGCCTAGTGTGTAAGCCGCTGCTAATTCGTAACCTGTGTAATCAACCGCAGAGTTTAGGTCGTTAGTACCATTATTCTGTTGTTTTTCACCGTCTGTAAATACACCAGCAAAGTATAGGTCACCCATAGTGTAAGAACCAGAAAGCATGTATTCATTGCTCTTATCTTGGTCAGCATAACCAGCACCTAGCTTAAGGCCAGTTTCGCCGATTGCATAAATACCAGATAGTGAGTAACCATCTTTACCATTGTCAGTGAATTCGCCGTTAGCATCAACGCCATCACGGTCAGCGAAGCGGTAGCTTGCTTTAACACCTAGGTCTTGGAATTGACCTTTGTAAGAAAGCATGTTGTCCGTACGGTCAGCAGCAGCCAGTTTGTCTGCCGCAGAGTTACCGTGGTAAGCCATGATATCAGTGAAGTCTGTGATTACGCCTAGAGCGCCGTCATTTTTACCGTAAGTCACTTCACCGAATGTGCCGCCTAGACCTGCGTAGGTGTAACGGTTGTCTAGGTCAGAACCGTCATCGTTGTCAGCAGTAGTGAACTCACCTTCGTAGAAACCAACACCGTATAGACCGTCTTGGATTTCAACTTTACCTAGAAAGTTAAGACGGATACGAGATTCGTCAGACGCTTTGCCATCTTTCATAGATAGGCGAGCTTCAGCGCGACCGCCCATGTCTAGAGAAGTGCCGTCTTGGTTGTATAGTTCTGCCGCGTTAGCGCCAGTAGCAAGAGCTGCAGCAGATACAGCAAGCGCGATCATAGTCTTGTTCATGTTATTAATTCCTAATTACTGTCCATAAAGGTATTTATTAAGGATTTGAATCCTTTTTGTGTATTGCTCGTATTAATCAAGCTTCATAATCATGCTTAGAACAAAAGCGTGAAACTTGCCAGAGCAATTCATGAGGTACTTTTTACCCCTAAAGTTCCATAGTCAGTTAGTAAAATGATATCAATAAAAATTGTGAACACTGTTTTATTATATTTAATGTCATTTAAGCTTCTGTTTTTATTGTTTTTTTATAAAAGTGTGATCTGTGTTTATTTGGTTTGTTTTTGTTTTTTTTAGGTATTTGAACGCTGACTTATTGATGGGTGGGTTATTATTCATTTTTGTGATGTCTGTAATTTAGACCTAGATAAAGCTTTTATAACGCAAAGTGGAATAAAGGTGATTTAGCCATAAAGTTTGTTTACACTAAGCCAAATCGTTTTGTTTCTATCACCCAATAACTATGTTGGGTGGATTTATGTTGGCCAAAGAAAGCTTTGGCATAGAGGTAAAAAATGGAAAAGGTTCCAATGACAGTGCGTGGCGCTCAGCAGCTACGTGACGAATTAGATCGCCTACTTAAGCTACGTCCTATTATTTCAGCAGCTATTGGTGAAGCTCGTGAACTCGGTGACTTGAAAGAGAATGCAGAGTACCACGCCGCTCGTGAAGAGCAGGGTATCTGTGAAGCTCAAATTCGAGATATCGAATACAAGCTATCGTTAGCTCAGATCATCGATGTAACGCAGATGGATAATACGGGTAAGATTATCTTCGGTACGACAGTGACTCTGATCGACGTAGATACGGATGAAGAATTCCGTTACCAAATCGTTTCTGAAGATGAAGCTGAAATCAAAACAGGCCGCATTTCGGTGAAATCACCAATTGCACGTGGTCTTATCGGTAAGATGGAAGGCGACGAAGTACTGATCTCTACCCCTGGTGGTGACAAGGACTTCGAAATCGACAAAGTAGAATATATCTAATTGAATTTTCTTTGTTTCTGATAAGTAAAAAGGTCGCTAATGCGACCTTTTTCGTTTCTCACGCTACACTAAAAGGTAAGCACAGTGGCTTTCTTATTGTGGAGCTAGCTTGATGTCAAACTCGCTTATTTGCGTGGAATCTCGATTTTACGTGCTTCTGACTGACGGAACAGTACTAGAACTTTACCGATAGTCTGTACTTTCTCAGCTTTAGATTCACGTACAATTGCATCGATAATCAGTTGCTTAGTCTCACGGTCTTCTGATGCAATTTTAATCTTGATCAGTTCGTGGTGGTCTAGAGCTAATTCGATTTCCGCTAGAACAGCTTCAGTAAGTCCATTTGCGCCCATTAGCACTACAGGTTTTAAACTGTGAGCTAGGCCCTTTAGATGCTGCTTTTGTTTGGTACTTAGGTTCATTACGCGGCCAATTTTATTTAGTATTAGGGTTGAAAAAACCTATTTTAACGCCATCTAAAGCTGAAGACTATAATTTATTCAGCAATTAGTACTTTCCTCCAATTTAGGTATCCAATGAGCAAACAGAAACACTCGGCCAGTTCAGGCCGTTGGTTGAAGGAACACTTCGACGACAAGTATGCAAATGAAGCAAGAAAAAGAGGCTATCGTTCGCGTGCTTATTTCAAAATGGAAGAGATTCAAACGAAAGATAAATTGCTGACTCCTGGGATGACCATTGTGGATTTGGGCGCAGCGCCTGGCGGTTGGTCTCAATATGCTGCTAAGATTATCGGAGACAACGGTCAAATCATTGCTTGTGACTTGCTACCTATGGATCCGATTGCTGGAGTGAGCTTTTTACAAGGCGATTTCCGCGAAGAAGCTGTGCTAGATGCCTTGTTGGAACGTATACAACCAAACATGGTTGATGTCGTGATGTCGGATATGGCACCTAATATAGCAGGCAACAATTCTGTGGATCAGCCGAGAGCTATGTATTTAGTTGAATTAGCTTTGGATATGTGTCGACAAGTTCTAGCTACCAATGGTAGTTTTGTTGTAAAAGTATTCCAAGGCGAAGGGTTTGACCAATATGTTAAGGACGTCCGTGAGATGTTTAAAACAGTCAAAGTTAGAAAACCCGACTCTTCTCGTGCTCGATCTCGTGAAGTGTTTATCGTAGCAACTGGTTACAAAGGTTAACGATTCTCTTCCAAGAGTGAGAGTTAACAACATGGCTACAGGTTACAAACTGTAGTACCCTACCTTTAATTACAATTAGTTATCGAGAGGCTTACACCTTGAGTGACATGGCAAAAAATTTAATTCTGTGGCTTGTTATCGCGGTAGTGTTGATGTCGGTATTCCAGAGCTTCGGCCCTGGGGAAAGTAACGGCAGAGCAGTAGATTACACCACGTTTGTACAGGAAGTTGGCCAAGGCCAGATTCAAGACGCACAGTTCAATAACAGCGAAATCACTTTCACACGTCGTGGTGGTGGCTCTAAGTATGTAACTTACATGCCTGTTTATGATCAAAAGCTACTTGATGACTTAATTAATCAAAACGTAAAAGTTCAGGGTACACCACCTGAAGAGCAGAGTCTGCTTGGCACTATCTTCATCTCATGGTTCCCAATGATCTTACTGATTGGTGTGTGGATTTTCTTCATGCGTCAAATGCAAGGCGGCGGCGGCGGTAAAGGCGCGATGTCTTTTGGTAAGAGCAAAGCTCGAATGATGAGCGAAGAACAAATCAAAACGATGTTTGCTGATGTTGCTGGTTGTGACGAAGCAAAAGAAGACGTGAAAGAGCTTGTGGATTACCTTCGTGACCCAAGTCGCTTCCAAAAGCTGGGTGGTAAGATCCCGACAGGTATCCTGTTGGTCGGTCCTCCTGGTACTGGTAAGACATTGCTTGCAAAAGCAATTGCTGGTGAAGCGAAAGTACCGTTCTTTACTATCTCTGGTTCTGATTTCGTTGAAATGTTTGTTGGTGTTGGTGCATCTCGTGTGCGTGACATGTTCGAGCAAGCGAAGAAAGCCGCACCTTGTATCATCTTTATCGATGAAATCGATGCTGTAGGTCGTCAACGTGGCGCTGGTGTTGGTGGTGGTCACGATGAACGTGAGCAAACACTTAACCAAATGCTGGTTGAGATGGATGGTTTCGAAGGTAACGAAGGTATTATTGTTATCGCTGCGACTAACCGTCCCGACGTGCTAGACCCTGCATTACTTCGTCCTGGTCGTTTTGACCGTCAAGTTGTGGTAGGTCTACCTGATGTACGTGGTCGTGAACAGATTCTTAAAGTGCACATGCGCAAAGTTCCACTATCAGGTGATGTTGAACCATCTCTGATTGCTCGTGGTACTCCAGGTTTCTCTGGTGCAGATCTTGCGAACCTTGTGAACGAAGCGGCGCTATTTGCAGCTCGTGGTAACAAGCGCAATGTATCGATGGTTGAGTTTGAACTTGCGAAAGATAAGATCATGATGGGTGCAGAGCGCCGTTCAATGGTGATGTCTGAAGAAGTGAAAGAGTCAACAGCTTACCACGAAGCAGGTCACGCAATTGTTGGTCGTTTGGTACCTGAACACGATCCAGTGTACAAGGTGTCAATCATTCCACGTGGTCGTGCACTTGGTGTGACTATGTACCTACCTGAGCAAGATCGCGTAAGCATGTCTCGCCAGCACCTAGAGTCAATGATCTCTAGCTTGTACGGTGGTCGTCTTGCTGAAGAACTAATTTACGGTAAAGACAAGGTTTCGACTGGTGCATCTAACGATATCGAACGTGCAACTGATATTGCTCGCAAGATGGTAACGCAGTGGGGCTTCTCTGAAAAACTAGGTCCTCTTCTATATGCTGAAGAAGAAGGCGAAGTTTTCCTAGGTCGTGGCATGAGCCAAGCGAAACATGTTTCTGACGATACAACTCGACTTATCGATGAAGAAATTCGTATTCTTATCGACCGTAACTATGCTCGTGCGAAGCAGATTCTTGAAGAGAACATGGACCTCATGCACTCGATGAAAGATGCGCTGATGAAGTTTGAAACGATTGATGCAGGTCAGATTGATGACTTGATGGAACGTAAAGACGAGATTCGCGAGCCTGCTGGTTGGGGTGATCAAGCAAAAGCAGAACCTGCAAAGGAAGAAGCCAAGCCTGAAGCTGAAGCTAAATCAGAAGAACAAGCTAAAGCCGACCCAGAAGAATCGAAAGTTGAAGAAGTTAAATCTGAATCAGATGATACTCAAAACAAAGATTCTTAATCGCTAAGCTATAAATTAAAACCCTGAGTACGCTCAGGGTTTTTCTGTTTATAGCTCAAGGTATTTTTTACTCTTTAAGACCTGCCTTTCATGATATTAAAAGCAAATAATAAAACGCTCGTTTTAGACCGCCCACATGTAATGGGTATCCTCAATGTCACGCCTGATTCTTTCTCTGATGGCGGAAAATTCAGCTCATTAGACAATGCATTGCTGCAAGCTGAACGAATGATTCAAGCCGGCGTTAGCATTATTGATATTGGTGGTGAATCGACTCGCCCTGGAGCTCCGGACGTTTCCTTAGAGGAAGAGCTTGCTCGAGTTATTCCTGCAATTAAAGCGATTCGTGCCAAGTTTGATGTTTGGATTTCTATTGATACCAGCAAAGCGGAAGTGATGCGCCAAGCTGTTGAAGCGGGTGCTGATTTGATCAATGATGTACGCGCTTTACAAGAGCCAGGTGCCCTACAAGCGGCCGCTGAGGCTAATGTTCCTGTTTGCTTGATGCACATGAAAGGCCAACCAAGAACCATGCAAGCTAGCCCAGTTTACGACGACGTTCTAACGGATGTTGAAGCATTCTTACAAGAAAGAGTGGAAGCTTGTGAGGCTGTAGGCATCTCAAAAGAACAGCTGATTCTGGACCCTGGTTTTGGTTTTGGTAAAACCATTGAACACAATTACCACCTATTAGCGCACCTTGAAAAATTTCATACGCTTGGGTTGCCAGTTTTGGCGGGGATGTCGAGAAAATCGATGATCTTTAAGCTACTGGACAAGGCCCCAGCAGATTGCATGGTAGCCAGTGTCACTTGCGCGACTATCGCAGCAATGAAAGGCGCACAAATTATTCGCGTTCACGATGTTGAAGATACATTGGAAGCGATGAAGATAATCGAAGTGATGAATAACAATCACTAATAATAATTAAGGAAAATCAATATGTCTGATAAAAGACGTTACTTCGGCACAGATGGTGTACGTGGCAAAGTTGGCCAATACCCGATTACACCTGATTTTGTTCTGAAGCTTGGCTGGGCTGCAGGTCGTGTTCTTGCGAAGCAGGGCACCAAGAAAGTGATCATTGGTAAAGATACTCGTATCTCTGGCTATATGCTTGAGTCTGCGTTAGAAGCTGGCCTTGCTGCTGCGGGTCTTCAGGCTACGTTTACTGGCCCAATGCCAACACCTGCTGTTGCTTACTTAACACAAACTTTCCGTGCTGAAGCTGGTATCGTTATCTCTGCATCGCATAACCCTTTCTATGACAACGGCATTAAGTTCTTCTCTTCTGAAGGCACTAAATTGTCGGATGACATTGAGTTGGCTATCGAAGCTGAACTAGATAAAGATATCGAGTGCGTGGAATCTTCTGCATTGGGTAAAGCTGTACGTTTAAATGATGCAGCTGGCCGTTATATTGAATTTTGTAAAAGTACATTCCCACACAAAATGACGTTAGCGGGCATGAAAATTGTGGTGGATTGCGCACATGGTGCGACTTACCACATTGCGCCAGCGGTATTTAAAGAGTTGGGCGCTGAAGTGATTGCAATGGGTGTTGAGCCAAATGGTACTAACATCAACCACGAAGTGGGTGCGACAGATGTGCGTGCTCTGCAAGCTAAAGTACTTGAAGAACAAGCAGCGTTAGGCCTAGGCTTTGATGGTGACGGTGACCGTATCATCATGGTTGACGAGCTAGGCAACAAAGTTGATGGTGACCAAATTGCTTACATCATTGCTCGTGATGCACTGCGTCGCGGTGAGTTGAAAGGTGGCGTTGTTGGTACACTAATGACCAACCTTGGTATGGAAAATGGCCTTAAGCAATTAGGTATTCCATTTGTACGTGCTGCTGTTGGTGACCGTTACGTCATGGAGCAACTTCTTGCTAAAGGCTGGAAGATCGGGGCAGAAAATTCGGGTCACGTTATCCTATTAGATAAAGTGACGACGGGTGATGCTATCGTTGCTGCTCTGCAAGTGTTGGCTTCAGTTGTTGATAGCGAAATGACACTGAATGAGCTGTCTCAGGGCATGACGTTATACCCTCAAGTTCTAGAAAACGTTCGTTTCAGCGGAGATTCAAACCCACTAGAAGCCGAAGCGGTAAAAGCAGCGGTTGTTGAAGTAGAAGCAGAGCTTGGCGAGAAAGGTCGTGTGCTATTACGCAAGTCTGGTACCGAGCCACTACTGCGTGTCATGGTTGAAGGCGAAGATGCTGAGCTTGTTCAATCTTCAGCGCTTAAGATCGCTGATGCAGTAAAAGCAAACTGCTAATTTAACCTTTTACTTAACCGGCGAAACGAATAGCGCCTGTGATTAGAAGTGATTGAGTTATATCACGGTCAAAAGATATAGCGGTCAAGAGATATAACGGTCAAAAGAGACGTAAATGAGTTTTGTGTCGCTTTTGACCTTTTTTTAACCATTCGCTTGGTAAAGGCTTATTTTTTAGCAAATTCCCCTTGTCAGCCATCGTCGCATTCGCTAGTATTGCTCGGCCTTCAGTTAGGAGGTCGCTAGCCTTGTTCTTGAAAATAGTTTTTTGAACGGCGCTGGCTCAACAATTAGGAACATAGGTGGAAAAATGTTTACAGTTCTACTTGTGATTTACCTGTTGGCAGCGCTTGGTGTAATTGGCCTAGTGTTGATTCAACAAGGTAAAGGCGCAGATATGGGAGCCTCTTTCGGTGCTGGCGCTTCAAACACTGTGTTTGGTGCTGGTGGCTCAGGAAATTTCCTTACCCGAATGACTGCAGTTTTTGCAACTACATTTTTTATCCTTAGCTTAGTGCTTGGTAATATGTCTACACATAAAACTGAGTCACAATGGATTGACCCGACTCAAGGTCAGGTAATTCAGCAAGCTGAAGATGCAGTGAGTGAAGTTCCGACGCAAGGCGACGAAATTCCACAATAAGCTGCAAAGATTTGATGCCGAGATGGTGAAATTGGTAGACACGCTAGCATGAGGTGCTAGTGCCTTAGGGTGTGAGGGTTCGAGTCCCTCTCTCGGCACCATGTTTACAAACTTGTAAAACATCTTGTTGGGCGTATAATGCTCACAAGTCGGACGCGGGATGGAGCAGTTTGGTAGCTCGTCGGGCTCATAACCCGAAGGTCGTCGGTTCAAATCCGGCTCCCGCAACCAATTTCAATGCTATTATATAGCTTGTATTGGTAGCAAGTTTGCACAGTGTGAACCTCACTGTGAGTTAAGTGTGATATCGAATGTGATGACACTTAACATATAAGGGTCCAGCAACAAAAACCCCGGCTTATACGGGGTTTTTTGTTATCTAAGCATTTGTAAATGCCTTTAGATGATAATGTTTGCTTGGAATTTAAATTGGGCTTTGAGCCCTTTTTTTGTTTCTGGAGTGGTTAAATGACTGGTTTAGAGAGACAACTTACTGAAATGCTTGACGCTCCAGTAGCAGCATCAGGTTATGAGTTAGTTGGATTAGAATTTATTCGTGCTGGTGAGCACTCAACGCTACGTATTTACATCGATTCACCAAATGGTATCAATGTAGATGATTGCTCTGAGGTGAGTCACCAAGTAAGTGCCGTAATGGACGTTGAAGATCCAATTTCAGTGGCTTATAACCTTGAAGTGTCTTCACCAGGTTTAGAGAGACCACTGTTCAAAGCAGAGCATTACCAACAATTTATTGGTCACGAGGTAAGCATCGTTTTGAAAATGGCTGTCGGCAACCGTCGTAAATGGAAAGGTGATATCCAATCTATCGAAGGCGAGACAGTGAAAGTATTGGTTGAAGGACAAGAAGAAGAATTCGTCCTGAGCAATATTGCGAAAGCTAACCTGATCCCTAAATTTTAGTTCTCCTAGAGAGAAGAGCTTAAGAGGCTAGATTAATGAACAAAGAAATTTTGGCGGTAGTAGAAGCTGTTTCAAATGAGAAAGCAGTTCCTCGTGAGCGTATTTTTGAAGCGCTTGAAATCGCGCTTGCAACGGCAACAAAAAAGAAAAGCGAATTAGAAATTGAAGTTCGTGTAGAAATTGACCGTAAAACGGGTAATTTCGAAACTTTCCGCCGTTGGGAAGCTGTTGAGGAAGTAGAATTCCCAACAAAAGAAATCTCTATTGAAGCTGCAAAGTACGATGATCCAGAGATCGAACTTGGCGGTTTCATTGAAGATGATATCGAATCAGTAACGTTTGACCGTATTACGACTCAAACGGCTAAGCAAGTTATCGTACAGAAAGTACGTGAAGCAGAACGTGCTCAAATCGTTGAACAGTTTATTGACAACGAAGGCGAGCTCGTAACTGGCGCAGTTAAGAAAGTTAACCGTGACACAGTTATTCTAGACCTAGGTAACAACGCTGAAGCGGTAATCCTTCGTGACGACCAACTTCCTCGTGAAAACTTCCGTCCAGGTGACCGTGTTCGTGGTCTTCTTTACGCAGTTAAACCAGAAGCTCGCGGTTTCCAGCTTTTCGTTACTCGTTCGAAGCCAGAAATGCTAGCTGAACTATTCCGCGTTGAAGTGCCTGAGATTGGTGAAGAGCTAATTGAACTTAAAGGTGCTGCACGTGACGCTGGTTCTCGTGCTAAAATCGCTGTGAAAACAAACGACAAACGTATTGACCCTGTTGGTGCGTGTGTTGGTATGCGTGGTGCACGTGTACAAGCTGTTTCTAATGATCTTGGCGGTGAGCGTATCGATATCGTTCTTTGGGATGATAACCCAGCTCAGTTCGTTATTAACGCAATGGCGCCTGCTGATGTTGCTTCAATCATCGTTGATGAAGATGCACACTCTATGGATATCGCTGTTGAAGCCGATAACCTGGCACAAGCGATTGGCCGTAGCGGTCAAAACGTACGTCTAGCTTCTCAACTAACGGGTTGGGAACTGAATGTAATGACTGTTGCTGATCTAGAGAAGAAGCACCAAGAAGAAGCAGTTGCTTCTATTGAAAACTTCATGAAGCACCTAGACATTGAAGAAGACTTTGCTCAAATGCTTGTTGAAGAAGGCTTCTCTACACTTGAAGAAGTGGCATACGTTCCTGTGAACGAGCTTCTTGAAGTAGATGGTCTAGACGAAGGTATCGTTGAAGAACTACGTAACCGCGCGAAAGACGCACTGACTACTCTAGCGCTAGCGAAAGAAGAGACTTTCGATGGTGTTGAGCCTGCTGAAGACTTACTTGCACTTGAAGGTCTTGAGCGTGAAATGGCTTACAAGCTAGCAGCAAAAGGCGTTGCGACATTGGAAGACCTAGCTGACCAAGGCGTTGATGAACTAGAAGGCATCGAAGACCTAACTGCAGAGCGAGCAGGCGAGCTGATTATGGCTGCGCGTAACATCTGTTGGTTCGGCGACGAAGAATAATTCAGCAAGGAGAGAAAGCGGTATGACACAATTAACAGTTAAAGCACTGAGTGAAGAGATTGGTACGCCAGTTGACCGCTTAATTGAACAACTTGCTGATGCAGGAATGAAGAAAGCAGGGTCGGATCAAGTGACTGATTCAGAGAAGCAAACATTGCTAACGCACCTTAAAAAGGAGCATGGCGATACTTCAGGCGAAACAGAACCGACTCGTTTAACTCTTCAACGCAAGACCCGCAGCACGCTAAGTGTTGCCGCTGGAGGCGGTAAGAGTAAGGATGTTCAAGTAGAGGTACGTAAAAAGCGTACTTACGTGAAGCGCAGCACTATTGAAGATGAAGCGAAACGTGAAGCTGAGGAAGTAGCTAATCGTGAAGTGGAAGAGAAAGCACAACGCGATGCTGAAGAGCAAGCGAAACGTGATGCTGCAGAGAAAGCACAGCGCGAAGCCGAAGAAAAAGTAACACGTGAAGCGGATGCAAAACGTGATTCTGAAGAGAAGGCTCAACGCGCACAAGCTGAAAAGGCTAAAAAAGACATGAATTCAAAAAATGCAGACGCTAACGCACAAGCGAAAAAAGAAGCGGATGAACTTAAAACTCGTCAAGAGCAAGAAGCAACTCGTAAAGCCGAAGCTGAAGCAGCTAAGCTTGTTGAAGAAGCTCGTAAGTTAGCAGAAGAAAACCAAGAACGTTGGTCTGAAGAAGAGAAGAAGAAGAAAGAGCAAGAGAAATCTGCGGATTACCATGTGACTACTTCTACTTATGCTCGTGAAGCAGAAGATGCGGCTGATAAAAAAGATGAGAAAGCTCCTCGTCGTCGCAAGAAGAAACCTGCTCCAGCAGCTCAACCTGGCAACAATCGTGGTGGTCGTAACCAACGTGGTCGTGGCGGTAAAGGTAAGCTTGCTAAACCAACTTCAATGCAGCAAGGCTTCGATAAGTCAGCAACTGTTGCTAAATCTGATGTTGCTATTGGCGAAACTATCGTTGTTTCTGAACTGGCTAGCAAAATGTCAGTTAAAGCAACTGAAGTTATCAAAGTAATGATGAAGATGGGCGCTATGGCGACTATCAACCAAGTGATCGACCAAGAAACAGCACAACTTGTTGCTGAAGAAATGGGTCACAAGGTTATCCTACGTAAAGAAAACGAACTAGAAGAAGCAGTGCTAGCTGACCGTGATAGCGATGCTGTCGCAGAAGGTCGTGCTCCTGTTGTTACTATCATGGGTCACGTTGACCACGGTAAAACTTCTACACTTGATTACATTCGTAAAGCACACGTTGCGTCTGGCGAAGCTGGCGGTATCACACAGCACATTGGTGCTTACCACGTAGATACTGACAACGGCATGATCACGTTCCTTGATACTCCTGGACACGCGGCGTTTACAGCTATGCGTGCTCGTGGTGCTCAAGCGACAGATATCGTTGTACTTGTTGTTGCCGCTGATGATGGCGTAATGCCACAAACAATCGAAGCTATCCAGCACGCGAAAGCGGCAGGTGTTCCTCTGATTGTTGCTGTGAACAAGATCGACAAAGAGGGTGCAAACCCAGACAACGTTAAGAATGAGCTAGCTCAATACGACGTTATTCCTGAAGAATGGGGCGGTGAGAACATCTTCGTTCACATCTCTGCAAAACAGGGTACAAACATCGATGGTCTTCTAGAAGCTATCCTTCTTCAGTCTGAAGTTCTTGAACTTACAGCAGTTAAAGAAGGCATGGCATCTGGTGTTGTTGTTGAATCTCGTCTTGATAAAGGCCGCGGTCCAGTTGCAACAGTACTAGTACAGTCTGGTACTCTTAACAAAGGCGATATCGTTCTTTGTGGTCAAGAGTACGGCCGTGTTCGTGCAATGCGCGATGAAAACGGTAAAGACATCGAAACTGCAGGTCCATCTATCCCTGTAGAAATTCTAGGTCTTTCTGGCGTTCCTGCTTCAGGTGATGAAGCAACGGTTGTACGCGATGAGCGTAAAGCGCGTGAAGTTGCGAACTACCGTCAAGGTAAATTCCGTGATGTTAAACTAGCTCGCCAACAAAAAGCGAAACTAGAGAACATGTTCGCGAATATGACGGCTGGTGAAGTTGCTGAACTTAACGTTGTACTTAAAGCTGACGTTCAAGGTTCTGTAGAAGCAATTGCTGACTCTCTACTGAAACTGTCAACTGACGAAGTTAAAGTGAACATCGTAGGTTCTGGTGTTGGTGGTATTACGGAAACTGATGCAACTCTTGCAGCCGCTTCTAACGCTATCATCCTTGGTTTCAACGTTCGTGCTGACGCAACTGCGCGTGGTACTGTTCAGAATGAAAACCTAGATCTACGTTACTACTCAATCATTTACCAACTGATCGACGAAGTGAAACAGGCGATGGGCGGTATGCTTGCTCCTGAATTCCGTCAAGAGATCATTGGTCTTGCTCAAGTTCGTGACGTATTTAAGTCGCCTAAACTTGGTGCAATCGCTGGTTGTATCGTTACTGAAGGTACGATTAAGCGTAGCAGCCCAATCCGCGTACTTCGCGAAAACGTTGTTATCTACGAAGGTGAACTAGAGTCACTTCGTCGCTTTAAAGATGACGTTCAAGAAGTTAAAAATGGTTACGAGTGTGGTATCGGCGTTAAGAACTACAACGACGTTCGCGTTGGTGACCAGATCGAAGTATTCGAAATTGTTGAAGTTAAACGTACTCTAGACTAATCAGTCAGTACGACTCGACATATTGACTAAGGTTACTAACATTACCTGTAAAGGTAATAAGTAATCGGTTGTTGAATACACCATGGGGGGCTGGTAATTACCAAGCCCCCCATCTTTCTAAGTGAGAAAAGAAAATGTCAAAAGAATTTAGCCGCACACAACGTGTGTCTCAGCAGCTTCAAAAAGAGCTCGCACTTATCCTCCAACGTGAAGTTCGTGACTCACGCATTGGTATGGTAACTATTTCAGATGTAGAAGTGTCTCGTGACCTTGCATACGCAAAAGTGTTCGTGACTTTCCTATGTATCGGTGAGCAAACACCTGAATCATGTCTCGCTGCTCTTAAAGAGCATGAAGTGCCAGTTCGTATGGCTCTTGGCAAGCGTATTCGTCACCGTCTAACACCTGAAGTTCGTTTTACTTACGACAACACATTGGTAGAAGGCATGCGTATGTCTAACCTAGTAAGTGAAGTACTGAACGATGACAAGCGTAAGCAAGAAGAATCTGGCCGCACTGACGAAACTCAGTCTAAGGATGAAGAGTAATGGCTCGCCGTCGTAAAGGTCGCCCTATAAACGGGGTAATTCTGTTAGATAAGCCAACAGGCATTTCATCTAATGATGCACTGCAAAAAGTAAAGCGTATTTACTTTGCAGAGAAGGCAGGGCACACCGGTGCTCTGGATCCTCTTGCGACTGGCATGCTGCCAATTTGTCTTGGTGAAGCAACGAAGTTCTCTCAGTTTCTTCTTGATTCTGATAAGCGCTACGTTGTTGTCGCGAAGCTTGGTGAGCGTACCAACACCTCAGATTCTGATGGTGAAGTGGTTGAAACGCGTGAAATCAACGTGACTCAAGAGCAACTTGAACGCTGCATTGCAAGCTTCAAAGGTGAAACCGACCAGATTCCATCAATGTTCTCTGCATTGAAGTATCAAGGTAAGCCTTTGTATGAATATGCACGTGCAGGTATCGAGGTGCCTCGTGAGTCTCGCAAGATCACTGTGTATTCTATTGAGCTACTTCGCTTTGAAGGTGATGAAGTTGAGATGGAAGTACATTGTTCTAAAGGTACTTACATCCGCACAATTACCGACGATCTTGGTGAAATGCTAGGTTGTGGTGCTCACGTGACAATGCTTCGTCGTACTGGTGTGGCAAAGTATCCGTATGAACGCATGGTTACGTTAGAGCAGCTGAACGAAATTTTAGAGCAAGCACAAGCGCAAGAAATTGCGCCTAAAGAGTTGCTTGATCCTCTGCTTATGGCAATGGATACCGCAGTGGAAGATCTACCTGAAGTTAATCTGAATGCGGAACTGACTGACCTAGTTCAGCACGGTATGCCAGTTCAGGTTTCTGGTGCTCCAACTGAAGGTACGGTTCGCATGACAAGTGGTGAAGAAAAGCTGTTTGTTGGTGTTGCTCATATTGCTGATGATGGCCGTGTCGCACCGAAACGTTTGGTTGTTTTCAGAGATGAAGAACCACAAGCTTAGCGCTTAAGTCGAATCAGATAGTAGCTGTTCGTGTTTAAAGCGATCAAATAATTCAGAAAGCGGGCTCTTAAATTAAGTGGCTCGCTTTTTTAGTTTTTAAGGTGTTCGATTGTTATTGCACCAATTCATAAACTTCCCTATAATCCTCGGCTCGCGTAGCGGCTGAATCAGAGATTGGCTGCTACAAATATAAACTTACTCTTATCAGGAGAGATTTATGTCTCTGAATGCAGAAACTAAAGCAGCAATCGTTGCAGAATACGCACAATCTGAAGGCGACACAGGTTCACCAGAAGTACAAGTAGCACTACTTACTGCTTCTATCAACCACCTACAAGGTCACTTCAAAGCGCACAAACACGATCACCACAGCCGTCGTGGTCTATTACGTATGGTTTCTAGCCGTCGTAAGCTTCTTGATTACTTGAAAGGCAAAAACCTTACTCGTTACCAAGACCTAATCAAGCGTCTAGGCCTACGTCGCTAATAGCGATGTCTGCAAAGACAGTTTGAAGAAAAGGAGCATTTATGCTCCTTTTTTTGTGCCCGTAAGAAAATGTTTGGCTGGATGCACAGAATATCATCTGGCTTTTTCTGATAGGAAATATCTCTCCTAATAAAAATAGTTTATACTACGCCCGCCTATGCGTTTTCAACGCTGGGCAATCAACCTCTCAAGACGTTACAGTCACAGATGTCGGCCAATAGGTCGCGACTATTCAAAGGCGGATTTGGTATTAATTCGGCGTATGAACTCATACAAAGAAGCATCATTCCCAAGTCTCTTTTCACTAGTCGCGATTGGTAATATCTTGAGTCAATCTTCACTTAATCTAAAGTCATGACTTTAGAGCTAAGGATATACAATGTTTGAAAAACCAGTTGTAAAATCGTTCCAGTACGGTAACCACACCGTTACTCTAGAAACGGGCGTAATGGCACGTCAAGCTACTGCTGCTGTAATGGCGACTATGGACGATACATCAGTATTCGTTTCTGTTGTTGCTAAGAAAGAAGCTGTTGCAGGCCAAGATTTCTTCCCTCTAACAGTTAACTACCAAGAGCGTACATACGCTGCGGGTAAAATCCCTGGTGGTTTCTTCAAGCGAGAAGGTCGTCCTTCTGAAGGCGAAACGCTAACAGCTCGTCTGATTGACCGTCCAATTCGTCCACTTTTCCCAAGTGCGTTTAAAAACGAAGTTCAAGTTATCGCTACGGTTGTTTCTATCAACCCTGACGTAAACCCAGACATGATCACTATGATCGCAACGTCTGCTGCACTTGCTATCTCTGGTGCACCATTCAATGGTCCTATCGGTGCTGCACGTGTTGGTCACATCGACGGCGAACTTGTTCTTAACCCATCAAATACTGAGCTTGAAAACTCTAAACTAGACCTAGTTGTGTCTGGTACAGAAGGCGCAGTACTAATGGTTGAATCTGAAGCAGATAACCTATCTGAAGAAGAAATGCTTTCAGCTGTTGTTTACGGTCACGACCAACAACAAGTTGTAATCAAAGCAATCAACGAATTTGCTGCTGAAGTTGCAACTCCATCTTGGAACTGGGAAGCGCCAGCAGTTAACACTGAGCTTAAAGCTAAAGTTGCTGAGCAAGCTGAAACTCGTCTATCTGATGCGTACCAGATCACTGAGAAAATGGCGCGTTACGAGCAAGTTGGCGCAATCAAGAACGACACTGTTGAAGCTCTAATTGCACAAGACGAAAACCTAGATGAGCGCGAAATCCGCGGCATGCTTGGCTCTCTAGAGAAAAACGTAGTACGTAGCCGCATCATTGCTGGCAACCCACGTATCGATGGCCGCGAAAAAGACATGGTTCGTGCGCTAGACGTACGTACTGGTGTTCTTCCACGTACACACGGTTCTTCTCTATTCACTCGTGGTGAAACTCAAGCACTTGTTACTGCAACGCTTGGTACACAACGTGATGCTCAAATCATCGACAGCCTAATGGGTGAGAAGAAAGACAACTTCCTTCTACACTACAACTTCCCTCCATACTGTGTAGGTGAGACTGGTTTCGTTGGTTCTCCTAAGCGTCGTGAAATTGGTCACGGTAAGCTTGCTAAACGTGGTATCCAAGCAGTAATGCCTTCTGTTGACGAATTCCCATACACAGTTCGCGTTGTATCGGAGATCACAGAATCTAACGGTTCTTCTTCAATGGCTTCTGTATGTGGTACATCTCTAGCGCTTATGGATGCTGGTGTTCCAATCAAAGCTTCTGTTGCAGGTATCGCAATGGGTCTTGTTAAAGAAGGCGACGATTTCGTTGTTCTTTCTGACATCCTTGGCGACGAAGATCACCTAGGTGACATGGACTTTAAAGTAGCAGGTACTAACGCTGGTATCACTGCACTTCAAATGGACATCAAGATCGAAGGTATCACTAAAGAGATCATGCAAATTGCTCTTAACCAAGCGCAAGGTGCACGTAAGCACATCCTTTCTGTAATGGATGAAGCTATCTCTGGTGCTCGTGAAGATATCTCTGAATTCGCTCCACGTATCCACACAATGAAAATCAGCTCTGATAAGATCAAAGATGTTATCGGTAAAGGCGGCGCAGTTATCCGTGCTCTTTGTGAAGAAACAGGTACTACAATCGAAATCGAAGACGATGGCACAATCAAGATTGCTGCTACTGAAGGCGCAGCTGCTCAAGAAGCTATCCGTCGTATCGAAGAGATCACTGCTGAAGTTGAAGTTGGCCGCATTTACCAAGGTAAAGTTGCTCGTCTAGCTGACTTCGGTGCATTCGTTACTATCCTTCCAGGTAAAGATGGTCTAGTACACATCTCTCAAATCGCTGACAAGCGTGTTGAGAAAGTGTCTGACTACCTAACTGAAGGTCAAGAAGTACCAGTTAAGGTTCTTGAAATTGACCGTCAAGGCCGTGTACGTCTGAGCATGAAAGAAGCAGTTGAAACGCCAGCTGAAGGCGAAGCACCTGCTGCTGAGTAATTCTTAGCCTATTAATGGGACTATCGCTTTTTAGTGATTTCTAACCCATTGGTAAAAAAGCATGTTATAAAGGGGAGCATATCGCTCCCCTTTTTTATTGCGGTCATAACAGGAGTAATTATTTGTGAAATGGTTTCAAACCGCGAGTATGTGTTTACTGCTTGTACTAACTGGTTGTGCGACAACATCAGATAACACCTCACGTTGGGTTTATCCACCAATGGCTGTGCCGCTTCAACCAAGTGTTCAGCAAGAAGTGCAAATAGCGCGTCTTAGTCAGCTATTACAACGCCCAGATTTGAACGATGAAGTTCGAGCTAAAATGTTGTTCGAGCGTGGTAATTATTACGACAGCGTTGGCTTGCGCGATTTAGCGCGTCTTGATTTCAATCAGTCTCTTTCATTGAACCCCGCTCAACCTGATATCTTCAATCTTTTGGGTGTTTACTTTACGCAGGTAGGGGAGTTTGATGCCGCTTATGAATCTTTTGATTCTACGTTAGAGCTTGATCCTGAAAACTCATATGCAGAAAGAAATCGCTCTATCGCTCTCTACTATGGCGAGCGTTATGACTTAGCTAACGAAGAGATGATGAAGCACTACGCTGATGATCCTAGCGATCCGTTTCGCGCTCTGTGGCTTTACATCATTCAGCATGAACTCACGCCAGAACAAGCAAAGCTTGATCTTCAAAAGCGTTACGAGAGCCGTGACGAACAGTGGGGCTGGGTATTAGTTGCGATCATGCTTGACGATATTACCGAAGAGCAGGCATTCAAAGCTATCCTAACCGGGACTCGTGACAATACGCTCCTAGCTCAACGTCTGACGGAAACGTACTTCTACCTTGCTAAGCGTCACCACATGAATGGTGATTACGCGAATGCGATCTCTTTGTACAAGTTAGCGGTTTCTTTTAACGTGTATGAATACGTAGAACACCGTTACTCTTTTTTAGAGTTAAGTCGTATCTTCACTACGCTTAAAGCCGAGCATTTAGCGCAAGTTAAGTTGGCTGAGGCCGAAGAAGAAGCTAACGCTAAGTAAGCATACATTTTGATTCCGAAAAGCCGCTGCCTATCAGCGGTTTTTTTATGGCCCTTTTTTATGATCCTTTTTTATAAACGGGGGTCTTGTTTTTGATTGCTTTTTATTTAAACAACACTAAAATAGTTAGCCTTGCTAACTAAATGCAAATTCTGTGGTTGGAAATCTATGCTGGACCAAAATCTAGAAAAAATTGAACGCTTTGCTTCTAAGATATGGCGAACTCAAGTTAATGAAGATCCTATCTGCCAGTTGAGCTTCAATGAGTACGATTATTTGAAGGTCATTCAAGCATCGTTAGAGCCTATTCGACTAACAGACCTTGCTATTGAGATGCAGGTGACAAAACCTTCTGCGACGACTATGGTTCAAAGGCTAGAAAGAAAAGGTCTAGTTGAGCGCAAAGCGTCTCTTGAAGATGCGAGATCTAAGCTGGTGATTTTGACCCAAAAAGCTGAATTCGGTTTGGAAGAAGAAAGTAAAATCTATCAGGTCATGGCACAGATACTGGAAAGTCGCTTGTCTGAGCAAGAATCCCACCAGCTGAACCTATTATTAAACAAGGCTTTGAAATAAATAATTTAGATATTTAGTTAGTCTTGTTAACTAGTTTTACGAGTCATATCCCATTGGTATGCGACTCACTGAAGAAAGTAGAGTAAGAAATGAGTAACTCAATTAGTCGTCAATTCTGGCGATACACAATACCTACCGTAGCGGCCATGTTAGTTAATGGCCTTTACCAAGTGGTGGATGGTATTTTCATTGGCCGTTATGTGGGGGCCGATGGACTTGCGGGCATTAACGTCGCGTGGCCTGTTATTGGGGCGATCCTCGGTATTGGTATGCTCGTGGGAGTGGGGACGGGGGCGCTTGTCTCGATCCGTCAAGGCGAAAAAGACACGAAAGGTGCTAAGCAGATCTTAGCAACCGGCCTAACATTGTTGTTGGCGATAACACCCATTGTTTCTGGATTGTTGTTTCTGTTTGCCGATAACTTCTTGCTTTGGCAGGGTGCTGAAGGGCGAGTGTATGAACTAGGCCTGCAATACTTACATATTCTGATTGGCGCTAGTGTCTTCACTTTAGGCTCTATCGCGATGCCGTTTTTACTGCGTAACGATGACAGTCCTAACTTGGCCACCATACTGATGATTGTCGGTGCGGTGATTAACATTGTATTGGATTACCTATTTATCGCGCAGCTTGGTTGGGAATTGAAGGGTGCTGCATTGGCAACCGCAATTGCTCAGTTTGTGGTAACGGGTTTGGGGTTGGCTTACTTTTTCTCACGTCGAGCAAACTTACGTTTACGTTGGAGTGAACTGAGACTGAAGTTATCGGTGATTCCTGACATCTTCGCCATTGGTACCTCGAGCTTCTTTATGTACGCTTATGGTTCGATGATGGTGGCGCTGCACAATGCCTTGTTCTCTCAATATGGCGATCAGCTGATGATTGGTGCTTACGCTATTTTGGGCTACATAGTGACGGTTTATTATCTCACAGCGGAAGGTATCGCCAACGGCATGCAGCCATTAGTGAGTTACAACCATGGTGCTCGCAATCAAGCGAATATTCGTAAGTTACTGAAGATTGCGATGGTGAGCTCTGTCTTGATTGGTGTGGCGTTTGTGTTGTTGCTGAATGCGTTCCCACGTGAGTTTGTTTCCGTCTTTAATTCGGATGAACCTCAGCTAGTTGAGTACACCGTGTTGGGTATTCGACTACACATGTTTGCATTGGCGCTTGATGGCTTCTTAGTGGTAGCGGGTGCTTACTATCAGGCGGTGAACAAAGGCAGCAAGGCGATGTTTGTAACGATAGGCAATATGCTTATCCAATTACCTTTCTTGTACATCATGCCTAAATTGTACGGTGTGCCGGGGATTTGGATTGCCTATCCATTGTCCAATATCGCGTTAAGCGTAGTTGTTATGATCATGCTCTACAAAGACGTAAAGAAGCTCGATGTTGCGCCGCTGGAAACCGCGACGGCGTAGGTCGCTTTTCTTAAACTGAATGATAAAAGGTCTAGCGAATGCTAGACCTTTTTTGTATCTGTTACTGATTGATTCAATGAGGAGTTAGATGTTCTTAACGTCTAAACCTGCAAGTTGGTGCCAGTAACCGTTGCATTGGCGGCTTTCAATGGTCATTGGTTTTTGGCCATGCTCATTGGCTTTGAAGTTGTTGATCTCAGAGAAGGTATCGATGCCCAATGGGCTTAAACGAACCACATCAACCAAGTCATGCATGCTCGGTAGATCATTGACTAGGTTGTAGCAGTAACCTGATTGAGTTTGAATACCGTTAAGGTTAAAGACTGACTGGCCTTCTTGGCTATCGACCTGTAGGCCGGTAGGGTATTTGATGCAGCAGGTTTCGCAATCGTCTTTGGCTTTGTTTTCTGCGCGAGCGGTAAAGCATCGTGCTGAGTAAGCAAGTGGTAGGTAGCCGTGGCTAAATACTTCTACTTCGAACTTATTACGGATATTAAGCTCTTCGCACTGTGTCATTACGTTGCTTAGCCATTCGCGAGAAAGCTCAACAGGCATACACCAACGCGTCATACCTTGTTTCAAGAACAGGTTCAGAGTACGTGCGTTGTAGGTGTTAACCGCCGGGCCAACCACAAAAGGCACTTTGCTTTCGCTTGCTAATTGAATCGCAGACACGTCGTTGGCTTCAATCGCAAAGTCACCGTTATCAATGTACTTCTTCATGATGTTGACTTCGCTTGGTGCTTCTAGCAATGCCATGGTGGAAAGTACGACTTGCTTACCTGAAGCCGACAGCTCTTTGGCAATATCCATCCAGTGTTTTGCTTTCATCTCACGACGCTTTGAACACACGGCTTCACCTAGATAGATGATATCAGCAGAGCTTGATTTCGCTTGTTCATAGAAGCTTTCAACGTCTTGTTTTGGCCAAAAATAAAGAAGAGGGCCTAATGCGTATTTCATTGAGTTCTCCATTTGGCTCTATTGCCATTTACGGTGATAAGCGCCAAGCGTGGTTTGTGTACCTTCAGATACATTCGCCAGTGTCGCATTCCAAGCTTGTTCCACTTGGTATTGTTCTGGGTTCGCTAAGTAGCGGTCGATAGCTGCACGCCAAGTACGAGTCACTTGCTCGACATAAGCAGGGCTACGTTGGCGACCTTCAATTTTCACTGAGGCAACGTTGGCAGCAAATAGCTCAGGCAGCATAGACAGTGTGTTGAGACTGGTTGGCTCTTCAAGTGCGTGATAGCGTTTACGCTCACCATCGATCTCTGCTTCAAAGCGGCCTTTACACAGCGTTGGGTAGCCCGCGTTTTCGCCGGCTACGTACTTGTCGATAAGAATCTCATTCAAGCGTGACTCTAGGCCGGTTTCTGTTTCTTGCCAGCGAACGTATTTTGCTGGAGAACAAGCACCAACGGTATTGGGTGATTCGCCGGTCATGTATGAAGAGAGGTAACAACGACCTTCCGCCATGATGCACAAACTACCAAAAGCGAATACTTCAAGGTCAACGTCAGAGGTGATGTTACGAGAAAGCTGTTTGACCTGATGAATCGACAATACGCGAGGCAATACCACACGCTTTACATTGAAGTTCTTGTGGTAGAAGTCGATTGCAGCCGCATTGGTCGCAGAAGCTTGAACCGATAGATGCAATTCTAGTTCTGGATATTTGTTTGCTGCGTACTCAAGCACTGCGATATCAGCAATGATCAGCGCATCAACACCTAGTGCTGCGGCGTTGTCTACGGCATTTGTCCAACGTTCGAAGCCATTTGGGTGAGCAAAAGTATTTAAGGCAACGTGAATTTTCTTGTTGCGGTCATGCACATATTGCACAGCACGATCGAGCTTTTTACCCGCAAAGTTAAGGCCTGCAAAGTGTCGGGCATTGGTATCGTCTTTGAATCCGATATAGACAGCATCCGCACCACAATCAATAGCGGTTTTCAAAGCAGGTAAGTTACCCGCTGGGCATAAGAGTTCCATTTGCTCACTACCAGTAGAATGAAATTGAAGCGAGTATTTTATGAAGAATTATGAATGACGGAATTGATGTAAGGCAGGTTTAGATGGATAAATCTGCTTTTACTCCGTTTGGGGTACTGACTAGTAATGTTTTTGTGCTTTGGTGTGGCTTTTGACTGGGGGGTAGTTGAATCGTGTACTAGTTCTTATGGCGACGATTTTGGGCAAACAGCTCTTCGACGTCTTGTTTCGGTTGTGGGCGATAGAAGTGGAAGCCTTGGATTGAGCTGCAGTTGAGGTTAGAAAGCAGGGTCGCTTGTTCACTGGTTTCGACGCCTTCTGCCACTACAGTTAAATCGAGAGATTTACCCAGGTTGATGATGTTTTCAATCACAGTGATTTGCTTTGGTAGCGTATCGATATCAGAGATGAAAGCACGGTCAATCTTAAGCTCATCAATTGGGAATCGAGCCAAATAAGACAGAGAAGAGTAGCCCGTACCAAAATCATCGATAGATAAAGCAAAGCCGAGTTTCTTTATAGCGTTAAGCATTTGAAGTGTGTGTTCACTATCACTCATCACCGCGCTTTCTGTCAGCTCAAACGTAATAGCACTAGGGTCAAGCTCTGTTGAACGAAGTAACTTTTCAACGTAATCAATCAGTTTCGGGTTACCAAATTGCTCTGGAGACAAATTGATAGCCACTCTACCTGGAAGGATACCTTGCATCTTCCAACGCTTAACCGTGGCAAACACTTCACGCATTACTACACGACCAAGCTGTTCGATAAGACCAGCTCGTTCCGCTACAGGGATGAATGCGGCAGGGCTGATGTAGCCTTCTACTGGGTGCTTCCAGCGCACTAACGCTTCTGCACCGTTGATGGTGAAATCACGCGCGTTGACCTTAGGTTGATACCAAACCTCAAGTCCATTCTGTTGCAGTGCTTTTTGTAGCTCTATCTCCAACCACAATCGCATACGCGCTTCTTTGTTCATCTGTTCGTTGAACTTGATCAGGCGGTTACGTCCACGATCTTTCGCTTCATACATTGCGGTGTCTGCATTTTGTAGCAAGATACGAGCATCGGTGCCATCTTGAGGAAAGCTCACGCTGCCAATCGAGCAGGCTAAGCGCTTACTAAAGTGGTGAAGATCGAAGGGTTGATTGATCAGGGAAATGATCTTTTCAGCGAGCATTTCAGGCGTTCGCTGATGTTCAGGTTCTGGCAGGATAATACCAAACTCATCCCCGCCTAAATGACCAATAACGGCCTGACGAGGCAGTAAACGTTTTAGGCGTGAAGCAACCTCTTTAATCACTTTATCGCCAATGTGATGACCTAGTGAATCATTGATATTCTTAAAGTTATCAATATCTAAGTAGAGCATCACAACTGGCGTATCGTTTTGAATGAACTGCTCAAGACGTTTGGTGAACCCAACTCGGTTGTAGAGCTTGGTCAGTGCATCGATGTAGGCATCTTCACTGTTTGCCGGCGTATACTGCTTTGTGGTCTCTTGTGCATCTTGGATAAGCACCAGCTGAGTGTTACTTCCAAGAATAGTGGTGGAGTCGATGTTGAGTTGAACCTTACGTTCAAAGCCGCATCGGGCACCCGTTAAGCAAACCAAACCAGACTCGGAAATAATAGAACTGAGGTTATTATTGAAGACTGTTTTGGTTTGTTCATCGATGAATAATCGTCCCAACTCTTCGCCAATTAACTCGGTGGTGGAGTTAAAGCCGAGCAAGCGTGCTGCTGCTGGGTTTGATGACAAGATGTAGTCACTTTCAACTAACAGTAATCCGTCAGGGAGTAGGTGAGATAGCTTGTGGAATTTCGCTTCGGATTCTTCTAAAGAACGGGCAAGTACTTGGTTTTCTGATGTGTCGAAGGCATGAAAGACAATGTAGTCGGTTTTGTTGCCATTCGTCAGCGGAGATAGGCTGAAATGAAGGCTGGTATCGAGGTCAGTTTCGTTGAGCGTGACTTCGGCCTCAATCGTTTCGCCATTGAATGCACGCTCATAGTAAGGCTTAAGATGTTGGTAGAATTGCTCACCTAATGTTTGGCGGTCATTCATGCCAGCAAGCTCGGTTTTACTCAAACCAGCAATATCGCAGTAACGCTCATTAACCATAAAATAGTTATGTTGGGCGTCAAGTACCGCAAAAAAGAACGGACTGTTTGCTGTTAGCTGGGTAAACCAATGTTGTAGTTGCTGGGGAGGCATCAAAGTACTACCAATTCTCCAAGAGCTTGAATATTCACTATCGATAAATATTTATTACTTTTTGTGTGGCTATCGATATTTACCTGTGAGTGCAGCGATCCGCTGTAATTCTCATGACCTGAGTTACTATAACTGTGATTTTCAGGATATTAAAGGTCGAGTATCAAACCGAAGTTAATTTGATACATAACAGTAACTGAGATTTCAACATCATCTATGATGCATTCCATATTATTGACAAAGTTACGGATAAGTCACGTGATAAACAAGATTCGCACTCAACTAGTTCAAAATGCCGCATCAATTTTGCGATCTCCAGTCCAGTTATTGCCTAAAACAGTACAAAAAAGAGCCTTATTGGAGGCGCTTAAGAATGTCTTTAAGGAAGCTTTAGAGGACGGTGACTTTGAATTCTTAGAAGACAAGTGGCTTAAAGTCTCAATAAAAGATATGGGGTTAAGTTGGTGTATTAGCTATCAAAATGAGCAACTAGTTGTAGCTGATAACGAGGTTGTTGAAGATGTAAGCTTTAGCGGAAACCTTAACGATCTTGTGCTGATTGCCGGGCGTAAAGAAGACCCAGATACGCTTTTCTTTCAACGTAGACTGTCTATTGAGGGCGATACAGAGCTTGGTTTAGAAGTCAAAAACTTGATGGATAGCGTAGATTTAGACGTATTGCCGACTCCTATGAAAACTTTGTTAAATCAATTAGCTGATTTTGTGCAGAAGGGAGTACAATCCCCAGATACACAAAGTGAGGTAATGAATGCTTATTCGAACTGAAGCACCGGCAGATATACTTGTCATTGATCGTTTATTGAAATCTGTTTTTGAAACAGATGCAGAAGCTAATTTGGTTATGAGCTTGCGTGAGAATAGCCATTTAACGCTATCGCTGGTGGCTTGTTCAGATGAGGGCGAGGTGGTTGGTCACCTGATGTTTAGCCCTATCACTCTCCATGGTGACGATCATAACTGGCAGGGACTTGCGCCTCTCGCAGTGAAAGAAGAGTACCGCAATCAAGGTATTGCCAAATCACTGGTTGAAGACGCATTTTCTACATTGGTAGATTTCGGTTACCCAGCCTGTGTTGTGCTTGGTGATCCTGCTTACTACGGCCGCTTTGGTTTTAAGGCTGCGAGCGAGTTTGGCCTGAGTTGTGTTTGGGATGTACCTGAAGGTGCTTTCCAAGCGATTGAGTTGGTAGACGGTGTGTTTGCTGGGCATTCTGGTGAGATTGCTTACAGCCCAGAGTTCAACGACTTATAAGCTGATTTACCACGTAATCCGATACAAACTGATTTAGTCTAAATAAAGGAGCTTGATGCTCCTTTATTTTTTGTTAGTATCAGCCCCAATGAGCTCCTTTTCAGTTCGCTCTAAGAAGAGCAATACCAACAAACCTAAGGTTACACCGCTAGATATGTCACAAACACACGCACAATACCTGCAAGAGATGGGCATCAGCCAATGGGAGCTTAGTCACCCGGAGCGTTTGGTTGGCTACGAATCTGAATTGATTCCACTATCGAGCGACTGTAAGTTGCTACTGGTTTCGCCTGAAAAACCTCAGGAAGATCTCGCCGTGATGTTTGAACGCGTACTTAAAAGTATCAAGCTCGACTTATCTCAGGCTTTACACCTTCAACCACAACACTTGTCTGCTGTGGATTTAGGTTCGGTTGAATGGGTATGGTTTGCTGGTTGCGAATCTGCCCATGAACTGAAGGCAAAAACACTTCAATCTCCATTACTGTCTGACATTAACGGTAATAACCAACATCGCCGCGACTTATGGCAACAAATTTGTGCTTATGACTAATCAATTTTTACCCACTTCAGAACAACACCTAGACGCAATTTGGCAGATTGAGCAGACCGCGCATTCCCATCCTTGGTCTGAAAATATGATCCGTGATCTTAATAGCCGCGGAGGCAGCCACCGTGTTTTAGAAGTCGATGGAGAGGTTGTCGGCTATTTCTATGCTCAGAATATTGTCGGTGAGGTTACTTTGCTGACGATAGCGGTTGACCCTAAGCAGCAAGGTAAAGGCTACGGCAAAGCTTTGGTTGAGCACTTTCTTGATATGTGTGAACAAGCTGACGCTGAGAGTGCTTGGCTGGAAGTTCGCGAAAGTAATGTGAATGCTTTTAATCTTTACGAGAAGGCTGGCTTTAATGAAGTCGATCGCCGCCGTAACTATTACCCAACCAAGCAAGGCAACGAAGATGCGATCATTATGAGCTATCTTTTTATGTCGTTTAGTTAGGGCGTGTTACGTCTTTTAGCCGACTAGATAACTAACCACAGAATTAGCCACAAAATAGGGTGTAAACTGACCCTTTAGAAAGTGACTCGCTTTCTGTATAATCCGCACACAGAATTCAAGGGCAAGTATTATCTACTTGCCCTTTTTACGCTTTAGATCAGCAAAGGGCGACTATGTCTTTCCAACAAGAAGTGAGCAAACGTAGAACGTTTGCAATTATCTCTCACCCGGATGCGGGTAAAACCACGATTACTGAAAAAGTTCTTTTATTCGGAAACGCAATTCAAAAAGCGGGTACCGTAAAAGGTCGTGGCTCTAACCAGCACGCTAAATCTGACTGGATGGAGATGGAAAAAGAACGTGGTATTTCGGTAACCACGTCGGTAATGCAATTCCCATACAATGATTGCCTAGTAAACCTACTCGATACTCCAGGACACGAAGATTTCTCGGAAGATACGTACCGTACACTAACAGCGGTTGACTCTTGTTTGATGGTTATCGATGCTGCGAAAGGTGTCGAGGATCGTACTCGTAAATTGATGGAAGTAACGCGTCTACGTGATACTCCAATCGTAACGTTTATGAACAAACTTGACCGTGACGTTCGTGACCCAATGGAAGTGCTTGATGAAGTGGAAAGCGAGCTAGGTATGGCTTGTGCTCCAATCTCATGGCCAATCGGTTGTGGTAAAGAGTTTAAAGGTGTTTATCACATTCATCGTGATGAAACGATCTTGTACGAATCTGGCCATGGCCATGAGATCCAAGAAGTTCGCATCATTAAAGGTTTAGATAACCCTGAACTAGACGAAGCTGTTGGCGAAGATCTGGCGAGCAGTGTTCGTGAAGAGCTTGAATTGGTTATTGGCGCATGTCCTGAGTTTGATCTCGATTTGTTCCTTGCTGGTGAACTAACGCCTGTTTACTTCGGTACAGCATTGGGTAACTTTGGTGTTGACCACATGCTAGATGGTTTGACTAAGTGGGCTCCGGGTCCTCAAACTCGTCAAGCTAACGAGCGTGATGTTGAAGCGACAGAAGAGAAGTTCTCTGGCTTCGTCTTTAAGATCCAAGCAAACATGGATCCAAAACACCGTGACCGTATCGCATTCATGCGTATCGTTTCGGGTACTTACAACCAAGGTATGAAGATGAATCATGTTCGTACTGGCAAGAACGTAAGTATTTCGGATGCGGTAACTTTCATGGCGGGCGACCGTGCGCGAGCTGAAAAAGCGTATGCTGGTGACATCATTGGTTTGCATAACCATGGCACAATCCAGATTGGTGATACCTTTACTCAAGGCGAAAGCTTGAAGTTCGCTGGTATTCCCAACTTCGCGCCTGAGCTATTCCGTCGTATTCGTCTACGCGATCCACTAAAGCAGAAGCAACTTCTAAAAGGTTTGGTTCAGCTTTCTGAAGAGGGCGCAGTACAAGTATTCCGTCCTATGCAGAACAACGACCTGATCGTTGGTGCGGTTGGTGTACTTCAGTTCGACGTGGTTGTAGCGCGCTTGAAAGCGGAATACAACGTAGAAGCTATCTACGAAGGTGTTAACGTTGCAACAGCTCGCTGGATTGAATGTGATGACGCGAAGAAACTAGAAGAGTTCAAACGTAAGAACCAAGCTAACCTAGCGTTAGATGGTGGTGATAACCTGTCTTACATCGCACCTACAATGGTGAACTTGAACCTAGCTTCTGAACGTTTCCCTGACGTTCAGTTCCGAGCGACGCGCGAGCACTAATTTCTCCGCGCTCTATTCGAGTTAAACAAAAACGTCTATTGTTCTGCAATAGGCGTTTTTTAATGCGTTTTATTTAAGGCTTAGAGGCTGCGGTTAGAGGCAATGATGTTCAGTTGGATAAAAGCTTGGATTAAGAAATACGATAAGTGGTGCGAGGAGCTTGGTTTAACGCCTGAGAACAAGCGCAGCTGCGTGGCTTATCGTCGTGATCCCCAAGGGAAACAAACAGAGAGTAGGGAAGATGACACAGCAAATAAGTGACTTTCCGCTGTTTGATACTCATTGCCATGCGGATTTTAAGGCGTTTGAGCAAAATATTGTAATTGATCAGGGAGCTACACCTGATCAAAGTATTGATAGCTATCTTAAAGAAGCGAAACAAGCGCAAGTCGAGAAGATTCTTATTCCTTCTATTGGCCAAAGTAACTGGTCGAAGCTCGATAAAATCGCCAAATCTTACCCTAATGTTTACTACGCCTTAGGTTTTCACCCTTACTTTTTAGAGCAAGCCAATGGCGAGCAATTCTCAGAGCTTCGCCAATTACTCTCATCAAAAAACAGTCAATGCGTTGCGATAGGAGAGTGTGGTCTCGACTTTTTTGTCGATGTCGAGCGGGAGAAACAAGAACGCTTTTTCATCCAACAAATGGAGCTTGCGAAGGCATTTGAGCTGCCTTTGATCATCCATGAGAGGAAGTCTTATAACCGACTCATTGAACTATTAAAGCAGCACAAGTTCACTTTTGGTGGGGTGATTCACGGTTTTTCAGGGAGTGAACAGCAAGCTTTGGCGTGGATCAAGCTCGGTTTCTATATTGGTGTCGGTGGAACGATCACTTACCCCAGAGCACAAAAAACACGCACAACCATCGCAAAACTGCCTCTTGAATGCCTGGTATTAGAAACGGATGCACCGGATATGCCCACGTATGGTAATCAAGGAAATGTTAATCATTCCAAACATTTAGTTACGATCTTAAATGAACTATTTTTGCTTAGAAAAGAGCCAAAGCAATCGGTTGCAGCGAAAATTTGGCAAAATAGCCATCGTGCATTCGGTATATATGAATGAAATCGAAGGTTTTTGTTTATCGTTTGCGTAAATTGCACTGAGCTTGTGATTTGGTTCACATTTGCGTATGAATGGTACATGAATCTTGTACGAAAGTGTGAGGACGGCATTACTTTATTAGTGGTCGCATGAGTATAATTGCCTCCGCTTTATAGCCCCATTTTGTAACACGCCAATAAATAACTAATAAGGAAGTCATAAACTATGAGCCTGTTTATGAGCCTCGTCGGAATGGTTGCACTGATTGCAATCGCAGTACTACTATCCGACAACCGCAAAGCAATTAATATCAGAACAGTGGGTGGCGCTTTCGCTATCCAATTCGCACTTGGTGCATTCGTACTTTACATCCCTTGGGGTCGTGATCTACTTGCAGGTTTCTCTGCTGGTGTAGCAAACGTGATCGACTACGGTAAAGATGGTACTGGCTTCCTATTTGGTAGCCTTGTTAACTTCTCAGTTGACGGTATCGGTTTCATCTTTGCATTCCAAGTTCTACCAACACTAATCTTCTTCTCTGCTCTTATCTCTGTACTTTACTACATTGGTGCGATGCAAGTTGTAATCAAGGTTCTTGGTGGTGGTCTTCAGAAAGCTCTAGGTACTTCTCGCGCCGAGTCAATGTCTGCAGCAGCAAACATTTTCGTTGGTCAAACAGAAGCACCTCTAGTAGTTCGTCCATTTGTTCCTAAAATGACTAACTCTGAACTATTCGCAGTAATGTGTGGTGGTTTAGCATCTGTTGCTGGTGGTGTACTAGCGGGTTACGCATCTATGGGTGTACCTCTAGAGTACCTAGTAGCAGCGTCATTCATGGCAGCACCTGGTGGTCTACTATTCGCTAAAATCATCAAGCCTGAAACTGATGAAGTTGACGAGAACCTAGGTTCAGACATCGACGGTGGCGACGACAAGCCTGCTAACGTTATCGATGCAGCTGCTGGCGGTGCGTCAGTTGGTCTACAACTAGCACTTAACGTTGGTGCAATGCTACTAGCATTCATCGGTCTAATCGCTCTTATCAACGGTATCCTAGGTGGCATCGGTGGTTGGTTCGGTATGGAAAACCTAACTCTAGAACTTCTTCTAGGTTGGATCTTCGCACCGTTAGCATTCATCATTGGTGTTCCATGGGAAGAAGCAACTATTGCTGGTTCTTTCATTGGTCAGAAGACAGTTGTTAACGAATTCGTTGCATACCTAAACTTCGTACCATACATCGGTGACAACGCTCAAATCGTTGAAGCGACTGGTCAAGTAATGTCTGTTAAGACTCAAGCAATTATCTCGTTCGCTCTATGTGGTTTCGCAAACCTTTCTTCAATTGCGATTCTTCTAGGTGGTCTAGGTGGTATTGCTCCAAACCGTCGTCACGACATCGCACGTATGGGTGTTAAAGCGGTTGTAGCTGGTACTCTATCTAACCTGATGGCAGCAACAATTGCTGGCTTCTTCCTGTCTTTCTAATCAGTTAGAAATCGATATATAGACGCCATAATAATATCGCCCCGTAGCAAGAAATTGCTGCGGGGCTTTTTTGTTTTTGGGCCTAGTGATTTTGAGCATTAGCATGAGTAAATGCTTGGAGTCGAAAATGGGTCTAGAATGTTTTTTTGAGATACAAACCGTTTGCGTTCTAAGGAGCACTACAATTTATTGATGGATACCTATAATGTATAAGCTTAAGGGACAGGATGTCTCTTGTTGGCAAGAAAGTAACTGCTTGGATTTATCTAAAGGTTATTCTTCTGGGATTAAGCCAAACTTAGCGATACGCTATAGATGTTAGACACAACATGACTGATTTGTTGTGCCATAGACCAAACTGGTACTGTGCGGTGACAAGGATTGCAATTGATAGCGAAAGTTATCAAGTCTTCAGGGAACCAAGTCCGTTCATTTGTGACTACTGAGCATTACTAAAATATCCATCTATACTGGATGGGTGGCGAAGTAGTTAACTATTTGAATATATTGATCGGAGATAGAAATGAGCGATTTAAAAGCAGCAGCTCTACGTGCACTTAAACTTATGGACCTAACGACGCTAAATGATGACGATACTACTGAAAAAGTAGTGGCGCTTTGTCATGACGCGAAGACTGCAGTTGGTAACACCGCTGCAATCTGTATTTACCCTCGCTTCATCCCAGCCGCTAAGAAGGCGTTGCGTGAGCAAGGTACTCCAGAAGTACGCATCGCGACTGTAACTAACTTCCCTCATGGTAATGACGACATCGAAATTGCTGTTGCAGAAACGAAAGCAGCGGTAGCGTACGGCGCAGACGAAGTTGACGTAGTATTCCCATACCGTGCTCTTATTGCTGGCAACGAAGAAGTTGGCTTTGAGCTAGTTAAGCAATGTAAAGCCGCTTGTGGTGACATCACGCTTAAAGTGATCATCGAAACTGGTGAGCTAAAAGAAGAAGCACTGATCAAAAAAGCTTCTCAGATCTGTATCGAAGCAGGTGCAGACTTCATCAAAACTTCAACAGGTAAAGTGCCAGTAAACGCGACTCCTGAGTTCGCGCGCATGATGCTTGAAGTTATTCGTGACATGGGCGTGGCTAAAACTGTTGGTTTCAAACCAGCTGGTGGCGTACGTACAGCTGAAGATGCTCAAGCTTACCTAGCAATGGCTGATGAGCTACTAGGCGCTGAGTGGGCAGACAACATGCACTACCGTTTTGGTGCTTCAAGCCTACTGACTAACCTTCTTAATACATTAGAAGTGACAGACGAAACTGCTGATCCAGCAGCATACTAATTTACTCGTCATATTTGACGCCGCAGCGTTGTTGCCTGCGCAAGTTCCTCCTAATCACATAGAGCTTCTATGCTCATAGGAATGAACTTGCTGGCCGCCTAACTGCAACGCCAAATATTTAGAGTATTGATAACAATTAAGTCTGTTTGATGGAGTGGCGTTAAGTCACTCCATATTACCTCTTTCCCTACACACCATACTCACTAGAGTTTGGGAGGCACTAATGTATCTACCTCAAGAAATTATTCGCAGAAAACGTGATAACGAAGTACTGACCACAGAAGAAATTAACTTTTTCATCCAAGGTGTCGCTAAAAACACGGTTTCTGAAGGCCAAATTGCCGCATTCGCAATGGCTATCTTTTTTAATGAAATGACGATGCCAGAACGTATCGCACTAACATGTGCAATGCGTGATTCAGGCATGGTGATTGACTGGAGCCACATGAACTTTGATGGCCCAATCGTTGATAAACACTCTACTGGTGGTGTTGGCGACGTAACCTCTCTGATGCTTGGCCCTATGGTGGCAGCATGTGGCGGTTTTGTTCCAATGATCTCTGGTCGCGGTTTAGGCCACACTGGCGGTACGCTAGACAAGCTAGAATCTATCCCTGGTTACAATATTACACCAACCAACGATGTGTTTGGTGCCGTAACCAAAGAAGCTGGCGTGGCTATCATCGGTCAAACCGGTGACCTAGCACCTGCTGACAAGCGTGTTTATGCGACTCGTGATATCACAGCAACAGTAGACAACATCTCACTGATCACCGCTTCAATCCTATCTAAGAAACTGGCCGCTGGTCTTGATTCTCTAGTAATGGACGTAAAAGTCGGTTCAGGCGCATTCATGCCAACGTATGAAGCATCTGAAGAGTTAGCAAAATCTATCGTTGCAGTAGCAAACGGTGCAGGCACTAAAACAACAGCAATCCTAACGGACATGAACCAAGTTCTGGCTTCTTCAGCGGGTAACGCAGTTGAAGTCCGTGAAGCGGTTCAATTCCTAACAGGCGAATACCGTAATCCACGTTTGTTGGAAATAACGCTAGCGTCGTGTGCGGAAATGTTGGTGCTGGGTAACCTAGCAAAAGATTCAGATGAAGCGCGTGAAAAACTGATGGCAGTACTGGATAACGGTAAAGCAGCAGAGTGCTTCGGTAAGATGGTAGCGGGCCTTGGTGGTCCAGTGGATTTCGTAACGAACTACGATAACTACCTAGAAAAAGCAGAAATTGTTAAACCAGTGTACGCACTCGAAAGCGGTGTAGTATCAGCGATGGATACGCGTGCAATTGGTATGGCTGTCGTTGGTATGGGCGGTGGTCGCCGCGTAGCAACAGACAGCATTGATTACGCAGTCGGTTTTGATAGCTTCATTCGCCTTGGCGAAGTAGCAAGCGACGATAAACCATTAGCAATGATTCATGCTCGCAATGAACAACAGTGGCAAGAAGCTGCGACGGCATTACAAAATGCAATCACTGTGGGCGGAGAATATACAGCAACGCCAGATGTTTACCGTCAGATTCGTTCTGAAGACGCGTAAATAACAGGTATCGGTATACCTCGTGTATACCGATAAACAGAGTTCTGGTGCAAAGAGCAATAAGTTGGTGAAGAAAATGAAAAGAGCATTTATTTTAGTTTTAGATTCATTCGGTATCGGTGAAACAGCGGATGCTGACACATTCGGCGATGTAGGTTCGGATACAATGGGTCACATTGCTGACCATTGTGATCAAGGCCTTGCAGACAACGCGGATCGTAAAGGTCCACTAACGCTGCCAAACCTGTCTAAGCTTGGTTTAGCTATGGCTCACAAAGAGTCTACAGGTCGCTTTGCTCCAGGTATGGACGCAGACGCTGAGATCATTGGCGCTTACGGTCATGCTGCTGAGCTGTCTTCTGGCAAAGACACGCCATCAGGTCACTGGGAAATCGCAGGTGTACCGGTATTGTTTGACTGGGGCTACTTCACTGACAAAGAGAACAGCTTTCCAAAAGAACTGACAGATCGCATCCTTGAGCGTGCTGGTCTATCTGACTTCTTAGGTAACTGCCACTCATCGGGTACAGAAATCCTAGATAACCTAGGTGAAGAACACATGAAGACTGGCCTGCCAATCTTCTACACTTCTGCAGACTCTGTTTTCCAGATCGCTTGTCATGAAGAGACATTCGGTCTACAAAACCTATTAGATCTTTGTCAGATTGCTCGTGAAGAGCTAGCTGACTACAACATTGGTCGTGTTATTGCTCGTCCGTTTATTGGTGCTGGTAAAGGTCAATTCGAACGTACTGGTAACCGTCGTGACCTTTCTGTTGAGCCACCAGCGGCGACGGTACTTCAGAAACTGGTTGATGAGAAGGGCGGCAACGTTCACTCAATCGGTAAAATCTCTGACATCTACGCAGGTTGTGGTATCACTCAGAAAACCAAAGCAACAGGTATTCCAGCGCTATTTGAAGCAACTAAAGAAGCGATCACTGAAGCGGGCGACAACACTATCGTGTTCACTAACTTCGTTGATTTCGACTCAGCATACGGCCACCGTCGTGATGTTGCAGGTTACGCAGCTGCGCTTGAGTACTTTGATGGCCGCATCAATGAAATCATCGATATGATGAAAGAAGATGACGTGCTTATCCTAACTGCAGACCACGGTTGTGACCCAACATGGCCGGGTTCAGACCATACTCGTGAACATATCCCTGTGATTGTTTACGGTAACAAGGTTCCAGCAGGCTCTCTAGGCCGTCGTGATACCTTCGCTGATATCGGTCAAAGCTTAGCGTCATACTTTGGCACATCGCCAATGGGATACGGTACAAGCTTTCTGTAATGGTTAACTAAGAGAGAGGGAAACCTCTCTCTTCTTTTTTGTTTTGAGATTAAGGATATTTTCAATGGCTACTCCACATATTAATGCTGAAATGGGTGATTTCGCTGACGTAGTTCTAATGCCAGGCGATCCGCTACGTGCTAAATACATCGCTGAAACCTTCTTAGAAGAAGTGGTTCAGGTGTGTGATGTTCGTAATATGTTTGGTTACACGGGTACTTACAAAGGTCGTAAGGTTTCCGTAATGGGACACGGTATGGGCATCCCATCTTGTTCTATTTACGCGACTGAACTGATCAAAGACTTTGGTGTGAAAAAGATCATTCGTGTCGGCAGTTGTGGTGCAGTGAGTGAAGATATCAAAGTGCGTGATGTGGTGATTGGCATGGGCGCGTGTACTGACTCAAAAGTGAACCGTATTCGCTTTAAAGGTCATGACTTCGCGGCTATCGCAGATTACAAAATGGTGCGTGCGGCAGAAGATGCAGCAAAAGCGCGTGGTGTAGACGTAAAAGTGGGTAACCTGTTCTCGGCAGAGTTGTTCTACACGCCAGATCCAGAGATGTTTGAGGTGATGGATAAGTACGGCATTGTTGGCGTCGAGATGGAAGCTGCAGGTATCTATGGTGTGTGTGCTGAATACGGCGCAAAAGCTCTGACTATTTGTACTGTTTCTGATCACATCAAAACTGGTGAGCAAACCACATCAGATGAGCGTCAAACGACCTTCAACGACATGATGGTTATCGCACTAGACTCTGTGCTGCTTGGTGACCAAGAATAATCATTTTTCTATAGTTTGATAAGCTAACAGATAACAAAAAGCCCCGTTGCTGCCTGAGCGTCGGGGCTTTTTATTGGTAATGATGTATTACTGAGCGCTATTTCTTGGATTCTGAAGGCTATGTGATTTCAATCGAAATAATTCACCTTGCCTAATCCGAGGTTTTTATTTCATGATTCCAAGGTCAAAAGCCCAAGAGCCCAAGGTCCCAAGGTCCTATGACAAAGCCTATGAGTTTGCATTCTTAAGCAGCAAGTTCTCACCAGACTTTGTTTTTCTTCTACGAATGAGCATGACAAACAGCACGCCACTGACAAACCCCATCAACACCATGCCGATCATGTAGCGATCACTTTTACGATAATGGTGATCAGAAATCGCCGTCATCTTACCCGTTTCAAAGGTCACACGAATGAATCCAATGATCGCTTTCTCTGGAGAGTAGATAGGTTCAACTAATTGCTGTCTGCCGATACTTGCTGTTGAAAGTGGCGTATCTAAGCCTAGAACTTCGCGTACTGAGAGTGCTTTTTCACTCGAAGCCAGTCGAATCCCCTCTGCATCGTATATCGTGGTATCGAATACCAAGCGATCCTGAGACAGCTGATTGGTGAGATCAAGCAGTCGCTCTTGGTCTTGTTGTGTGATCGCTTTACTGGCAGAGAGGGATGCCTGAGAGATAAGCAATTTAGTCAGCGTTTCTAGCTGCTTTGCTTGGATCTTCTCGTTACCTTTACTGATCACGACTGTATTTTTAATCGTTACAACGAACATAGTAGCCAGCAAAATGAGGGCTAGCATTCGTAAAGCGTTACGTATTGAGAACAATGATTCATTCATGTTTCACGAAGCCTGAAATAAACAAATGTTATGATTAAGACATATTGAGACTTGCGTTTTCAAATTGCAATAGGTTAACGTTTAGCATAGTTAATTAGGAATCATACACATGGACGCTCAGAAATATCTGCCGATAAAAAGGCATACGACATTATTAGCTCGACTCCCCGAGACTCGTTTCGCTTCTCAACTCGCTAAAGCCAAAGCCAACTGGATTGTATTCGGTGAGTATCTATCACCACAATCATTCGATGACATCGATTTTTTCACAGGCACTTACAACACCATTCTTGATACGTGGAAGGTAGGGCATTATGAAGTGGCTTTGATGTCAGGCAACCTAACACCAGCACACGAAGAAATCCTACAGGCCTTAAAGCTTGATTATGCTTGCCTTAGCGAGGTCCCAGACCTATCTAAGCCAGGTTTGATTGTAATGGATATGGATTCCACAGCGATTCAAATTGAATGTATCGATGAGATTGCAAAGCTAGCTGGAGTGGGGGAATTAGTCTCTGAAATCACAGAGCGAGCAATGCAAGGTGAGCTCGACTTTGAACAGAGCCTACGTCAACGAGTAGGCGCACTGAAAGGTGCGGATGAATCTATTTTGGAGCAAGTGCGTCAATCATTGCCATTCATGCCAGACTTGGTTGAGCTAGTGAATACTCTGAATAAGCTTGGTTGGAAGACGGCAATTGCTTCAGGTGGCTTTACTTACTTCTCTGACTATCTGAAAGATACGCTTGATCTTGACCACGCTCAGTCAAACACGCTTGAAATCATCAATGGTAAATTGACGGGTGAAGTCTTAGGTGATGTTGTTTCGGCGCAGACTAAAGCGGATATCTTGGTAGAGTTGGCTGAAGAGTACGAATTGGAACTGCATAACACTGTTGCCGTTGGTGATGGTGCTAATGACTTGGTTATGATGGGTTCTGCAGGTTTAGGCATCGCCTACCATGCGAAACCAAAAGTAGAGCAACAAGCTCAAACCGCTGTGCGTTATGCCGGTTTAGGCGGGGTACTTTGCATCTTGTCGGGTGTGTTAGCTAAGCAGCAAAAAATCAGCTGGCAAGCGAAGCCTTAGTCATATTTAAGACGGTATAACGGATACAAAAAAGCAGGCTATCAGCCTGCTTTTTCTATTTCATGTTCAAGTTAAGACGCTGCTGTAGGTTAGCGAGTCAGCTCCAATCGAATCAACACTTCATCGGTAATATCTTCTATCTCACCATAACCAATAAAAGCTGTGACCTCATTTTCTAGCTTCTTAGCTTGGTGCATGCTGATGCGTGAGAGCTCTTCTAAATCAGACTGGAATAAACTCGTTAGCGGATTAAAAATAGGTGCAGTAGTGACTCGTAGTACATACACGTCACCTAAATGCTGAGCTTTCTTGATGAATAAGATACGTTCCTTTGCCGAGGCGAAGTCTTTGACCAACTTCGTGTGTACGGATTGGATCTTGTCGCCAAACTTAACCGCAGCAATATAGACATCATGGTGTTTAGGCTCAGCACCTTCAATTCTTTTCAGTGGTTCAGCCAACAGCGAGTTAGAGTGCCCTTTGAAAATAGGTTCGAGTGAGAACTTTTGGTTATGGCCAAGTTTAGCGAGCAGTGCTAAGTGTTTATTCAGCGGAAAGTTTACGCCAATGATCTTACAACGCAGTGTTGAGCCCGGTTTATCAATGAATATTGGGTTGCTGACCATCTTGCTCAGCAAAATGTTGTGTAGAGACTCGAGCAGAGAGTGTGTTGGCAGTATCTCTTTCTTCTTAATCAACTTGCTTTGGTTCTGATCGATAAGCCCATTGAGAAAGGCGATAGTACGCATTGTCTTCGTGTTCTCTGCGATAACCAACTGCACGTTGCGACCATTCGGGCTGACTCGAATCACGTGGTAAGGCACGGTGCTTAATGGCAGGTTTTTGTCGTAGAGCTGCAGTTCATTGAAGTTTACTAATACTGGGTCATTAATCTTGAGTACCATCGGATGCTCAAGAGCAATGCTGAGTCCACGTTTTGATATATCTAAGGTATGTCCGTTAGCCGCAGCGCCATCTTGTGAGGTGAGTTGTAACGGTGACTTAAATTGATACCTCGGTTCTTTGCGACGAGTTTGAGAGTCGAAGTAGATACTTTGAATATTTCCCACTACAGAACGCGGGTGACGGAAGCGGTTCAGTTCACTGCTTGGAATGCGCGGTTTTTCACTCAATAGATAGTCAGCTGCACTTTCGTGATCGCCAATCTCTTGCAAAATCCCACAATGCGTCAGTTGTGCTGAGCTTTGAGCTAACGTATCCGAGTGCTTGGCTAAGGCTTGTCGCTCGGTGTCTGAAAGTTCGAACACCGAGAACTTGAACGCCTTCCAGCTTTTACGTTTACCACCGATGTGCCAGAACAACTGTCTTTGCTCACGAGAGGCTTCAGGAAGCATCATTGAGTAGAACAAGGTCTTGTCTTGATGCTCATGAGTAAACGAGTAAATAACGTTACTGGTTCCCTTTACGCCAGGTTTAGCCAGCAAGTTCATTCGTTGTTCGTTGAACAGGGTACCCAGTGCTTGTTGGTTTCGCTCATCGTGCCAGTATTGCCACAGCGGATGGTTGTTATCCGTAAGTAGAGCAAGCTTTAGCTCACTGCCGCTAAAGAAAAGAGGAAGATTACAGGTGTGTTTGAGATAGGTGTGTTCGATACCTCGAGTACGAGTTCGAATGATTCTATCTTGATTCTCATGGCTAGTTTTCTTGCTTGAGCTATTCAAAGACTCATCAAGCAAGCGGGCTACAATATTGTTATTGCTTACCTTGATGGTTCTTAAGAATTTGACGGCATTATTCTCGTAAGACTCATCAATGCCCAGAACGCGGAATTCGACCGCTTGGTAAACATCGTTTTCTTGCGACTTTTCGATAAGCTCTGTGAACTTAACGCTGATGATCTCACCGAGGTTGTACTTAAAGGCGCTCGGTACCTTGAATTTTGCACCCGACGGGGAAATATCAACCGTCACACCGTGTAGGCTTTGGCCTTTAGATGTGGTGATCTCAACCTGTGAGCTAATTTTGAGTCTGTTTTCTTGACGCTTTAAGTCGTAACCGAGGTTAATGGCTTCCGCTTCATACGGGCTATTAGCGTTAGTGAGATCTTGATTATGTTGAGACGAGGTTTTAACTATATTACGAAGTGGCTGAGTTCGCGGAGTCATCACTAACTCCCACGCGCCCTCTGTATAGCCTTTAAACTTTTTAGTACCACGTTGATACGCGTTCAAAGCAATATCATCAAGCCAGTGTTTACGACCATCTAACGTAAATTGACGACATTCAGTGTCAATACGTCCGCGTAAATCAATGCTCTTTGTGCACGGAGCCATGATACGATTCAATTCCATTTTAACAAGCAGCTTTAGAGACGGCGATTCGCCTTCTGTCATTTGAGAAAGAAGGAATTCAAAGTCCTCAGCGTGGTAGGCCGGGATAAGTCGTTCTGCTACAGATAGAATTTCAGATTGCTGCATACTTTTCTTGTTAGAATGGACGGTGCATTATTGTTATCGACAAGTTGTATTTGATCTTTAGGTATTCGTGGCCCCACTGCAACTTTTATTTTCATGCGTACGGTCAACAGGGTCACAAAATAGCAACATTTCCAGTTACCAAGCAAATTATTGAGGTTTTATGGCAAAGGCAAAGCGAGCTTATGTGTGTAATGATTGTGGTGCTGACTTTCCACGTTGGCAGGGGCAGTGCAATGCATGTGGTGCTTGGAACACGATTACAGAAGTTAGGCTAGCTGCTTCACCTCAAGTTGCGCGTAATGAACGACTCAGTGGTGGTTACGCGGGTGGGGCAACAGAATCGAGCGTTCAGACATTATCGGAAATTAACCTGCAAGAAGTCCCTCGCTTTAGCAGTGGTTTCAAAGAACTCGACCGCGTGCTCGGTGGTGGTGTCGTACCTGGCGCTGCAATTCTGATTGGTGGTAACCCTGGTGCCGGTAAATCAACGCTGTTATTGCAGACCATGTGTCAGCTCTCTTCTCAGTTGCCAACACTTTATGTCACTGGTGAAGAATCACTGCAACAAGTCGCGATGCGTGCCTCTCGACTCGGTTTACCGAAAGAACATCTCAAAATGCTCTCTGAAACCAATGTTGATAAGATTTGTCAGGTTGCCGAAAAAGAGCAACCTAAGATCATGGTTATCGACTCAATCCAAGTTATGCATGTCGCTGATGTTCAATCATCGCCAGGGAGTGTTGCTCAAGTTCGTGAGTCAGCAACCGCATTAACGCGCTATGCGAAACAGAACAACGTTGCGGTGTTCTTGGTGGGACACGTAACTAAAGACGGCACATTAGCGGGGCCAAAAGTACTGGAACACATTATTGACTGTTCCGTGCTGTTAGATGGCGGAACCGATAGCCGCTTTAGAACGCTGCGCAGTCACAAGAACCGTTTTGGTGCGGTCAATGAGTTGGGTGTGTTTGCAATGACAGGCCAAGGCCTAAAAGAAGTCAGCAACCCATCGGCTATTTTCTTGTCTCGCGGTGAAGAAGAAACCTCAGGCAGTTCAGTGATGGTGGTTTGGGAAGGGACGCGCCCACTTCTTGTTGAAATCCAAGCGCTGGTGGACTATTCCCAGCTTGCTAACCCGCGTCGTGTTGCTGTTGGTCTAGAGCAAAACAGGCTTTCACTGTTATTAGCCGTGCTGCATAAACATGGCGGCTTACAAATGGCTGACCAAGATGTGTTTGTGAATGTCGTCGGTGGTGTTAAAGTAACCGAAACCAGTGCCGATCTCGCATTGGTGATGGCACTACTTTCTAGTTTCAGAGACCGCGCATTACCAAAAGATGTGGTGGTTTTTGGCGAAGTAGGCCTAGCGGGTGAGATTCGACCTGTACCGAGCGGGCAAGAGCGCTTAAATGAGGCATTTAAACATGGCTTTAAGAGAGCGATTGTTCCGGCGGCCAACATGCCAAAAGGGGGCATTCCAGGAATGCAGATCCACGGTGTGAAAAAATTATCAGAAGCAATTAATGCTTTTGATGAGTTGTAATTGAGCTCACTTCAGCTACTCTATACAGCAGAAATTCAGTCTTACTTAAACGCTATTTTCGCTTTAAGTTAGCACTAAACTTAACAATCATTTAGATTGTTTCTACAGATTGCCTTTTTCTATATGTTAGAAAAAGGCAAAGTTTTTTAGTCCCAAATGCATGCAAAGCTATCAGTCTTCACAGATTGTGATATACTCTGCGCGCATTTTATATCCTATTAACAGAGTAAGACAATGGCAGATTTATCGAAATACAGAAACATTGGTATTTTCGCGCACGTTGATGCGGGTAAAACAACTACCACTGAGCGTATCCTTAAGCTAACTGGTCAGATCCACAAGACTGGTGAAGTACATGATGGCGAATCAACTACTGACTTCATGGAACAGGAAGCTGAGCGCGGAATTACTATCCAATCAGCAGCTGTAAGCTGTTTCTGGAACGGTCACCGTCTAAACGTTATCGATACTCCTGGACACGTTGACTTCACAGTTGAAGTATACCGTTCTCTTAAAGTACTTGATGGCGGTATCGGTGTATTCTGTGGTTCTGGTGGTGTTGAACCACAATCAGAAACTAACTGGCGCTACGCTAACGAATCAGAAGTATCTCGTCTGATCTTCGTTAACAAACTAGACCGTATGGGTGCAGATTTCTACAACGTTGTTGACCAAGTTAAAAACGTTCTAGGTGCAACTCCTCTAGTTATGGTTCTACCAATCGGCCGCGAAGATGAATTCGTGGGTGTTGTAGACCTTCTAAGCCGTAAAGCATACGTTTGGGATGACACTGGTCTTCCTGAAAACTACGAAATTCTAGATGTTCCTGCGGACATGGTAGACGACGTAGAGCAATACCGTGAAGAGCTAATCGAAACTGCTGTAGAGCAAGACGATGACCTAATGGAAGCTTACATGGAAGGTGAAGAGCCTTCTATCGAAGACATCAAGCGTTGTATCCGTAAAGGTACTCGTGACCTAGCGTTCTTCCCAACTTACTGTGGTTCTGCATTCAAGAACAAGGGTGTTCAAATCATTCTTGACGCTGTTGTAGATTACCTACCTTCTCCAACTGAAGTTGATCCTCAACCTCTAATGGACGAGAACGGTGAAGAAACTGGCAACCACGCTATCGTTTCTACTGAAGAAACGTTTAAAGCGCTTGCATTCAAAATCATGGATGACCGTTTCGGTGCTCTAACTTTCGTTCGTATTTACTCTGGTAAATTGAACAAAGGCGACACGATTCTTAACTCATTCACAGGTAAAACTGAGCGTGTTGGCCGTATGGTTGAGATGCAAGCTGATGACCGTAACGAACTAACTAGCGCACAAGCTGGTGACATCATTGCGATCGTTGGTATGAAGAACGTGCAAACAGGTCACACTCTATGTGATCCTAAAGATCAAGTAACGCTTGAGCCAATGGTATTCCCAACTCCAGTAATCTCTATCGCTGTATCTCCAAAAGATAAAGGCGGTTCTGAGAAAATGGGTATCGCTATCGGTAAAATGGTTGCAGAAGATCCATCTTTCCAAGTTGAAACTGACGAAGAAACTGGCGAAACTATCCTGAAAGGTATGGGTGAGCTTCACCTAGACATCAAGGTAGATATCCTTAAGCGTACTTACGGCGTTGACCTAACAGTTGGTGCTCCTCAAGTTGCTTACCGTGAAACTATCACTCAAGCAATTGAAGATAGCTACACGCATAAGAAACAGTCTGGTGGTTCTGGTCAATTCGGTAAGATCGATTACCGTATCAAGCCTGGCGAACCTGGTTCTGGCTTTACGTTCTCTTCAAAAGTTGTTGGCGGTAACGTACCTAAAGAATTCTGGCCTGCTGTTGAGAAAGGCTTTGGTGGCATGATGGAAAACGGCGTACTAGCTGGCTTCCCTACGCTAGACGTTGAAGTTGAACTTTACGATGGTGGTTTCCACGCAGTCGATTCATCTGCAATCGCATTTGAAATCGCAGCGAAAGGTGCATTCCGTCAATCTATGCCTAAAGCTGGCGCGCAACTTCTTGAGCCAATCATGAACGTTGACGTATTTACTCCAGAAGATCACGTTGGTGATGTTATCGGTGACCTTAACCGTCGTCGTGGCATGATCAAAGATCAACAAGCTGGCGTAACTGGCGTTCGTATTAAAGCTGACGTACCACTTTCAGAAATGTTTGGTTACATTGGTCACCTACGTACAATTACTTCAGGCCGTGGCCAATTCTCTATGGAATTCGCACAGTACTCTCCATGTCCAATGAACGTGGCAGAAGAAGTAATCGCTAAAGTTAAAGCAGAAAAAGAAGCTGGTAAGTAATTAGCTCTTTTCTAAATTAACTAAAAAAGCCCCACAAGTGAAAGCTTGCGGGGCTTTTTGTTATCTTACTCTTGGAAGACTAAGACTAAGACTAAGACTAAGACTAAGACTAAGAGTTCTGTTTTAGCTCAATGTAAATCGACTCAACCTTCACTCGAGCCCAGTCTGTTTTACGCAAAAACTTTAAGCTAGATTTAATGCTTGGGTCTTTTTTAAAGCAGTTGATATTCACCATATAACTCAACTCTTCCCAACCGTAATGCTCAACCAATTCAGTCAGTAGCTTCTGCAGTGTTATGCCGTGAAGCGGGTTATTTTCTTGTGTCATGAGATGTTCTCGCCATTTATTTGAGCTCAGTATACCAGTTTCGCTTTATGAATTATCAGACCATTTAAGTTGGTAATCTGTCTCGATAATAGTTAGTTCTTCTCGACCTTTATTTCCAAATAACTGAACCTGACTTTGCATCCAAGCTTCAAAGCGTTTGATTTTCTCGCGATGAAAGTATCCAGCTGGCGCACATAGGAAGTAATTGTATTTGGGCTTAAGTGCGATGTTACCGATTCGAACGAGTTTCTTTTCCTGCAAATACCGATACACCAAACTGTGCTTCACAAGAGCAACGCCTTGTACGGATAATGCACCTTCTAAAACAAAATGCGAGCCATCAAATTGCAATGATGAGCGTCCAGCCTTCGCTCCAACAATGTCTAGCCATAGATTCCAATCCATATCTGGCCATCGATCTTCAATCAATTCAGCTTTATGCAGATCGTCAATGTCATGGATCCCATGCTTCTCTTGATAAATCGGGTGACAAACTGGGTAAACCACCTCGTCCATTAACCAACGAGACTCGATATTTGGGTAGTTACCGTGACCATACCGAACGCAGACATCGACATTAGAATCTTCAAACGTGACTAGCTTATTGGTCGGTTCAATCAGCATGGATAGGTCAGGGTGGCGATCGCGAAAGTCACCAATTCTAGGAACCAACCAATGTTGGGCAAATGATGGCACGGTTGAAATAGAAAGTTGAGTAGGGTTTGGGTCTTGGTTAATTCGCCTCACACCATCTTGAATGTGGGCAAAGCCTTTCTTAGCTTGCAGGTAAAGTACTTCACCTTCGTGAGTGAGTACTATTTTTCGGTGCTGGCGAATAAACAAGTCTGCACCTAACCACTCTTCAAGTTGGCGAACTTGTTGGCTGACGGCGGCTGCCGTGACAAACAGCTTTTCAGCCGCGAGTTTAAAACTGCCAGTTTCAGCTGCAGTGTAAAAGTAATAGATCCCTTGAAATGGTGGGGTTCGTTCTCTCACATTAGTTTTCCTTAACTGAATGCCAGTATCTATCGTTTGTCGATGTTGCTCTGTTGGTTAATTATTGACCATAACAAAGCGAAAGATCAACAGGAGAAAGGCTATGAATACGATCACAGCAACCGAAAATACCAACCATTCATTTTTGTCATCGTTATCAGTTAAGAAATTCTATTCTAACTTTGAGCGTTATCTTCAGAATCGTAGAACCAGAAAGCAGCTGTCTGAGTTACCAGAGTATTTATTGATAGATGTCGGGATTACGCAGGATCAAGTCGATCAAGAACTGAAGAAATCGTTTTGGGAGTGAGTCAGGGCAGCGTAGCTTTTACTCAAGGTAGATTTTATTTAACGCTGTTTTTACCCAACATAGCTTTTACTCAACATAGCTTTGTCGGCGTGGAAGAGTTACGTTGCTATTCTGTATTTAGTTATTGGGGAACTGTTTATTTCAGAAGCTGATAGGCAGAGCTAGTTCTCCAATACCTCGTTTACTTCTTCATGTAACCAATGAGTAAACGCAGTCACTCGCTCTTTTCTTGGAGAGCTAGGATCAAAGCAGAGATTGACCTGAACACCGGGAGTCATCCCAATATTGAATGGCTTAACGAGTAGGTTACGTTCGATAAAATCACCAGCCAAGCTATCTGTAGCAAGGCAGACCCCATGTCCAGCCATGACAGTCGTTAACCCCATATCGAAGGTACCTACTTCCATCCATTGCATTGTTTTGCCTTGAGTGGATATGTTGGCTTGTTTGAACCACTCTTCCCAAGGGAAGCATCCGCTATTAAATTGAATTAACCAACATTTGAGTAATTGTTCAGGTGACGTGAACTTTAAAGAGTTGGCGAGTTCAGGTGAGCAAAAAGGATAGATGGGTTCGTTGATTAGCATCTCAAGAGTCAAGCCTTCCTCAACACATAGCTCTTCGCCTTGCAGAATAGCCACATCAATCTCACCATGTTTTAAATTTGGGGTATCAGACGCTGTTAGCACCTTAATTGGAATCTCAGGGTGTTTGACTGAGAATTTCCAAAGCCTCGGCAGCAGCCAGCGGGAAGCAAATGAAGGAGGGCTGCTAACAACAAGAACGCCTTGAAGGGGCTCTGATTGGATCTTATTTAATCCTACGATTACCTCTTCGAACCCGTCCGAGACATGCTTAAAAAGGGTACGTCCTTCTTGTGTTAAGGCCATTACGCGTCCTTTACGAATAAAAAGCTTACATCCAAGCTGTTCTTCTAGCTGGCGGATCTTTTGGCTGACGGCTGCTTGGCTAACAAACAGTTCTTCAGCAGCTTTACTGTAGCTATTTAAGCGTGCTGCAACTTCAAAATAACGGAGACCAGAAAGGTGGCGCAGTCTATTGTCCATAATCTCAGCTTATAGTCCTTGTTAACAATGGTTGTTCGCTTATCGAACAGGTTATTTCCATAATAGCGACAAATAAACAAGGAATACAAGAGAGAGAAAATGAAAACAATAACCTGTTGGGTCGGCAGATTTGTTAATCAGATGCTTAAAGTTAATGATATAACCAAGGTGAGTAAGACGGCTAAATCGAGACAAGTTATTAGTTCGGAAACGCTGAGCAGTCGAATGAGGGAGGACATAGGTCTGGACTATGGGAGCAATGATGCGGCTGATTACACTAAATACCTATAAGTTGAGCTTACAAAAAAGGAGCCGTACAGGCTCCTTCTCTATTTTGATTACTCTTCCCAAACTACCAATTTATCTTTCGGCCAGTTATGACCGACTTCATGGTATTTCTGCTCAAGGATGTGTCGCTTTATCTTGAGAGTTGGAGTAAGAACACCATTATCGATGCTCCATGGTTCCTTAATCATCAGTACGCCTTTGATCTTCTCATGCGAAGCTAACTGTTCGTTCATTTTTTCAATGACGCGTTTGCTTGTTCTTTCGTAACGAGCCCGATCAAAATTAGGGAAGTCATGCGGTACTACGAGCAGGATAGGGCCAGGTAAGCCTAAGCCTATCAAACACATCATTTCGACACGACTGTACTCAAAGAGTTTATTTTCTATTGGTACAGGAGCGACAAACTTGCCTTTCGCGGTTTTAAAGGTATCTTTCTTACGCCCACGAATCGTTAAATAGCCTTCGCTGTCAATATCACCAATATCACCCGTATGAAGCCAACCTTCTGAGTTAAAAGATTCTTGAGTTGCAATGTCATTTTTGTAATAACCAGAGAACATGCCTTTGCTTCGAACTAAAATCTCTTCGTCTTCTGCAATTTTGAGTTCAATGCCCGGACCAGCATTACCTACAGTGCCAATTTTGTCTGCTCTAAACGGGTGGTTAATCGTGCTGTAGGCGAAAGACTCAGTCATTCCCCAAGCTTCGGTAATGTGTAGGCCAACACTCTCATACCATGCAAGTAGAGCTGGTGATACCGGAGCTGAGCCACAGCCAAGAACGCGAGCTTGGTCTAACCCCAGACCATCAGCCAGTTTCTTCTTAATGAGGTTATTCACGAACGGAATTTTAAGTAAGAAGTTCAGTTTTTTCTGTGGAAGCTTATCTTGGATTCGTTGTTGGAATAGAGTCCATAAACGAGGAACTGAAATAAACAAAGTTGGACGATGCATTTTTACATCATCAATAAATGTGTCTAAAGATTCAGGGAAAGCAGTAACCACCCCACCCATCACTGAAGAACCAAAGATGTACACTCGTTCGGTTATATGGGCAAGCGGTAGATAAGAAAACAGGCGATCGCCGGGTTGGATACCAATGTGATCGATTAACCTCTGAACTGACCATGTAAAGGCACCATACGTGAGCATTGCGCCTTTCGGTAACCCAGACGTACCCGAAGTATACACAAGCGACATCAGCTTATCATCGTGATGCTGAGGTCGTTTGGTTGAGGGTTCATGTGTCTCGATAAGTTGCTCAAAAGTGTGCTGGCACTTAGCGGCAGTATCGTAGGGTAACGAGATACTAATTAGACTCGGATTATCATCGAGTGCTTTTTGAGTAGCTTTAGGATCATCAAGCTTACCTGCAATTACGATCTTACTTTCACTGTGTTCAATACAGTATTGAATGGTGTCTGCACCCGCTGTTGGAAAGATTGGGACGCTGACAAAATCTCCTAACATCATGGCAAGATCACAGATAAACCACTCTGCACAGTTTTTTGAAACGAGAGCGACTCGATCGCCGGGTTGGGCCCCGAATCCTTCTAATGCTGACGCCAGTTTTAGTGCTTTGTCGGCCACTTCTTTATAAGTAAATTCAACAAATTGGCGGTTGATGATTTGTTTTAAATAGACTTCATCTGGGCGTTCTTCTGCCCATTTTAAAATCATGTCATTGGGTGTAGGGAGAGCTGTTGCTTTTTCTTGGCTAAACTCGTTAGGCTGAATCATTGTCTAACTCCATGTTTTTCGCTAAGTTATTTTTGTTAAAATCATGTTAAATGTACCATGATTTTTTCTTTTAGGGAGTAAAATTAGCGTTTTCTGTTATCCGTGCAGGCACGTCTGTAACTTGCGGGTGTTACTCCGGTCCTTTTCTTAAAGATTCTTGAAAAATACGACACATCCTTGTATCCACATTGGTAAGAAATAACAGCTATTTTTGATTCGGTATCGGCTTCGATTAACTTTTTGGCTAACAGGATTCGTTTATCGCACACAAAGTCTCTAAAGCTTACCCCAAAGTGTAGATGAAACTTCTTAGAAAAGTAGGTTGTTGAACAATGACACTTTTCTGCGATTTCTGTTTCTCTGATTTCTTTGTTGATGTTGTCCATAACGAAGTTAACGACTTCAGAGGTAAACAACTTTGCAGGTAATTGATTGTTGTTGTTTGTATCTCGGTCGAGATCAAAATGAGGCTCGAAGATATGCTGTGTTTTACTCTTAAGTTCTTCGAATGTACTGGTCAGATGTTTACTGTTTGTTTCGATAATAAAGAATATATTCTTATGATTTCGAACGATATTAGGTAACGGGTCTGAGCAAATAAGAACTATTCTTTTATTTAGGTTCTCGCAAATAGCTAAAGCCATTGTAAGTAGTTGAAGTTTATCTGGCTTATTCAATATAAAAAACACTAACCTTACATCTAAGTTACTGATTATAGATATATCTTGTCCAAAGTTTTCAATAGGAAAGTAGTGGCTTATTTTATTGATAATAACAGCGTTAAAGTCACTATCCTTATCTGATAATAAAGGTGTTACTACTTTCATATAAATACCAACTCTATTTCATATTTAAATGTGGGTTTAAATTTAGCTAAATTACTATACGTAACAATTAGATTAGAAGTACCACAAAAAAGTGCAAGTGAATGGCAAAAAAATCCTAACCGAATATATCTCTCACCTCTAGATTTAGTTTACAGGTAAACAAAGCCTGATACGTAAATCAAGGAGAGGTTCTCATGGATAAGTTTTTGAATAATTGTAAAGAATTCATGAAAGATGAAGAAGGGTTGACTGTTATCGAGTACGTAATCGGTGCGGCGTTGTTAGTATTAGGTTTAACAACTGTATTTTCAGGTTTGGGAAATACGTTGTCAACTAAACTGAACGCTATTGTTGCCAACGTTGGTTAGTGGTTGACGTTATGAATGACAATAGACGGAAACGACAATCGGGGTTAACTACCGTTGAGTATGTGATTGGTGCAGCCTCGCTTGTTCTTGCTGTTGGATTGGTTTTTTCTGGGATGGCAACAGCCTTACTGATTAAATTTCAAAGCATTATATCGAGTGTATAAATAGAATATATGATTAATGAGCCTTCAGTTTTTTGGGCATTGCTAATTGCAGTTTCGGTATACGATGTTGAGAAACATCGTATACCAAACAAAATGTTGATACTGTTTTTGTTTGCGTACTTTTTATCAATGTTTAACCGCAGTTACACCTTTGATGTTTTTTTAATGTCCTTCATTGGATTCGTGGTGTTTTTTTGTTTTGGATTACTCTTATATTTTTTAAGAGCTATGTCTGCAGGAGATGTGAAATTATTAGGTATTGTGGGGATGTATCTCGGGTGGGGACAATTACTTGATGCGTCGTATTTTATCTTACTCTCTTCTGGAGTGATCGGGACTTTCTACCTGCTATATAACTTTTCCAACTCGAACAGTCTTAGCATCAAAGGCTATTTTGAAAATAAGCTGATTGTGCTTGGTGGAGTGGCACCAGTATTAGATGAAAGTGCGAGTTTGCACGCTAGGTATTCAAATAAGGTGACGATGCCTTTTGCACCCTCTGTTGTCATGGGATTGGCGATGTATAGCTACTTTACTTAAATCTGTTGTTGGTTAGCTTCATGGAGAGGAATAATATATGGATATTATAGGGCGTACTGCTCCAACAACTTTGAAGCCTCAAATTTCAGCCCCAGCCGTTCCTACATCTATTGATATGCTGGGTGTTCCTGAAGTTGTTATAGAAAACCTTGTGTTGAAGCACCTGTCAGCCTACCCCAAGTCGGATGTTTTAGAGCTTTCTAACTATTTGTGTGTTGTGACACATATTGTTGAAAGTGCGTTGGCTGTGTTGAGAACAAAGTCATTGATTGAAGTTTTTCAACCAACCTCTAACCTTTCTCTCTCATCTGCATCTCATAGTCACGTTCGCTATTCCCTTTCTGAGAAAGGACTTGAAGAAGCTGATCTTGCCTTTAAACGTGATGCTTATTTAGGTCCTGCCCCCGTTTCACTTACTCAATATAGTGATGTGGTCAAGCAGCAGGATCTAAGAGCAGAGCTAGTGACTCGGCCACATGTCGAAGCAGCACTGAATGATGTATATGGTGTCGACAAAATGATTTCGGTATTGGGGCCAGCAATCAATTCCGGGCGTGCCTTGTTGCTGTATGGGCATGCGGGGACGGGTAAAACATTTGTAGCTTCACGTATTGTCAATGCGCTGCATACGTCTGTTTTCATTCCTTATGCCGTTTATGCATTAGGTAATATCATTAAGGTATTTTCCGCACAACATCATAAACCGTTGGATAGTAATGGCAGCGATCAGAGTATTTCCCTCAAAGATCAATACGACAAGCGTTGGCTTAATTGTGAAAGGCCGAATATTCAGGTGGGTGGAGAACTGACTATGGATATGCTTGAAGTTAATCATTCTGAGAACAGTCGTGTTTGGTTAGCGCCTGTACAAATGATGGCAAATAATGGGATTTTTATCATTGATGACCTTGGTCGTCAGCCCATGCCTGTCGATGCTTTGCTTAATCGTTGGATTGTACCAATGGAATATTCCTTTGATTATTTATCGCTACCTAATGGCCAGCAAATCACGATGCCGTTTGTTCTAACGCTTGCCTTTTCTACCAATCTAAATCCCAAGAAAATAAGCGACCCTGCATTTTTACGTCGTTTAGGTTATAAAATTGAATTCAAGCCGTTGAATCAGCGAGATTATGAAGCTTTATGGATGAGCGTCGTCGCTGATAAAGAGGTAGAGCTTCAAGATGGTTTCTTTGAGCGTTTGTCTCAAATGCACACGCTTCTTAAGGTACCACTTTTCCCTTGTTTGCCGAAAGATCTCGTTGGTATAAGCAAAGACATTCTTTCGTTTGAGCAACTCCCACCTGTTATTACATTCGATATTCTTTCCATGGCATGGGAAGTCTATTTTACCTCTGATGGACACGAGGAAGAGAATAATGAATAAGAGTCAAGTTTTCCTACTGTTTTTACTGTCCGTAGTATTCGGCTTGGCGGCTGTATTTTTTGCTAAGCAGTGGATGGATGATCAAGTTCAGCCAACCGTTGAAGTTGAAACGGTTGAGCGTCACCCCGTTGTTGTCGCATCACAAGAAATTGAAGCCGGAACCATTATCGAAGATCAGTTCTTAACTACTCGGTTGATGGAAGTTGATTGGATTAATGAAAATAACTATTCGGATAAAGCGGATCTGATTGGCAAGGTTGTTGCGAATACTATCTATGCCGGAGAGGTGCTTCACAAGTTACGATTTACTGTACCAGGAGAAGGGTCAACACTTGCCGCTCTTATCCCTGAAAATAAACGTGCGGTAACGATACGTGTTGATGATGTTATTGGTGTGGCCGGTTTCTTATTACCTGGGAATAAGGTTGATATTCTCAATACCGTTTCTTACGGAAAAAACTCTGCAGCGACTCAAACCGTTCTTAAAGATATTAAGGTTTTGGCTGTAGACCAAACAGCTAAAACGAAAGAAAACAGTCCGATTATTGTACGAGCGGTAACTCTTGAGATGACGCCGAAAGAGGCCGAGAAACTTCTCACGGCTAAAAGCAAAGGCAGCATTCAGCTGACTTTGAGAAACCCACATGAAGTTGAGAAAAAAGTGGTTCGTCGATATGTGCCTAGACCAAGTGTCACCATTATCAAAGGTACAGAAACATCTAATGTGCGCGTCAAGGATTGAGGTGAAATATGAAAATATTAATTGCGTGTGTTTTGAGCCTGATTTGTTTTTCGACGGCCAGTGTTGCGGCGTTACAGACGGGAAAAACAGTCACGGTTCCACATCATAAATCTACGCATGTGGTGCTGTCGGGAAAAGCGGCGAAGGTTTCTCTTGGTGATCCTGAAGTCTTAGATATTGTAATTTTAAAATCAAATGAATTGTTCTTAATCGGCAAAAAATTAGGTGCGACAAACCTAATGGCTTGGGATTCACGAGGTCAGTTGATCGAGTCTATTAATATTGAGGTTACTCATGATCTTAATAGCCTCAAAGCTAAATTGTATGAGTTTCTTCCTGATGAAACTATTGAAGTGCACAGCGCGCAGAACCGTTTGTTGCTGAGTGGTCAGGTCAGTAACCAGCAACAAATGAATATGGCGATGCGAATCGCGGAAACTTATTCATCAGGGCAGGCTGCTGACGAATCCAAAGAAAGCGGCAGTGAACAAGCTGCAGCGACAGGTGTTATTAACCTGATGTCTATAGGTGGCGCGCAACAGGTTATGTTAGAGGTGACGGTTGCCGAGGTTCAAAGAAGCTTAGTGAGAAAGTTTGATGCGAACTTCCATTTTTTCCAAACCAGTGGTTCTGACTTTTCTTGGGGGGCGTCTTCTGTACCTGCCGGAGTATTAGGAGCTACGCCTATCTTCAATATTCCCACGTCGACGGACTACGGCATTTTAGGGTCTTTCATTGATAGTAATACTCTGTTTACTTTCGCACTGGACGTAGCAAAACAAAACGGGGTCGCTAAGGTATTGGCTGAACCTAACTTAACCGCATTAAGTGGTTCTAAGGCTGAGTTTTTAGCGGGTGGTGAATTTCCTATCCCTGTGCCAGACGAAGATGGCATTACCATTGAATACAAAGAATACGGTGTAGGGCTTAAGTTTATACCGACGGTACTCAGTGACAAAAAAATCAATTTAAATCTAGCCGTTGATGTTAGTGAGATAGCCAATACCAGCTCATTGACCATTGATCCGGGTACCACAAATGCGACTTATTTTATCCCACCTATTACTCGACGTAGCGCGTCATCAACACTGGAGCTAGCCGATGGACAAACTATCGGTATTGCGGGGTTGTTGAGTGAGAATGTTAGGGACATCAGTAACAAGATGCCAGGTTTTGGAGATGTGCCGATTTTAGGCCAACTTTTTAACAGCCAAGAGTACATATCTGGAGAAACTGAATTAGTAATCTTAGTAACTCCGAGGTTGGCAAAGCCTATTGATAGAAGCAAAGTGACCTTACCCACAGATGCTTTTGTTGACCCTAATGATTTGGAATATTACTTATTAGGCCGAGGCGCTTACATAGCTGAACCGTCTGAATCTGATTCAGAGCAATCTCAAGCTTCACAGGATATATCACCGACTGATGGTGGTAGCGAAGGCTCATTTGGGCATGATTTATAAGGGGATGATATGACTAAAATAATGATGATCTTTCTCGCAATGTTATTAGTTGGCTGTGCGAACGATGCTCGTTTAGGGCATTCGGTGGCACTAGTGAAAACAGAGCAAACGTATAACCCTAATGCTACCCAAGAGAATTTACTCGAAGTACCTGATGGTACAGGGGAGCGGATGCAGACTGGTTACGACAGATATGTTGGCAAAGGTGAAAACGATCTGTCCGGAAGTAGTAGCCAGATCTTAGAAGATTTTAACTAAATCTGGAGGTACTCATATGTTGTATCGAGTATCACAAAGCCCTAAAAAACAACAAGGCTTAGTTGTGGTGATGATTACTGCTGCCTTGTTGGTTTTTCTAGCGGTCTCAGCGCTAGCTGTAGACATAAACCATATGGTTGTAAATAAAACGCGCTTACAAAATGCGGTTGATTCTGCAGCGCTGGCTGCCGCAACCATATTAGACAATAGCAAAGATAAAGACGCGGTGGATGCAGAAGTCGGTACGGCGCTCAATGCCATGGCGGCTTCAACAGGGAACCAAGAAATTGATTTCTCGACCGCTTCTATAAGCATTGATTATTCGAATGACCCACAAGATTTTACTGGCACGGCGACGTTCGGTGCAAGTGATGATGTTTATGTGCGAGTTCGCGTAGATGCACTAGAGATGGATGAATTTTTCATTCATATGTTTGGTCTTGATAAGGAAGTATCGGCAAGTGCCGTTGCTGGGCCAAGCTCTGGGCAAGATGTAGTTAATAACGTTGTACCCATTGGGGTGTGTATTGGTGATGGCACTTCGGATAACGATATTGACCCAGAAGATGGCTATCACGATGTGACAGGCGAAGAGATAGTTAATGTATTTGGATATGAAGTCGGAACGGTCCACGCATTGAAGGTGGGTGACAGTAGCTTGTCAGAAATGGGCAACGGTAATTATCATCTGTTGGATTTCGGTTCCGGTGGTAAAACCGTCAAAGAAGGTTTAGGTGGTAGCTATGACCAGCCAGTCAAAATTGGTGAAGATATCACGACCAAACCAGGTGGCACGGTTGGCCCCACAGGCGATGGTTTGAATACTCGTTTTGGCGATTATGGTGGTGGCTTATCGGCATCCGATTACCCTTCAGATTATGTAACCACAGAACCTACCAATGAAATAACGATTGATGCAGGTACGGGAGATATAGATTCTGACGGAAGTTATACCTATGCTCAATATGAGTCAGATACCAACGCCTGTATAGCAAACGGTGGTTCCGGGTGTGCATCTAATGGTGTTGCTTGGCGTCGTATTTTACCCATTCCTATGGTTGATTGCTCAGGTAAAAGTGGTGGTGCAACTGACTTTACCGTAAACAAAATTGGCTGCTTTTTCTTGTTACAAAAAGCTCCAACTAACAACTCAGGTACACCCGCCGTTTTTGGTGAGTTTATCCACTCTTGCAGTGTTGCTGGTGGATCTGGTAGTACAACGTCGACAACGGAAGGGACTTATAAGATTGTTCTGTATAAGGACCCCAATAGTGGGGAATCTTGATCATGAAGCCATCTAATCAATTTCAACAGGGGTTTGCTGCCGTAGAGATGGTCATCGCGACTCCCGTTTTACTGTTTTTTCTAGTCTTAGTTCTAGAGCTTGGCAATATTCTTGTTCATTACAATGTGATATCGAAGTCAGTGCAGAATGGCGCTCGTTATGCGGTTAGTGAAGTGTATGGAACCATTGGTGGAACCATCGCACCGACGTCTGAAATTCAGAATGTCGTGGTCTATGGTCAGAACAGCGCAGGAACAGCTGTATTATCTTCATTGACGACATCGGATGTGACCGTAACCCCGCCTTCAGGCGACAGTTATGTACGAGTTAGTGTGACGTATGATTATGTTCCACTCTTTTTGTCTATCCCTTTTTCGAATGAGAGTTTTGCTGTTCCATTAAGTGTGACTTCAGTGATGAGGGTGCTGTGATGATAAGACTTAAAAGACGAACCAAAGGGCTTGCCATTATTGAGTTCACTTTGGTCTCATCATTAATTTTTCTGCTGCTCTTCCTCATTTTAGCGTTAGGTGCCTATATATTTTCGCTGCAAATGGTCAGTGAAGCGACTAGGAAGGCTGCTAGGTTAGCGACGGTATGTTACGTCCTAGATAGAGACAATATTGCGGGAATGGTGGTGGATGATATTCCTCTTGTTGGATTTACTAATGCTAACTTAGAAGTGGCTTACTTAGACGCGAGCGGGGGAGAGATTGCTTCTGATTTTGAAGCTAACTTTGGCAGTATTAAGTTTGTACGTGCTAGAGCTACGGGTTATGGCATTCAGTTAATCAGTAACCTAAGCTTTCTAGGAGAGAATGGATTTCTTGCTGCCCCTGCGTTTGAAACAATATTACCAGCTGAAAGCTTGGGTGTGGTTAGGGCGGACTCTGAAAAAAGGAATCGGTGTCCATAAGTTATTTATTACAGGAGTAGCGGTATGGGGGAAGCGATCAAAATAACGCCGAATGAAAACGATAAGGATATGACGCGTTTAAGAACGAATCTAAAGGTTTGGTTAGTCTACAGTACTGACGGCTTTCATTCGCATATGAGTAAAGAACTAAAAAAATGCCGAAATGTTCATGTAACGTCGTTTTCTCTTGCGGCAATGAGTGAGGAATACCTAAAAAGTGCAGATGTCCCAGAGCTTATTTTCGTTGAAGCTAATGGGAGTTGGGCGCAAAAAATGGTTGAGTTGCAAGGGTATGATTTGTCTTTAGAAGACAAGGATTTGTCTTTAGTTGTGCTCGGTGATGAAAGTGATAATGGATCATTAAAAATCGCACTTCGCTTAGGGGCTTCAGATTTTCTGTCTCATAATGTGACTCTATCGGATTTACTTCCATTATTGAAGAAAACCGCTTCCGAAAAGCTTGAAAACTCCAGTTACGGAGAGTTTATCTTGTTTTTGAATACCAAAGGAGGGATGGGGGCAACCACCTTGGCGCTAAATACTGCCATTGAGATGGCCACTCAACACCCTAATGAAGTTCTTTTACTCGATATCGATCTTCAGTTTGGCGTGATTCCAGACTATTTGAACATAGTACCGACTTATAGCGTTTCGGATGCGATCAACAATTCGAATGATTTGGATGAAATGTCTTTGGGCTCTTTGGTAAATAAACACGAATCAGGTCTCCATGTTCTAAGCTTTAAACATGAAAATAACGCTGATGATTTCGAGCAGGCTCAGAAAATTGGCAGATTACTTCCAATTCTACGTCGTTTCTACCCTTATGTGATCATTGACCTATCTAGAGGCCTAGATCACGTATTTGCATCAGCAATATCACCAGCGACTAAAGTACTTTTGGTTTTGCAACAGAGCTTAGTGTCAGTAAAAAACACAAGCCGACTAATTAAATCTCTGAAATTTGAGTACGGCTTACAAAGTGACTCAATAGAGGTCATTCTCAACCGTTATGAAAAGCGACATTCAATTAAGTTGAAAGACATTGAACAAGCAGTGGGCAACCACGATATACACCTTATGCCAAATGATTTTAAAGTCGCGCTAGAGAGTGCCAATTTGGGGCAGCCGTTAGTTCAGTCGAGAAAAAAAAGCTCTATTACTCGCTCTATCATCGACTTATCTCATGTTCTTTCACCACCAGAGCAGGAAGAGAAAGGGTGGCTGAAAAAGTTGTTTTCATAATGGGTTGGTGAAAAGTAAACACGAGGGATTGTGATGTTCTTTAAACGAAAAAATGTAAATCCAGAGTTTGAAAAAAAAGTAGAACAGATTTCGCATGATTCAGAAGATGCCAATCCTGTTGAACGTTTATCAAGTGTTGAGACGTCCAGTAACTCTCGGACAGAAGCGAGCGTTGAAAAGGAAAAAGCGATTGATGAAGCTCGAAAAGTACTGGAGCAAGAATTATCAATCAAACACTTCTTTCACAAGCAGCTACTTGAAACGTTAGACTTAGGATTACTTTCTAGCTTGGAGAAAGAGCGCGCCAAGCTAGATTTGCATGAAGCTATCGTTCAGTTGATGGCTGATGATGGTAGTCATGCACTCAGCGCAGAAGGTCGTAAACGGGTCATCAAACAGATAGAAGATGAAGTTTTTGGCCTTGGTCCGTTGGAGCCCTTATTAGCTGATCAAACTGTATCGGATATATTGGTCAACGGCCCAAAAAGTGTTTATGTCGAACGCCGAGGTAAACTCGAGAAAACGCCTTATACCTTTCTTGATGATCGTCACCTTAGAAACATTATCGATCGAATAGTAAGCCAGGTTGGTCGACGAATAGATGAAGCATCACCTATGGTAGATGCCCGCTTAGTTGATGGCTCACGTGTTAATGCAATTATCCCTCCTTTAGCTCTTGATGGCCCTTCAGTTTCGATCCGTCGTTTTGCAGTCGATCGTTTGACTATGGATAACTTAATTGGCTACGACTCAGTCTCGCCTCAAATGGCTAAGTTTGTGGAGGCTGCAGTGAAAGGTGAGCTCAATATATTGATTTCAGGAGGGACGGGGTCAGGGAAAACAACCACACTTAATATCTTTTCTGGTTTCATTCCGCGAGACCAACGAATTATTACCATAGAAGACTCAGCCGAATTACAACTGCAACAACCTCATGTTATTCGCTTAGAAACCCGCCCTGCGAACCTAGAGGGCAAGGGAGAAATCAGTCAGCGCGAATTGGTTAAAAATACCTTGCGTATGCGACCAGACCGAATCGTGGTTGGGGAGGTGCGAGGTAGCGAAGCCGTTGACATGCTAGCGGCGATGAATACCGGTCATGATGGTTCTCTTGCGACCATTCACGCGAATACCCCCCGTGATGCCTTAAGTCGTGTCGAAAACATGTTCTCGATGGCAGGGTGGAACATATCAACCAAAAACTTACGAGCTCAGATTGCTTCGGCTATCCACCTTGTTGTTCAAATGGAACGCCAAGAAGATGGTAAGCGTCGTATGGTGAGTATCCAAGAGATCAACGGCATGGAAGGTGAGGTGATCACTATGTCGGAAATATTCCGTTTTCAGCGTAAAGGTATTGATGAAGACGGCAATATTATCGGTTATTTCACGGCAACGGGGGTCGTTCCTCAATACCATGACCAGTTAGTCAAACGTGGACTCGACCTGCCTTTCGAGCTCTTTAGTGAGACCAAAGGTTAAGGAGAGATTATGGACAATGTAAGCGTTTCATTAGGTCTATTATTCATTGCGGTGCTTTTTATCTCTCAAGCTTTGTTGCTCCCTGCTGCAGGGAAAAAAGCGAAGCACAAAGAGTTGTCTCGACGTTTGAAAGAGACGCAACGTAATATCGATGCAGAGAGTTTGTCATTACTCAAAGAACACTATAACAAAGAGCTGTCCCCGCTAGATCGTAAGCTCATCGTTATTTCTTTCTTCGCTGGCTTGAAAAAAATGTTGGAACTAGCCGGTATGAAAGTGACGTTAAGCAGGTTCTTACTTATTGTTTCTCTTTGTGGTGTGTCACTCACGTTGATATCGATAATGACGAACCAAGTATGGTTCATTAGTGTCGCGGCGTTCATTTTTGTTTGGGTTATCGCTTATCTATTTGTGCAAAATCGAGTGACTTACCGAATGGCTCGATTTGAGGAACAACTTCCTGAGGCTTTAGATATTATTCGACGCGCATTGCAAGCAGGACAACCGCTCGTCCAATCATTCAATGAAGTTGGCGAAGAACTTCCAGATCCAATCGGTATTGAATTTAAAAATACCTATAACCTACTTAACTATGGTTATGACTTACGCTTAGCGATTCTACAGATGACAGAACGAGTACCAACCGTCTCAATGTTGGCATTTTCTAGTGCCGTAATGTTGCAAAAAGAGACTGGGGGTAACTTATCTGAAAACCTGCAAAAGGTATCTGAAGTACTGAGAGCGCGTTTTAAACTGGAAAGAAAAATCAAAACGCTCTCTGCTGAAAGTCGTTTATCAGCATGGATCTTAACGTTATCCCCATTTGGTTTGTTCTTCGCCTTAAGGGTCGCTAGCCCCGAGTATATAGAGCCACTCTATAAAGATCCTCGCGGTCTCTCGATGGTCAGTGTCGGTATTGTTCTTTTGGCTATCGGAGCCTTGTGGATTAAAAAGATCATCAGCATAGAGATTTAACCTATGGAATTATTAAATATTGAAGTTTGGAAGCAGATGTTAGCAGACTTTGGAGTTAGCTCTCAGATGGTTATCTATTCGATGATTTTGCTTACAACAGTCTTGTTAACACTAACGCTTGGATTTCTATTTTTAGGAGCTCGTTCTCCTTTGGACAAGAAACTGAGACAGATATCAGAAGACGGGGCACCGACTGGCAGAAAACCATACGACTTTTCCAATACGTTAGAATCATTAAGCCCTTTTATAAGTAAAGGTAATAAAAAAGATAATGAAACTTACTCGGAAAAGTTGATGCATGCCGGGTTCCATGAGAAGAGTTCGTTATCGGTTTTCTATGCGTTGAAGGTTTTATCTAGCTTGATAGGTATCGTCGCGGGCTTTATGGTTTATTACATAGCGTTGGGCGGAGATTATAATAATTTACTCATCATGACCTGTGTTTTTCTTGGCACATTCACACCTAATATTATTCTAAGTAAGCTACAAAAAGAGCGTCAGAAAAAAATCAGAAACGGCGTCCCTGATGCGCTTGATCTTCTTGTTGTATGTACTGAATCAGGACTTGGCTTTAATGCAGCTCTTGGACGTGTTGCATCAGAACTCTATATTTCTCAGCCGGAGCTTGCGGATGAACTAGAGACTGTGTTTGCCAAAATCCAAGCTGGCGTCACTATGCCTGATGCGCTTAGGCAGCTTATTGAACGAACCGGTTTAGTCGAATTGGAAGGTTTGGTTTCTTTGCTTTCTCATGCATCGAGAATGGGCGGAAGTTTAGCGCAAACGCTCCGTGACTATACCGAAGACTTTAGAGATAAGCGTCAGCAAGCCGCTGAAGAAATCGCGGCGAAAATACCGACTAAAATGTTATTTCCCATGTTGATATTTATTTGGCCTTGCTTTTTCATTGTTGCACTTGGCCCTGGACTCTTGATTGTAATGGACGCATTAAGTGCGCCGGGAGCAAGTTTATGATTTTCTACAATAAGTTTCTTCTTCTTTTATTGCCAGTTTTGCTACTCGGTTGTGCTTCTTCTGATGAACCAACTAATCAATTTGATGCAGAATTGTATTCCGGTAAGCCAATCGATACTTTAACTAGCGATGAGCCACCTCTTAATGAGAAAGAAGCAATTATGCGCGGTGACATTGCTCTGCGAGACAACAACATAGACTTGGCGTTGTATGAATACATACGCTCTTTGTCTTTCCCTGAAAAAGAGTTTCACGATAAAACCCTGTTCACTATTGGCCAAATACATTCATCTCGCGGTAATTATGCGTTGGCCGAGAGAGCTTACCTTGCTGCGCTAGATTTTAACCCTGCCCACACAGAAGTGTTGGAGCAGTTAGGCGTTCTATACACCAAACAACGTCGCACAGATGAAGGACGTAGTTATTTCTTTAAAGCGATTAATTCAGACCAAGTTCGTTTAAAAAGCAGTGAAACTATCCAAAACTACCAAGCATTGAACCAAAGTGAAGTGGCCAGTTTGAAGGTCGATAGTATGTCTCCAGCGCTAGCTTATATGGGAATTGGTGTATTGGAAGATGTTGACGGAAAGCATCAGATCGCACAAGAGTACTTTAAAAAATCACTGACGATAGATAAAAGCTCAGTCAAAGCTTTGTTGAATATGGGCTACTCTCATTATATGTACGGTAACTACAAGGAAGCGTATCAGTACACGCGTTCAGCTTTAGAGTTAGAGCCGAATAATGAAAAAGCTCAGAATAATCTGGCGCTTATTTATTTAGCTTCTGGGGATATTAAGAAGGCAACCAACGTGTTCATGAGGCATATGGATGCACCGGAAGCGTTGAATAATGTTGGATATTTCCTGATCTTACAAGGAAAACCTGATCAGGCGGTTCCATATTTACAACAAGCTATCGATAAAAAATCATCTTATTACAAAGTAGCAAATGAAAACTTAAACAGAGCGTTAGCAGAAGTGAGAGAGATGGAATAGTAATAATTTGACTTTGGCTCAATGAAAAGGATATTCATATTGCCTAAAAATGAGAGTTTTAACAAAGATATCGTTGTTATTTCTGCAATTTGGCTAGTTTGTGCCATCGCGATATTTATTTACAAGTGGGAAAGCGTTTCAATACTCAACCTGAATGATAATGACGATTATATGCGTTTTGTTCAGTTTCAAGAGTGGATGAAGAATGGTCATTGGTATCTTGAACCGATGAGTAACTTTAATCCCGCTGATGGTATTATAATCCATTGGTCTCGCTTCCCTGACCTAATGTTATCGCTAGTCGCTTTTCCACTATTACTAGTCGCCGATGATAGTGTTGCGTATACGATTTCAATATCGATTGTTCCATTACTTTATTTACTGATTTTTGCATTGTCATGCTTTTATTTAAGTGAACATTTATTCGGCGACAAATATCGTTTTATTAGCATGATGTTTGCTATCTCCTCCCCTTCAATTATTCACTTCTTACCGGGTTCTATTGACCATCATAATATTCAGCTTATCTTTGCAGCCCTATTTTTAGCTTTAACACCTGTGAATCATCGCCAGATGAATCACTCATGGCGTGTTTATGCTCAATCAATTATCCTGTCTTTATCGTTGTGGACTGGTTTAGATAATGTATTGTTATTTATGTTTTTCTTCGCTATTTACACCGTGTATTGCGGTCTTTTTCGCCACGAGTGGTTTAGTTATGTTTCTAAGTTGTATGCGAGTTCTGCTTTATTTAGCGCTTGTGCGGTTTTATTAAACCGGCCTTACGATGAGTTTCTTGCTTTTAAGTACGACGAAATATCATTTGTTCTCATTATTCTTTTCTTTTGTGGTTGGCTCTTTGTTAATACTTACCATAGATTCATTAATGAAGGTAAGAAGCTGTTGCAAAAAGCCTTGTTGTTCGTTTTTCTGGGCATTTTATTTTTAATCCCGGTTGGAGTGCTTTATCCGTCACTCAGCAGTGCTTTGTTGATTGATTACCCTCCGATTCTAAAATTTTATTGGCTTGACCAAGTTACAGAAGCAAAATCGATCGCTAGATACATCACGAGTCACGGTTTTTTCTCTATAGAGAATTATGCTTTACTCGTTGTTCCAGCCACGTTGTACCCACTTTTTAAGAATAAAAACGACCATTGCACAATTTTGTATCTCATTTTTCTGTTTAATCTAGCCCTTGCGATTTTTTGGCAGATTAGGGTCATGAGATTGTGCTTTGTGTTAGCTGCTCCTCTTCAAGCATATGTTGTTCTGCAGTTGTCAGATTACATTCGCTCTTCAATCTTAAAAGCTACAGTCATTTTTTCTGGCGCACCGTTAGCTGTAGCATTTGTCATTCTCGCTTTGTCGCCAACAGAGGAAATTACAACTACTCTTGATGAAGAGAAAGAATCGCTGAATATCTATAAAGTACTAAAAGATAACGATATCAACTCACAAACCATTCTCTCTGGAATAGAAACTGGGGCTCCTGTATTAGCAAAGACAAATAACAGCATTATTGCCGCTCCTTATCATCGAAATATTGTCGGGAATAGGTTTCTTATTGAGGTGATGCTAGAGGAAGATCTCGGGTTAGTTGAAAGGAAGATTATAGATAAAAGCGTAGATATTATTGTTGTTGGCAATGATCCTCATTTATTGATTCTAAAGGGTTCGGCGGGAGATGAGGCGTTTATCAATAAATTATACAGCTCAGATACTCCAACTTGGTTGGAGGTTGTGCACGACAACATTGAAAGCGGTTACCGAGTCTTTAGAGTTAGGGGGAGTTCATGAAAAACCAAACCATTGCCGTGTTACTCCCGTGCTATAACGAAGCAGGTGCGGTCGGAAAAACGGTCATTTCTTTTCAACAAGCTTTACCTAATTCTACTATTTATGTGTATGACAACAATTCAACTGACAACACGATAGAAGAGGCGATGCAAGCAGGTGCTATTGTTCGACATGAGTCTCGTCAAGGGAAGGGAGAAGTCGTTAGGCGCATGTTCTCTGATGTTGAGGCTGATATTTACGTGATGGCAGATGGTGATGACACTTACGATGCGTCTATATGTCCGGCTTTGATCGAGCAATTAAATAATGAAAAGCTCGATATGATTATTGGAAGCCGAGAGCGCTCTTCAGGTGCGTATCCTAAAGGGCATATCTTCGGCAATAAAATGTTCTCCTCACTTATCAATCGGGGATTTAACGCCCAATTAAGTGATGTTTTTTCGGGTTATCGGATTATGAGTCGCCGGTTTGTGAAATCAGTCCCGATTTTTAGTGATGGTTTTCAAATTGAAACCGAACTCACCGTGCATGCATTACATCATAATATGTCCATTAAAGAAGTCTCAACTCAGTACCAATCTAGGCCGGAAGGAACAGCTAGCAAATTGAATACATTGAGTGATGGTCTGAAGATCCTCAACTTTATCTTGTTCTTATTGAGAGATGTGAAGCCGATGTTTTTCTTTGGCGTATTGTCTGTGTTGTTTTGTGTCATCTCATTGAGCTTGGGGATTCCCGTTATTTTAGATTTTGTTGATACCGGGCTGGTAGAAAGGGTGCCAACTGCGATTTTGTCTAGCTCGATTGCATTAATTGCGGTGATGTCTTTTTTCTGTGGATTGATACTCGACAACGTGTCACGAGGTCGGCGAGAGATGCGAATTCTTTCTATATTAAGATGCAGTAATAACAAACCATTGGAATAGGATTCTGGTATGAGAATAAGCAAGGATGAAGATAAGGAATGGCTAGATTATTTGTCTCGTTTCAGTGATGAATACGATGAACGAGTTTATGAGAGCAATACCACGGGGTATGTGATGAGGGCTGGTCATATTGCGTGTGAAAGACCATTCGGAGAAGATAAGCATTTCCCCAAAGTATTAGAGGTAGGTTCTGGAACTGGTGAACACTTATTGCATGTTAAACACACCTTCGATGAATACATTGTTAGTGATGGTGATGCATCAGCACTCGAAGTAGCAGATAAGCAACTCAGTCGTATCAATTCTTATGACAAACTCATTTTTAACGTAACTAATGCTTGTGAGTTAGATTTTGAAAGCAACAGTTTTGATCGCGTGATCGCAACTCATATATTGGAGCACCTATACGAGCCTCATTTGGTGATCAAAGAGTGGTTACGAGTGTTAAAACCAGGAGGCACTCTGTCTATTTTGATTCCTACCGATCCCGGAATTGCTTGGAAGGTCGGTCGTTATATGACGACAAGAAAACACGGTTTAAAAAAGGGGTGGAATTACGATTACATAATGGCGAGGGAACATGTTAATCCATGTAATAACCTAATTGCCTTTTTAAACTATTACCTTCCTGACAATCAAAACTCGTTTTGGCCGTTGAGCTTTGCCCCCCTTATCGACTGTAATTTATTCTTCAATTTTCATGGAATTAAAATTGTTTCTAAGCATTAGAGTAGGAAGCAGCAGTTAGCTTCCTACTCTAATGCTTAATGTTTAATTTTTAATGTTTAATGTTACAGGCCGGTAGCGGCACCAAATAACATGAATACCCCAACTAAACCTAGAATCGGCATCTTCACGGTCTTCAAGAGCCAAACACCAACAATGATCAGAGCGAAGTCTAAGCCGCTACTCACTGCACTTGTGAAGATGGGTTGGTATAGAGCCGCAAGTAATAAGCCGACTACAGCCGCATTCACACCTGTAAGCGCCCCAGCTACTAGAGGCTTACTCGCAATTGCCTGCCAGTTCTTCAGTACGCCCAGTAGCAATAAGAAGCCCGGTAAGAACACTGCAATTGTTGCGAGCAGTGCCCCTGTAATCGGTGCCGATGGCATTAACACATAACCGAGGTAAGTAGCTAACGTAAACATCGGGCCAGGAACCGCTTGCGCAGCAGCATAGCCTGTTAGGAAGGCATCTTGAGACAGTTGATCGCCAATACCATTTTGTAGCAGCGGAAGTACCACGTGGCCGCCACCGAATACCAAGCTGCCTGCTTGGTAGAACAAGCCAAATACTTCAATGCCTTGAGAGTAAGCACTGAATAGAGGCAGACCAACCAGTAAAGCAACGAAAATCACGAGTGGTGTTAACGATATCTTGTGCGTCGAAGGTGTTGTTTTTAATTCGTGTGAGGTTAAGAACTTACTGCCAACCATAGCAGCAAACAATAGAACTAATACCTGAGGCCAGATCCCCGGAATCAAAAGTAGAACAATTGCGGTTATCACACACAGTGCTGTTGCTATCTTTGATTGGCAAAAGTTTTTGTACATGCCGAAAGTGGCGTCAGCCACAACCACGACCGCGAGTAGCTTAAGTCCGTGGATGATTGAAATGAAAAGCGGTGCTTCCAACAACTGGTTGCTCACTAAGGCCAATATCAACATTAGGATGACAGAAGGGGAGGTGAAGCCTACAAATGCGGCAATCGCACCGGTTAAGCCACCTTTTTTATAACCAACCGCGAAGCCAACCTGACTTGAGCCTGGGCCCGGTAAAAATTGACTGAGGGCGACAATTTGCCCGTACTCTTCGTCGGATAACCAATTCAGTTTCTCAACAAAGGTTTTACGGAAGTAGCCAATATGTGCCGCTGGTCCACCAAAGCTAATCCAGCCAAGCCAGAAAAAGGTTTTAAAAATTGAAAGCATGATCGATTCCAGATAAATGTTTAGCGTAATTTAGGTGGAGTTGAACTATGATTCAAATTAATTGTTTTAATTATAACTATGAATAATATGGGATTGATTTGTGGCTGATTTTAACTGGAAAGGAATTGACCTTAACTTATTGATTGCACTGCAAGCTCTGTATAAAACAAACAGTGTTAGTAAGGCGGCAGAACGTTGTTATGTCAGCCAATCAGCGATGAGTCATAGCTTACAAAGACTGAGAAAGCTGTTTGATGACCCTTTGTTTGAGCGTGTCGGTAGTAAGATGGAAGCGACCGACCGAGCGATTGAATTATCAAGCACCGTCGATGCCTTACTCAATACCATTCAGTCAGAAGTACTGTTGTCTAAATCGTTTGATGTAGCAACTTATAAAGGCACTTGGAAGATCGGACTTACTGATTATGCAGAGCAGATGTTCGCTCCAATGTTGTTTGATCTGATTAAGCAATCTTCGCCTTATTCTCAAGTGACGTTATTCAATGTCAATCGAAGCAACTATCAACAAGTGTTTGAAGATGCCAAGCTCGATATCGCGATCGGTAGTTTTGGCGAGGTAGCAAAGCCTTATCGAACAAAGCATTTGTATACAGAGCAACATGTCTGTTTGTTCGATCAGTCGGTTTTATCTATTGAACAGCCAATGTCTTTAGAGCAGTTTGTGTCTGTAGAACATGCATTGGTTTCTCCTGCGGGGGCTCTAAAAACGGGTGTTGATATTCGATTGGCTGAGCTAGGTTTCAGTCGGAAAGTCGCTATATCTTCAAGTAACTTCTTGACAGTAAAACGATTAATTCGTGGTCGAGAGTTGTTGTGTATTGTTCCTCGACTCGTGGCGCGTAATGATATTGATACCGAAGATACTTTGCTGGCGGTGAAACCACCTATTGATGTTCCAGATTTTGATATACAGCTTGTCTATCGCAAGGCAAAGCATCTAGATGATAAAAATAAATTACTTAGAAAGTTGATTGCTAAAGCTATTTCGTCTGTGATTAGTGAGTAAATTCATTAGCTGCGATTTGTCGTTAAGTTTGTCCAAATTATCCCTAAAAAAATCCGGTTAATTACCAGAACCCGACTATACTTAATTTACGACTCAAAGCAGTCGTAAAGAATAGGCTTTTTGATTTACCTAAGTAAAAAAATGGTTATATCCTCATGATATAGCTTAAAAAACTACCAGGCTAAACGGACTTAGTTGGTCTTAAAGCGCTAGCTCCCCCTAGCGCTTTTTCTTTTCCCTGACATCTATTCAGGAAGTAAGCTTTGAATTTGACTCAATAGTTGTTCTATCTGTTGTTTTTCATAGTGAGCCGTTACCTTCGGTTGGCTGCTTTCTCTTGGGAGTAATGCAGTTTCGATATGGTGCTGCAGTAAAGTATCTTGTGAGTTGGCGTTGAGCTTCTCTGCAAGTACCACTGCTTGTCGGCCAATAGTGGTGAAGTCCTGTTTGATGGTGGTCAGCGGTGGATTAAAAAACGCACTGTCCTCGATGCCATCAAAGCCAACGACCGCAACCTTGTCAGGGACTGGAACCTGCAGTTCTTGCAGCGCGCGTAAAACCCCTAATGCCATCTGATCACTTGCCACTAACACGGCATCAAATACGGCTTGTTTAGCGACAGCTTCTCGAACACCAAGATAACCACTTTCTGTTTGCCAGTTTCCTTGATATTGATACTTCACCTTACTCTCTGCATCTGATAACGCGGCTAACCAACTTTGATGGCGAATCTTTGAGGCACTGGATTCATTCGGGCCAGTGATCAGTAGGAAGTCCGTTCGTCCGCTTTCAAGTAGATGTTGGGCCGCCAGCTTTGCTCCTTCTGCATGATCACCGCAAACATAGTTCACTTGGCTGTTAGAGGGGACATCAATGAAGATAAGGTTGAGGTGCTGATATTGTTCCACTAACCATTCTGCATCGGCACTCTCTAAAGGCACATTCAGAATAATGCTGTCGACCTGTTGAGCCATCAATTCACGAATTGCCTCACGGGTGTTCGCGAGATTAGGCTCGGAAACAACAGAGAAAGCGACGCCATAACTCATATCATGAGCCTGCATTCGCACGCCATTTGCAATCATTGCTGCGCCATGCAGTGCCATATCGAGAGTGACTAAACCAACGCTGGTGGACTTGGCTCGACTGAGCATTTGAGCGCCTTTATTGGGTACATAACCAAGTTGCTTTATGGCGGCGTTAACCTTGTTTCGGGTGGATTCCGCGACGTCTTGTGAGCCATTGGTTACTCGAGATACTGTTTGGGTGGATACCCCTGCCAGTTTTGCTACGTCTTTAAAGGTGATACTCATCGCTCTGCTCATCGAATATTTTAGAGTGAACTAAGCCTACCGAAATTTACCAAACTAAACTCTGCTCACTCTCAAACAAATGTCTTTTAAAACATTAAAAGTGTTTCCGGAAACAGTCGATCTTGTGCAAATTTTTCGAATGTTAAACCCAATTTAAATCACGGTTTTGTCGATTTTGGATACTAATTTGGCGTGATGAGTTCACTATTATTTCTATATTATGTTTACGAAAACAATAGAGATTAGTAATGAACGAATTTATTCACTTAAAGAGTAAAAATCATAGTTTGATCATTAAATCAGGGCGTGTTCCAGAGGTTTTGCATTGGGGAGCAAAGATCGCAAGTATTGATGAAGATCTTCTGCTTTCGACAGAGAGACCGATTTCCCAAGCGCGACTGGATGTGGATGTGCCACTTTCTCTTTGCCCTGAGTTAGGCAGTGGACACTTTAACGCTCCGGGTATTGAAGGTCATAGAGAAGGGCTTGATTGGGCTCCCGTCTTTAAGACCGTTCATTACGATGCTCAAGATCAAGAAGTGAGTTTTTACCTTGAAGATAAGGTTGCTCTACTGGATCTTAAGGTTGAGATTAAGCTGGATTTCGAATCTGACGTCGTCCAAAAGCGTGTAACCCTCACCAATAAAGGCAGCAACAAATACTACCTGAATAAGCTTTCTTCAACGCTGCCGTTACCGAATCATGCTAACGAGCTTATGACGTTCCATGGCCGTTGGTGTCATGAGTTCCAAACACAACGTCAGCGCTTTGAACACGGTGGCTTCATGCAAGAAAACCGTCGTGGTCGCACATCTCACGAGAATTTCCCGGGGATGTTTGCAGGGACTCAAGGGTTCTCTGAGCAACATGGTTTGGTATGGGGATTTCATTTGGGTTGGAGCGGTAACCACCAAATGCGTGCTGATGTCCGCAGTGATGGTCGACGTTTTGTACAAGCAGGAGAGTTATTGCTTGCGGGCGAATCGATTCTAGAACCAGAAACTACGTATCAGACACCTTGGCTCTATGGCTGTTACAGCAGTTCTGGTTTGAACGGTATTGCCCAACGTTTTCAGCAATTTGTTCGCGACAATATTATTAAATTCCCAACCGAAAAACCTCGCCCAGTTCACTTGAATACATGGGAAGGGATCTATTTTGATCACAAGCCTGACTACATCATGAAGATGGCAACGGAAGCGGGCGTGATGGGTGTTGAACGTTTCATTATTGATGATGGTTGGTTTGTGGGGCGTGATGGTGAACGTACCGCACTGGGCGACTGGTATTTGGATGAGGTGAAATATCCAAATGGCTTAGAACCTGTGATTGAACATGTTAATCAACAGGGTATGGAGTTTGGGTTGTGGGTTGAACCTGAGATGGTTAGCCAAGACTCTAATCTTTATCGAAACCGTCCGGATTGGGTACTTGGACTACAAGGGTATCATCAACCGTCTGGTCGTTGGCAATACGTGTTAGACCTACAAAATGAAGCGTGTTTTAACTACTTGTATGAACGCCTCAATGCGCTGCTGACTCGGTACAACATCACTTACCTTAAGTGGGACATGAACCGAGAGTTGGTTCAACCTGGGCATCAAGGTAAAGCTGCGGTGCATGGTCAAACTAAAGCGCTATACCGTCTTGTTGATGAGTTGAATCTAGCGCACCCAGAAGTTGAGATTGAATCTTGTTCTTCGGGCGGCGGCCGTATCGATTTTGAAATTCTAAAACGAACCCATCGTTTCTGGGCATCAGATTGTAATGATGCCTTAGAGCGCCAAGCCATTCAGAAAGGCATGAGTTACTTCTTCCCACCAGAAGTGATGGGGGCGCACATTGGCCCAGCAGAATGCCACTCAACCAACCGTCGTCACAGCATCAATATGCGTGGTGTAACTGCACTCATGGGGCATATGGGTGTTGAGCTTGACCCTGTTAAAGAGTCACCGGAAGAGAAACAAGCATTCTCACATTACATTTCACTGCATAAGCAATTTCGTCATGTTTTGCATTCTGGTCGTAGTTTCCGAATGGATCCTTCGGACAAAAATCAGAACATTTATGGCGTTGAAAATGACGATGAAATGCTGATCACCGTGTGCCAATTAGCGATGCCTGAGTATGCTCTGCCTTCGCCACTTCGTATTAGCTGCGTGGAAGACAATGCGATGTATCAAGTGAAGTTAGTGGACATGCCAAAAACCAGTTTCCAATTGATGAAACAGCGCCCCCAATGGCTCGACAAAACGTTGGCCCTGAGTGGCGATAACCTCAAGGAAATTGGATTGACCTTACCGATTCTAGACCCAGAGTCAGCCTTGATTGTTCATCTGAAAAAGATATGAAGCGCTAACTATGAGTACCCCTACAAATAAAATTCTAAATATAAAAATATAATCGGCAGCGAGGAATTGCTGCCGCAATAACTAAACTTAAGGAAAACAAAATGTCTATTACAGTTCTGCTGTCATTCTTGTTATTTACTGGTTTTGTTGTCGCGTTTACCTACAACAAAGTTAAAAATGACAAGAACACCTCACAAGACGGTTTCTTTCTCGGCGGAAGAAGCTTAACCGGTGGTTTGATTGCCAGCTCCCTAATTTTAACCAATTTAAGCGCGACTAGCTTTGTTGGCATGAGTGCACAAGCTTATACCCACAATATGAGTGTCATGGGTTGGGAAGTGGCGTCTGGTGTCACTTTAGTCATCATCGCTCTGATGCTGGTACCGCGTTACCTGAAGCAAGGGATAACGACGATTCCAGACTTCTTAGAGAGCCGTTACGACATGTCGGTGAAGAAGTTTGTGACGTTACTTTTCTTGTGCCAGTACGTCATCAATATCTTGCCAACCACACTTTATGCCGGTGCCGTTGTTTTGGGGGAGATCTTTGATGTTCAAGCTCTGCTAAATATTTCAGAGTTTAGTTCAATAGCACTTATTTCGGCGACGATTGGTCTACTTGGCTTCTTTTACGCGATTTATGGCGGCCTAAAAGCGGTTGTGATTGCGGATACGATTAATGGCGTAGGCCTGATTGTTGGCGGCATGATGATCCCCGTGTTTGGTTTGATGGTGTTGGGCGAGGGCAGCTTTGGTGCTGGCTTGGATATTCTGCTTTATGCAGCGCCAGAGAAACTGCAATCGGTTGGTACAGAGACTGATCCACTGCCGTTCTCAACCTTGTTTACAGGTCTTCTACTTGTGAACCTTTACTACTGGGGTACGGATCAATCAATCATCCAGCGTGCATTGGGTGCTAAGAACTTAAAAGAAGGTCAGAAAGGGGTAATCCTTGCGGGTGCAATTAAGGTTATTTCTCCGTTGTTCCTAATCATTCCAGGCATCATTGCATTCCACATGTTTGGCGCAGATGCCGGTAACCCTGACACCATGTACACGCGCTTGGTAAATGAAGTGTTGCCTAAACCATTAGTCGGTTTCTTCGTCGCGGTTATGTTTGGTGCCATCCTAAGTACGTTTAATGGTGTGCTTAACAGCTCGACCACTCTTTTTGCATTGAATGTCTACAAGCCTTTGTTTGGTCAAGGTAAAACGGATGAAGAACTGGTGGGTAAAGGCCGTATCTTCGGCGTTGTGATCGCGATTATCTCTGTGTGTATTGCACCGTTCATCATGTATGCCCCTGAAGGTTTGTTCCAATACCTACAAATGGTAGCGGGCTTCTTCAGCGTGCCAATTTTTACGATTGTGTTTGTTGGTTATGTCTCTAAACGTGTACCTGCTGTGGCGGCTAAAGTTGCTTTGGTGGTGTTTGTAAGTTCATACGCTGCGATGCAGTTAGTGTTCAAAACGCCCATTCACTTCTTACACCAACTGGCGATTCTGTTTGTTGTATGTACGGCGTTGATGTTCATTATTGGCTACTTTATGCCACGTGAAGATGATTATGTGATGCCTGTGAATGAAAACATTGATGTTACGCCTTGGGCGTTCCGTTTCGAAGCTTCAGCGATCATTCTTTACATGGTGCTGGGCGCTTATGTGATGTTCTCTGATGTTGGTTTTGTATCTGATGATCCAACCATTATGCAAGTGTACGGTGTGTGCGGCATTGTGATGTTGTTCGGAATAGCTGCGCGATTAGCAAAGCGCAAGAAAGCCGTTGAAGCTGCCGCATAACCTTAATAGAGCCTGCCATTAGTTCCTTTAGAATGAGCTTTATAAGTAAAAGGATCATCGTAGGCCAATAACTAAAAGGCATCTCAATCGTGATGATTGAGATGCCTAACATATTGTCTTTATGATTGGTTATTGTCTGGCTATTTACCACTTACAAAGAGAATCTAGTCCATTTTTTCGCTCGCCAGCGACGAACCATAATCAATCCGCGGAACCATTCGTCCATCGCGATTGCCATCCAAGCACCAAATACGCCATAACCCCAATGCACGCCAAGTAAATAGCTCATCGCAACGCCAATGCCCCACATACTGAGAATGCCCATTTTGATAGGGAACTTAATATCGCCTGCGGCTTTTAAGCAAGAAATGAAAATCAGATTAAACACGCGACCAGCTTCTAAAAGTATCGATCCTGCGATGAGTGCGGCAGTCAGTGCGATGATCTCTGGATCTTGAGTGAATAAATCCAAAATCTCGAATCGGAAAATATAGACCACGCAGGTAATGGTGATAGAGGCTATGAAGCCTACTACAAAGTATCGTTGTACACGGTTGGCTATCTCATCTATCCAACCTTTACCAATGTAATAACCCGTTTGGATTTGGCTACCTTGGCCGATGGCTAAGGCAAAGGCAAAAGAGAGACGTGCGATGTTTTGTGCGTAAGTAAACGCAGCCAATGATGAGGTTCCCATCTGCACTATGAAGAAGGTAATCGTGATTTGTGCCATGTTGTAAGACAGTACCTCACCCGCATTCATCGAGCCGATCTTAATGATTTTTTGATAGATAGCTTTAGGCACAGATTTGAACTGTTTCATCGGTAGATCAATGCCTTTGTTTCTTACGACACCGATTAAGATCAATAAGCCGATCACTTGGCTAATGACTGTCGCCGTTGCAACCCCTTGTACGCCGTACACTGGCAAGCCGAAAGGTTGGTAAAGTGCGCAGTAGTTACCGAAGATGTTGATCACACCTGCAATCATGTTGATGACCATCGGTGATTTTGAATAGCCATGGCTGCGTAGAATCGTGGTGAGAACGACACCTATCGTGACATTAAAGGTGAGCGCGCCACTGATAAACAGATACTCTTGAGCGTACTGTTCGACTTGAGCTTCCAGTTGGTAGAGCGGAATAAAATATTCAGCACCAAGAACCGCAATCATACTGAGTAACACACCGGTAATAATGGCCAAGATAATGCTCGCCACGCCCACGTGAGCGCTCTCTTGAGTGCGAGAAGCACCGTTGTATTGTGCGATTAGGATGCCTGTACCACTGCTGACCATGGTTGAGACGATGATCAGAAAAAAGGATATCTGAGAGATAACACCAACGGCAGACACGGCTTTGTCTGAGTACCCCGATAACATGAATACATCACTGGTGTTGAGTGCGGTTCTTAGAAGAACTTCGATAAAAATTGGCCAGGTGAGCGCAACGATTCCCATGCGTTTATTTAGGGTGGAATCAGCATTAGGCATTTAGGTTTTCTCAAAAAAGGGGGAGGCGACACTATAGTTTAGCCATTATTGAGTAAACGACTATCAAATTAATGTCCGGATAGCTATTAAGGGTAAATAAAGTTCGAATAAGCCTTCAGAGGCCAACATTTAGGTGTGAGTTATGAAACTTTTGAGAGATGTTTCATAACGTAAAGAGGAAGAAAGTGGAAGCGTTTAACTACTTAAAAGTGGCACAAGAAATGAATTTGGAATGAAGTGGTAAAGCTAGCGACATCGAGCTAGCTCTACCGTTTTTAAAGCCTAGTTAATACGCTGACCTTCAGCATCAAACAGATGGCAATCTTTTGATGCGAAATTTAAATTGAGAGACTGATAGCGTGCGACTTCTTGATCCCCGGGTAGATGAACCTTGAAGCTATCAACACCACATGATTGGCCAAACATATAAGTGCTGTTGCCAAGCCTTTCTACCACTTCGCTCTGGAACTCAATCGTGATATCTGACTCGCCATTGATCTCCAAATGTTCTGGTCGAATACCAATAGTCAATTTTTGTCCTTCGGCAAGGCCATCACTTGGCAATGGCAGAGTCATTTTATTAAGTCCATTGACGGTCAGTTGGGCATGAGTTTCTGAGGTGCTGTTCACGACACACGGTAAGAAGTTCATTTTCGGAGAGCCAATAAAGCCGGCCACAAACTCATTTTGTGGAGAATGGTACAGTTCGAGAGGTGAACCGACTTGTTCTACTCGACCATCTCTCAGTACTACGATCTTGTCAGCAAGCGTCATTGCTTCGACCTGATCGTGCGTGACATAAATCATGGTATTTTGCAGATCTTGATGCAATTTGGCGATTTGTAAGCGCATATCGACACGAAGTTCAGCATCTAAGTTTGATAAAGGTTCGTCGAATAAGAACACTCTTGGGTTACGAACAATTGCTCGACCGATAGCAACACGCTGACGTTGTCCTCCCGAAAGTTCTTTAGGTTTACGTTTCAACAAAGGGTCTAGTTGAAGCGTTTTCGCTGCACTGGTGACTTGTTTCTCGACGACTTCTTTAGCAACACCGTTCATTTTCAGGCCAAAGCCCATGTTTTCTTCAACCGTCATATGCGGATAAAGGGCGTAGGACTGGAATACCATCGCGACACCACGCTCGGCAGGATCGATATCGTTAACCAGATCATCGCCAATATGGATCTCACCTTCAGTAATCTCTTCCAAGCCAGCAACTAAGCGTAAGAGAGTTGATTTACCGCAACCAGACGGTCCAACGAATACTACGAATTCGCCGTTACTTATTTCTAGATCAACACCATGGATCGTTTGAACATCACCATATCGTTTGATGACCTGTTTTAAGCTGATATCAGCCATGCTCTCTCCTTGCTTCGTTGGACTGCATCTCTTTGCCTTTAAAACATACGCTTTCATCAGAAATTTGTTAGGTGCCTCGCATGATTTATTGATCGTGGTCATATAAATTTGGCAATCTATACTGATTTTTGTGGAAACGTTTACAAAAATAAAACATAACTGTGCGCAATGTTATCAATAAGCCTAATATTTGAACGTAATTACTATAAATGCTGCGTTGCTCGATTAAATTTAGAAACCTAGGTGGAAATTAATCAAATAGTAAATGAAGCTTTTAATACAAGGAATTTCGGGAAATGGAGCAATCTGTGAAAACGATATACCCAGAAAATCGCATCCCATCGGCGAAAAAGAAAAGGCGCATTAGTTCTAAGGTGTCGCCTTGGCTGTTTTTGGCGCCAGCCATCGCTATCTTCTCTCTCTATGTTATCTACCCCATCTTGGACAGTATCTGGCTGAGCTTCTTTGAGTGGGATGGGTTAGGCGAAAAAGAGTGGGTGGGGCTTGAGAACTATCGTGAGCTTTTTGACTCAGATGCTTTTTATACTTCGTTAACGAATAACTTCCTTTGGTTGATTTTCTTTATGCTTGCGCCACCGTGTGGCTTGGCGATTGCCCTTTTCTTAAACCAACAAGTGAAAGGCATTCGTGTCGTTAAATCCTTATTTTTCTTCCCCTTTGTTATCTCTCAAGTGGTGGTTGGTCTAGTGTTCTCCTGGTTCTATGACCCCTCATTTGGCCTTTTCAATATGGTTTTGGGTGCCTTCGGTTTTGAGCCCATATCAATACTCGCTGACGAAGACTATGTCACCTACGGGATCATTGCCGCTGGCCTATGGCCACAAATTTCTTACTGCATGATCTTGTATCTCACGGGGTTGAACAACCTCGATCCAGAACAGTTGGAAGCGGCGCGACTGGATGGTGCAAAGAAGTGGCGGATGTTGTGGTACGTAGTTCTTCCTCAACTAAGACCCGCGACGTTTATTGCTGTGGTCGTGACCGTGATTGGTGCCCTACGTTCTTTCGATTTAGTGGCAACCATGACGGCGGGTGGACCTTGGGGCAGCTCGACGGTACTGGCGTATCAAATGTATGAAGAGTCTATCTTTAACTATCGAATGGGTTACGGTGCGGCGGTTTCAGTGGTGCTGTTTCTGATTATGGATATCTATATCGCTTACTTCTTGTGGCGCATGTTAAGGAGTGAAAAATAATGTTTCCGCAACCAATTCAAAAAGCCGGTCGCTTTACTAATATCAGTTACCGAGTCGCGTTACCTATCTCGATCGTGATGTGGTTGTTACCGCTTATCGCCGTGATGATGACGTCGATTCGTTCGATGGATGACATCAACAAAGGTAATTATTGGGGCTGGCCGAGCGAGATTCAGTTTATTGAGAACTACACCCAAGTTTTTACTTCGACTTCGATGGGGCAGTACTTAATCAATAGTTTGATCATTACATTGCCAGCAGTCGCAGGGGCTGTCGCTCTTTCTACTTTGGCCGGGTATGCCTTGGCGAAATACAACTTCAAAGCCAACGTTTGGATCTTTGCGATGTTTATCGCGGGCAACTTTGTTCCGTTCCAAATCTTGATGATTCCAGTGCGTGATTTAACGATTGGACTCGGTTTGTACGATACCCATTGGGCGCTGATTTTCTTCCATATCGCTTTTCAAGCCGGCTTTTGTACCCTGTTCATGCGTAACTTTATCGTTGGCATTCCCGATGCCTTGATCGAAGCGGCGCGTGTTGAAGGGGTGAGTGAATGGAAAATATTCTGGCATGTGGTGCTGCCTTTGGTTCGCCCAGCTTTAGCGGCGTTAGCTGTATTGGTGTTTACCTTTATTTGGAACGATTTCTTCTGGGCACTAGTACTGGTTCAGAGTGATGACGTTCGTCCTGTAACTGCGGGTTTGAGCTCACTACAAGGCCAATGGCTGGCGTCTTGGCAGTTTATGTCGGCGGGTGCTGTTGTCGCGGCTATCCCACCGGTTGTGCTGTTTTTCACCATGCAAAAGCACTTTATCGCAGGTCTGACATTAGGTGCGACCAAAGGGTAAATAACGAGATAAGAATCGATACACGAATCTAGCAATAGCGACGGCTTTAGTCGTTATTGCTACCGACATCCCGAATGGATGAATCATTGAAGAGAAACTAAAACACGAACAACCCTACGAGAGAAAACAATAAGAATTGGACTTAGAGAGCTTAGCTCCATAACAAGGACCTCAATATGAAATACGTGAAACATATCGCTGCCTCTGCAGTGCTCGCTGCCTCCATGTCTGCAACATCGTTTGCAGGCACCTTAGTCATCAACTCAGATGCTTCTGATCCAGCGCCAAAAGAGGCGTGGGGTGAGATCATCAATCGCTTTGAAAAAGAAAACCCAGATATTACGGTGAAGTACAACTTGTACGATCACGAGTCGTACAAAACAACGATTCGTAATTGGTTGGTTACTTCGCCGCCGGACGTGGTTTTTTGGTATGCGGGTAACCGAATGAAAGCCTTTGTTGACCGCGGCCTGTTTGAAGATGTTAGTGATATTTGGACTGACAACAACATGAAGCAAGACTTTGCGTCAGCCGCACCTGCAATGACGGTAAATGGCAAGCAATTTGGTGTGCCATACACGTATTACCAATGGGGTATCTACTACCGCAAAGACATTTTTGAACAGTATGGAATTGCTGAACCTAAAACATGGGATGATCTGAAATCGGCATCGGCAACGCTGAAAGAAAATGGTGTGGCACCGTTTGCGATTGGTACTAAGTACTTGTGGACCGCCGCAGGTTGGTTTGATTACATCAACATGCGTACTAACGGCTTGGATTTTCATATTCAGTTGATGGAAGGCAAGGTGCCTTATTCTGACGAACGTGTGAAGAAAACCTTCGCTAACTGGGCTGAGCTTGTTGAGCCTGGTTACTATCTAGAAAATCACGCCTCTTATTCTTGGCAAGAAGCTCAACCTTTCTTGTACAACGGTAAAGCGGCGATGTACCTCATGGGGAACTTCATCACGCCTAACTTCCCTGCTGAGTTAGATGGCAAGATGGATTTCTTCCAATTTCCTGTCATCGACCCAAGTATTCCGATGTCAGAAGACGCGCCAATGGATACGTTACACATTCCTTCTAAAGCGAAAAATAAGGAAGATGCACGTAAGTTCTTAGAGTTTGTTGCTCGCGCTGAAAACCAACAGCTGATCAATGAGATGCTGTTACAAATTCCGACCAACAATAAAGCCAAAGCCAAGTCTGATCCGTTCTTAGATAAAGGTGTAGCAATGCTCGCTTCTACCGATGGTACGGCTCAGTTCTATGACCGTGATACCGATCCTGCGATGGCCAAAGAGGGCATGAAAGGTTTCCAAGAGTTTATGGTTCACCCTGACCGAATCGAAAAAATCTTAAAGAAACTCGATAAGGTGAGCAAGCGTACCTTTAAGTAATATCTCAATAGCCGCAGCGGTTCTGGCTGCGGCTTTTCTTTTGTCTCTCTAGGGATTATTGCCAGTGCTGATTCGTTGGTGTTCGTCATGTTTGAATGTTATGGAGCACTGAGTATCACTTGCAATGATTCACTTTGAACGGTTTATCGTAAGGAACACTCCATGAGAACTTTCTCTCAAATCATCTCTGCCCGTGAATGGGAAAACCAACACATCACTCATCATAACGTTGTTGATGCTCATGCTCCTTTGAATGGCTACACCTCGTTGGCTGAGGCTGTGGGGAAGAACTCGTCACGCACCTTGTCTCTCAATGGGGTTTGGAAGTTTCAGCTGTTCGATTCGCCTGAGTTGGTCAGCGAAGAGTTTGTCTCTGAGCATTTTGATGATTCTTCATGGAAGTCGATCGCAGTGCCAAGCAACTGGCAGATGCAAGGCTTTGATAAACCAATCTATACCAATGTGAAATATCCTTTCGATGACAAACCGCCTTTTGTTCCAGCCGACAATCCAACGGGGCTGTATCGCACGCGTTTTAATTGTACCGAACAAGCGCTTTTGGATACCCATAGGCTCACCTTTGATGGCGTTAACTCGGCATTTCATTTGTGGTGCAATGGTAAATGGGTTGGGTATTCACAAGACAGCCGATTACCGGCTGAATTTGACGTATCTGAATACTTACAAGCAGGCGAGAACACGCTAGCAGTCATGGTGCTGCGTTGGTCTGATGGTTCCTATCTTGAAGACCAAGATATGTGGTGGCTCAGCGGCATATTCCGTGATGTGACTTTATTGAGAAAGCCCAAGGTCGCCATTGAGGATGTTGGTATTGAGACTCAGCTAGATGCTTGCTATCGCGATGCGGTTTTAAATATTTCTACGCAAATAACCAAGCACAGCAATGATGTAGAAGGCTGCGATAAGCTGATAGCTGAACTTTATGATGCTCAAGGACAGTTGGTTTGTGAACCTCAAATCGTGGGCTTTGGTGAGCGAGTTGTGGATGAGAAAGGGCCTTGGTCTGAAGTCGCTGAACACCGCATTTCAGTGGTGAATCCGAACAAGTGGAGTGCCGAATCACCTTATCTGTATCGTTGTGTGGTGTCATTGCTCAATGAACATGATGAGCTTGTCGATTGTGAGGCTTACGATGTTGGATTTCGATGTGTTGAAATTACCGATAGTTTGCTCAAAGTTAACGGTAAGCCGTTGCTGATTCGTGGTGTGAATCGCCATGAACATCACCCTGAATTGGGTCACACCATGACTCGTGAAGGAATGATTCAAGACATCAAACTGCTCAAACAAAATAACTTCAATGCCGTTAGAACCGCTCATTATCCGAATCACCCATTATGGTATGAATTGTGTGATGAGTATGGCCTGTATTTGGTTGATGAAGCGAATGTGGAAACCCATGGTCAGTTTCCGATGTGTCGACTGTCTAATGATTCGTCGTGGTTGAATGCGTACATGAGACGAATGACAAGGTTAGTGGAGCGCGATAAAAACCACGCCAGCGTGATCATTTGGTCGTTGGGTAATGAGTCGGGGATTGGTCGTAATCACCATGCGATGTATCAATGGGTGAAACAAACTGATCCAACACGTCCCGTTCAGTATGAAGGTGGCGGGGCAGATACAGCAGCGACCGATATCTTGTGCCCAATGTATGCGCGTGTTGATTGGGATTTACCTGTGGTTGAGAGTCAACCTGAAGTGACACCTCGCGTGGGCATTCGCAAAGCGATCGCTCTACCAAACGAGCATCGTCCTCTTATTCTCTGTGAGTACGCCCATGCAATGGGGAACAGTCTAGGTAGCTTTGATAAATACTGGCAGGCGTTTAGAGACAACCCAAGATTACAGGGCGGATTTATCTGGGATTGGGTCGATCAAGGGATCACAAAAACCGATTCGAGCGGCAAGCCGTATTGGGGATACGGTGGTGATTTCGACGACGATATTAATGATCGCCAGTTCTGCATTAATGGTTTGGTATTCCCAGATCGAACGGTTCATCCAACGCTGCATGAAGTGAAAAAGGCGCAACAGTTTTATCTGTTCAAGCTGGTTTCTGCATCACCACTGGTGATTGAGGTACACAGCGAACACCTATTTGTGACCAGCAGGGTTGAAACGTTGAATTGGACGGTTACCCAGAATGGTGTGGTGACGAGCGATGGTTGTATCGAATTGATGGTTGGTGCGGGCGAGAGTGTTCAGATAGAGCTTAATGGTGTGACTATTCCTCATACGGCCAATGCGCTTAATTACCTCAATCTTGAAGTAGTATTAAATGCCAATACTGCGTGGGCGAATAAAGGTCATGTGACGGCGACTGAACAGTTTAGCTTACCTACTCAGCCGCAATTGATGTTGGATGCCAACCTCTCTCAACTTCCACCGAAAGTGACTGAAACCGATGCGCTGCTGACGGTGAGTTGTGATACTTATCAAGTAGAGTTTGACAGATTATCTGGGACACTAGAGAGCTGGAAAATCAAAGGCGTGGAACAGCTTGCTAGTGGTCTTCGAGATAACTTTTATCGTGCACCATTGGACAACGATATCGGTGTCAGTGAAGCAAACCGCGTCGACCCCAATTCATGGATAGCACGCTGGCAGGCGATGAGGTTGGATAGGCTCACTCCAGAATGTATCGAATTTTCATCCATCACTCAGAAAAACGGGGTGTCGGTGACGGCAATCATTGCTCATACAGTGGAAGAGCAGGTTCGTTTGTTGTCGACTTGGCGGTACCAATTATTTACCGATGGTGAGGTTAAGTTAGATGTGGATGTTCAAGCGGCGAAAGGTTTGCCGTCTCTGCCACGAGTCGGTTTTGAGTTTGCTTTGAACCATGTGCCTGATGGGGTGGAATGGTTTGGTCGTGGGCCACACGAAAACTACCCAGATCGAAAAATGTCAGCCCATATAGGGCGATATCAGCAGAACATTGAACAAATGCATACCCCGTATATTTTCCCTTCTGATTGCGGCTTGCGTTGTGATGTTCGCGAGGCAAAAGTGGGAGCATTTGAACTGCAAGGAGACTTCCATTTCTCAGTCAGTCGTTTTGGGTTACAGCAGCTACAGAAGGCAAAGCATACTTGTGACTTAACCGAACAAGAACAGCTGTTTGTTTATGTCGATGGCTTCCATATGGGTGTCGGCGGCGACGATTCATGGACGCCAAGTGTTCATGATGAATACAAATTATTGAAAGAGCATTACCATTATCAGGTGCGCTTCTATTGTGGTGAGAACGGTCAAAGTACAGCGAATGGAGTAAAAGGATCATAGTAGGCCAAATAGTCTAAATGCTTGTTTGTTCGATTATTTGGCTTCAGATATAAAAAAGGCACTCAACATAACGCTGAGTGCCAAAGCCTGAAATTTGTTAATTCGCAGTATCTTATTGAACCGGTGTATTAATGAATCTCAGAGGACAGGTAAAAAGGTTCGATTTACTCTGCGTCAGTAAAGAAATCGTTGTAAAGCATGTACAAGTGAGCCGCACTCCAAGAGAAGTTTGGTGCGCCTTGTTGTTCGCCGGTTAGTGGGTTGTAGTTTTCACGGATTGGACCGTCTTGAACTAATCCATCGGCGTGGTCAAAGAACGCACCTGCCATTTCAATCGCATCGTCGCGGTAGCCGTAGCTGTCCATGCCTTTTAGGCCGAAGTAGAATTGATCCACCCATACACGTCCACGCCAGTAAATGTCTGGGCCAAATGCAGGGCTAGAAAGCGCTGCTGTGCCTAGTGGAACGTAGGTATTGAACTCTTCTGTATCTTTCATTACAGAGACAACTGCATCAGCGTTAGCTTGAGTGGCAGCTGCATTGAACAATGGTGACCAACCTTCAGGGCCTTTACCACGCTCTACAATCGGTTTACCTGCACAGCCATTCGCTAGTGGTTTGTCTTCGATACGAATGTCGTAGAAGAAGTTAGTGCCTTCGTCGAACATACAGGTGTTGATGTAGTTCGATAGGTGTTCAGCCTTTTCACGGAACTCTTTCGCTTCTGCATCTTTACCAAGAATGTCAGCCATTTCTGCTAGGTACTTGTTATCGCTGTACATGTAGCTTGCTTGGTCGACAGATTCTTGCAGTAGTGAGTAGCCCAGTAGCGTGCCATCTTCAGCGCGGTTTTGAGCGAACTCAACATCCCAATCGCTGCGCTTGCCGCCATTCGCCACATACGCGTCTAGCTGATCTTTATCGATGAAACCAAATGCGGCTGCATCGTCACGACCTGACTCCCAAGACGCGGCTGTTTGTGCTGGGCTTTCGATGTAATCGTAGTTACCTTCAGCAATCACTTTATCCAGTGCAGCTTGGCCTATAACTGTCTCGTGCTTATCGCCACGAACCACAGTGAAGTACATTTCACCTTCCGGTGTGTTGTGTGCTTTATCACGTGCTGCGCCGTATTCAGGTACGCCGTTGCCGTTGTTGTCACGGTTGCGCAGCCACCAATCGTGGTATGCCATGAGCTTTGGATACATCTCTTCGAGCCAAGCTTGATCGCTGGTGGTCTTATAGACTTCCATTACTGCCCATGCTGCTAGGCTTGGTTTTGTATTACGTTCATTCCAGTTGCCACCATCGCCGCCACGTTCTGGGCTTAGGTTGTAAGCAAGCAAATCTGGCACGTAACCTTCATCCCAAGGACGAACTGCATCGTCAGCCTGAATTTGGTATGCGAACATCGCGCGGATGTTGTCTTTCGCTACATCTGGGTTGAAGTGAGCCATTGCGTAAGCTTGCTTCCATGTGTCCCACGGCCAAGTTTGGTTGCCCGAGAACCAACGTGCCGTTACTGATGGCGTGACTGAGTCAAACTCCATCGCACCTGCAGCGCCACGCCAGTTACCGTTTAGGGTTTCCATCGCTTTAACCGCAACACGCTCTTGCTCTGGTGTTGCGTTCGGGTTGGTTAATCCCATCTCTAGATAGCCTTCCCAACGTTCTGCTGATGCCGCTAAGAAGTCGGTAGGGTTTGCCATGATCTTTTTGATTTTAGGCTGTTCTGCTTGCGCTTCTTCTGCCGTTAGAACATGCGAGTAAGTAGTGTAGATGGTGGTCGATGCTTCAATGTTTGCGGTTGAAGTAAACGCTAAACCATCCACTGTGGTTTGTGTTGGAATCGACTTGTGAACTTGGTACTCAGACTCACCAGAAGTCAGTAGATCCCATGTCGAACGAACCTTACCGAAGGTCACCTTTAGGCCATCGTCGGTCGCGACGATTTGACGGTCATACTCAGGGTAAGTTTCAGCGATGGTTTTGTCGGTTTGTGCCACGCCTTCTTTAGCGTGCGTTTTTTCTAGTAGTTCACCATCCCACACTAATTCGGCTGGGGAGTCAGTGGTGATTTTAGTTTCTAGCAGAGAGGTACGGTTTGAAGCAAAACGCATCGTCATTTCTACTGTCACATCGTCAGATTTTAGCGTTTGAACCAATGCGCCCGGTAGGCTGTAAGCTTCCATAGTGAAAGCCACTTTTTTGCCGTCTTTGAACACGCTTAGGCGGTCGAAGTTATCAGCCATGAAGTTGATGTATTCTTCGGTAAGCAGTGCTGTACCTGGGAATCCGCCCATGCCTTCTGCACTGTCTGGTAGCAGGTGACCGTGCCATGCACCTAGGTCGAAGAATGGGTTAAAGCGTTGGTGGTCATCGAAGTCGTAGTCACGCATGTATTCAGGTGAGCCAGTACGGTCGATAACGTTCTTAAATTCGTTGGCTTGCAGTTGTTCTGTGTCAGATCCTGAGCCAGAGATTGAGTTTGATCCGGAGATTGAGTTTGAAGTACAGCCAGTAACGACAAGGGCTGCACCGATAGCGAGAGCTGCGAATGATTTATTCAGTTTCATGATGAGTTCCTGTTATTACCAGTAGAAGTATTGCATTGCGAACACTTGCGCGTCGCCGATTTCAGTGTCGCTGCCTACGCCAAAGCGGCTGTCGAAAGCAGTCGCAAATGCACCGTTTCCGTATTCGTACCAAACGCCAGCATTGATGTAAGACGTGATTTCTTTGTCGCCATTGTCACCGTCAAAGTTTGCGTAGTTGTAGGCTGCAGATAGGTAAACGCCTTGTGCCGCTTCGTACCATGCACTGGTTTGAATACCAGACTCGCTACCGAAAGACTCTTGGTTGCCTTTATCGGTATCGTGCCAAACACGAGTGGCGAAGTTTTTGTACTCAGCACCCAATAGCAATAGTTCACCACCATCGTTGTTACGAACTTCACCGCCACCCATTAGGGTTAAGTCGTCGGTCAGATCGTATTGAAGGTAACCATTGACCATGGCGTTCTTATCTTTCCATTGGTCTGCGAAGCTGTCGTATTTACCGAAGTGAACGAGAGCATCGTCTTCCGAGAAGTCAGACTCTGGCGCGAAAGAAACGCTGTAGCGAAGCTTGCCTTCTAGGTTTTGAATCTTCACACCAAGGTGCACGTCTCGCGTGTTTGAGATCGCGTAGCCGTATTCAACCGTAGGGTCACCCCACCATTGAACGTCATCTAATGAAGAGTCCATACGACCAATCATGAATTCTGTTTTGTTATCTGTGCGGTAGCCAGCGTAAAAGCGGTTGAAACCACCTTCAAAGCCGCCCCAGCCGTGGCCTGTTGCCCAAGCATTGCCTTCGTCGTCGGCTTGTACTGTCCAGCCTTCCATGTAAGCAAGACCAAACCAATTACCGTGCTCGATAGCCAAGCCTGCTTCAATGTAAGTACCGTCTGCGTAGCGGCCTTTATCATCACCTTCTAGTGCCACGTGACCACCAAGGCCAAGCTCACCATAAAAGTTAAATAGGGTTTCAGTTTCTGTCTGAGGAGGCTGAGTATCACTGTGGTTTGCTGCGGACTCTTCCGCGTGGGCAGTGGCACTTAAGGCAGCAAGAATACAGCTTGTAATAAGAGTGTTTTTAGTAAAACTACTTTTCATTTTAATCACTTCTGTGTCGGGGTTATAAATGAAGGTTCGCAAGCAGTTCTGACTTCTAATATGGGGTGCTCTTCAAGGAGTATTGGTCAGGTTACTTACGATCGCAAAACCGATATTAATGATTATTTTCATGTTTAAAATTAAATCACCTTAAAAATGTGATCTATTTTTAGTAAATATTTACTTTGTTTTTATTTTGACTTTATGTTGAATTTGCAGAGGTATGGCTAGGGTTGTAAGTATTCCCTGTGTGAATCCTTGTCTGAGCGGATAGATTGTTGAATTGAATATGTTCTGTCTTGATAGTTTTGGTGGAAGAGGGGTGTTTTGGTAGGAGGTATTTGGTCGGAGATAGGTTTTTAGAAAAAGGTATCGACAAAAAAAAGCACTCACCGTGTGGTGAGTGCCTGTAATAGTTCAAACAAAATCAAAGCTAAGATTTAAATCAAGGTTAATAGGAGACTAAGCGTTCGCCGGTTCAGGTTTTGCTTCTAGTTTTTTCTCTTCTGGAGATAAGCTTTTTTCATATTTGCCGTACTTCCACCACGCGTAGCCAAGGAAGATAACAATCCCGCCCACGTTGTAGAAGATGATGGTCATGATGTCAGCACCTGTTGGGAAAGTAGACGCAAAGAAACCAACAGTGAAAATGCCGATCAGAATAGAGACCACGGTAATGCCTGTCATACGTGAGCCCATTCTGAAATCACGAGGTAAGTGATCCAACTTCAAACGTAAATTAAGGTACGCGATCATGATGAATAGTGGTGGCAACATCGATGCTGCAGCCGTCATGTTGATAATGGTACTCATCAGATCTTGTACTGTATCGGACGCCAGTGTCGGAATGAACATCAGTGGAATCACAATCAAAAACTGAATCCAAGCCGCACGTTCTGGAACGCCTTGTTTGTTTAGAGCGACCGTTTTCTCACCGAAGATACCTTTAGGGATTTCAGAGAAGAAAATCTTAACGGGTGTCGCTGTCCACATCAGTAGAGAGCCCAGCATCGCCGTGAATGAAACCACGCCCACAAAGCGATTCATTAGGATTTCAGACAACCCAAAGTGTCGTGCTAGCCCTTCGAATACCTGCACTGAGCCGCCAGTAAATTTAAGCTCTTCTCGCGACACAAATACGTTTGCTAGTACTGAACCCACCGAGTAAAGCGCACCAATGAAGATACCCGCGATGATGATTACTTTAACGAAAGACTTGTGACCGCCTTTGATGTCGTTAACGTAAACCGCTACCGATTCTGCACCGCCAGCCGCCATGAAGATCCAAGTGATTACGCCAAGGAATGCCCAGTTAAAGCTTGGTGTCATCGCTTCAATGGTGATTGGGTCTGCTGGCTCGATACCACCGATCAAAGCACCGCCAGACAACAAGATGTAAGACATTGTTAGCAACAACATAAGCGACGATGTTAGTGAGGTGATGGGGCCTAGTAGTTTCGCGCCATTGTTTGAAATGTGCGTAGCAATCGCAAATAAAATGGTGCTGAGGATCGCCGTGGTGATTGGCGTGAATATGTACTCAAATCCTAAGAACGCATACGACGCATAAGCGATGATTCTAGGCAGCAGAGAGGTGAAGAAGAACAGGTTAACAAACCAGTAGGTATAAGCCGAAATAAACGCCCAGCGGCCTCCTAGAGAGCTTTTAACCCAAGAATAAACGCCCGCTTCAGAGTTTTTATTCAGTGACACAAACTCTGCGACGATCAAACAAAAAGGCACAAAGTAAAAGATGGTGGCTAGAAAGAACATCGGCGCCGAGGAAAGGCCGATCTCGATGTTGTTGTTAATGATGTTGTTGAAGCTGTATACCGCCGCGAAGGTCATAGACAGTAGGGCAAACTTGCCTATCGTACTGCGTTTATTTTCGGACATGATGTTCTCCGGTGAATCACGTTGATGATCGTTATAACTTGGTCCTAGAGAGGGAGGCTCTAGGCCGCACTTTTATTGTTATGTTGGTTTGGCAAACACCCGCTTTGTTTTGTCAGGGTTGGCTCATTGTTGTTTTTATAGATTTACGATCGGACTTCTTAGTGCTTTTCTTTCTTGATTTTCAGTAAAGTTATTACCAAAACAAAGAGTTAAAGGTTAAGAGGTTCATCAAAGAGGTTGTTTGTTTCATGAACGACGATTTGTAAGGCTTGTAGGGGCTTTTTGTCGTTTTTAAATATGAACTCGTTCGTCTCTTCAGCAAGAAGATTAAAGATTAAGCGGCGGGAAGTTAATCAAAATTGATCAAATATGTGACCTTGAGTAAATAAATTTAGTTAATATTTTACCTTTGTTTTTGTTCGGGTTTTATTACGATTTAATTAACGTTTTTCGTGAAGTGAACCCTTGACGGAACGGCGTTTTTATTTTCGGGTGTTGTTTTTTAATTATCTGATTTAAAACAAAAAAAGCGCCATGGTAGGCGCTTTTGAAATTGGTTCTAATGCTGCTAAGTATTACGATTGCTTAGCCGCTTCTAGCTTTGCATCTTTACCTGCTTGCTTCTTTTCAAAGCGAGAGATCCACCACCAAGCGATAGCTGAGAATACAGCCGTCATAAATACATTGACGAAGAACGCTTGCATTAGGTCTACACCTGTTGGGAATGCTGACGCCGTCATGCTGACAACAAAGATACCGATAAGTACTGACACAACAGACATACCTTGAACTCGAGTACCCATGCGGAAGTCACGTGGTGTATCGTCATGCTTCAAGCGGAATACAAAGTACGCCACCATGATGAAGATAGGCGGTAACATTGCGGTACCTGCTGTTAGGTTGATTGCTGTGTTCATCATGTCTTGCACAGACTCAGAACCGAAGCCGTTAACCACTAGCATTAGGAATACGAACGCAAACTGCCACCATGCTGCGCGTACTGGCACACCGTGTTCGTTAAGCTCAGTCGTCTTCTCACCGTAAACACCTTTAGGGATTTCAGAGAAGTGAATTTTTACTGGAGCTGCTGTCCACATCATCATTGAACCGAACATCGCAACGAATAGGATAATACCGACGAAGCGACCCGTTAGAGATTGTGAAATATCGAAGTAGTTCGCCATACCAGTAAAGATTTCAACCATACCGCCAGCATAAGTGAGTTCATCACGTGCAACGAACACGTTCACTAACAGAGAACCGACTGCGTACATGATACCGATAGCGATACCCGCGCTGATGATCACCTTGATGAAAGACTTATGACCGCCCTTAACATCGTTTAGGTAAGCGGCTGCGGTTTCTGCACCGCCGGCTGCTTGGAAGATCCAACACATGATGCCTAACGTTGCCCAGTTGATGGTTGGCGTCATTGCTTCAAGTGTGATTGGCTCTACAGGTTCATGGTTACCACCGAGTGCCATCATCGCGCCGATAACGTAAACCGCGAACAGTGCAAATACGCCGTATGCCACGATCTCTGCAATCTTACCTAACCAGCTCGCGCCTTTAGTAGAGATGTGCGTTGCCGCCGCAAATAGACCAATTGAGATTGCTGATGTCACAATAGGAGAGAAGGCGTACTCGTAGCCAAGCATCGCGTAAGACGCGTATGCGATAACGTTGGGCAGCAATGATACAAACCAGAATAGGTTAACGAACCAATACAGGAATGAACCTAAGTAGGCGGCTTTTGAACCTAAAGGTTGTTTAAGCCAGTCATACATGCCTGACTCAGAATTTTTATTTGCTGATACGAATTCAGCAATAATGAATACGAATGGAATGAAGTAAATAAGAGTCGCAAGCAAAAAGATAGGGGCTGAACTCAATCCCAATTCGATGTTGTTATTTACAATGTTGCGAACGTTAAATACCGCTGCAAATGTCATGGAGAGCAAGGCAAATTTACCTAACTTACCGCGTACAGATTCAGACATAGTGTCCTCCAAGGGTCACGTAATTATAGTCGTTATTTCTTTAGGCTTCCTTGTAGGGAATAAGCATAAAGGCGTTATGCAGTGTGACGGAGCCTTGAACGGCAAGGCTCCGTCACACTGTGAATAGATCTTGTTGTTGCTTTCGTTTGTTTAGCTTCAGTTACTTACTTATTAAGGAAGTAACCGTCTTCGATAGTCACTTTCAGCACCACTTTACGAACTCGGTTATCACCGTGGAATCGGTAGGCTTTGCTGTTATCAAATATCGCTACTTGGCCTTCAATGAGTTCACGAGTTTCACCGTTACCCATTAGGTGTTCACGGTCAGTCTCATCGCTGTAAGCTTGGATTTGCTCTAGCTCTGACTTGGCTGCGAACTCGACGGTTTCACGGCCTTCTAGGTAGTAATGCACGTCGAAGTAACGACGGTTGCCAGTAAAGTTTTCGGTGTTTCGAGCCACACCGTCTTCAATCATGTAAGCCAGTGAGTCACCAATGGAATACATCACGCCATCTTTGATGTTGCCGATGTTTTCAATCGCTTCTACACAGCGTTGCCATTTACGACCGTCGCGGTAAACGACTTTAAATTGCTCTAGGTTGTCTAAAACGATCATCGCTTATGCCTCGTTCTGTTGTGGTTGAGCTTTCGGTGGATTCGCCGTAAAAAACTCATCGCCAAAGTTGTGATTGATTAGGTGCTGCGCGTCGCAATCGCCTGCTTGGAATGGAATCAGAGTTAAGCCGTAGCGGAACTCGTCCATGTAAACTCGGTAAGAGTCGAGCACTTCGCTGCCCCAAGAATTCGAGCCTAAGCCCATCACTTGGTGGTCTAGGTTTAGCGTGATGTAACCGCTCTTCTCTAGCTCAATGGTGTGTTGTGCTTGGTGAAGGTTTTGGTTGGTGTAGAACCATGCGCTGAAGTTGATTTCTTGCTGTGGTTTTACTGCAATACCATTACCCGCGCGGCTTGAAAGCGCAGCCCAACGAACGTGTTGGCGGTTGCCGTTGTTTTGTGGGAACGGGTAGTTCTCGAACATGTCAGCCACGGTTGATTGGTAAACATCAATCATGTTGGCTTGCTTGCTGTCTTGGTAGTTCTCTTCAGGACCGCGGCCGTAGTATTGAACTTGGTCGAAGTCACCGTTAATGCCCATGTCGAAACCAATTACTGGAATCACGTGAGGGTAATCACCGTAACGTTCGCCACTTAGCTCAACGTTCAGTTGACCTTCAGCACTGATTTGGTAGCGATACTCACAACGCATGCCGAAATCAAATACTGGTGGAGCAACGATGCTGGTGGTGGTGATCTCTACCTTGCCGTTAACTTGCTCAACGTTTAGCGTGCGGAAGTGCTCTTGCATGATTTGTAGATGCGCAGGCTCCCAGTAACCATCGTGCTCTTGCTTATGGTTATCGATCATTGGCTTGAAGAAGTTCAGCTTAGGCTCCGACTTAATCAGTTCTTCGCCATTGACTAACCATGACGTCAGCTTGCCGTTCACTTTCGAGAAGTTCAGTGCAAAGTTATGGCCTTTGATTACATAAGCGAGGCGAGACTCTTCAACATTCAGTGCCGTTGCATTGTTGTTGGTGAAGGTGTCAAGCTGTGCTGTGTTCTCTTTCGCTTGGAATTGATAAACCGCGATATCGTGGTTTGCTTCGCTGTATGAAGTACGAGAGTCCTTACGAACCGTAAAGTTCACAAACACTTCACGCTCATCTAGCTTTGGTAAGTTAAGCGTTAGTTCACGGCTAGAGTTTTCAGCCAGCTCTTCTACTTTGATGTGTTGTACTGCAACCGTTTCACCTTCAGCACGGATTTCCGCAGTGATGGTGTAATCATCGATGTTTGAGAACCAAAGTTTATTATCGACAGTAAAGGTGCCGTCTTCTGCGTTGAAGTCGCGGATCTTCACAGGCGCGATGACTTGTTTGTACTCTTTCAAGCCAGGGCCTGGCGTTTGGTCTGGGTAGATCAAACCATCCATGCAGAAGTTGTAGTTGTTCGGGTAGTCACCGTAGTCACCGCCGTACTTGTAGAACTCAGTACCCGCTTCATCACGCGCTAAAATGCCGTGGTCACACCATTCCCAAACATAGTGACCTTGAATTGCGTCATGTTTGTAGAACACGTTTTGGTATTCAGTTAAACCACCAGGGCCGTTACCCATTGCGTGTGCGTATTCGCAAATGATGCGCGGTTTTTCGTGTGGAAATTCACCGAAGGCATTCATCAGTTGAGCACGTGAGTACATGGTTGAAATGATATCTACCACTTCAGCATCACGGTCTTCTTCGTAGTGAACCAGACGCGTGTCATCAATCGCTTTTGCGGCATCGTACATAGATCGGATGTTGCAGCCGTAGCCAGACTCGTTACCCAATGACCACATGATGATTGAGGGGTGGTTCTTTTGAGCGTGAATATGACGTTCGATACGTTCAACAAACACCGCTTCCCATGCTGCATCGTTAGTGATGCGGCTTAGGTCGCCAACGTTCGCAAAGCCGTGTGTTTCGACATCGGTTTCGCCCATGACGAATAGGCCGTAGATATCACACAGTTCGTAGAAGCGTGGGTCGTTCGGGTAGTGCGCTGTACGTACTGAGTTGATGTTGTGTTGCTTCATCAGTACCAAGTCTTTCTCTACGCGATCCATGCCGACAGCACGGCCTTTTAGGTGGTCGTTGTCGTGACGGTTCACACCGTGCAGCATCACGTACTTGTTGTTGATGTAGAACAGACCATCGCGAACTTTAATATCACGGAAACCAACGCGTTGTGGAATCACTTCCAGCACCTTGCCGTCAGCGTCTTTCAGCGTTAGTAGCAGTTGGTACAGGTAAGGGTTTTCAGCGTTCCATTGAACTGGGTTAACCACATCAATAGAGAATTGAGTATTCGCATTGCCGTCAGTCAATCTATTAGGAACGGCTAAGCTATCTACAGAGCCTTGCGAGATAACTTGGCCGCCATCAAGCAATGCGTACTCAAGGGTTGCGTTTGTTGCTGCTGCTAGGTTTTCTAGTTCCACTTTGCACGACAGGGTAGCGCTTTGGTAAGCGTCGTCGAAGTCTGTGCGAACGGTAACGTCTTGAACGTGCAGTTGTTCTTTACCTACTAGGTAAACATCACGGAAGATACCGCCCGTCCACCACATGTCTTGGTCTTCAATGTAGGTTGAATCGGCCCATTGCATCACGCGAATAGAAAGTAGGTTGTTGCCTGCTTTTACATGGCTAGAGATATCGAACTCAGCGGTGAGGCGGCTGCCTTTGCTGAAACCCACGTACTCACCGTTTACGTAAACTTCGAAGTAAGTTTCAACGCCATCGAATTTGATGATGGTTTGTTTCTCGTCCCAGCTTTCGCCTAGGAAGAAAGAGCGTTGGTATGCGCCGGTTGGATTGTCTGATGGTACGAAAGGCACATCAATTGGGAATGGGAAACCTTCATCTGTGTATTGAAGATCACCGTGGCCTTCCATTTGCCACATGTTTGGAACCGTAATATGGCCCCAGTCTTTCATTTCTTGAGAGTAGAACTCTTCAGGAACCAATAGTGGATTGGTGAAATAGCTGAAATTCCATTGGCCACTCAATAGTTGGAAGTGGCTGCTAAGTTCACGCTGAAACGTTTTTGCATTCTTTTCTGATGCGTATGAGAAGAAGTATGCACGCGGTGCCATACGGTTCTCATGTAAGTTCAGGAAGTTTTCCCAGTTGTTCACGTTGCCTCTCTCTCGGCCTAGATGCAATTTGCTGACCGACGTTCTTATGCGTAATTGGGTCGTAGTGAATACGAGTATTTTTGGACTGAGGTAATTATTAGTAAAACTTTTACTAAATGAAATTGGTGAAAACGTTTTACTTTAACTCCATCACGTTTTTTATGGTCTTTTTACAGTGCTGTGTGATCCACTTAAAAGAATGCTATTGGCTGTTTTATGAAGCAGGCTAAAGAGGCCGGTATGTGTATATAGGCGTATGTGATGGGCACAAAAAAGGCCACCTTCAACAAAGGTAGCCTTAGTTTATCTATTTGATATTTATAACTATTTTGTCGTGTCGCGCAGCTTTAATTTGCTTGGTACATAGACACGTAGTGGGATAGTACGGCCGTCGCGTACTTTCTCAATCAACAGGTTAACGCCTTGAATTCCCATTAGTTCAGAGTGAATACGAACAGTCGATAAAGATGGGAAGGTAAATTTAGCTGTTGGGATGTCATTTACACTAATCAGTGCAATATCTTCAGGAATGTTTAATCCGTGCTCATGAACGGCTCGTAAAACACCAATTGCGATGGAATCTGACGCAATAAACATGGCTTTAGGGTAGTCGCCAGTCGCTAGCATCTGTTTTGCAAGCTTATAACCTGAAGAGCTAGAGAAGTCTCCACGATAGATGTCTTGCTCGCTGACAACGTTCTTAAGGCTACCGTATTCAGCAAAGGCGACTTCGCGAATATCAGGAGTGTTGACGTTATCTTGTCCGCCAATAAAACCAATGCGTTGATAGCCTTGGTTGATAAAGAAGTTGGTGATCTCTTTGCTGATCAAAGCCAGGTCGATATCGACAGAGTCATAAGGTTCAGAGTGATCAGTGAAATCGACATAACAGATATTATCGCTTAGCTTTTTGGCTTGTTCGATAACCTCCGGTGTCATTCTCCCCACCAACAATACACCAGTGACAGGTGCTGAATTTACGTGTATTTTACTTTCATAACAGTTAGTTAGTTTAACTTCCATCTTGTCACATTGGGTTTCAATCCCGTGGCGAATCGATAGATAGTAAGGGTCATTCACTTCAGCTTCTTGCTTGTAGTTATACAGCGCAAGGAAGTGATGATTTTGTTTTTTACTGCTAACGGCTTTTCGTGAGCTGCTGGTTTTGTATTCCAACTTCTCTGCAATTTCAAAGATACGCCTTTTGGTCTCTTCCTTGACGCTTAATGTTGGATCTTCATTGAGAACCCTTGAAACTGTAGCCAATGAAACATGTGCTTCAGTCGCGATATCTTTTAACGTTGCCATACTCACTTCCTGTTATTGGAACATTGCGCTGCTTTGAAATTGGTATTTAGTAAAAAAGCAATGCACCTCTTTATTCTACAGACCTATTGTAATCAAACTGGAAGTCATTGCATTAACTTTTAGTAAAATAAATGTTCAACTCCTCTATGATGTCTCAAATCTAACTATCTATAATTATATTATTAAAATTCAATGGATTAGGTGTATTTATTTATACGTTCTTCCTATGTCACGTTCAGTAACAATGATATGAGTTAGTGTAAACGTTTACACTTCGTGGTTTTGATCACAGAATTATAGCCAAAATGGCTGCTACTATTTCTGGCATACGGTGCTACTGAGCTGAATGTCAGTTCGAGTTAGTCCAAGAATGACGACAAAGAGAGGTTGATTGTGAAAGTACTGGTTACGGGCGGCATGGGTTACATCGGAAGTCATACATGTATTCAAATGATACAGGCGGGTATGGAGCCAATCATTGTTGATAACCTTTGCAACAGCAAAGAGCTAGTACTGGAGCGAATCGAATCATTGACCGGTAAGCGACCAACTTTTTATCTTGGCGACATTCGTGATCAATCTTTTCTAGATAGCGTTTTTTCAGAAAACGATATCCAAGCTGTGATTCACTTTGCTGGCCTGAAAGCGGTTGGGGAGTCGGTGTCTAAGCCTTTGGAGTACTACGATAACAACGTCAATGGATCATTGGTGTTAGCTCGCAGCATGAAGAAAGCGGGTGTGAAGAGCATTGTATTTAGCTCTTCGGCTACCGTTTACGGTGATCCAGAAGTGGTGCCAATTACTGAAAGCTCTCCAACAGGTGCAACAACTAATCCTTATGGTCGCAGTAAGTACATGGTCGAAGAATGTTTGAGTGATTTGTTCAACGCTGAGAACGATTGGAGTGTGACATTACTGCGTTACTTCAACCCAGTTGGCGCCCATTCATCAGGCACCATGGGTGAAGACCCACAAGGTATTCCAAATAATTTAATGCCGTTTATTGCTCAAGTAGCGGTAGGTCGTCGCGACAAATTGGCTGTTTTTGGAAACGATTACCCAACAGTCGATGGCACAGGCGTTCGCGACTATATTCATGTTATGGATTTAGCGGACGGACACGTAGCCGCATTGAAAGCGGTTGGCGAGAAGGCGGGTTTACACATTTACAACCTAGGCACGGGCAAAGGCTCAAGCGTACTCGAGATGGTTGAAGCCTTCGCACAAGCATCGGGTAAGCCAGTTCCTTATGAACTTTGCCCACGCCGCGCTGGTGATATTGCTGAATGTTGGGCAAGCACTGAAAAAGCAGAGCGCGAACTTGGCTGGAAGGCGACGCGTAGCGTGATGGAGATGACAGCGGATACGTGGAATTGGCAGTCGAATAACCCGAACGGCTATTCCCCTTCGTAATTGAAGCCGCAGCGTTGTTAGCTGCAACTCCAATTTCTTTGGAGAATACAGATGAAGAGAGATTCCAGATATCTCGTCCCTCGATTCTGGAATGACGAATTTTAAAACTACGATTTCTGAACGTCATTCCCTACAGCGAGGAACGAGCGTGATAGGGAATCTCCTTGTAGAAGAATTATTCATCTTGGTTAATTGACCAAGACACAAAATTTGAGAGCAATCTAAACATGTCAAAAGTTGAATTTAACCCAGTAGACCATCCGCACCGTCGTTATAACCCATTAACGGGTCAGTGGATCTTGGTATCACCGCACCGAGCAAAGCGTCCTTGGAGTGGCCAAGATGAAAAACCATCGACTGCGCAGCTTCCTGCGTATGAGAAAGAGTGTTTCTTGTGCCCAACCAATACGCGTATTTCGGGCGATGAAAACCCAGATTACGACGGCACTTATGTATTCAGTAATGATTTCGCGGCGTTGATGCCTGACTCACCTGATGCTCCAGAGTCTGAAAACCCTCTATTCAAGACTCAAGGTGTTCGCGGGTTGAGCCGTGTTATCTGTTTTTCTCCGGACCACAGCAAAACGTTGCCGGAGCTTCCGGTAAACAAGATCCGTGGTGTTATCGATACCTGGAATGAACAGATTGAAGAGTTAGGTAAAGACTACCTATGGGTTCAAGCGTTTGAAAACAAAGGTGAGACCATGGGCTGCTCTCAGCCACACCCACACGGTCAAATCTGGGCAAACAGCTTTTTACCCAATGAGATTGAACGCAAAGAAAAACTGCTAAAAGAGTACTTCGAACAACAAGGTTCTAATCTTCTAGTGGATTACGTTGAAGCTGAAATGAAAGACGGCTCTCGTACTGTGGTTGAAACCGAACATTGGATTGCTGTGGTTCCTTACTGGGCAGCGTGGCCATTTGAAACCATGTTGCTGCCAAAAACACACATCCGCCGTATGAGTGAACTGACTGACGAGCAGCGTGATGATTTAGCGGTTGCGATTAAGAAGCTGACGAGCCGTTACGACAACTTGTTCCAGTGTTCATTCCCTTACTCAATGGGCTGGCACTATGCGCCGTTCTTCGAAGAAGGTACTGACATCGACCATTGGCAGCTACACGCGTTGTTCTACCCACCGCTACTACGCAGCGCATCGGTTCGTAAGTTCATGGTCGGCTACGAAATGTTGGCTGAGTCTCAGCGTGATTTAACCGCAGAACAAGCCGCGCAGCGTCTTCGTGATTTGAGTGACGTTCACTACAAAGAGCAGTAATCGACTGTTTCGTTGATAGTAAAACTAATCGATAGCTCGGTTACTAAATAAAAAAGCGAGATTCCTGATATCTCGTCCCTCGATTCTGGAATGACGGCAGGTGAAAGGCATATAAGTTTGGAGCTTAGGAGCTTAAGGTTTTAGGAGCCTAGGAGCCTAGGAGCCTAGGAGCTTAAGAACTTAAGGTTTTAGAAGCTTAGAAGCTGATGTTGTCATTCCCTACCGTGAGAGACGAACGAGATAGGGGATCTAAAAGAATTAAAGTGGTGCCGTAAAGGGGCCATAACCAATTGAACAAAGAGTTTAACCAGAGAGTTTACTTATGTCTGACCTAATCCAAAACGTGAAAGCATCTTTTGAGCAAGTCCTTGGTTACCAAGCGACTCATATTATCCAAGCGCCAGGTCGTGTGAACCTGATTGGCGAGCACACTGACTACAACGATGGTTTTGTTCTACCGTGTGCCATTAACTACCAAACCGTTGTAGCGGCGGCGAAGCGTGACGACAATATCGTTCGTGTTGTGTCTGTGGATTACGGTAATGCCGTTGATGAATTCGACCTTACTCAAGAGATCACATTTCAACAAGACAAGATGTGGGCGAACTACATTCGTGGTGTGGTGAAGTGTTTAAAAGGTCGTGGTTTTGAATTTAAAGGTGCAGACATCTCTGTTACGGGCAATGTGCCTCAAGGCGCGGGTTTAAGTTCTTCTGCGGCATTGGAAGTCGTGATTGGTCAGACATTCAAGGTACTTTACAACCTAGAGATCAGCCAAGCTGAAGTTGCACTAAATGGCCAGCAAGCGGAAAACGAATTTGTAGGCTGTAACTGCGGCATCATGGACCAAATGATATCTGCAGAAGGCCGCGCAAATCACGCGATGCTTTTGGATTGTCGTAGCCTAGAAACTCAAGCGGTTTCTATGCCAGAAGATATGGCTGTGGTTATCATCAACTCAAACAAGAAACGTGGCTTAGTCGACAGCGAATACAACACGCGTCGTGAACAGTGTGAAGAAGCGGCACGCATCTTTGGTGTTCCTGCACTTCGTGATGTGACCATTGAGCAGTTCAAAGCGAAAGAGTCTGAGTTAGATGAAATGGTCGCGAAACGTGCTCGTCACGTGATCACTGAAAATGACCGTACCGTTGAAGCGGCTCAAGCTCTGCGTACTCATGACATGAAACGCATGGGCGAATTGATGGCTGAATCACATGCGTCAATGCGTGATGATTTTGAAATCACAGTCAAAGAAGTCGACACCTTAGTTGAGCTGGTAAAACACGTGATTGGTGACCAAGGTGGCGTGCGTATGACTGGCGGTGGTTTCGGTGGTTGTATTGTGGCATTGGTTCCACCGGCATTGGTTGATGAAATTAAAACAACCGTTGAGCAGAAATATCAAGCGGCGACGGGTCTAAAAGAATCTATTTATGTGTGCCAAGCGAAAGACGGAGCAGGCTTAGTTGCAGTAATCTAACCGCTTCGAGACTTAATATAGAGCTTACCAACTAAAAAGATCATGGTAGGCCAAATGCTAAAGCCTTTACTTCAGGTAGAGGCTTTTTACTGGCACTAGAAGGAATTTAGAATGACACAAGAGCAAAACCTGCATCAATCCATGACGCAGACTCCAGCCTATGATGGCCAACCCGCTCAGTTAGTGACGCTATCAAATACGCATGGCATGCAAGTGACATTCATGGACATTGGTGCAACATGGTTGAGCTGTATCCTGCCAGTAAAGGGAAATAAAAGAGAGGTTTTGTTGGGTGTTAACTCAATGGAGAACTTCGATAAACAAGCCAGCTATATGGGTACAACTGTTGGTCGTTATGCTAACCGCATAGCCAATGGTCGCTTTAAAATTGATGGTCAGAACTACACGCTGGAAACCAACCAAGCGGGCAATACTTTACATGGTGGTCCGAACGGTTTTGATAAACGTCGTTGGAATATTGCCGAGCAGACTGATACATCTGTATCGTTTACTTTAGAGTCGGCTGATGGCGATCAAGGCTTTCCGGGGAATTTGAATGTGTCGGTGCGTTATGAACTCACCGAAGATAATCGAGTTTCCATTCATTACTCTGCAACCACAGACAAGCCAACCGTGGTCAACCTAACGAATCATGCGTACTTCAATCTACTTGGCGCAGAAGCCGGACACGATTGTTTGTCACACATTGTGAGCATCAACGCCAATCAGTTCTTACCGACCAACTCGGTAGGTATTCCATTAGGCAATCTTAAATCGGTGAAATCGACCAGCTTCGACCTCAATCAGCCTATGATGATCTCAGAGCGTTTGTTGGGTGATGAACAGCAGAAAGCAGCAAAGGGTTACGACCACTCTTTCCTATTGGCTGATGGCTGTAAGCGCACTCAATGCGCTGCGACCGTAACGTCACCGGACGCGCTCGTCACACTAAAAGTATTTTCAACCAAACCTGCAATGCAGCTATACACCGGAAACTGGCTTGGTGGTACACCAAACCGAAGTGGTGGCAGCTATGAAGACTACGCTGGTTTGGCGTTAGAAACCCAGTTCTTACCTGACTCTCCTAACCACCCAGAGTGGAAGCAGGACAGTTGTATTCTCAAGCCTGAACAAGAATATAACTACCGTACCTGTTACCAGTTTGAATTTTCGGGGGATTCTTCAAACTAGTACGCTCTAGCTCAAAACGGTTACGCCAATTGCTTTTGTTTGTGAATAGAACGATGTGAGTTATCGCGTTGTTCTTGGGGGATGAGCAAAAGTGGCGCTCAACGAGTGTGTGATTTATTAAGCGCGATTGTTGGGTATCAGAGTAAGGTAGGAAAGCCCTAACAGAAGCGATTCTGTTAGGGCTTTTTTTGTTTGTTGTTTGGTGAGTTGACCAGGGCTTAGATTTTCTCTACCGAATTACGGCGCACCAAAGTCGGAGAGAACATCATTGGCTCCGTTGAGGTGTTTTCACCTTTGGCTAAGTGCAACGCGAGTCGTGTCGCTTTCTCTGCCATCATCTGAATCGGGTAGCGAATGGTGGTTAGCTTTGGATGAACATAGCGTGCAATCAAGCCATCATCGAAACCAATGATCGACATTTTGTCCGGCGCTTGAATACCGTTTTCATCTAAGACAGACAAAGCACCTGCCGCCATGTAATCGTTGTACGCAACAATGCCTGTGATTGGCAGTGATTTAGTCAAAAGGTTGGTCATGGCGTATTCTCCCCCTTCACTGGTGGGAGCTGAGTACTCAATATAGCTGTCAGATAACGCTATTTTGTAATCCGAGAGTGCTGACAAGTAACCTTGTACACGCTCATCGGCATCTTCAATGCTGTGCGATGAAGCGATACAGGCAATATTTTTATGACCATGACGAATCAGATATTCAGTCGCAAGATACGCGCCTTTCTTGTTGTCCAAGAAAATACAACGGTTGGCAATCTCAGCAATATAGCGATTGATCAGCACTAAGCCTTTGACTTCTTTTGCATAGGCAATCAGTTCTTCGTCTGTAAGGCCTTTTGAATGGATCACTAAGGCGTCGCAACGGCTATTGATCAGTAACTCAATCGCTTGTCTTTCTTCTTCACGATCGTGTGAGCCATTACCTACGAGGATATGCTTTCCGTTCTCACGAGCGACATTATCGACAGCCTTAACCAGCGTGCCAAAAAAAGGATCGGAGATATCACCAACCAACACACCGACGGTATTGGTGCTCTGGCTTACCAGCGCGCGAGCATTGGCATTCGGGCGATAGCCGAGTTTAGACATCGCTTTGGTGACGGATTCAATTGAGTTCGCACTTGCCTTCGGAGACTTATTTACGACTCGAGATACGGTTGCAACAGAAACACCAGCTTCCCTTGCGACATCTTTAATTGTTGCCATTTTTAACCTCTATACATTGCTGCATCTATTTAACACCGACAATGAGTGCAAGGCAACGAAACTCTCATTTTACTTCCAGTAATGAGATCTTTACCGCTTGTAATTATTAGGCTTAATGCTAGTGTAAACATTTACATTTTACTTAATTTTAGTAAATGATTTAATGGGTGAAAATAAATCAATATAGGAAGTGAGAAATGGATACTGTCTCTTATGGTGACTTTGCTAAGTTAGAAATGCGTGTCGGTAAGATCATTGAGGTTGTGCGTCATGAAAACGCAGACAAGCTGTACATCGTGCAAGTGGATATCGGTGAGAAGACGTTACAAACGGTGACCAGCCTAGTGCCTTACTACACCGAAGAAGAGTTGATGGGTAAGCAGGTTGTTGTTTTGTGTAATCTAGCGAAGGCGAAGATGAGAGGCCACACTTCTGAGTGCATGTTGTTATGTGCCGAAACGGAAGATGAATCTGAAAGTGTATTGCTGACACCGGAACGTGCGATGCCTGCAGGTATTCGTGTCGTTTAAGATCATTTTAGGTTGGAGAGCGATCGAGCTCACCAACCTAAATCAACTAGCTGCGAACAGTCAGTATCAAGCCATCAATCACACTGTGGTGGTGATCTGAAACCCCAGCAAGATTGCCGTATTTAGGCTGGTGACGATCATTTTCTAATGGGTGATGCCAACCTTGTGTATGTTGAACAAAGTGCGCCGCAAAGCTTTCAGACACTTCTAAACATCCTGCTAAGACCGTATCGACATAGGTTTGAACGATAGGGCTGTTTTCGCAAGGTGCTTCAATCTCGTCTTTGATGTAAACCCAGATCGATTGATCCTGTTTAAACTCATTTTGGCTTTCTATCTGAGAGGCCTTTAATTCGATTCGGTGATAACCACGCTCACGGCGATCAAACTCAGTCAGCGCAATATCATCCACTTCAAGTAAAACTCCATTCACTTCTCCCTCACCGAGATTTACGATCAAAGGTGACAAAACATAGCTGTCATCGATCTTACTCCAGTGACGAACTAGGCCATGCACTATCGCAGGAATCGCTTGTCCTGTTTGACCTGTGAGTTGACGAGAAGAGGAGTTGATCAAGCTACCATAACCAAAAATATACATCGCGTTCCCTGTCTGTTCTTTTGTATTTGAGACTAGTCTTACTATATGTTTGGCTTCATCAAATGTCAGTAGTTTTTATTTTACACACTCATGAGTCTAAATGACTTTATGGGGTGTGTTTTATTGACACTTTTTTGAAGCTTAAAGACTCCTTGTTGCTTGTTTTTATTGGCTTTATATCTTTGGCGCGTTTCATGCATTACGTTAGGCAATATTGCAGTGATGATTACTGCATCATGAATTTGACTATGAAATAGCAATTCCCAGAAGCCACTTTTGGCTTGTTATCTGAAATGAGGAACGAGTTTGTTAAATATCACAGATAAAAGTGTAGAAGATGCGATTCCTGCATATCTTCGATTAGGTTTTAGACCTTTCTTCTTTTTAGGCAGTCTCTATGCTGTGATCGCGATTGTAGCTTGGGTCATCATGTTCCAAAACGGCCAGCCAGAAATGCTAAAAGTACCGGCGCTTTGGTGGCACGTACATGAAATGCTGTTTGGCTTTGCCATGGCGATTGTGGTCGGTTTTGTGTTAACTGCGGTGCAAACGTGGACGGGCGTCAATGGAACCAAACACTATCGATTAGCCGGACTGGTTGGTTTGTGGTTGGCACCTCGTATTCTGTTTTGGACCCCCGCACCGTTATGGCTGATCTCATCGGTTGAGGCGTTGTTCTTAATCTTCGCCGCTTACGAAATTGGTTTCCGAGTTGTTAAATCGAAAGGCTGGAAGAATCTATTCTTTGTGCCGCTGTTTATATTGGCTATCGTGGCGAACTTTGCTAGTTACGCGACCGTTAAAGGTATGCCTCCATTCCCATCGTCTGCAGTATGGCACGCAATGTTATGGTGGTTTACCTTGCTGCTATCAGTGATGGGTGGGCGAGTTATTCCGTTCTTCACGGCACGTCGCTTCGATTTTGAAAAAGCACAACCACTGGTTTGGTTAGAATGGTTAGCGAATCTACCTTTGGTTGGCTTATTTGTATTGAGCTTCTTCCCATTGACCTTTGCTCAAGTCGGCAATGAGTTGATGGTATTTGCAGGTGTGACTCAGTTGGTGCGCTTTATCCGCTGGAAGCCTTGGACTACGTTATCTGAACCCTTGGTGTGGTCGCTGCATGCGGCTTACCTATGCATCCCTTTAAGCTTGCTGCTACGTGGTTTATTAGACAACCCGTTCGCGAGCCACAACATGCTGCACTTGTTTGCGATTGGCGGTTTGAGTGGATTAATTCTTGCGATGATTACGCGCGTGACAATGGGGCATACCGGTCGTGCTATCTATAAAGGGCCAAGTATGGCGTTAGCGTTCTCGGCTATTTTTGTCGCGGCTTTGGTTCGCAGCGTAGGTGTGACTTTCTTCCCTGCGTATTTATTTGAGATGGTGAACATCAGCGCGGGTTTATGGACGCTAGCATTCGGGTTGTTTATCTGGAAGTTCGGCATGATGCTTTTAACGCCAAGAGTGGATGGTCACCCAGGCTAAGCCAATGGGTTATCAACTCATACTAAAAGGGAAGCTCTGAGCTTCCCTTTTTGATCTTGATAACTCATTAAGTATTCGCAGCAAGATATTGACGTACCTGTGCAATGAGATCTTCTTTGGCGTGAGGCGAGATGAAACTCGCTTCGACAGCATTAATACTGAATTGCGCTAATTCGTTTTTAGTCAGTGGATGAGCATTGGCGACGGCGAAGAAGTTATCATTCATATAGCCGCCGAAGTAAGCCGGATCATCGGAATTGATGGTGACGCACAACCCTTTTCTCAGCAACTCGACGATGTTGTGCTCTTGCATGGTGTCGAAGACCTTGAGCTTTGTATTCGACAACGGGCAAACGGTCAAAGGGATACGCTTCGCGGCTAACTTTTCCATTAACGCGTCATCGTCGATACAGCGAACGCCATGATCAATACGAGTAATGCCTAACAGACTTAATGCATCGATAATGTTTTGTGCTGGCCCTTCTTCTCCGGCATGTGCAACGGCCAAGAACCCTTGATTGATGGCCTCTTGAAATACGTGTTTAAACTTCTCTGGTGGGTTGCCTTGCTCTGATGAATCAAGTCCGACACCTATAATTTTGTCTTTGAAGGGAAGCGCTTGTTTTAGTGTTTCAAAAGCACTCTCTTCATCAAGATGTCGAAGAAAGCACATGATGAGTTGACTAGTAATATCGAGTTCGTGTTCGGCCTGTTGCAAAGCATGACTGATACCACTAACAACGGTTTCAAAAGCTACCCCACGTTCGGTATGAGTCTGCGGGTCAAAAAATATCTCGGTATGAATTACGTTGTCTTGCTGGCATTTCAGGAGGTAAGCCCAAGTTAGGTCATAGAAGTCTTGTTCATTAATCAGTACGTTAGCGCCTTGGTAATAGATATCGAGAAAGGATTGAAGATTGTGGAATTGGTATGCGTCTCTTACTTGGTCTGGGTTTTCAAAGGGAATTGAAATGTTATTACGCTTGGCGAGTTTGAACATTAGTTCAGGTTCTAGCGAGCCTTCAATATGCAAGTGCAGCTCAACTTTAGGTAAGTTTTTGATAAAGCTATCCATAGCAACTCCTTAGCTATTGTAATTATGGGCGGAGTAGGTGAGATGTTTTGATGGCGAGATCCGAGTACATAAGCTATCTCGTTTTTTATCTTTGTTTGAGCATAGTCTATTTCGTTGTGGCCGATAAAACTGGGCGTAAATTGGTGGCGAATCGAGAGTTACGAACCCATTGAAATCAGGCGCAAACGATTTGCAGCATTAGAGTGTGATCCGCTGCAAATATTTGCAGCAATATTCATTGATTTGTGCTCTAATACCGCGCTTACCAAGGGATGGTGTTAAAAGATGCTCACTTAGATGGAGTTATCAAAGTGACCGATCCCTTAATGATCTCCCTTAGGAAAATATAGAACATGTCTAAGAACAAAAAATTTGATATCCGCCTTACAGAAAAACGCAGCGGTTGGTGTGCAGAAATTACTCGTCAAGTAACGTCTCGCAGCACGACAGTATCTAAGCGTCAATCTGATTTTGAAACTGAAGCTCTAGCACAAGAGTGGGCTGAGAAAGAACTAGCATCTTTCATCTCAAACCAAGCTGAACGTAACGAGCGTAAATCAGAACAGCGTAAAGAGCGTGACGACCTACGTCACACTAAAGAGCTTAAAGCTGAGCAAGCACGTGAAGCACGCGCAAAAGCTCGTGAAGAAGAGCAAGAAGACGCTGAGTAATTCGGTGCACGATTAACTTATAGGTCCCTTAATTTTAAGATAAGGGACTTATAAAAAAAGCCCCAATATAGTCACCTATATTGGGGCTTTTTCGTTTGTGGAGTTCGTTTCTATTTTGCCTAAGAGCGACGGTTTTGATTTGTCGCTTTTAACGTCGAGCTATCAAGCTTTAATCAGTTGTTCAGCGCGGTTAACCAATCGTCTTCTGCTACTTCTTCAATGTAGCTTTCTACGGATTGGCCTACTTCTTCATCGTCTTGTTTGAAGTAAGCAATGTGGAACACCGCATCACCTTCATTCACCAGAGGCAGCGTTTGCTGACCAATCACGATACCACCTTTAGTCGTGATCACTTGCCCTTCTTCGTGCCCTAGAGGAGAGCTGATGTAAGCCAAAGTTTGTCCGGCTTCCACTTGTTCGCCAAGTCTTACCATATTACGCAAGATACCGTCTGATTCAGCGCGGATCCAACTGGTTGATTTACTGAGCACGGGTTCAGGTAGCTTTTTGCGGTTTGGACGCAGCATGCCAATTTCTTTCATTACTTGATGAACACCGAGGTAGCCTGCACGAATCGCTAAATGATCAAAACGCAGAGCCTCACCACCTTCGTACGTTAACACCGGAATGCCAAGCTTCTCGGCTTCGCTACGCAGTGAACCATCACGCAGAGGTGAATCAATGATGACTGGTGTTGCGAACGCTTTCGCAATACGTAGTGTTTCTGGGTTAGACAAGTTTGCACGAATTTGTGGCAGGTTCGTACGGTGAATCGCACCCGTGTGAAGATCCAGAATGTAATCACAGTGCTTCGCTACATTTTCAAAGAAAGTGTGTGCGATACGTGATGTCAGTGATCCTTTCTCACTGCCAGGGAAGCAACGGTTTAGGTCGCGACGGTCTGGTAGGTAACGAGACTTATGAATGAAGCCAAACACGTTAACGATCGGCACAACAATTAATGTCCCTTTTAGTTTATTGGGTTCAATTGCGTTCGTTAACTGTCGTGCAATCTCAACACCGTTTAACTCATCACCGTGGATAGCAGCGTTTACCATTAGTGTTGGGCCTGCTTGGCGACCGTGGATGATCTCAATCGGGATCGAAAGTGGAGAGTGCGTGTAAAGCTGAGCCGCTTGCAGTTCAATCTCTTTTCGTTGTCCTGGCTGAACAGTATAACCAAGTAATTCGAATGGTTGATTAGGTTTTAGTCTTGCCATTTAGGTTGTTCTCAACATAGTGATAATTCATTAACACGGAATGTAGCAATCGTTGATTTTTAGTACGAATCAATCGCTTTACGGTGACGACAAAACTTTTTTATGGAGGGGCTTTGGAATTGGTTTCTATTTTTTATTTACGATAACTGAGGGGGCTTTTATTTGTGATTTTCCTGACAATTTATTGATTTTAATCTGATAATTCTGGATGTGAGGGCTGTTATCATCCATCGCCATTTTTTGGCGGCCAAATTCATATATTGAGATAAAAATGAAAAAAACAATTACTAAGATCGTTGCACTGGCGGTGGTTTCTATCGCTCTATCTGGTTGTGTTGGTAGCAACGCAGTTACAGGTTACTTAATGAAGTTTAACGTGAAGGCTGTTGATAACCGTTACGCTCGTGGTGGTCTTAACATTCTGTTAGCTCCAGCTTACGGTTTAACTGTTGCTGCGGATTACTTGGTATTCAACTCACTAGAGTTCTGGACGGGTAGCAACCCACTAACAGGTGCTCCGCACATCTTTGATACTAAGACTGATACTTACCTTGATATCAACGATCAGCTTGATAAGTCACTGACTGAAGCGCCAGTAGGCCCGATCACGAGTGCCGATATGATTGAGAAAGGTCAAATGCAGCAGATCGACGAAAACACTATCCAAATGGACATCACTTACCAGTCTGGTGAGCGTGCGACGTTAATCGGTGTTCGTGATGGCGAGATGGTGACGTACTTCATCGACGGCGAAGTCGTGGCACAAACTTCAATTGATGAGCTAGAAAGCTACGCGGCTTCACGCGCTTAATTATTTAGTCACAAGTAGCAGTGACAAAGATTAGATACAAAAACAGGTACTCATTGAGTACCTGTTTTATTTTGTTCTTAATAAACGGTGTTTACTGAAAAGTGCTATTTATTGAAGAGCTCATTTATTGGAAAACACCATTTACTGAAAAACACATAGCTAATCGATTTATGCTTTTTCTGGGATCGCAGCAAGTAATGCAACCATTTGGTTCCAAAACAATTCAACAGTATCGATCTTCACTTTCTCATCAGGAGAGTGTGGGAACTTGATCGTTGGGCCGAAAGAAACCATATCCATGTTCGGATAAGGTTCTTTGAACAGACCACACTCAAGGCCAGCATGGATAACCATAATGTTTGGCTTGTGACCGTAGATGCCTTCGTACATGTCGCGGAAGATATGCATGATCTCTGAATCTGCGTCTGGTTTCCAACCTGGGTAAGCACCAGAGAACGCGATGTTAGCGCCTGCTAGTTCAGCAACAGAGTGAAGCATACTTTCTACTTGGCTACGACCAGAGTCGATAAGAGAACGGATCAAGCAAAGTACTGTGATTGAATTTTCTTCCGTTGTGATAACACCTACGTTTAGAGACGTTTCAACAACACCTTCAATCTCGTCACTCATACGAATCACGCCATTTGGACATGCGTTAAGTGCCGCGATAAAGCGAGCTTGGTCTGCTGATGCTAGTGTGCCCATTTCAACTGAAGCTTCTTCGTTGAAGGTCACGATGCTGTCTTCAACTTTACCTAGCTCTGTTGAAAGCAGCTCTGTGTAGTAGTTGTATAGCGAAGCCAGTTTTTCTTGGTTTACAGCAGGAACCGCAACCGTTACGAAACCTTCACGAGGGATCGCATTACGAAGGCTACCACCTTTGAATTCTACGATGCGAAGGTCTAGCTCTTTTGCGTGACCCGCTAGGAAGCGAGCAATCAGTTTGTTTGCGTTTGCACGACCGGTGTGGATGTCACAACCAGAGTGACCGCCTTTTAGGCCTTTTAGCGTTAGCTTGCGTGTTACGAAGTCAGCTGGAATCGCATTACGTGCAATTTCAAATGTCATTGCGCCGTCGATACCGCCCGCACAACCCATGTACACTTCGCCTTCTTGCTCTGAGTCAGTATTAAGAAGGATATCACCTTCTAACCAACCGGCTTCAAGACCGAACGCACCAGTCATGCCTGCTTCTTCATCTACAGTGAGTAGAACTTCGATAGGACCGTGTTGGATTTCGTTCGAAGCAAGAACTGCTAAGCAAGAAGCCATGCCCATGCCGTTATCAGCACCAAGCGTTGTGCCTTTTGCTGTAACCCATTCGCCATCGATGTATGGTTGGATTGGATCTTTTGTAAAGTCGTGATCAGTGTCTTCGTTCTTTTGTGGAACCATATCGATGTGAGCTTGTAGCACGACACCTTTTTTGTTTTCCATACCCGGCGTTGCTGGCTTTTTGATGAATACGTTGCCTGTTGGGTCGCGACGTACATCTAGGCCTTGCTCTGTTGCCCACGCAATAATGTTTTGAGCAAGCTCCTCTTCATGTTTCGAAGGGTGCGGGATTGAACAAATTTTATCGAAAAACTGCCAAATAGGGGCAGGGGACAATTTACTGATCTCAGAATGGAATTCAGACACGGATGACTCCTTTTTTATTTGATAACCATATATTTAGGATTTCTATAGGTAAAAACTTAGAATAAAAATCTAAAATATGGGTCTGTTTTGATGGCAACAGCATACCACTTGAGCGTTTTGACGAGTAGCGGTTATAAACCTCAAATACCTCAAATTTTGAAAGCGATCTTGTCCACCTGATCATAATTAAGAGACTTGATGCTTATAAATGGCGCAGGCAAACGTTTGTTTAATTCTATTCTGTAATTTAATTACAGAAATAGGTTTTAAAAATAACCATAATTGGCCGAAAGTGTGACGTATAGCAAAAAATACTTGTAATCTTTTTTCTTTAGGGTATATTAATAACCAACTTCTGAGATGAAGAGTAAATGCTCAAAGGATGAGTCCGTTTTATCGCCTCCAAGGAACCGAGAAATCAAATTCGTTTTTTATTGATTTATTAAGGTGATAGTTATGAAAGGTTTACCATCTGCAATGTTCTGGATTAACAGCTCTGTTTACACTAGCAACTTTGCATACCCTACAAGCTTTGGTTACTAATACCGTAAGCATGTAACTCGAACAGTTTTGTTCACCCCTATATATTGGAATTCTTTTACAGCCCTTTTGGTTGACAGATTCTACCGCCACTCAGTTTTGAGTGGCGTTTTTTTGCCTGCTACTTTTCCAAACCGCTTTCGCTTGTCACTTTCTTTGCTGTTCTGAGTGGTTGTTTTTTAAACGCCAAAATGTCAATTTGCGTCTTATTACTGATCCTGTTGAAAAATACACAACTCTTGTGGGTTTAAATTGAGAATATGATGGCTACATTCTCAATGGAAATAACCGATGGTTGAAAAAATAACCAAGTAATCTCATCGCCTTTATTTTGATTAAACTATTGTTTTTAATCATTATTATTTTTGTTATTTCTCGTTTTTAATCGCTTTGTTTCATACGGCATTCTGATAAATATCGATTAGAGCCTTAATTCTATCTGGAATTTGTTATTTGATAACTTTATAATCCACAGCCAATCGTTTACGCAACCGTTTACTTTTTACCCTTATAGGATTCGATAATGTTCGAAAAGCTATTCAAACTCAGTGAAAATGGCACCAATGTGCGCACTGAAATCATCGCAGGTCTAACAACCTTCCTAACAATGGCTTACATTATTTTTGTAAACCCAATGATTCTAGCTGATGCTGGTATGGACCATGGCGCTGTATTTGTAGCAACCTGTTTAGCGGCTGCTATTGGCTGTTTCATCATGGGCTTTGTTGCTAACTACCCAATTGCTCAAGCTCCAGGCATGGGTTTGAACGCATTCTTTACCTACGCTGTTGTAATGGGTATGGGTTATACATGGCAAGTTGCTCTAGCAGCGGTTTTCGTATCAGGCGTGATCTTCATCTTCTTAAGTATCTTTAAGATTCGTGAATGGATTATCAACTCGATCCCTATGTCTCTGCGTGTTGGTATCTCTGCTGGTATCGGCCTTTTCCTAGCGTTTATCGCGCTTAGCAATGCAGGCATCGTTGTTTCTAACCCAGCGACTAAAGTTTCACTGGGTGACATTACCGCGATTGCTCCTATCTTAGGCGCGCTTGGTTTCTTCATTACTATTGCTCTTGTTCACCGTGGTGTGAAAGGCGCAGTAATGATCGCGATTCTCGCTATCACAGCGATTGGTATTGCGATCGGTGACGTTCAATACGGCGGCATCATGTCGACACCACCAAGCCTTGCACCTACATTCATGCAGCTTGATTTTTCTGCTGTATTTGAAATCGGTATGATTTCAGTTGTATTCGCATTCTTGTTCGTCGATTTGTTCGATACAGCGGGTACTCTGGTTGGTGTTGCAACGAAAGCAAACCTAATCAAAGAAGACGGTAAACTACCGCGCTTGAACAAAGCACTGCTTGCTGACTCTACAGCAACATCTATTGGTGCATTGCTAGGTACATCAAACACAACTTCTTATGTTGAGAGTGTTGCGGGTGTTGCTGAAGGCGGTCGTACAGGTCTAACTGCTGTTGTTGTTGGTATCTTATTCCTACTGGCTCTTTTCTTCTCGCCACTTGCAGGTATGATTCCGGCTTACGCAACATCAGGTGCACTTTTCTATGTAGCAATTCTGATGATGTCTGGACTAGTTGGCATTGATTGGCGTGATCTTACGGAAGCCGCACCAGTCGTGGTAACATGTCTGCTTATGCCGCTGACGTACTCTATCGCTGAGGGTATCTCACTAGGTTTCATCGCTTACGCTGCAATTAAGCTGCTAAGTGGTAAAGGTCGCGACGTTTCACCTGCGGTATGGGTAATGTCCGTTATCTTTATTCTTAAATACATTTTCGCTTAATCGTCTAGATTTCTGCTTAATCGCTGAAGAGGCTATGTTTGAAATAGCCTCTAATAACATGACAAAATTATTAGGTTTTATACTATGAGCAACAAATTCATTATCACTTGGGACAACATGCAGACTTACTGCCGTCAACTTGCTGAAAAGCAAATGCCAGCAGAGCAGTGGAAAGGCATCTGGGCGGTAAGCCGTGGTGGTTTGGTTCCTGGTGCAATCTTGGCTCGTGAGCTAGGTATTCGTCACGTAGATACGATTTGTATTTCTAGCTACGACCACGATCACCAGCGCGATATGACTGTAGTTAAAGCACCTGAAGGTGATGGTGAAGGCTTCTTAATCGTTGAAGATCTTGTTGATAGTGGTGACACTGCACGCAAGCTTCGCGAAATGTACCCTAAAGCGAAACTGATTGCTGTTTGTGCAAAACCATCTGGTGCACATTTACTAGACGAGTACATCGTGGATATCGCTCAAGACACATGGATTGAGCAACCTTGGGATACTAGCTTAAGCTTCATTGAGCCAGTAAATCGCAAGTCAAAATAAGCGTAAACTTAGTTTTTTGAGAAATGACCCTTTATAGGGTCATTTTTTTTTATATGATTAGTAACAACCATTTCTTATTAAGTATCCCAATGTCTGAATCAGAAGAAACGAGCTCGAACCTTTCGGAAACATTGTTTGTAAAGCACAAGCAGGCCAAAGAGACCTCAATGCTTACTCGCTACATGCCAAGTTCAGAAGAACTGTTGGATAAAAAGCGTGAAGAGCAGAACTCATCTTGGTATCGAAACCTAAGACGTCTTCAGTGGGTATGGCAAGGCGTTAACCCAATTGAGCAAGAAGCGGTATTGGCTCGCATTGCGTCATCAGACAATTCACGCACGACTGATGAGTGGCTAGACACCGTGATGGGTTACCGCAGCGGTAACTGGGCATACGAGTGGACCAAGCTAGGTATGCAGCATCAGAATCGTTCTAATGAAAAGAACGGCGAAGAAATGGCTGAAGAGTTATTTTCAGCATCGCTGTGTTTCAGCATTGCGGGCTACCCACATCTAAAGAACGATAACCTTGCTGCTCAAGCACAGGTATTAGCGAATGCGGCGTATTCTGAAGCGATCAAACACACTAAATTGATCGTCAAACAAATCGAAGTGCCGTATCAAAACAAAAAGATTAAGGCGAACTTACATCTAACCAAAACAGATAAACCACAACCTGTCGTGATCGTGAGTGCAGGTTTAGATAGCCTGCAAACTGACATGTGGCGTTTGTTTAGAGATTACCTAGCACCGAAAAACATTGCGATGCTAACGATTGATATGCCGTCGATAGGGCACAGTTCGCATTGGCCTTTGACGGAAGATTCTTCTTGCCTGCATCAAGCCGTGCTGAATGAACTGCCTAACATTCCATGGGTGGACCATCATAAAGTCGGTCTGTTTGGGTTCCGATTCGGTGGTAACGCGATGGTGAGGTTATCCTTCCTTGAGCAGCACAAACTCAAAGCCTGTATCTCTCTTGGCGCACCGATCCACGATATCTTTGTTCATGCGGACAAACTTAAGCAGATGCCTAAGATGCACTTGGACGTATTGGCTTCGCGTCTTGGTAAAGGAGCAGTGGATATCAATAGCCTTTCTGGGCAACTGATGGCTTGGTCATTGAAGGTGCAAGGCTTGCTGGCTAACAGTAAAACCAGTGTTCCTATTTTGGCATTGGCTTTGGAAGGTGACCCTGTTTCACCGCATCTGGATAATCAACTGGTTGCTATTTACAGTGATTACGGCAAAGCGAAGAAAATCAAAACCAAATCAATTACACAGGGGTATGAGCAATCCCTCGAATTAGCGATAAAGTGGCTTGAGGATGAATTATTTAGATGACATTTCTCCGAAATTAGTTAAGCATGAAAAGTGTACAAAGTAAGTACCTGATACTCAGAGAAAATTTATAAAATCCAACTGCGTGTTTTCTACGTATTGCAGTCTGAGTAACGTCATTCTTAACATTGAAATGGAGATTCAATATGTCAGAAGTGACACAACAACCTACGCATTATCGCTTGTTAAACGTTTTAAAGGCTATTGGGCCTTACTTGAGGGAACCGCAATCAGAAGATGGTCATTACATTTTTGATTGCTTGTCTGTGTGTGTGAACGATAAAAAGTCACCAGAAGAGCGTGAATTCTGGGGATGGTGGCTAGAGTTGGATAAGTCGGAAGAAGGATTTTCGGCGAAGTACAACACGGGTAAATACAACATCGATGGTAACTGGGATCCTTTGCCATTACCTAAAAAGGCGGTCGCTGAGGTGTCTCGAACTCAAGAAGCCTTTCACCAAAAGCTGGTTGACGAACTTCAAAAGAAATTTGAAATCGGCGTTCAGTTAGACGAAGAGTCTGTCGAATTCGTCTGATTTTAAAGGTTACTCTTCTCTATAAAGCAAAAAGGTGCGATTTCGCACCTTTTCTACTTGTGAATTCTCTTGTTGATTGCTAAAACATCACCTCTTATTTGTTTTATTCATAAAAGACTTCATGACAACAAATCATCAAAGCGGGACAACAACACAGAGTAAAACTGTCGTTGTTAAACTGGGTACCAGTGTCTTAACTGGTGGAACATTGGCATTAGACCGCGCTCACATGGTTGAGCTGGTTCGTCAATGTGCTGAATTAAAAAAACAAGGCCACTCTGTGGTTATGGTTTCGTCTGGTGCAATTGCAGCCGGACGTGAGCACCTTGGTTACCCCGCACTTCCCAACTCGATGGCGAGCAAACAATTGCTTGCGGCAGTTGGGCAAAGTCAGTTGATTCAAGTTTGGGAGTCTTTGTTTGCTATCTATGGCCTTAAAATTGGCCAGATGCTACTGACTCGTGCTGATCTCGATGATCGCGAGCGTTTTCTGAATGCACGTGACACGATCAACGCGCTCGTTGAGCACGATATTATTCCGGTAGTAAACGAAAACGATGCAGTAGCCACCAATGAAATTAAAGTGGGTGACAACGATAACTTGTCGGCACTGGTTGGTATTTTATGCGGCGCTGATAAGCTTTTGCTATTAACCGACCAAAAAGGCCTGTTTACGGCAGACCCTCGTAAAGACCCAAATGCTGAGCTCATCAAAGAAGTAAAAACCATTGATGACACACTGCGTAAGATCGCAGGTGGCAGTGGTACTACGTTAGGTACCGGCGGCATGGCGACAAAACTGCAGGCGGCTGATATTGCTCGTCGTGCGGGTATCGAAGTGATTATTGCAGCAGGCAGTGCTGAAAATGTGGTGTTTGATTCATTGAGTGACAACCCACAAGGCACACGTTTCTTGCCTTTAGCTGAAGCGCTTGAAAACCGTAAACGTTGGATTCTAGCAGGCCCGGCTTCTGCTGGTGACATCGTAGTCGACGATGGAGCGGTAAACGCAGTTAACACTAAAGGCAGTAGCTTGTTGGCCAAAGGGGTTGTTCGAGTTAAAGGCGAATTCTCTCGTGGTGAAGTCACCCAAGTCACAGACAGTAAAGGCAAAGTAATTGCGCGTGGTATCGCCAGTTATTCAAGCCAAGACCTAGCAAAAATTGCAGGCAAGCACAGTAAAGATATTGGCGACATTCTTGGATACGATTATGGGTCAGAAGTCATTCACCGTGACGACCTGGTTGTGATTCAAGAGTAGTTCGTGATCTCGTGATGATAAGGCGAATCGCCTTTTTACATCCAAAGACAGACAGAATTTAGGGAGAGTTAAACGTGGATTTAACTAACATGGGTATCGCAGCAAAAGACGCTGCTTTTCACCTGGCGACCGCATCAACGGCGCAAAAGAATAAAGCATTGGCGATTATCGCTGATGAGCTAGAAGCAAACGCTGCAACGATTCTAGAAGCGAATGCAAAAGATATCGAATTAGGCCGTGAAGCCGGTCTAACTGATGCACTGCTTGATCGTCTACTTCTTAATGAAGAGCGCTTAACCGGCATCGCTAACGATGTGCGTAACGTAATTAGCCTTAACGACCCTGTGGGCAGCGAGATTGACAGCAAGGTACTGGAAAACGGTATGTCACTGTCTCGCCGCCGTGTGCCACTTGGTGTGGTTGGTGTTATTTATGAAGCGCGTCCAAACGTAACTATCGATATTGCAGCACTGTGTCTGAAAACTGGTAACGCAAGCATTCTACGTGGTGGTAAAGAGACGTTCTTCTCGAACATGGAACTGGTTAAAGTTATCCAGTCTGCATTAGAGAAAGCTGAGCTTCCTGCCGCTTCTGTGCAGTACATCGAGAAGCCAGATCGTGAACTTGTCTCTCAACTGCTTAAACTGGATGACTATGTGGATATGATTATTCCTCGTGGCGGCGCTGGCTTACACAAGATGTGTAAAGAGAACAGCACCATCCCAGTGATCATCGGCGGCTTTGGTATCAGCCACATCTTTGTTGATGAAAGTGCGGACCTTGAAAAGTCGGTAGATGTTGTTGAAAACTCAAAAGTTCAACGCCCATCTGCATGTAACTCGCTAGATACATTGCTAGTGCATGAAGCGGTTGCTGAGGCTTTCCTTGCTAAGCTGACACAGCGTTTAGCAGGCAAGGTTACCTTAGTTGCTGACACTAGCGCAAAATCTCTGATAGCGGGTTTTGAAGACCAACGTGATGCGGTTGAAGGTGACTTTGACACTGAATGGCTAAGCTACACGTTAGGCGTGAAAGTGGTAGCGGATGTGGCAGAAGCGATTGACCACATGCGCGTACACAACGCGAGTCACTCAGATGCGATCATGACTAATAGTCTAGAGAGCTCAGAGCGTTTCATTAACTCTGTTGGTTCTGCGGCGGTTTATGTGAATGCATCAACACGTTTCACTGATGGCGCACAGTTTGGTTTAGGCGCTGAAGTCGCAGTATCAACCCAGAAGCTGCACGCTCGCGGCCCAATGGGTTTAGAAGAACTGACAAGCTACAAATGGGTAGGTAAAGCGAACTATTTGATTCGCGGTTAACGCTGGTCGTTAATTTTACTCCTCAGCTCATTTTTGAAATGGCGATCGAGTAGCAATAATCAATGAATCACCACACAAAAGGGCCTTAATTGGCCCTTTTTCTTTCCTAACGTTTGGCAATTCCGTTACACTGATATTCAATTATTTGGAGGTGATATGCATTGTCCTTTTTGTTCAGAGAACGACACTAAAGTAATCGATTCAAGACTGGTAGCCGATGGCCATCAGGTTCGTCGTCGCCGTCAATGCCTTGCATGTAGTGAACGTTTTACGACTTTCGAATCGGCAGAACTTGTGATGCCTAAAGTCATAAAGTCGAATGGAAACCGCGAACCATTTAATGAAGATAAAATGGTGGGTGGTGTACAGCGCGCCCTAGAAAAACGCCCAGTGAGTGCTGATGCGATTGAACTTGCTATCAGTACGATTAAGTCACAACTCCGTGCAACTGGTGAGCGTGAAGTACCAAGCGAGATGATTGGTAACCTTGTGATGGGCCAATTGAAAGAATTGGATAAAGTGGCGTATATTCGTTTTGCCTCTGTTTACCGCAGCTTTGAAGACATCCGAGAGTTTGGCGAAGAAATCGCTAAATTAGAGGATTAACTCCTCAATCATGTCAAACTTTACTCCCCTAGATTTTCAAATGATGTCGCGTGCTATTCAGTTAGCAAAACGCGGCATTTACACCACTGCCCCGAACCCTAATGTTGGCTGTGTTATCGTACAAAGTGACGGTCAGATCGTTGGTGAAGGTTTTCACGCCAAAGCCGGTGAACCTCATGCTGAAGTACATGCCATGCGAATGGCTGGCGATAAGGCAAAAGGCGCGACTGCTTATGTCACGCTAGAGCCTTGCTCGCACTATGGTCGAACGCCACCTTGTGCGGAAGGTTTGATTAAAGCTCAAGTAGCCAAAGTGATTTGTGCCATGCAGGACCCAAACCCAAAAGTTGCAGGTCGTGGTATCAAAATGCTACGCGATGCGGGTATTGAGGTTGAAATCGGTTTATTAGAGCAAGATGCTCTCGACTTGAACCCTGCGTTTATCAAGCGTATGCAAACGGGCATGCCATTCGTTCAGTTAAAGATGGCCGCTAGCCTTGATGGGCAAACGGCATTGGAAAATGGTCAAAGCCAGTGGATCACATCGCCAGAAGCGCGTCGTGATGTCCAGAACTACCGAGCAAAATCAGGCGCTGTGCTATCAACTAGCCAGACGGTGATTGAAGACAACGCGTCGTTGAATGTTCGCTGGGCAGAGTTGCCAAGCAGTATCAAAGATCATTACGCTGAAGACGAGCTGCGTCAGCCGATTCGCGTGATTCTTGATCGTCAAAATCAACTGCGTCCTGAGCTCAAGTTATTTCAAACTCCAACATCGGTATTGAGAGTCGCTGAAGCGTCTGCTGATATTGAAGTCGGAACCACAGAGGCAGGTCAGCTCGATTTACGCGATCTGATGCGTCAATTGCCAGCGAACCATATTGATCATATTTGGGTCGAAGCGGGCGCGACATTGGCCAAGAGCTTGATTGAAGAACAGCTGGTGGATGAGCTAATCCTCTATTTAGCACCTAAACTTATGGGCAGTGACGGACGAGGTTTGATGGGCGCATTAGGGCTCACTTCAATGTCTGACGTTATTGACCTAGAAATTAAAGATGTTCGACAGGTTGGTGTGGATATTCGCATCGTCGCGAAACCTATTATTGCGAAATCAATTGTTACGAAACCTACTGTCGCGAAACCAATTGCGGCTAACCAATAGTCGCGAAATAAATCGTGACGAAACCACAGTAGAAATAGTTACTCCAACTGCATACGTGTCGTTGACAACAAAAGAGTTTTAAAATGTTTACAGGAATTGTAGAAGCCGTAGGTACATTGAGTGCAATCACTCCCCGCGGAGAAGACATCACCGTAACGGTTAATGTTGGTAATCTTGATATGGCTGACGTTAAGTTAGGCGACAGTATCGCAACCAATGGTGTGTGTTTGACGGTCGTTGAGTTCAATGACCACAGCTACAGTGCAGACCTTTCGCTTGAGACCCTGAAAAAAACGGGTTTTGTGGATTACCAAGCTGGCGATAAGGTCAACCTAGAGAAAGCAATGCTACCGACTACGCGTTTCGGTGGTCATATTGTATCGGGTCACGTTGATGGCGTGGGTGAGATTGTTGAGCGTAACCAAGTCGGTCGTGCGATTGAGTTCTGGGTAGAAATGCCTGCAGAGATCTCAAAGTACGTAGCTCAAAAAGGTTCAGTCACTGTTGATGGTATTAGCCTGACGGTGAACGATTTACGCAAGAATGCCTTTAAGTTGACTATCGTTCCTCACACCTCTTCAGAAACCACCATTGATCAATTCAATGTTGGTCGTAAAGTGAATCTAGAAGTCGATGTATTAGCGCGTTATATGGAGCGTCTACTGCAAGGCCAGCAGCAAGAGTCTGAGCCTGAATCTCGATTAACGATGGAATTCTTACAGCAGAATGGTTTTGCCTAACCGTTGGTACAAAGTGCACGAAACATCACTTTGTAAAAGCGAGCAATATCATCAGGTTTAAATAGTGTCGGTTCTAGGAAGCAGAACCATTTCAAAGGATATAGAACAATGCCAATTAGTACTCCTCAAGAAATTATTGAAGACATTCGCCTAGGAAAAATGGTTATCCTGATGGATGATGAAGATCGCGAGAATGAAGGCGATCTGATCATGGCAGCAGAACATGTCACGCCAGAAGCGATTAACTTCATGGCGATGTATGGCCGTGGCTTAATTTGCCTAACGTTGACGAAAGAGCGTTCAAATCGCATGGGTCTAGCGCCTATGGTTCAAGACAACAATGCTCAATACACGACGAACTTTACGGTTTCAATTGAAGCTGCTGAGGGCGTAACAACGGGTATTTCTGCGTCAGACCGCGCTGTTACCGTTCAAGCGGCTGTGGCAAAAGATGCGAAAGCGGCTGACTTAGTTCAACCTGGTCATATCTTCCCACTGACAGCTCAAGAAGGTGGTGTTCTAACACGCGCAGGCCACACTGAAGCAGGCTGTGATTTAGCTCGTCTAGCAGGCTGTGAGCCAGCATCTGTTATCGTTGAGATCCTAAATGACGACGGCACCATGGCACGTCGCCCTGATCTTGAAGTCTTCGCTGAAAAACACGATATCAAATTAGGCACCATTGCTGACTTGATTGAATACCGCAACAACACAGAAACGACGATTGAACGTGTAGCACAATGTCATTTGCCAACAGAGTTTGGTGACTTTGAGCTTGTGACTTACCGTGACACGATTGATAACCAGATCCACTACGCGATGCAAAAAGGTGACCTGTCTGTAGGCGCTCCTTTAGTGCGTGTTCACCTGCATGACACGTTTACCGATCTACTTCACTCAGACCGTGGTACAGAGCGTAGCTGGTCACTAGATAAAGCGATGAAGCGCATTGGCGACGAAGGCGGTGTGTTGGTTATTCTTGGCAACGAAGAGTCGTCTGATTCTTTGATTCACAAAGTGAAGACATTCGAAGCTCAAGATAAGAACGAGCAGCCAACCATGGCTAAGAAGCAAGGTACCTCGCGTCGTGTTGGTGTCGGTTCTCAGATTCTACAAGACCTAGGTGTTCACGATATGCGTCTGCTTTCTTCAAGCACTAAGCGTTACCACGCATTGGGTGGTTTTGGTCTTAACGTTGTTGAGTATGTTTGCGAGTAAGTCGACATATCTCTGTTTATAGCAACATAATTTACCGATGATTCCAGTGGCTCTTTTGGTGATTAGTTTTGCCAAAAGAGTAAAGTAGTTAAGCCCGATTCAAAACGTGTTAAATACACGAGCTTGACTACTGGTTGCTCCTATATGGTTGAGAGCCGTGCTGCGTTATCATCTTTACATCTCCGGTGTCTGTTCTTCTAAATTAGCATTAGATATTGCTCACAGTTTTGTGCTAGAATCCGGCGATTCTCACTTGATGAAAATAGTTAAAGGAAGGCTTATGAAAGTGATCGAGGGTGGCTTCCCAGCGCCAAATGCAAAAATTGCTATCGTTATTGCTCGTTTCAACAGTTTTATTAACGAAAGTTTACTTTCTGGTGCAATCGATACTTTAAAGCGTCATGGACAAGTAAGCGAAGACAACATCACTGTTGTTCGTTGCCCTGGTGCAGTAGAGCTTCCACTTGTAGCGCAACGCGTTGCAAAAACAGGTAAGTTCGATGCGATTGTATCTCTTGGTACAGTAATCCGTGGCGGTACACCTCACTTTGACTATGTTTGTAGTGAATGTAATAAAGGTTTGGCACAAGTGTCTCTGGAATTTTCACTTCCAGTTGCGTTTGGTGTTCTTACTGTTGATACGATCGATCAAGCTATTGAACGCGCAGGAACCAAGGCTGGTAATAAGGGTGCAGAAGCCGCACTTAGCGCACTTGAGATGATCAACGTTCTTTCTGAAATCGATTCCTAATGGGGGCCAGTGTGAAACCAGCCGCACGTCGTAACGCACGTCAATTTGCTCTACAAGCAATTTATTCTTGGCAAATTACTAAAGAAAATATTGCTACCGTTGAAGAACAGTTCTTATCTGGTGGTAAGTATGATGAAGAAGAGCATCATGCCGCAGAACCTGCTCTAGCTATGCCAGAAACAGACGTTGCATACTTCCGCGACTTACTAACTGGTGTTGCTCTTAGCCACATGGAACTTGATAGCAAGCTTCGTCCATTCGTATCTCGCCCTATGCAAGATCTGGATTTGATGGAACTAGCGCTTCTACGTTTAGCTATGTACGAGATGACTCGTCGCGAAGATGTACCATACAAAGTGGTTATCAACGAAGCTATCGAGCTTGCAAAAGTATTTGCAGCAGAAGACAGCCATAAGTTTGTTAACGGTGTGCTTGATAAAGCTGCACCACACGTTCGTAAGAAATAAGACGTTCGTATATTGAATCTAAAGGTCAGCTTTTATGCTGGCCTTTTTTGTAACTAAATTTCTGTAATCTCAATAATTACGGTGATTTGTATGAAGACTAAAGATAGGGCATGTGATGTCTGGCGAATTTAACCTGATTGAAAAATATTTTGTAAATCGACAACCACAACGTAAAGACGTACATCTGGCTGCCGGCGATGACTGTGCTTTGGTCAAAGCGCCGGGCAATGTTGAGATAGCGATCAGCACCGACACTTTAGTTGCAGGTACGCACTTTTTAGCCGAAGCGAATCCTGCATGGGTGGCGCATAAAGCGTTAGCTTCGAACATTAGCGACCTTGCTGCGATGGGGGCGACGCCTGCTTGGGTTTCATTTGCGTTAACTATGCCAGAAGTCGATGAAGAATGGCTTGCTCCCTTCTGTGATTCCTTTTTCAAGCTCGCTGACTACTTTGGTATTCAGTTAATTGGTGGTGACACAACCAAAGGGCCACTAAGTCTGACATTGACTGTACAAGGTTTTGTGCCAGAAGGTCGAGCACTGCGTAGAGATGGCGCTAAAGTGGGCGACTGGATTTACGTAACGGGTAACCTAGGTGATAGCAAAGCAGGCCTAGAAGTATTACTTGAGCCAGAACAGAATAAAGTCAGACCTTATGCTCTTGAACTTGAAGAAAGGCACTATCTGAGCGTTCCTCGAGTATTGGCTGGTCAAGCGCTAGTGAACCTTGCTTCGTCTGCTATTGATATCTCTGACGGTGTTATTGCTGATTTAAAACATATCCTTAAGCGTTCTCAGGTTGGTGCGAGCATTGATGTGAGTACGTTGCCAATTTCTCCAGAACTACGTCAGTTCGCATCTGATATTGCTTCGGCTCAACAGTATGCGTTGACCAGTGGTGAAGAGTACGAACTGTGCTTTACTGTGCCGGAAGAGAATAAAGGCTCATTGGAAAGTGCTTTGTCACACACTGGAACAAAAGTCACCTGCATTGGCCAGATAAGACCTGTAGAATATTTTGAATTACACAATAATGGTGAACCACTGAGTTGGAACTTAACTGGTTACGATCACTTTAAGGTTAATTGATGACAAACCCACTTTCTGCAATCTCTCTTAAAAATCCTTGGCACTTATTGGCAACGGGTTTTGGTAGTGGCTTATCGCCGATTATTCCCGGCACCATGGGCACGCTTGCGTCGATCCCATTTTATCTATTGCTGGTTCAGTTACCTTTCCCTATTTATGTCATTCTTGTGGTTGTGAGCTGCATTATTGGTATCAAAATATGCCAAGTGACGTCTGATGACATGGGCGTGCACGATCACGGCTCTATTGTATGGGATGAGTTTGCGGGCTTTTGGATCACCATGGGCCTAGTGCCGTTGTTGGGTATTCCTGTTAATGATTGGAAATGGCTATTTGCTGGCTTCGTGCTGTTTCGTTTTTTCGATATGGTAAAGCCTTGGCCAATTGGTTGGTTAGACAAGCGAGTTCACGGCGGCTTAGGTATCATGATTGATGATATCGTGGCGGGTATTATGGCGGCGATTTCGCTGTATGCAGTGGCTCATTTTTCAGGTTGGCTCGTTTAAGAATCAATATCCAAAGAACGAACAATAATAGATAAAAACAAGGAATTACAATGTCTAAGAAGGTTTACTGTGTTGCTCAATTTCAGCCAAAAGAAGGCAAATTGAACGAGTTGTTTGAAGTTCTGAAATCACTAGAGCCAAACACAATGCGTGAAGACGGTTGTATCCAATATACAGTGACTCGTCACATTCAGAGCCCATTTGCAGAGGGTGAGAGTTTCCCTATTGCATTCAATGAGATCTGGGCGGACAACGAAGCATTCGAAGCACACTGTCAACGTCGTGAGATTCAACAGTTCTTCCAAGAGCAGTGTGTTGAAGAGACAGGCTTGGTTGAGAACTTCAACGTTGCTATCTACTCTGACGAACCAGAGAACTATGACGCACCAGTACTTAAGCCTTGTTGCTAAGCAGGCTTAATTGCTAATAACTAACAGCTAAACAACGAATAGTTTATCAGTTAGCAGATACTAAAAAGGTTGACCCTAGGGCCAACCTTTTTTGTTTTGTAGCTTATGCTGTTTGCTTGTGAAAGCTATTTGGCAAGGTAGTCGGAGATAGACTTCTCAATACCTTTCGCATCTAAGCCAAGCTCTTCATGCAGCTCACCTTGAGTACCTTGAGCAATAAATTTGTCTGGTAAGCCAAGGTTTAATACGGGCATCAGTAGTTTCTCTTTCATCAAGAATTCAACCACCCCAGAGCCTGCACCACCTGCAATTGCGTTCTCTTCGATAGTCACTAGTACATCGTGGTCAGCAGCAAGTTGTTTGATCAGAGCTTCATCTAGCGGTTTCACAAAACGCATGTCTGCAACTGTCGCATCGATAGCGTCTGCGGTTTGAAGTGCACTCTCAAGGAAAGTACCGAAGCTTAGGATCGCGACTTTCGAGCCATCTTTTGCTTTTTCGCTTTCGCGAACGATACGGCCTTTACCAATCTCTAGCGCAGTAAACTCACTTTGAATCTCTGTACCCATGCCATTACCACGAGGGTAACGAACGGCACTTGGACCGGTGTGCTGGTGGCCAGTGTATAGCATTTGGCGACATTCGTTTTCGTCGCTTGGCGCCATGATCACCATGTTTGGAATACAGCGCATAAAGCTTAAGTCGAACGCACCTTGGTGTGTTTGACCATCGGCACCGACAAGACCTGCACGGTCAATAGCGAACATAACCGGTAGATCCATGATTGCCACATCGTGGATCAGTTGATCATAGCCACGTTGCAAGAAAGTCGAGTAAATAGCGACAATCGGCTTATCACCCGCAATCGCCATACCGGTGGCTAGCGTCACAGCGTGCTGCTCAGCAATCGCTACATCAAAGTACTGTTCTGGGTACTCTTTCGAGAAACGAACCATACCAGAACCTTCACGCATTGCAGGCGTGATCGCCATTAGCTTAGGATCTTGAGCGGCCATATCACATAGGAAGTCGCCAAAAATCTTAGAGAAAGTTGGTTTAGAGCTGGTGCTCTTAGGCAGACTTGAATGTGCCGGATCGAATTTAGGTACGCCATGGTAGCCAATTGGATCTTTCTCAGCTGGCTCGTAGCCTTTGCCTTTCTTCGTCATGATATGCAGGAACTGAGGACCTTTGAGATCTCTCATGTTCTTGAGCGTTTTAATCAGCTCATTCACATCGTGACCATCAATTGGACCAATGTAGTTGAAGCCTAACTCTTCGAACATGGTGCCAGGGACAACCATGCCTTTTAGATGTTCTTCTGTACGACGAACGAGCTCTTTAATCGGCGGAACGCCTGATAGCACTTTCTTGCCACCCTCACGAATAGACGTGTAAAGACTGCCAGAAAGAACTTGAGCTAGGTGGTTGTTTAGAGCACCGACGTTTTCAGAGATCGACATCTCGTTATCGTTAAGGATAACCAGCATGTCATTGTGAATATCGCCCGCGTGGTTCATGGCTTCGAAGGCCATACCTGCGGTAATTGCGCCATCACCAATCACACTCACGACTTTACGGTTCTTACCTTCTTTCTTCGCACTGATCGCCATACCGAGTCCGGCGCTGATCGATGTTGAAGAGTGACCAACAGATAGGGTGTCGTATTCGCTCTCTTGACGCCATGGGAATGGGTGCAGTCCATCTTTTTGACGGATAGTCGACAAGCGGTCGCGACGACCCGTAAGAATCTTGTGTGGATAGGCTTGGTGGCCAACATCCCAAACCAATTGGTCAAAAGGCGTGTTGTACACATAGTGCAGAGCAACGGTTAGCTCTACTGTACCTAAGCCTGACGCTAAGTGACCACTTGACTGGCTCACCGAGTTAAGAAGATAGGTACGTAATTCATCACAAAGCTGTGTAAGCGTCTCTTTTGGAAGTAGACGCAAATCCTCTGGCTTATCAGCCAAAGCAAGAGTTGGGTACTTTGATATATCAAGAGTCATAGGTAATGCGCGCTTATTGTCTTAGTTCTTGCGCTCGATGACGTATCGGGCGAACTCTTCGAGTGACTGGGTATTGTATGGGATTGCAGCCAAAGCTTGAAGCGCTTCCTGTAGCAGAGTTTGCGCTTTTTCTTGAGCGCCCTCTAAACCTAACAAAGAAGGGTAGGTGCTTTTGTTCAAATCTTGGTCAGAGCCCTGTGGTTTACCCAAAGTTTCGGTATCGCTAATGATATCTAAAATATCATCCTGAACTTGGAAGGCTAACCCGATTGCATCGGCGTATTTATCTAATTGAGGCATCACTTCAAACGCTTTTTCGCCAGCAGCCAGAGCACCTAAACGAATCGCACTCTTCATTAGAGCGCCAGTCTTGTTACGGTGAACTTCTTCTAACTCTTCTAGCGTGACAGAGCGGTTTTCAGCTTCAATATCAAGCGCTTGTCCAATGCACATACCTTGTGCACCAGACGCTTCAGCTAGGCGTTGAATCATTCGAACGCGATTGCTTTCCCCGTCAGCACTTAATGTGCCTTCCGCAAGTATAGTAAACGCGAGAGTTTGTAGGGCATCGCCAGTTAAAATTGCCGTTGCTTCATCGTATTTGATGTGACAAGTCTGATGGCCACGACGAAGTTCATCGTCGTCCATTGCTGGAAGGTCGTCGTGAATCAGAGAATAGGCATGAATACATTCGATTGCAGAAGCTGGAGTGTCGAGTTCTTCAGCGGTACAGCCGAGCATTTCCCCTGTAATGTAGACAAGAAATGGACGTGCGCGTTTGCCGCCTAAAAGTAACCCATAACGCATCGCGTTGATAAGGTTCTGATTTTGGTGTGGCAGGCGATCAAGCCAAAGGTTCAGCTGCTCGTTATTACGTGCTTGATAAGACAATAAAGTCTCGATCATAGGGGATCTCATACAATTCGTTATTCTGGTTGTGGGTTAAAGTCACTAAGTTCTGCATTTTCATCATTTTGCAGTAAGATGCTAACACGCTGTTCAGCATCGTTTAGTTTACTTTGACCAGCACGAGCGAGGGAGATGCCTCGTTCGAACTTTTTCAGCGCATCATCTAAAGCTAGATCACCATTTTCTAGTTGATCAACCAAGCCATCAAGCTCTTCGATAGCCGCTTCAAAGCTCATATTTTCAGGTTTCTTAGTAGCCATAATAAATCTGCGTTTGGAAATATGAACGAACGTTACCCTAGGCCGCTGAGATGGTCAAATGTAACCAAGAAATTTTGCTAGAAAGTTCGTTTTTAAGGGGCTTGAACTCACTTTGGTTGAATAACCTTAGCTTTATCGAGTTTATGCGCTAAGGATAAGAGCAAAGTAAGCCAATAATTGTGATTCAAAAACGAAAAGTGTGATATTTAGGCCAAGAATTTACTAAAAGATCTTACAGTCTGGCCGATAAAAAGATTATCGTCGACGTAGAGCTACAAAAAAGCATGAGGAGTGCTCAGTGGATTTAGCAACCCTAATAGGTTTGATTGGTGGATTTGCCTTTGTAATCATGGCAATGATCCTAGGTGGAAGCCTCGGGATGTTCTATGACACGACATCCATTTTGATCGTGGTGGGTGGTTCAACGTTTGTTGTTCTAATGAAGTTCACCATGGGACAATTCTTTGGAGCAACCAAAATCGCTGGCAAAGCATTTATGTTTAAGGCCGATGAGCCTGAAGATCTTATCGCTAAAGTGGTAGAGATGGCGGATGCAGCACGTAAAGGTGGCTTCTTGGCACTTGAAGAAATGGAAATCAGCAACAGTTTCATGCAAAAGGGCATCGACCTATTGGTAGATGGCCATGATGGTGATGTGGTGCGTGCTGCACTGCAAAAAGACATCGCATTAACCACAGAGCGTCATGAGCAGGGCGCGAAAGTGTTCTCTGCATTTGGTGATGTTGCACCTGCGATGGGTATGATTGGTACCTTGGTTGGCTTGGTTGCCATGCTTTCTAACATGGATGACCCAAAAGCGATCGGCCCTGCGATGGCGGTTGCACTCTTGACTACGCTTTACGGTGCAATCCTTTCGAACATGGTGTTCTTCCCAATTGCGGACAAGCTTGCGCTGCGTCGTGATCAAGAGACACTAAACCGTCGTCTGGTGATGGATGGTGTATTAGCGATTCAAGATGGTCAGAACCCACGAGTTATCGATGGTTACCTCAAGAGCTACCTCAATGAAGGTAAGCGCACGATTGATGGTGAACCCGCGTAAGAGGAGTTGAAGATGGATGAAGAAAATCCATGTAAATGTCCTCCTCCGGGGTTACCTCAATGGATGGGGACATTTGCTGACTTGATGTCACTGCTGATGTGTTTCTTCGTACTGCTGCTCTCATTCTCTGAGATGGACGTACTGAAGTTCAAACAGATCGCTGGATCGATGAAATTTGCGTTTGGTGTACAAAACCGCTTGGAAGTGAAAGATATTCCTAAAGGGACTAGCATCATTGCGCAAGAGTTTCGCCCTGGTCGCCCAGAGCCGACTCCTATCGATGTGATCATGCAGCAGACCATTGATATTACGCAGCAAACGCTTGAGTTTCATGAAGGTGAATCTGAGCGTGCTGGCGGCACAATGCGTGACCAAGGCAAGATGACGGGAGGCAAGTCGCCAGAGGTCTCTACTCATGACAATCAAAACTCTGAGTCAGACCAACAGCAACAGCAAGCCGAAGCTCAATCGCAAGAGATGGAAACCTTGATGGAGAGTATCAAGAAAGCGTTGGAGCGAGAGATCGACCAAGGCGCGATTGAGGTTGAAAATCTTGGCCAGCAGATTGTCATTCGAATTCGTGAGAAAGGCGCGTTCCCATCGGGTTCCGCTTTCTTACAACCTAAGTTTCGACCATTGGTTAGACAGGTGGCTGAATTGGTAAAAGATGTACCGGGCATTGTCCGTATCTCTGGGCACACGGATAACCAGCGACTGGATTCAGAGCTTTATCGTTCTAATTGGGACTTATCATCGCAGCGTGCGGTGTCTGTGGCTCAAGAGATGGAAAAGGTACGTGGCTTCTCTCATCAACGCTTGAGAGTGCGCGGTATGGCCGATACAGAGCCTGTTGAACCCAATGATACTGAATGGCAGCGTAGCCTCAACCGCCGTGTTGAAATCAGCATAATGCAGGGTGAGCCGCTTTATAGTGATGAAGTGCCTGTTATTGGTCAGTAGTAGGCAGAGAGACAGCGATTAGTCTTCAGGTACACATACGTTAGTCAGCAGATAGCATCGAAAGCCCAACCTTATGATGAGGTTGGGCTTTTTGTTTTGTGGTCTTCAATGATGCTCTCAGTTGTATTTATGTCGTTTTGAAATCTGCTACTTTTAATAACAGGCAGTTTAATTATCGGGTTCAAGCAAGCACTCTTTTCCTTGCTTCACTTTCTCATGTATAATTCGCGCCCTTAGATTTAATATTGATCTATTATTGCTTCAATAACTATGTGAAATGACCTTTTACGTGGTGATGAACCTACTAAAATTTGTGAACCTTATTGGCGTGAAAGTACTATGAAATTTATTGTTAAGCCTCATCCGGAAATTTTTATTAAAAGTGAATCGGTGCGTAAGCGCTTCACAAAGATTCTAGAACGTAATATTCGTACTATTCTTCAGCGTCGTACTGAGTCTGTGGCTGTCTTCAACCGTCGTGACTACATCGAAGTGACGTCTGAGAGCGACAAATACTTTAAAGAAACACTCGAAGTATTGACGCAAACTCCGGGTATTCATCACTCCCTTGAAGTTCAGCAATCAGAGTTTAAAGACCTGCATCATATTTACGAGCAAGTTCTTGAGCGAAGCGGTGCTCTTATTGAAGGTAAGACTTTCTCTGTACGTGCTAAGCGTCGTGGTAAACATGACTTTACCTCTATTGAGCTAGAACGCTACGTAGGTGGTGGTTTAAACCAAGCGGTTGAATCAGCAAAAGTAAAACTGAAAAATCCAGATATTACCGTTAAAGTTGAAGTCGAGAACGAGAAGCTAAACCAAGTTATTGAACGTCATAAAGGCCTAGGTGGTTTCCCTCTTGGTACTCAAGAAGATCTGCTTAGCTTGATCTCTGGTGGCTTTGATTCTGGTGTTTCAAGCTACTTACACATCAAACGTGGTTCTAAAGTGCATTACTGCTTCTTCAATCTTGGTGGCCCTGCTCACGAGATTGGTGTTAAGCAAGTTTCTCACTATCTATGGGATAAATACGGTTCATCTGCAAAGGTGAAGTTTATCTCTATCGATTTTGAACCTGTAGTTGCAGAGATCCTTGAGAACGTTGAAGACGGCCAAATGGGCGTTGTTCTTAAGCGTATGTTCATGCGTGCTGGTGGTATGGTTGCAGAGCGTTTCGGTATCGAAGCCCTAGTAACCGGTGAAGCATTAGGTCAGGTTTCTAGCCAAACGCTAACTAACCTTCGCCACATTGACAACGTGACCGATACTTTGATCCTTCGTCCGCTTATTAACTGGGACAAAGAAGACATCATCGACCTGTCTCGTAAGATTGGCACTGAAGACTTTGCGAAAGTAATGCCTGAGTACTGTGGTGTTATTTCTAAGAAGCCAACAGTGAAAGCGAAGAAAGGCAAATTAGAAGCAGAAGAAGCTAAGTTTAACTTTGAAGTGCTGGAGCAAGTGATCGAGAACGCTCGAGTTATGGATATCCGTGACATAGAGAAAGAGAGCCAAGAGCAAGCGCCTGAAGTTGAACAAGTTCAAGCTGTCGCTGAGCACGCTATCGTTCTCGATATCCGTAGCCCAGACGAAGAAGACGAAAGCCCACTAGAGATCGATGGTGTTGAAATTAAACATATCCCGTTCTTCAAGCTTTCGACTCAGTTTGGCGACTTGGATCAAGCAAAAGAGTACTTGCTGTACTGTGACCGTGGTGTAATGAGCCGTCTACAGGCACTTTATCTAAAAGAGCAAGGCTTCCATAACGTGAAGGTTTACCGCCCATAGTGGTATAGAGTAGCCGAATATTTTGCAAAGCCGTTTACTGAAAAGTAAGCGGCTTTTTTATTTTCTATTGTGATTGTTTTACAGTAGGCAGTAAGAGGCGCGAGTTTGTCGAGTTATCATCATGCTCTGTCTTGAGATTCTGAGATTGAAATGATGGGGTTTTAGTTGGCTTGTAGGTGACCGAAGAAGTGTGAGTATCTGAGGAACTCTGTTACTTTTTAGTGCTATTCAATGGTTCTATTTGTATGTGTTCAGTTGATTATTTGAGTGGGTGTCTGATTCTGTGATTAACGATGAAAAATAACAAAGATTAATTAGTATAGCTATTGATAAACTTGTTGTTATTTTTCTTTGCACATAAAAAAACACCGCCCATAAGGCGGTGTAAACAAATTTGACAGACAGGTCAAAATAAATACAGGAAGTACATGTCTCGTTTCAGTATAGAACTGCAACAAAACATTTGGTAGAACTCTACCCAACTCGAAAAGAACGAGTTTGCAAACACAACATCGCAGGAGCTAAACCAATTGATTCTAGAGAGAATCAAGCCGTTCAGGCTAGCTGCTGCGGGATGAAATATAGAATTTCTCTGGCCGCTAGGCAATGGACAAATTATAATGTTTCAGATAAAAAAAACTAATGCTTATTTAGAGAGTACCTATGTCTCGTCGATTACCCCCATTAAACTCGCTAAGAGTGTTTGAAGCCGCTGCTCGACACTTGAGTTTTACGCGCGCTGCAGAAGAGTTGTTTGTTACTCAAGCTGCAGTCAGTCATCAGATTAAAGCGCTTGAAGAATTCTTGTCTTTGAAGCTGTTTCGTCGAAGAAACCGCTCTTTGTTGCTGACGGAAGAAGGTCAAAGCTACTTCTTGGATATCAAAGATATTTTCACATCACTGGCAGAAGCGACAGACAAAGTGCTTGAGCGAAGTGAGAAGGGCGCATTGACCATCAGTTTACCGCCAAGTTTTGCGATTCAATGGTTGGTGCCAAGGCTTGCAGACTTTAATCAGCAAGAACCTGATATCGACGTACGAATTAAAGCCGTTGATATGGATGAAGGCTCGTTGACCGATGATGTAGACGTAGCTATTTATTATGGTCGAGGTAATTGGTCGGGGCTTAGAGCCGATAAGCTTTATCAAGAATACTTGATCCCTCTTTGCTCACCTTCAGTGTTGCTTGGTATCAAACCATTAGAATCTCTAAGCGATTTAGCATGCCATACGCTATTACACGATACTTCTCGAAAGGATTGGAAGCAGTTCGCTAAGCAAAATGGCATCGATGGGGTAAACGTCAATCACGGTCCTATCTTTAGTCACTCAACCATGGTGTTGCAGGCAGCAGCTCACGGCCAAGGTATTGCACTGGGTAACAACGTGTTGGCGCAACCTGAAATCGAAGCGGGTCGTTTGATTGCGCCTTTTGACGAAGTGTTGGTGAGCAAGAATGCCTTCTATGTGGTTTGTCATGAGAAACAAGCCGATATGGGCCGTATCGCCACCTTCCGCGATTGGATGCTGGCGAAAGCGCAAAGTGAACAAGAGGATTTACTCGATGAATAGCGTCATCATTGACGGTGAAGACAATCCAATCACCTTTATCTTTGCACATGGTGCTGGCGCAGGTATGGATCATGAATTCATGCAGTCGGTGGCAAAAGGGTTAGCCTTTAAAGGGATACGAGTGATTCGTTTTAATTTCCCTTACATGATTAAACGTGCTGAAGATGGCAAGCGTCGTCCACCTGACAGAGCCCCTAAGCTGCTTGAAGCTTACCAAGACATCATTGAGCAGTGCGATGCCGATAAGCTTGTGATTGGCGGTAAATCGATGGGAGGGCGTATGGCGAGCCATTTGTCTGAAGTTGATAAGGTGGCAGCGATGGCGTGTTTAGGCTTTCCTTTCCACCCTCCTAGTAAGCCAGAGAAGTACAAAGGTGAGCACTTAGCTGAGTTACAAAAGCCATGTCTTATTCTGCAGGGTGAACGCGATACCTTTGGTAAGCGTGAAGAGTTTACTGATTTCGACCTGTCGGATTCTATTCGTGTTGAATTTATCCCAGACGGTGATCACAGCTTTAAGCCTCGTAAGAGCTCTGGTTACACAGAGCAGCAGAATATTGCCTTAACCGTTGAGAAGCTATCGGCGTTTATCAAAGGGGTACTCGATGAGAAGTAAGTATTTACTCACGTTTGCAGGTATCTCTGGCGCGATTGCTGTGATGCTTGGTGCATTCGCCGCTCATGGCTTAAAAGCGATCTTGCCTGAGTATCTTTTGGGTGTGTTTGAGACGGGTGTTCAGTATCAGTTTATTCATACTCTAGCGATATTGGCATGTGGTGCTCTGTTACAGATGAAACTTGGCGCTAAATCACAAAAATATTTTTTCATTGCGGCAATTTGCTTTATCATCGGCATCCTTTGTTTTAGTGGCAGCCTTTATGGCTTGGCACTGACAGGAATAAAATGGTTTGGCCCTATCACTCCGTTTGGTGGTCTACTATTTATCATTGGTTGGGGAGTCTTCTCCTTCGCTGCTTTGAATATAAAAGAGGTAACTCAGTGAAACACGTACTACTTTATTGTCGCTCTGGTTTTGAAAAAGAATGTGCTGGCGAAATTCAAGACAAGGCAACACAACTGGAAGTGTTTGGTTTTCCTCGCTTAAAGAACAATACAGGCTTTGTATTGTTTGAATGTTATCAAGCAGGCGAAGCCGATAAACTGGTTAAAGAGATCGACTTCCAATCGCTGATCTTTGCTCGTCAAATGATCGCGGTAGCGGTTGAAATCAAAGATCTGCCGACTGATGATCGTATCTCTCCAATTCTTGAGGCGCTTTCTGAGAAAGAAGGTTTCCCACGTTGTGGCGATATCCGTATTGAAACGCCAGACACCAATGAAGCGAAAGAGCTTTTGAAGTTCTGCCGTAAGTTTACCGTGCCAATGCGTCAAGCTATGCGTGGTAAAGGTCTGATGACAGCGAAAGACAATGTTAAGAAGCCTGTGCTTCACTTATGTTTTATCGCTCCGGGTCACTGCTTGGTGGGTTACTCTTACCCAACCAACAACTCACAGTTTTTTATGGGCATTCCTCGTTTGAAGTTCCCATCAGATGCACCAAGCCGTTCTACATTGAAGCTAGAAGAAGCATTCCACGTATTCATCCCTCGTGATGAATGGGATGAGCGCTTGGCTCCAGGTATGTGGGGTGTTGATTTGGGTGCGTGTCCAGGTGGTTGGACTTACCAACTGGTTAAGCGCTCAATGTTCGTTCACTGTGTTGACAACGGCATGATGGCGGACAGCCTAATGGAAACGGGTCAAATCAAGCACCATATGGTAGATGGCTTTAAATTTGAACCTGACCGTAAGAATGTGACTTGGATTATCTGTGACATGGTTGAGAAGCCAGCTCGTGTTGCTCACTTAATGGGTGAGTGGATCATCAAAGGCTGGGCGAAAGAAGCATTGTTCAACCTTAAACTGCCAATGAAAGGCCGTTACGATGAAGTACTGCAGGATATCGAGAACCTGAAACAGTTCCTGATTGATAACAAAGTTAAATTCAAGATGCAGGCGAAGCACCTATACCATGATCGCGAAGAGATCACGGTGCATATTCAGTCGCTTTCGAATATCTCGCCGTACTAATTATTCACTTAAGTGAAAATTTAGTACTGCCAGTGACAAATAAAATGCTCCTTTAAGGGGCATTTTTTGTATCTGCTCATCCATTATCAGGAGTTAAGAATGAGCTTCGTAGCGAATATCTTGAAGGTTGAAGCCCAAATCGATGTCGGTTTTGAGTGCTGAAACGAGCTTACATACTCGAGCCGATTCAATATGCTCATCGAATTTCTTACGATACTTTTTCGGTAAGTCTTCAGCTAGGAATGCCGTTTCTATATCTGGATACGTTGTTAATATCTCTTTGGCCGCTTTTGGTCCAACTCCAGGAATCCCCGGCACTTGGCTTGAGCTGACGCCCGTTAATCCCCAGTAATCTGCGAGCTGTTCAGGTTTTACGCCAAATTCCGCTTCGATAAAGGGTTTATCTAACCAACGGTGTTGGAAGTAATCACGGATCTGTAGCGTTGGTGACAACAGTTGGCAGTAGCCCTTATCCGTCGAGATGATGGTGACCGTTTCTCCGTGATCGGCCACTTTCTTAGCGAGCGTAGCGACTAGGTCATCCGCTTCATCACCATCAGATAGCAGTGAATCAATCCCTAATTCCCACCAAGCTTGTTGGATAGCATCAAGGCCTTTCATTAATGGTTCAGGCATCGGCTTACGGTTTTGCTTGTAGGCAGGAAGGACTTCAGCACGCCAGCCTCGATCTTGTAAGTGATGATCAAATACCGCAATGATATGGGTTGGCTTTGATTCTTTTAGGATGCGATTAAGAGTACGAGCAGTAGTGGTGATGGTTCTTGCAATATCGGTTGGGTCCGGCTGAACAGAGTGAACGCGTCGGATGAGATTCAAAGCATCGATAATAACAAGATGGATAGACATAAGTTTCCACTAAATAGGCAATAAATAAGGGGCTGCTAGCCCCTTATAGTAACGTATCACTTGGTGAGTTGAAACGTTGGCGACGTAAACGTCATGACTTGTTTAGCTTTATGCTTGTGGCCTGTTATCAGTCACTTGTCGTTATTCGCTGCTAGGCATAATTTTATAGCAAGGAACATAGTCAGTGCCACCCGGCAGTTTCATGCGATGTTGTTCAACAAAGTCATTCAGCAGTTGATCCATTTTGGTCATCAGCTCTTTGTCGCCATCAATCAGGAATGGGCCGTGTTTCTCTATCTCTAGAATACCTTCGGCTTTGACGTTACCGGCCACAATGCCAGAAAACGCTTTGCGTAAATTAGCCGCAAGGCTTTCTGTTTTCTGGTCCATATGAAGATCAAGCGCCGCCATAGACTCATGTGTCGGATCGAAGGGCAGTTGGAACTCAGGCTCAATATGCAGTGACCAGTTATAGCTGTATGCATCGCCGGTCTCTTTACGGTGAGAGCGTACATCTGGCATCGCTTGTTTCATGATTTTCGCTGCGCGTGCTGGATCATCAATCACGATTTCGTAGTGTTTCTGAGCCTCTTCCCCGAGGGTTTCCCCGATGAACTTATCGATAGAGCGGAAGTAAGCTTCACTCTCTTTTGAACCCGTTAATACAATCGGCATGGGTTGGTCGACGTTATTTGGGTGCATCATGATCCCTAAGATATACAGCAACTCTTCAGCCGTACCGGGGCCACCAGGGAAAATAATGATGCCATGCGCCATACGAACGAATGCCTCAAGACGCTTCTCGATATCTGGCATTATCACCAGTTCGTTCACTATCGGGTTTGGCGGCTCAGCAGCAATGATTGAAGGCTCGGTAAGCCCCAAGTAACGATGATCAGTATAGCGCTGCTTAGCGTGACCAATCGCCGCGCCTTTCATTGGCCCTTCCATTGCACCTGGTCCACAACCCGTACAGATGTTGAGTTCACGTAGGCCAAGTTCATTACCTACTTCACGAGTATATTGGTATTCAGTGGCATTAATTGAGTGGCCACCCCAACACACGATCAGGTTAGGTTCGATGCCCGGCGTAAGTGCGCCTGCATTTCTCAAAATACCAAATACGAGGTTGGTAATATGAGTGGCATTAGTCAGGTTGAGTCTTTGGTTGTCTGCAAGATGCATGTTGACGTAGACAATGTCACGCAGCACTGAGAATAGGTGCTCTTGGATACCCTTGATGATTTCACCATCGACAAAGGCATGCTCTGGTGGGTTGCTTAGTTCGAGCTTGATACCACGCTCACGTCGCACGACTTCAACATCAAACGATTGATACTTGTCGAGCAACTCTTTGGAATTGTCGGTGTGGCTTCCCGAGTTAAGTACCGCTAACGTACAGTTACGATACAGTTGGTACAGATCACTAGACGCGGTTTTCTTAAGACGCTCAACTTCAAGTTGAGAGAGTAAATCCATGCTACCGGCAGGGCTGATATGAGTGATCATAGTGCCTCCTTGTTGAAAAGAGCAGGGGGACGTTGAAGTGACCCTCTGACTCGAGAGTGAGAAGCAAACGTTGAAAGTGTTTGGTTAAAAGGGAGAGAGTTAACCAGACGAAACGGTTACGACAGCGTTGCTTAATGGATTATATAATCTTGCTTAACAGTCTATATGCAGGTGCTTAACAGTATATACATGGGTGCTTAATAGCAGATGTATAGGTGCTTAAGAGCTAATATCAAATAAATTAAGAGCGTATATACAGCATTGCTTGCCAAGAATGCTTGTTAAGCGAATGTTAATCATTAGCTTAGCAAACATTGAGGGAAATGGTATGTGATAAGTATTTGAAAAAATGAAATAAATTATATCTAAGGCTGACTTAGTTCCAAACAAGTTGGTTGGTACCGCGTTGCTTTGCTTTGTTTAGCGTCTTATTAAGTCTCTCTAATACTTCTTCAGGCGTATCAGACTCTTTAAACTGAGTACTTGCCGCACACAAGGTAATCGTGATTTGTTGGTCACGGAACTTAAAGGGTAGGCGGCTTACTTGAGCTTGGATGTTTTGAATCACCTGGTGGCAATATTCATCGGTTTGTTCTGGCAACAGCAAGACAAACTCTTCACCAGAAAAGCGAGCCACGGTATCGGTTGTGCCTGCTTCTTTAGTAATAGTTCTCGCGATGATTTTAAGTGCCTTATCACCCGCGGTATAACCAAAGCTGTCGTTGATGGCTTTGAAGTTGTCGATGTCGAGCAGCACTACGCGCAGTGAGTGTTGTGCACGAATCCAACGGCGATACTCAAGCTCTAAGCGATCAGTAAAGGCGGTGCGATTGTAAACTTTAGTGAGCGGGTCAAGTAGCATACGCTGAGCCTGATCTTCTAAGCGCTTGCGGTAATCTTGGGTGACTTCATAGAGTGAATCTAACTGAGTCTTTCCATAACTCATTCTCTCTATTAGAGCTTGTTCTTTCTGTTCTGCGTGATTCAGTCTTTCTGAAAGAGAGGCGATTTCAGTGAGTAGCGGATTAATCGTTCGCTTTAAACTATCAATTTCCTTCGCTTTCTCTACAGAGCTCTGGCTCTTAATGACAAGTTCACTTAACTCAGAGTTAAGGCCTTGGCGGTGCTCAAAGTAACTTTGGCTCTGATCGGCATTTTGGTCTGCCGTTTTGATACTGGAGGCCAGCGAGGAGTTTAGCTGATCGATAAATTGTTCAGACTTCTTACGCTCTAAGTTGGTGCCTTCAATTACCAGTTTGAGGATCTGAAGTGTCAGCTCAAGCAGATTTTGTGTGGAAACACCCAGTAGTAGTTTCGCTCGAATATCGGTAAGCAAATCACCCGACTCACCCTCGAAATCGAGTTCAGTGATCAGATGTTGTAATTCGTTTGATAGGTCGGAAAGGAGTTCTTGTTCCGGAGAATGCGTAACGTCGGCAAAATGAGTGCGTGAGTTATTCGCCATAATCTTAATGGCACGCTCATAAATACCGAGAAGTTTCATGGCATGGTCGACTTTCTGACTGCCATTGCATTCGGAGAAGCTAAGTAAGTTTCGTAGGTCGCGTTTAAGCTGCGCTGGAAGGCCTGTTATGCGTTGCAGCGTTTCCCCACTGTGCTTAATGCTATCGTCCAGATATCCGTTCTGTTTATCCATAGCCAACGTTTTCTGCTTAAGCATCCTTTCTAATACTGCCAGCTTTGGGATCATCGAGCTAATGTCTTTTTGCTTTTCTAGCTCTTCCCGAAGGGCAATGAGGTTTTCATCTAAATGACTGTTACTGCCAACACATGCGTCACTCAAAGATGTGACGATACGCTTTAGAACTTTTTGTTCTCTAATAAATTTGAACGAGGTGTCTCTTTGCGTCAAACGGACCTGTTCCAACTGAAGTTTCAGCTGGTGGAGTTGCGCCTGAATGTCTTTTTCAAGAATGCCCATAGATGTATTAATTAGCGCCGCGTAGACCGAGCTCGATCATTTTGATGAAATTCCGTTGCATCGATAATAACAAAACTAAAAATAAGGTCACGGCTTGCCGCTCTTAACCGCTCGCAAATCAGTCATCTTTTAGCATTTTTTTGATGTTGTCCTCATTCTGGTATGACGATTGTATCTTTATTAACCCTTGATTAATCGCATGTTTACACGCTTCTCTTATGTTACCCGTTGCAAGGCTCGCTGCGGGCGCATTATCGATAGCCTTTAAGTATACCCATTGACTGCTGCGCTCTTTGAGACTGATCTCACGCGCTAGATTGGTCGACATCAATAACACATCGAGCAGTTCTTGGTCGTTAATTGCAGTGTAAGCACGTGGCAGGAACGGGTAGTCAGCGATGCCCATACGGACTGTTCGGTTGATGTTTCGCTCGGGTTCGAAGTTATTAACCCAAGATTGAATCTTTCTGAACAGGGCCTCAGGTGATAAATCACGGTCAGCGTTGGGCTCGATATAAAGCAGGTTCGCATCCGAGAAATGGTAGACACGAGCTGGGCCTTCAAGCTTAGATTTGAGGAATTCGCCAAAAGCATCTTCGAGTTCTAGACCCGCTTTGTAACCGTTCTGCGTGTACATATTACGTAGGAAAGGTAAGTCAATCATCACGAAGCGTAAACGGTCGTTGAGCGGTTCATGAATCAGTTCACCAAGCTGCCACTGCTCAAAGGTTTGGCTGGTTTGTTCCAATGAATTTGAGAGTTTCGCATTCAGCATTCTTAGATTAGGAAGCTTAGAACGGGAATGCGTAAAGAGGTCGGTACGTAGTGAATCGACCTCTTTGGCTAAGGTTTGAATGAGGTAGCCTCGGCGCAGCACAAAGAAGAATAAGACAATGCTGAACAAGAATAGGGCAAACGAAATCTTTTGGAATTTACGATGTTCTAGTTTGTATTTCTCTAGCTCTTGTTCTTGGCCTGCATAGTGCAGGGTTTGTTCGGCAAACTCTTTTTGTTGGCGGAATGCGTCTTCCCCAACACGGTTGAGTTTTTGCTGCTCTAAAGAGACAAGGCTGTTGTATTGCTTGAGATTTGCCAATGCTTGCTGTGGACGACCTGCCTGTTCATAACCCAAAGAAAGTAAATAGTATGAGCGTTGCGACAGACGCATATTTTCTACTTGACGCGATATCTCAAGTGCACGTGTCGCATGCTTGATCACATCTTCGCTCTCTTGCAGGTGGTAAGCCAATCCTGCTGATAATAGCGCTGCACGACCTTCCAGTTTTGGAATGTCGGTGTACTCTAGTAGTTCAAGGGCCCGGGTTAAGTACTGCTCAGCTAGAGGGTAATTATAGAGGCGTAAGTAAGTTGCCGATAGACTTAGACGAATATCGATGACTTGGTGTATATCTCTGTCGGTACTTTCGTGATCAAGAACGTTGAAAAAGTGCACTAGGGCAAGGTTATATTTTCCTTGATAGAAGTACACATCACCCATCTTTTTAAGTACTTGAGCTAATATGGGGGAGTTTTCAAAGTTATCATAAAAATCAGCGGCTTGAGAGAGGTGCTCTAATGCTTTATCTAACACTTGGCGCTCAAAGAAAAGTTGCGCAAGTAGGCGGTTTACCTTAGCTAAGCGTGAACTCAGATTGCCTTCTACTGATTTCCAATAGCCATACAGTAACTCAGATAACGCGTGATTGTACTCTTTGTGAGTCAGATAAAATTCACCGACCGTGATGTGGTAGTCGATGGTAACTTTTTCTGAGTAACGCTGATCGAGGTAGGTTTTCGCTTCTTGGTAGAACTTTTCAGCTTCGTCGACCTTATTGTCATAAGAGGCGATATCAGCTTTCAGCATGATCAAACGATAGGTAATACCCTCTGTTAAACGTAAGGTTTTATTCACCGATTCTAGGTTTGCTTCAATACTTGTCAGCTCTGCTGTTGCTGTGGCTGACTTTCTGTCACTCAGCCAAAGTAAGCGAACTTTTAGGATCTGAAGATCCAGCTTTAAGTAATTAAGCTTATAGGTTTTTGCGAGCTCAGAGGCTTTGTCGATGTTTTTAATCGCAATACGAATGTTGCCTAGGTTGTATTCCGCTTTGGCTAAGATCTTATACGCATCGATACTGCTGTTTGGTGTTCTAATTGAAGAGTCTGTCTCTTCGCGAGAAATCGCTGAAGGGCTTTTCTCACGTTGATCAGAAAGGACACGAAGCGTTAGGTAACTGTTGGCCATTTGTTTTGCTTGGCTTGGCTCGATTTCAACCAAGTTATTGGCTTCATTGAGTAGCGCCGACGAATAAACCGACGCATTGACCGATGTGCTTAAGCTTAAAATAAATAGACTAACAACGTATAACCAACGCATTTCAATGTCCCTTTAAAGATTGGTAGGTTCAAATAAGTGTGGGTGGGTTCACGCCTGATTATTGGCGAGCCATACGCTTATTGTGGCTTGGTCTATCTTGCTCTGTTGAACGGTATGGATTGATATCCAGACCACCACGACGCGTGTAACGTGCAAACACGGTTAGCTTCGATGGCGCACAGTATTTCATGATATCAGTGAAGATACGCTCAACACATTGTTCGTGGAATTCATTGTGCTCACGGAAAGAAACTAAATAGCGTAGCAGAGCTTCACGGTCAATTTGCTTGCCTGAATATGCGATCTCAACGCTGCCCCAATCCGGTTGGTTGGTGATCAAGCAGTTCGACTTCAATAAGTGGCTATGCAGAGTTTCTTCTACTTCTTGCTCGCCAGCAGCACCTTCGAGCAGTGACGCTTCAAAATCGTAGCTGGTGATTTGGATGTCTTGATTGTCGATACAGTCACCTTCCATCGTCACGATTGGTTGGTTAGTGTAGTCGGTTACTGAGTTTACATTCACAATCACAGGTTCGCCTGCACATGCAGACAAATCTTGGGTCAGGCGCTCAGTGACTTGAGCCCAGTTTTCAAATTGAGTCTGGTTATAGCTGTTTAGGTACAGCTTGAAAGATTTTGATTCAATTAAATTTTGGCTGGTGGCTGGGATGAAAACTTCGCCCACCGCTACTTGTGGTAGGCCGTTGGTATTTAGCCACGAAAGCTCGTACATCGTCCAAATATCATGACCAACAAAAGGCAGCTCGCCGTTTAGCGCAAGATCATCGCGATTAAGGCTACGAGGTACTGGCTGCAATAAACTTGCATCGTATTGGTTAGAGTACTCAGTTTTTTGGCCAAGGGTTAAACCCGCTAGCTCTTTTGCGTCAGAATATTTGCTCATACTTTCGTTTCAAATTCGATTAGAATGGGGTCGATTTTACTGAATCCCCATTACCCTGTCATTAAGTCATCGCTTAATCGGTGCTGAAAGGGCTCGGATTCTATTTATTATTTTGTGTTTAGGAGATTTTCATGACTCAACGTGCTCAAGACGCACTACTTTCTTTTAGTCAGCGATACGTTGACGCGTGGCAGCAGCAACATCAAAGCTTACCTCGTAATGAGGAATTGGTGGACATCGTATCGCCATGCGTAGAAGAAAAGAGTGGCGATGCTGTGTTGTGGAAGCACTATCCACGTGAGCAATTTGCGGATTTCACCAACGTTGAAACCGGTATTGAGTTGACTCTACATGAAGACATTAAGACTTTCTACGGTGCACAATTCAGCGCAGATATGAACGCGACCTTCGATGGTAACGAGTTGACTCTGTTACAGATTTGGAGTGATGAAGACTTCGAATGTCTGCAAGAAAACATTTTAGGTCACTTAGTCACTCAGCGTCGTTTAAAGCTAAAACCAACGGTTTTCATTGCCGCGACCGATGCAGAGCTTGATGTTATCTCTATCTGTAATCTGACGGGTAACGTGATCCTAGAGCGCTTAGGCACCAAAAATCGTGATGTACTAGCCGAGACATTGGCAGAATTTTTAGAAAAGCTACAACCAGCGGTATAAATAGATGTACGTACTAGAGCTTCAATTTGAGTGTTTTGATAACACAACGGTCAGCGCTGTCGATAAGGCAGTTAATGGCTTAATGGATGCACTTCGTTACAACGGACAAGTGTTAGGTCGTGAGTTTCCAATTGTGATGGGCGACGGCGAATTCTATGTTCGCGTTGTGTGCCCAGAGCAAGACAGTTTACACCCACGTAATCATTCAGATTTCGTAAAGGTCTGTTTTGAACGCTTATCAGCTGCGAGTTTATTAGCGCCTAAGATGCGTCTGCTTGGTCGAGATCTTAATTCCGAAGAAGTGGCAGAAGATGAAACGCCAAGTTGGCAGGTGTTATACACGACATTCGTGCATACCTGTTCGCCGCTGCGTAGTGGCGAGAGCCTGTTGCCGATCCCTTTGTACCGCAACCCGCCAACCTTCAATGGTGACCATAAAGCCGTGTTGAAATGGCAGACTGAATGGCAAGCCTGTGATGAAGTACAAATGGGCGGGGGTTGCCGTGCTGAACATGCAACGCTGACCGAGATTAGCGATACCAAAAGCGTATTGTTCAAACGCGGCTGGGGCTTGAGAGGGCGCATTGAGTACCTCACTAAGATCCCAACGTATTACTACTTATACCGTGTGGGCGGCATTAGCTTAAAAGCTGAAAAAGAGCGTAAATGCCCACAATGTGGTGGCGAATGGCTGCTTGATGCGCCTATTCACGATATTTTCTATTTCAAGTGTGATGACTGCCGATTGGTGTCAAACATCTCTTGGGATCACCTGAAGTAACCCTTCGGTGGTTATTTAAACGTCATATTTTAGATGTCGGAGTATTACTTAAGTGCTCCGATATCGATTTTCCCTTTTATATTAATCGTTTACTATCTTGTTTTATTACTCGATTTCGCGACTCACAAGCTATCTTTTCCCAATCTTTATTACTCTCCAATTGTTCGCTACTGTTCCCCCCAAGTAGGTACAGAACGTGATATTCCCCTCTTTCTGCAGCTCCAACGTATTCATAGAAATAATCCAACACCCATCAATTTTTAGTTAACTCAATAGTTAGCCTGATCACAATAATCAATCAGTTCTCTTTCAATTTATATTCTTCTCAATATGAATGGGATCGATCCCATGGGAATGTTCCCATTTATAAAAATAACCTGATTCTAGATCTGAAAGGAATGGACGATGAAACTGTTACCTATTGCTGCTGCACTCTCTACTGCTTTACTTGCCCCTAATTTATACGCCGATGAAACCACGCCATTGGAGTTCAATGGTTACATGCGCGGAGGCGTTGGCCTGAGTAATGAAGGCGGCTCAAACAGCAAGTGGGAGGTGAGTAAAGTTGGCCGACTCGGCAACGAAAATGACCTGTATGGTGAGTTTGGTTTTAAGAAAGAGGTGTATGCAGAGGACGACGTTTCATTTTTAGTTGATTCCATGTTGTCGTACTGGCAAGGCCAAGATGAAAACGCGGCGGATAAAAGCGTTGATGTGGTGCAATTGAATGTTCAGGCGGTGGGGCTTTTTGAAGATAAGGACATTGGAATTTGGGCGGGTGAACGTTACTACCAGCGTCATGATGTACACATCGTTGACAACTACTACTGGGATGTCAGTGGTATTGGTGCTGGTGTTGAACACATCAATATGGGCCCAGGTAAATTATCGGTAGCTTTGATTCAAGACACCGTTACGGGCGATGTTTTTGATGGGGAAGAAACTACAGCCATGATTGCAGACGCGCGTTATGCCGGGATTCCACTGTGGAAAAATGCGGATCTTGAGGTCGGTATTGATATGAACTTTGCCAATGAAAAACAAGGTCAAACGGTCGATGCGGATGATAGCGTGATGCTAACGGCAAGCTTAAATCAAAATCTGTCAGGTGGCTTCAACAAAACGATTCTCCAAGTGGCTAACTCTGGCTATGCCGAGCAGATGACAACCTTTGGTACCGGTAAAGGCATCGTACGTGATGCAAACAATAATGACGCTGAAGGCTTTCGATTGATTAACTGGGGTGTGCTTGCTGTTGGTGAGAACATCGAGTTTGGCCACACTGTTCGTTATGCAATGTCGACGGGTGTTGGTGCGAATAATAGCGATGATGATTCGTTCAGTGCGGTCATTCGTCCGCTTTACAAGTGGGACAAGCGTATGCGTACCATTCTTGAAATTGGTGGCTTTGTTGAAACTATCGATAACAAAGATGGGGCGGGTGGTAAATTCACAATCGCTCAGGCTTGGGTTCCACAAGTGGGTTTCTGGTCGCGTCCTGAATTCCGTATCTTTGCGACTTACCTAAACGATGCTGAAAATGACAATGCCTTCGGTGAAGGTAAAAACAGTGAAATGAGTGTTGGTATGCAAGTGGAAGCTTGGTGGTAAGTCGAACTTTCTTGTAAATCCTAACCAATAAAAAGGGGCTGACGTTATGTCAGCCCCTTCGGGTATCTATAGATTGCTGTAGTTTAGTTGATTACCAACCTTTAACTACGCCACCTTGGAAGATATCAGAAGCTGCTTTGTACACTTCTTCAGTTTGGTAAGCTTTAACGAAGTTCTGTACGTTTTCAGCGTTTAGGTTATCTTCACGAGAAACGATTAGGTTTACGTATGGAGAATCTTTGTCTTCAACGAAGATACCGTCTTTTTGCGGAGTCAGGTTGATAGAGCTCGCGTAAGTTGTGTTGATGATAGACAGTGCTACATCATCTAGAGAACGAGGAAGTTGCGCAGCGTCTAGTTCAACAATTGTTAGGTTCTTAGGATTCTTAACGATGTCACGAACGGTTGCTAGAAGACCTGCACCTTCACGAAGCTCAAGAAGACCTTGTTGCTCAAGAAGAAGTAGAGAACGACCTAGGTTTGTTGGATCGTTTGGTACCGCAATACGAGCACCGTCTTGGATTTCGTCTACAGATTTCACTTCTTTAGAGTAACCCGCAATTGGGTAAACAAACGTGTTGCCAGCAATAGTTAGCTTGTAACCACGGTCAGCCACTTGCTGATCTAGGTACGGTGCGTGTTGGAATGCGTTGATGTCGATAGAGCCGTCATCCAGTGCTGCGTTTGGTGTTACGTAATCTGTGAAAGTCACTAGTTCAACATCTAGGCCGTACTGCTCTTTTGCTACTTTAGCTGCAACTTCAGCAACTTGTGCTTCAGCACCTGCCATTACGCCAACTTTTACTTTAGAAGTGTCGACTTCTTTGTCACCACAACCTGCTAGTACTAGCGCTGATGCCGCTGCTGCGATAGTAAGTAAACCTTTAAGGTTAAATTTCATAATAATCTCCTTTTAATAAATCTATTTAATTTGGTTCAGACGACTTTGAGTTTGGTCTGTAAGTCGTTATCTGTGGTCAACTCGGCGAACTAATGAATCACCGATTGATTGAATAATTTGTACCAGCACAATCAACATCACTACCGTCACAGCCATGATAGTCACATCATAACGGTGGAATCCGTAACGAATCGCGACATCACCTAAGCCGCCGCCACCAACAGTTCCTGCCATTGCTGAGTAGCTCACCAGCGTTACTAATGTAATCGTTACTGAGTTGATGATAGTCGGTAGTGCTTCAGGAAGCAGAACCTTATTGATGATTTGTGTTGGTGTTGCGCCCATTGATTGAGCTGCTTCCACTAGACCTGTTGGTACTTCAAGTAGCGCACTTTCAATGAGTCGAGCCACGAATGGGATAGCGCCAATCGTCAGCGGAACAATCGCGGCGGTTGTACCTATGAAGGTACCAATCAGCATCTTAGTCAATGGGATAATAGCAACCATCAATACTAAGAAAGGCACTGAACGGCCCACGTTCACAACCGCACCGAGAATTTTGTTTAGCTTGGTGTTCTCTAACAGACCACCTTTTTTAGTCGTATGTAGAATCACGCCTAATGGGATACCGACAGCGAAGCCAACAATGCCTGCTACAGCAACCATGTAAAGGGTTTCGCCAGTTGCGCCTAATAGAAGGTTACCGTTAAGGCTGATCCAGTCAGCAATCTCGTTGAAACTAAAGGACATAGCCAAGTACCTCTACTTTTACATTGTTGTCGCGTAGGAATTGAATAGCAGCATTATCATCGGCTTCATTACCGAACAGTTCAGCAACCATCATGCCGAATTTAACGCCGCCGGCGTAATCCAGGTCTGAGCTTAAGATACTGACATCGATGTTGAACTTACGTGCGATTTGCGTCATCAGCGGAGCATCGACCGTTGCGCCAGTAAACTCAAGGCGTACCAGCGGGTAGCTGCTGTTTACGCGGGTCTCTTGCAAGCGTGCTTGGTAATCTTCAGGAATCGTTAGATCCAAGGTTGAGCGAATAAATTGATGTGCCAGTTCAGTCTTAGGATGTGCAAAGATGTCACCGACAGTCCCTTTCTCTACTAATTCACCACCGCCAATGATCGCCACTTCGTGACAAATGCTTTTCACTACATCCATTTCATGAGTAATAAGCAGGATAGTGATGTTCAGCTTGCGGTTGATTTCACGCAGTAGCTCAAGAATAGATTGAGTAGTCGCAGGATCGAGTGCACTGGTCGCTTCATCACATAACAAAACTTTCGGGTCAGAGGCCAGTGCGCGAGCAATCGCAACACGCTGCTTTTGACCACCACTTAAATTCGCAGGGTAGGTGTCACGCTTGTCTGCTAGGCCAACAAGCTTAAGTAACTCACTGACTTTCGCTTCAATAACCGCTTTATCTTTACCTGCAAGCTCTAAAGGCAGTGCGATATTGTTAAATACAGTACGAGAAGACAGAAGATTGAAGTGCTGGAATATCATGCCGATGTTACGACGCGCTTCGCTAAGTTCTGATTTGCTAAGTTTTGTTAGGTCAATACCGTCAACAATCACTTCACCAGACGTTGGAGCTTCCAACATGTTTACACAGCGGATAAGGGTACTTTTGCCTGCACCTGAAGAGCCGATGACTCCAAAGATTTGACCTTGAGGAATGTGGAGGTTGATATCAATTAAGGCATTGATTTCTTTGGTGCCTTGATAAAAAACCTTGTTGACTTGATTCACTTTAATCATAGGGAAACTCGTGCAGGTAAAACAGAATAATATATCGATAGCTCGCTCGATTTACAGATGATGCTATGGTGTTCTATGATCTAAGTCAATAGATATTTTTACGTCTAGACGGCTAAACGTCGATGGTGTTGCTGAGGTAGAAACAAATCGTTAACGAACGCAAAACTAAATAGATAGTGATGAAGCAAATAAAGCGTGTAATAATTAATGATTAATAGAGAGTTGATAGAGAACTGAATTTTGTCTAAACCTGCTGTTTTTTTAGATCGTGATGGTGTGATTAATGTTGATCACGGCTACGTACATGATGAGCATGACTTTGAATACATCGATGGTGTGTTTGAAGCGGCGAAAGCGTTTAAAGATATGGGCTATTTATTGGTACTTGTGACCAACCAATCTGGTATTGCTCGTGGCAAGTTTAGCGAAGATCGTTTTCTTTCTTTGACGCAGTGGATGGATTGGAACTTTGTCGATAATGGCGTTGAGTTAGATGGTATCTATTACTGTCCTCATCATCCTGAACACGGCATTGGCGACTACAAACAAGATTGTGAATGTCGCAAGCCTAAACCAGGCATGTTCATTTCTGCTCGTGACTTTCTGAAAATTGATATGGCGAACTCTGTCATGATCGGCGATAAAGCTGAAGACATGATGGCAGCAGAAGCCGCTGGTGTTGGTACCAGAGTCTTGGTAAGAACGGGCAAGCCTGTGACTGAAAAAGGCGAGGCTCTAGCAAGTGTCGTGCTTGACAGTATTAAAGACGTACCAGCATTCTTAAAAGGTTAAGACACTAAGATACCTTTCACTTTAGATATAAGTGTCGTTCACTATATTAAGATGAGGAACGCAGTATGAAAGCATTGTTGATAGCATCTCTATGTACGGTTGCATTAGTCGGGTGCTCTAAATCAGCAGCTCCTGAGACTGAGAGCGCAACATCGGATAATCAATTCGTGACTTATCAATGTGAGTCTGACGTTTCGTTTGAAGTGGCTTACCTTGATAATGAAAAAGCAGTATTACGTTTGCCTGATAATGAATATCGCCTGATTCAAATAGCGGCAGGTTCAGGAACGAAATACATCCTAGATGATGGTACATCTGAGGTGGTTAACAGCGTAACTTTACGCACTAAAGGTGACAATGCTCGTCTAGAACTTGATCGTGTCGTCTATAAAAATTGCCGAAAGTAGGTCATAGTTAACTTCTAATATTTACAAACAGTTAAGTGAGGGATTATGCCCTCACTTTTTCTTCTCTTCCCTTTAACGTTAGACTTTTTATGAGCAAAAAACTCACTATTCTCGATATTGCTAAACTGTCCGGTGTTGGTAAGTCAACCGTATCTCGCGTTCTGACCAACGATCCAAAAGTGAAACCTGAAACCCGTGAAAGGGTGGAAAGAGTAATTCAAGAATCTGGGTATACGCCGTCTAAGTCTGCGCAGTCGATGCGTGGTGGTAGTCAAAAAGTCATCGGTGTAATCATTTCTCGTTTGGACTCTCCCTCTGAAAATAAAGCTGTTAGCACAATGCTGGCCGAGTTGTATCGAGCGAATTACGATGTCGTGATCATGGAAAGTCAGCTTGATAGAGAAAAAGCCAATGAGCACCTTCAGGTTCTCAAGCGTCGTAATGTAGACGGCATAATCGTGTTTGGCTTTACTGACTGCGATATTCCTGCGATCGAAGCTTGGGAGCATAAAGCCGTAGTTATTGCTCTAGATACCGAGAACGTGACATCTATTAACTATGATAACCAGCAGGTCATTGATCGTGCTTTAGCGCATTTATCCGATCAAGGGATCTCTGATGTTGGGTTTATTGGTGTTGATCCTAGCGATAAATCAACCGGTGAACTGCGTTTGAAGGCTTATCTAGAGTGGTGTGAAAATACCAGTTCGATTGCAAACTATCGAACTGGAGAGCTCCACCATGAAAGTGCTTATCAGTTAGTAGATGATGTATTAACACCAACAACTCAAGCTATTGTGTGTGCCAGTGACACGCTAGCTCTCGGCGTGATCAAGCGTCTTCAAGAGCTACAACGTGAAGATGTGGTTGTTACTGGCGTTGGTGGCAACACTCTGCTCTCTTTTTTGTTTCCTCGTGTCTTTAGTATTGATCCTGGGTATCAATCTGCAGGTAAATTGGCCGCCAATCTATTGATCTCTCAGCTTTTAGGCAATGCAGAGATCTCTCATCACACTCAATCACCTATTCTATAATTCACTCAATCAAGCGAAATAGAACCGCTTAGATTAAAATTAGAGTGTGATCTCTTTCAATTAATGGGACTGTTCCCATTTTAATTTATCATTCATGCGGGCATTATAATAACCGTGATTGGGAATGTTCCCATAAATCTAAATCTGAGTGGTTATAGCCGCATGGTTTAGATGAATAATTGAATGAAACCAGGGTGGGGTAGTATGAGTAAGATAGCGAAGCAAGACGTTGCGCGTCTTATCGAGTTAGTCGGTGGCAAAGAGAATATTGCGAGTGTCAGCCATTGTCTGACTCGACTGCGTTTTGTATTGAACGATACGGAACTGGCGAACAAAGCAGAACTAGAAAAGCTGAAGCTAGTAAAAGGTTGCTTTACTAACGCAGGTCAATTCCAAGTTGTGATTGGCACCGAGGTTGATGAGGTGTACGCACTTCTGATTGAGCAAACTGGCAAAGATTCATCGTCAAAAGATGAGGCTAAACTTGCAGCTCGCCAGAACATGAACTTTCTTGAACGTGGTATCTCCCATTTAGCCGAAATTTTCGTACCACTGCTGCCTGCCATTATTACTGGTGGTTTGATCCTTGGTTTCCGTAATGTGATTGGCGACATTCGCATGTTCGACGGCAAAACCTTGGTTGAAATCAGCCAATTTTGGGCAACCGTTCACTCATTCTTGTGGCTGATTGGTGAGGCTATTTTCTTCTTCCTACCGGTTGGCGTTTGTTGGGCAACGGTTAAGAAACTCGGCGGAACGCCTATTCTGGGTATCACACTTGGTGTGACCTTGGTTTCACCACAACTCATGAACGCATACATGATAGGTAAATCGGTACCTGAAGTGTGGGACTTTGGTCTGTTCGTTATTGAGAAAGTCGGTTATCAGGCACAAGTGATCCCTGCGATGCTAGCGGGTGTGGCTCTGGCGTTCATCGAGACTAACCTCAAGCGCATTGTGCCTGCTTACTTGTACCTTGTGATTGTACCGTTTGTATCGATTATATTGTCAGTGATTCTAGCTCACGCCTTTATTGGCCCATTCGGTCGTATGTTAGGCGATGGTGTGGCATTCGCGGCTAAAGCTGCAATGACCGGTGACTTTGCGATTCTTGGTTCAGTAGTCTTTGGTTTCTTATACGCACCTTTAGTTATCACGGGTATTCACCACACAACCAACGCTGTGGATTTGCAATTGATGCAAGACTTAGGTGGCACACCAATCTGGCCTTTGATTGCACTATCAAACATTGCACAAGCTTCAGCGGTTGTCGGCATCATTATTTTGAGTAAACGTGAAGGTGAACGAGACATCTCGGTACCAGCAGCAATCTCTGCTTACCTAGGTGTAACGGAACCTGCGATGTACGGCATCAACCTTAAATACAAATTCCCTATGTTGAGCGCAATGATCGGCAGTGCCGCAGCGGCTGCAATCTGTGGTAGTGCAGGTGTGATGGCGAATGGTATCGGTGTTGGTGGCTTGCCGGGTATCTTATCGATTCAACCGCAATATTGGTCGATTTACTTAGTCGCGATGCTGGTGGCGGTTGTACTGCCGATAACGCTGACATTGTTCTTCTATAAACGAGCACAGATGAAAGGCGAACTAGAAACCGCCAACGCGTAATGCATTTAGCAAGCGATGACTTCAAGTGAGTCATCGCTTTTTCTCTTAGGAATGACTCCTATTCGACCATGTAAGCATGGTGATTTTTTATTTATATTTTCTGGTAAGTGAGTGTTAGAGATGGCGATGACTCAGCATGATGAAAGTTGGTGGAAAACCGCAACCATCTATCAAATCTACCCAAAGAGCTTTTGTGACAGCGGCAATAAAGGTACTGGCGATATCAAAGGGATCATTTCGAAACTGGATTACCTCAAACATTTGAGCGTGGATGCGATTTGGCTAACCCCAGTTTACGCGTCACCCATGATCGATAATGGTTACGATATCTCAGACTATTATGCGATTAACCCCCAATTCGGCACCATGGAAGACTTCGACCTACTGCTGTCTGAAGCGCATCAACGTGGTATCCGCATCGTGATGGATATCGTGGTAAACCATACCTCGACAGAGCATGCATGGTTTCAATCTGCTTTGGGCGATAAAAACAGCCCGTATCGCGATTACTATATCTGGAAAGATCCCGTAGATGGCCAAGCACCAACTAACTGGCAGTCTAAGTTCGGTGGTAATGCGTGGGAACTCGATGAGGCTACAGGGCAATACTTCCTACACTTATTCGCCAAAGAACAGGCCGACCTCAACTGGGAGAACCCGGTTGTACGCGAAGAAGTAAAAGACGTTATCAGCTTCTGGGCTGAGAAGGGCGTCGATGGTTTCCGTTTAGATGTGATTAACCTGATTTCAAAGCAGCAAGATTTCCCGAATGATGATATTGGTGATGGTCGCCGTTTCTATACCGATGGCCCACGTGTGCATGAATATTTGAAAGAGATCAGTGAAGCGGTATTCCAGAAGTACGGTAGCGTGACGGTTGGTGAGATGTCTTCAACCACGTTGGAACATTGTCAGCAATATTCAAATGTTGATAACAGCGAGCTATCAATGGTGTTTAACTTCCACCACCTTAAGGTCGATTACACCAATGGTGAGAAGTGGACTAATGCACCGTTTGATTTCTTACAGCTCAAGTCGATCTTCAATCACTGGCAAACCGGTTTGAACGGCAAAGGTTGGGGCGCACTATTCTGGTGTAACCACGACCAACCAAGAGTCGTGAGCCGCTTGGGTAACGACCAGCAATATCGCGTTGAATCAGCCAAGATGCTTGCTGCGTCAGTCCACATGATGCAAGGCACACCGTATATCTATCAAGGTGAAGAGATTGGTATGACCAACCCGGGTTACACCGAGATCAGCCAGTATCGTGATGTAGAGAGTACCAATATGTACGACATCATGGTGAACCGTGATGGTGTGGCTCATCAAGATATGATGGCTATTTTAGCGCAGAAATCACGTGATAATTCTCGTACACCAATGCAATGGAACAGTGAGACGTACGCTGGCTTTTCGCTATCACAGCCATGGTTAGATGTTGCGAATAACTACACTGAGATCAACGCTGAGCAAGCGCTTGAAGATAAAGACTCGGTATTCTATTTCTATAAGAGTTTGATTGAGTTACGTAAAGAAGTGTCCGTGATTACTCATGGCAGCTATCAAGATTTATTGCCTGAGCACCCGTCGGTATTTGCGTACTCTCGTGAGAGTGAAGGACAAACTCTGCTGTGCATTAACAGCTATTATGGTGAAGCGTGTCAGGTTGAGTTGCCTAATGAACTTGATCTGGATGAAGCGCAATTGCTATTGGGGAATTACCCTGAAGATCCGTCGCCAGTTTCTGTAAATACGATGATCTTGCGACCGTATGAAACAAGAATTCTCTTGATAGAGCAATAATACTCGTTCCCCTATGCGAGTATAAGCTTTGAGCCTGAATTCTAAATGTCAGGCTCAAAGCTTTCTTCTAATTTAACATTGACGTCTTGTTCGATTGCTTAGCCTTTATTGACCGTAAATGAATCGAGAACCCACACTGTTTCGCTCAGTTGCGTGCCATTCTTTTCATCCCAGTCCATCATTTTCACAACGCCAAAGTTTGGGTTAAACCATGTCTCGGTATTGCTTTGAAATTCAGCTGAATCATATCCATCACAAACAACGTTGTAAGTGTTTTCAACTTTCAGGTACGCCGTTTCAATTTTCTTACCTTTAACCGTTACCGTTGAGCGCTGACCATTTTCAGAAACTTGTTGCTGCCAATGGAATTCACATTGTGTGTCTGACGGTCCTAAATCATCAATATCACCTTCATAAAAATCATCAAGCAAGGCTTCTAGTTGGCCAGTAGTAACCTCAAACGAAAGCCCGACTGAACTACTGCTGTGGCTAATATTTGGGCTTTTTTCTTTTACTGTACTGCCTGAGGATTTGAATACTGGGTTGGTCACTAAAAAGTCGACAGTCTCACCGTTGCTCAATTCTATATTGGCATCAACTGAGTTAACAAAGCCATCACTGCCTTTGTAAAACAGCTCACTGTCTGTCTCACTTTGCACCGTCACATCTGCAGCATAGAAGTCGTTGATACCGCTGTTTACCATGCTCTCTACCGTTGCCTTTAGCTTCTCTAGTTCAGCAACACCTTTAGTAGTGTTAGAGATAGCTAGCTTATCCAATTCCAACTGAATATTGGCCAACATCAGTTCAGAACTGATGTCTCGGTATGCAAGATCCAACACTGTGTTCTCTTCACCATCTTCTGATACTAGGTACGATAATAGTGTGATGTTCTTCGGTGCAAACTGAGAGTTGTTGATCGGGTAATCGAACTGAGTTGTACCAGTTGAGCCTGATGAAGAAGAGCCACCTCCACAGCCATATAAAGCAAAGAGAGAAGTCGCAAGCAGCGTCATAGATTTATTCATGTTGAGCATTCCTAATATAGTTGGCCTAGAGCGGCCTGTTGTTTTTAGGAATGCTATTGTTGAGAGGGTTAATAGGGCAAAAAACGAAGATACATAAGATCTTAATTTATGTTTAACTTATTGTTTTTAAGTGATTTGTATTTATTCATTCGGAAAATTGATGGCCGACATTCGTGCAGTAGTTAAGCATTAGGTTTTCCCATTGCTTGATGATCAGTGGCTCATTGATGCTCAATTTTAGATTTTTCCAAGGCTGGAGACAGGTCGATTTCGACTCAGGTTTGGATAAGCGAGCAAACAACTCTTCTGAAGGAACCACTCGCAGTAACGCGACCAAGGATTCCATGTAGTTGAGGCGAAACTTATCCATATCCCCTTGCTTGTAGGCAATATGGGAAATCATCATATAGACCAGTGCGTTCTCGATGGTCGAGTTACCCGCCGTATTGGTCAGAAACTCTTTGGCAGTTTGCAGGTCTCTTAACTTGAAGTGGATAATCCCAAGCCAGAGTTTGAGCTCATCGGGAATCAACTTAAAGCGTGTTTGCACAAGGCTAGTGAAACTGATCAGTCGCTGGTGGTCAGTCTCAAAGAGCGCCATTTGTCGTGCAATCAATGTTGCAGTCATCACGTTGAGTGGCACGCTATCCAGCTTTAGCGTTTGTTCATTAAGCAAATGGTTTAGTTCTTTATCGCTGACAGACCATTCTGGTGATAGCGGAGCAGGTAGAGCAAAGTAGTTTGCCAGCTCTCTATTTATCTCCATCAAGTCTTCATTGAGGTTATCTAACTCTATTGAGTAGACCCCACGAAAGGCAAGCTTGCCCGAGCTTGGATAAATAAGGCTGACTTTAGCTGCAAGACGTGTATCGACCTCCTGATCCTTTAATTGAATATTGAGCAGGTAGTCACTGGTACGCATGTTTTTTGCGCCCGGAAAGAAAGGAGTACTGTCTATTGGGTCAACGAAGTAACTCGGAGCATCTTGGTTGGCTAAATCGGTATAAGCGTATTCAATTTGCTGTTGGAGCAGTAGCGCTTTAACGGATTTTCGGCGCGTTCTCGCATTATCACCAATGGCATCGATGCGGTTCAGTAATAGTTCGACCTTAGGAATCAGCCTCTGTGTGCGTTCTAGCTCGGAGGCTTGGTTTGACGAGTGCCAAAACATATAACCTAGAGTCGCGGTGCTTATCAGCAACACAACAGAGAATGACAGTAATAAGAGGTTAAGCGGCGACGTCTTTTGGCTGGCCTGAGGTGGCTCGGTTACTTCTGTAATTTCGACTGCTGTATCGGCCAGACTCACTGAGCTCGGATTGAGAAAGTATCCTTTGCGTGGATAGGTCACCAAGATCTTAGTAGCATCGCTTTCTGGTAGGTGCTTTTGCAATACAGAACGCAATGTACTGATTCTATTAGTGAGAACATTCTTTGAAATGAAGTTACTTTGCCAAACTGATTCGATGATCTGCTCAGCTGCGATAGGCTCACCCACGCTAGTAAGAAACAGTTCGAGTAATTCAATAGAACGAGGTTCTAAATCGATGACCTGCTCGTTGCTACTCAAGACACGTGTGACTGGGTTGAATTCTAAACCTTCAATAGAGATCGAGGTTTGAGTGTCTTTGGCGTTAGAGAGGTAATCTTGCATAAGAAAAGAGAGGGTAGCTTATAAAAGCTAAATACTAGCTGTTTTTGTTATGAAAAACAGCTAGTAATTCATTGATTGGATAACTGGAATTAAGACGCGTAGTTGACCGAATAACGAGTAGGCTTGTGGTTCATTGCCAATACGATGTTCAATACTGCGGTGCCCAATACCGAAACGGCAATTACCCAAGGCGATACGAAGAAGCAAGAAGCAAACAGAATACAGGCATCAATGCCCATCTGAGTTTTACCTACAGAGATGCCGTAGCGGTCTTGGATGAACAAACATAATACGTTGAAGCCACCCAAGCTGGAGCGATGACGGAATAGGATTAACATACCTAAGCCCATTAATAAGCCACCGGCAACAGCACAGTAGATCTCGTTATGAACTTCTAGTGAGATAACGAGGTATAAATGATCGGCAAACACAGAAACTAACGCACCAGCAATTGCACTGCTAATGGCAAAGCTACGGCCAAATCGTTTCCACGCTAATAAATAGAATGGACAGTTGGCCACAAAGTACAAAATACCGAAGGTTACAGGTAAGAATTGACTCAAAAGCAGAGCCAAGCCAGTAGTACCACCGGTAAGCAGGTTCGCTGACTGTAAAAAGAAGACGCCTAACGCCACTAAAAACGTGCCAGTGAGAATAGCTACCCAATCTTCTTTACGTGAGTGTTTTTCCATCGTTTTAATAATTACCTAACCAATAAAGGCGTGCATAGTAGAGAAAAACCTTAGCTTTCGGTAGCTTGAGGGGTAAAATTAAGGTAAACCTATGTAATCTGCGTTTTACAGGGTGTAAAGCGTAAAATTGACAGTAAGCGTCATCTTTGGTTGGATAAGCTTAATAACCATGATGAATCTTATATGTGATTATGAAAAAACTGCATGATAAAATTGCAATTAGCTCTTTATGACCTAGATCAAATTATGTAGAATGCGTCACATCAAAACGGTGACGGAAACGTTTGCTTTCGGTCGTTGTGTGGTTTTTTTGAAACTTTCAGTACAATCTGAGTCAGGAGATACAGATGCTTAAGCGTGACATGAACATTGCTGATTACGATGCGGACCTATTCGCAGCTATCCAAGAAGAAACTCTTCGTCAGGAAGAGCACATCGAACTTATCGCTTCAGAAAACTACACAAGCCCACGTGTAATGGAAGCTCAAGGTTCTCAACTTACAAACAAATACGCTGAAGGCTACCCTGGTAAGCGTTACTACGGTGGTTGTGAGTTCGTAGATAAAGTTGAAACTCTAGCAATCGAACGTGCATGTGAACTGTTTGGCGCTCAATACGCGAACGTACAACCTCACTCAGGTTCTCAAGCAAACAACGCTGTATACATGGCACTACTGAATGCTGGCGATACTGTTCTAGGTATGAGCCTAGCCCACGGTGGTCACCTAACTCACGGTTCTCCGGTAAACTTCTCTGGTAAGCTTTACAACATCATCCCTTACGGTATCGATGAAGCAGGTCAAATCGATTACGAAGAGATGGAAGCGCTAGCTATCGAGCACAAACCTAAGATGATCATTGGTGGTTTCTCAGCTTACTCTCAAGTTTGTGATTGGGCGCGCATGCGTGAAATTGCTGACAAAGTAGGTGCTTACTTCTTCGTAGATATGGCTCACGTTGCCGGTCTAATCGCTGCAGGCGTTTACCCGAACCCAGTTCCACACGCTCACGTTGTAACAACTACAACGCACAAAACGCTTGCTGGTCCTCGTGGTGGTCTTATCCTTTCTAACGAAGGTGAAGATCTTTACAAAAAGCTAAACTCAGCAGTATTCCCTGGCGGCCAAGGCGGTCCTCTAATGCACGTTATCGCTGGTAAAGCAGTAGCGTTCAAAGAAGCTCTAGAGCCAGAATTCAAAGAATACCAAGCTCGCGTAGTTGCTAATGCAAAAGCAATGGTTGCTGAATTCCTAGCACGCGGTTACAACATCGTTTCAGGTTCTACAGAGAACCACCTGTTCCTAGTTGACCTAATCGACAAAGACATCACAGGTAAAGAAGCAGATGCAGCACTAGGTTCAGCTAACATCACAGTGAACAAGAACTCAGTACCAAACGATCCACGTAGCCCGTTCGTTACTTCAGGTATCCGTATCGGTTCTCCTTCTATCACTCGTCGTGGTTTCTCAGAAGCCGATGCGAAAGAGCTAGCAGGTTGGATGTGTGACATCCTAGATAACATGGGTGATGAGTCTGTTATCGAAGCAACTAAAGCAAAAGTACTAGAGATCTGTAAGCGTCTACCGGTTTACGCTTAATTTTTCTTCGTAGTAATTTGAACTTCGTTGTCGAGCATGCTCACTTACATCCGTAAGCTCCGCGTGCTCTCCTAAAATTTCAAACGACTACTTTGAAATGTACGATTTGAAAGGCTCCTCGATAGGAGCCTTTTTTACGTTTGAAGATCAGCTGTCTGAGTAATAAGGAGCAGGTACTAAAAAGGGCTGATGTTTGCACATCAACCCTTTGCTGTTTGTTGGTATAGGTTTTACTTTTTGATGCTCAGTAAAGTACCTGACTTACATCTAAACGAGTAGTAGCTGCGGCTCTCGTTGAATTTGCCTAAGCCTTCGCCATCACAATAGTCGATGTTGATATCACGCATTACTTCTAGTGTATCTTCGCTGTTCAAAGCGAATTTAGAACCATCAGAACAGACGATACGAATTCGCTCATCATGGCTTACTGAGTAGATATCTACTTCGGTATTACACAGCTCAAAAGAGGCTTCACGAAAGTTGTCTTGCTGTGTATTTGAAGCGCAACCTGCAGTCAGTGTTGCAGCGAAAACTGCCAAAAGTCCGAGTCTTTTCATTGTTAATCCTTCGCTATCATCAGATTGGGTGATGAGTTTTATATGCTATTTGAGGTAGCCTATACAACAATACGCTTTGGTTCAAGGAGCGTTGGTTCACTCTAAGATATAAAAGTATAGGTGCAAACAGATAATTTATAATAGGTTTATTGGTCTTGGCCTATCACGTACCTCAAACAAAAAAGACCAACACGGAGGTTGGTCTTTCAAAATAAAGCTTGTTTTAAATGACTATCGAAACTGTTTTGCTTCTGGAAGATACTCAAAACCGGCAGACGCAAGTTTTGCGATCAAGGCTGCTTTGTCGATTTCGTAGAAGTTGACTACTCGATCCAAATCACCGCCGAAGTCGTCACGGAGCTTCATGTTGACGATGCTCATCAACATCACAGAGTCCATCTTTTCAAAGTTAGCGAGGTTCATATTAGTCCTCGAAATCTGAGATCAGCAGATTGGCTGCGGCAAATGCAGCGCGATCTCTTGCTTCTTTGGGAAGAGATTCATCTGCAGCAAGGTCATTCAATGTTTTTACTGCGCAGGTGATCGCTTTAGGGATATAGCCTTGGTCGCCACTGCCAATTTGAGAATACAGTTCACGCACCAAATCACAACAATCGTATACTTTCATTTTTATACCTAACCAAATGATAACTGATCTCAATATACACATAGAGATAAGCAAAAACAAAGTGGATCTGATTAAGTTCAGAGTTAGTTTGTTCTTGCTCAATATCTCATTCTGTTAATGCTCAATGTATTACTTTGCTAGCTTGCCATTTGAGTCGTTCTTTACGATTCGCTGGTATTTATTGAGTCGCTTAGTATCTAATGATTAGCCGGATATTTGTTGTTCAAGTTGATAAGTAACTTCATCAGCAAGGTTGAGTTGCTTAGCTAGTTCTTTGAGGTAAGCCTTCTCCATGAAGTTTTGCTCATCCGCTACAATCAAAGAGGCTAAATAAATTTCACTCGCTTGTTGAGGCGACGTTGCCAGTTGAGCGATTTCGCTTGGGTCGAGTGGCTTGTGAAGTTCTTCAGAGACCAATTTAGTCAGTTGATAGTCCGCACCCATATTTTCGACCGCTTGCTCGATCTTGGCCATTTCCTCCTCATCGACATGACCATCGGCTTTGGACGCAGCAATCATAGATCTTAGAATCAGCACACTATGGTTTGAGTCGTTCTCATCAAATTGAGCTTGTTCCACATTCGGTGTTTGGCCTTGTTTAGATTGATAGTCGTTATAGACCTTGTAAGCGAGTGCGCCAAGTGCCGCTGCACCACCAATACCAGCGGCTTTCTTACCCATTTTCTTGGTTTTCTTAGAGCCCATTAACGCACCTAAGAGTCCTCCGCCAACTGCGCCTGCACCGAAGGCTCCGAGTGTACTTTTACTGCTACTCTTGCCATTGCTGCCTTTAGTAAGGCCACTTAAACTTGAAGACCCTTGTGAAAGTTTATGAGTGCCTTGTTTTACGAGATCTGATTTAAGTGCTTGGTTCAGTAAGCTTTTGATATCCATCGATACCTCCAATGGTGAGCATGTCCAAAAAGTTGATGACACCAATATACGGATTTGAAGATGAACAGGGGATTAACTTACGTTATTTACTCTAGTGATAAATAGAAGGGAGTTTAAAGAGAAACGACAGGCACAAAAAAGGCCACCTAATGGCAGCCTTTCAATATCTAACTAAATATTTATTAGCTAGCAAATAGGATTACTTAGCTAGTTGAGCCTTAAGGTGCTCGATAACCGTGTCCATAGCGATAGCTTCTTTATCACCAGTACGACGGTTTTTGTATTCGAAGTTACCTTCGTCCATGCTGCGATCGCCGATAACGATAGTGTGAGGGATACCCACTAGCTCGATATCTTTAAACATAACACCTGGGCGCTCTTTACGGTCATCGAATAGTACTTCGATACCCATAGCTGTTAATTCAGCGTATAGCTTCTCAGCTGCTTCTTTAACGCGCTCAGATTTGTGCATGTTCATTGGTACGATAGCAACTTGGAACGGTGCTAGTGCGTCTGGCCAAGTGATACCGAATTTATCGTGATTTTGCTCGATAGCCGATGCAACAACACGTGAAACACCGATACCGTAACAACCCATTTCTAGGATTACGCTCTTACCATCAGGACCAAGCACGTTACAGTTCATTGCTTTAGAGTAAGTGTTACCTAGTTGGAATATGTGACCAACTTCGATACCGCGCTTAAGCTGGATAGTACCTTGACCACATGGGCTTAGGTCGCCTTCAATAACGTTACGTAGGTCTTCAACTTGAGCAAGCTCAACGTCACGACCCCAGTTAATACCGAAGTAGTGCTTACCGTCTACGTTTGCGCCAGCGCCGAAGTCACTCATTACTGCTACAGAGCGGTCAACGATGAATGGTAGCTCTAGGCCAACAGGACCTAGTGAACCAGGGCCTGCCCCAACAAGTGCTCGGATTTCTTCTTCAGAAGCCATCTCTAGCGGAGAAGCAACTTGTGGAAGATTTTCAGCTTTCACTTCGTTCAGTTCGTGATCACCACGGATGATCAGTGCAATGATATCTGCATCTACTTCATCAGAAGCTTTAACGAATAGAGTCTTAACTGTCCTCTCGATTGCTAGACCGTGCTGCTCTACAAGCTCTGCGATTGTTTTTGCGTTTGGCGTATCAACCAGTTCCATCTCTTGAGTAGGCGCTGCAACTTCTTCAGTAGGAGCTAGTGCTTCTGCTTTCTCGATGTTCGCTGCGTAATCAGACTCAGAAGAGAATGCGATTAGGTCTTCGCCGCTTTCAGCAAGAACGTGGAACTCTTGAGAGCCGCTGCCGCCGATTGCGCCAGAGTCTGCCAATACTGGACGGTACTCAAGGCCCATGCGGTCGAATGCTTTACAGTAAGCATCGTGCATCGCTTGGTAAGACTTTTCTAAGCCTTCTTTGTCGATATCAAAGCTGTACGCATCCATCATCGAGAATTCACGTGCACGCATTACGCCAAAACGAGGGCGGCGTTCATCGCGGAATTTAGTCTGGATTTGGTACAGATTTAGAGGAAGCTGTTTATAAGAGCTGATCTCGTTACGTACTAGGCTCGTTACCACTTCTTCTGCTGTTGGGCTAAGAACAAACGGACGAGAATGACGGTCTGTGAAACGAAGTAGCTCAGGACCCATCTTTTCAGAACGGCCAGTCTCTTCCCAAAGCTCAAACGGTTGAACTACGGGCATCAAGATTTCAACGGCACCTGCATTATCGATCTCTTGGCGAACGATATTTTCGACTTTACGCAGTACACGTAGACCAGTAGGTAGCCAAGTATATAAACCTGAAGCTAGCTTACGGATCATACCTGCACGTAGCATCAGCTGGTGGCTGATAACTTCTGCGTCGTTTGGAGTCTCTTTCAGAGTAGAAAGAAGGTAGTTACTGGTACGCATTCTATGGTATCCGTTTCATCATTGATAAAAGAAAACTTGCTGCAGTTAGTGACGACAGCAAATCTGATATAGCCGTATATAATATCAGCCTATTTGGGATCTCAAAAGCGTTCAATGTCGGTAACATTGATGAAAAGCGTTTCAACAACGAATTTCACGTTAAGATCGAACAAATTTACCGCATATTCTTTACTGTCTGGCTTGCCTTTCTTATAGGCGGGTCGTGGATCTTGGCCTAACACTTCTTTGATCACCTGAATGATATGGCGCGCCTGTGGGTGACCAGACAGCTTACTTTGGGCTTGCTGCGAGAAGCTCACATCTAACACTTCAGGTTCATCGGCGGCAAACCCTCCTAGTGCATCGGGAATCGAATCCGAGTAGGGGATATAAGGCTTGATGTCTATGATAGGTGTGCCGTCAACGAGATCAACACTGCCTAAGTCCAACCAAGTTTGTCCCTTTTCTTGAGATACCCCTTTGAGTTCAACTGCAGACATGCCTATTCCATTCGGTCTGAATGTGGCACGAGACGCGAAGACACCAATACGTTCATTCCCGCCAAGGCGAGGTGGTCTCACTGTTGGTTTCCAGCCTGCTTCAAGGTTCTTATCGAACAAAAACAACAACCACACATGGCTAAATTGCTCAATATCTCGCACAGACTCAAGGCAGTTTGCTGCGTCAACCAACTTGACTCTTGAGGTGGATGTTGGCACCAATCTAGGCTGCCTGGGTACCGCGAACTTCTCTTTATAGGGAGACTCTATAAAGCCAATAGGTTCAATGGAGTACATGAGTGGACGTTCTCTAATTACGATCTATGGCGGAAAAATATCATAAAATCGCTTGTTTTTCTTTTGATAATAATTATCATTTGATATGTTATAACGTATCAATTTAATATTTAGGGAAATACAATGAAACCGAATATCCACCCTGACTACCGCACAGTGGTGTTCCACGACACCAGTGTTGATGAGTACTTCTTGATTGGCTCAACGTTGAAAACAGAACGTACTATAGAATGGGAAGATGGCAATACTTACCCTTATTTCACGATTGAAGTGTCTGCAAAATCGCATCCTTTCTATACGGGTAAACAGAGAGTGCTACATAAAGAGGGACGTGTTGCTAACTTTACTCGTCGCTTTGGTCAATTAGGTAAGGGATCTAAATAATGAAAGTTGTTAAATCACTTAAAAGTGCGAAAAGCCGTCACCCTGATTGCCAGATAGTTAAGCGTAGAGGGCGTCACTATGTGATCTGTAAATCCAATCCAAGATTTAAAGCGGTTCAAAAATAACCGTCAATATGATGTGACACGTGTGTAAAAACGAGGGGAAAGTCAAACTTCATTCATTTGTCTGTTTTTCTTTTCCTTCGAGAGGAACCTTGCTGAATATTGAGTGCTTATTTAAAGTACGCTGTGCTTTGTTTTTAAATGAATCAATGAGTTATATCATCAGTTATATCTGTAGTGAATGTGTAGTTGTGAATTATAAATCTAGTTTTTGTATTTAATGTAGATTTATTTGCTAATTAATTGTTCAAATGGAGTTAAAAGTAGTCGTTTGTTACACATCTTGTAACATTTTGAATTTCTAATTGATAATTTTGTCGCGTACCCTTCGCTGGCAATTTGAACATCTTTGTCACAATTGCACAGGAATCACTACACAAGGAGGGAACAGATGAGTTCATCTGCTTCAATAAAAAACAACGCACCAAAGAAACCTATTTTCACTCGCTTTTTAGACAGCGTTGAATATTTGGGGAACCTTTTACCCCACCCAATCACTCTTTTTGCAATCTTCTGTGTCGCAATCCTAGTTTCTTCAGGTATTGCTGGTTACTTTGAAGTATCTGTAATGGACCCTCGTCCCGAAGGTGCTAGTGGTCGTGCTGCTGATGGTATGATCCACGTTGTAAGCCTGCTTAATGCAGAAGGCCTACAACTTATCGTTACAAATCTCGTTACAAATTTTGTTGGCTTTGCTCCTTTAGGCACCGTGCTTGTTGCCATGTTAGGTGTAGCCATTGCTGAACATTCTGGTCTTTTATCTGCTGCAATGCGCGGCATGGTAATGGGTGCCTCTCAGCGCATGGTGACAGTAACTGTCGTCTTTGCAGGTATTATTTCGAATACTGCATCTGAGCTTGGTTATGTAGTTCTTATCCCACTTGCAGCGATGCTTTTCCACTCTTTAGGTCGTCACCCTCTTGCAGGTTTAGCGGCTGCATTTGCTGGTGTCTCTGGTGGTTATTCTGCCAACCTACTTATCGGTACGGTTGATCCACTGCTTTCTGGTATCACAGAAACAGCGGCACAAATGCTTGATCCTTCTTACTCTGTTGGCCCTGAATCAAACTGGTACTTCATGTTTGTTTCGACCTTCTTTATCTCGATTGCCGGTGCATTTGTAACAGAGAAGATTGTTGAACCTAAGCTGGGTAAATACAACGACGAAGACGCGTCTGAAGACCTTTCAAATGACTCAATGGGTAAGCTCAATGATACTGAGAAGAAAGGCCTTAAGTTTGCGGGTGTTGCAGTATTAATCGTCAGTGCGCTTTTAGCTTGGACTGTTGTTCCTGCTGATGGTGTTCTACGTTCAGAGGCGGGCACGATTTCAGGCTCTCCATTCCTGAAAAGTATCGTCGCGTTTATCTTTGTATTCTTTGCTATTCCTGGTTTTGTTTACGGTAAAGTTACCGGTTCAATGAAGAATGACCGTGATGTGATCAATGCAATGGCGACGTCTATGTCTTCAATGGGCATGTACATTGTTCTTGTCTTCTTTGCTGCACAGTTTGTTGCTTTCTTTAAGTGGACGAACTTTGGTCAAGTCGTTGCTGTAGGTGGCGCTAGCTTCTTACAAGATATTGGCTTAACGGGTCCAATGTTGTTCTTCGCGTTTATCTTAATGTGTGGCTTCATTAACCTGATGATCGGTTCAGCGTCTGCACAGTGGGCAGTAACAGCACCAATCTTCGTTCCAATGCTAATGCTAGTAGGCTATGCACCAGAAACGATTCAAGCGGCTTACCGTATCGGTGATTCAACAACGAACATCATTACACCAATGATGAGCTATTTCGGTCTTATCCTTGCAGTAGCGACTCGTTACATGAAGAACCTAGGTATTGGTACACTGATTGCGACAATGCTACCTTACTCAATGGTATTCATGTTCGGTTGGAGTATCTTGTTCTACTTATGGGTGTTCGTATTCGGTCTACCAGTAGGTCCAGGTGCTGCAACTTTCTACACGCCTTAGTTAACAGTGATGGGCGAACATTTCGATTCGCTTATTAACTGAATAAAAGATGGTATACCCAAGAGCCTGCATTGATGCAGGCTCTTTTTGTATGAGCCAGTAAACTTACAATCCTGCAAACCGATAGGTGACGCCAAACTCCAATGACCAGCCCAAATCTCGTTGGATTAAAGTACTGTCGCTATCATGATGAATAAGGTCTGCTCTCGCGATACCAATCCAAGTTGGCGTAAACTCGTAGAGTCCGATGAATCCGGCTTGATAGACAAAGGTTGACCCAGAATCAAACTGACTCAATCCTGAGGAAGAAGATTCGGCGCTGGAAATACTGTAAAGATGATTTGAGAGCTTTTTGTCTCGATAGTCGATTTCTATGTAAGGCGTAATAGTAAATGGTTGCGTCCAGGTTTCTAATGTTCTGCCTAAGTGAAGCTGAACTTCGTAGCCGTCATGTTCTGAAGTCACATCGTGTAAGTAGGTGAGGCGTGCCCCTACCGTTCCTAAAGTTATCCCCAGTTCTCCATTACCATCTCTGTCTTGAATGCCGTTAGGTAGGTCTACAAAAGTGTTTGACACCTCTGCAAAGCGCCAGTTTCCAGATAACCCCACATAAGGTAGCAGTTGCCAATTGGCCAGGCTGCCATCGATGAAACCTTTTGGACCTGAATAGAATAGGTTGGGTGTCGCGCCAAATTGAGGGGCACTTTTAGTGGAGAAAACACTTTCACCATAGGTGATACTGCCTCCGATGATTCCGTATTCTTGATCAGCAAAGTGTTCATCGGCAAAGTCTTCATCAGCAAAAGAAAGTTGGGTGCTGCCAAAAACAATGGATAGTGAGAGGGCGATTCGACGAATCATAAGCAATACTCCGTTATTGTAATAAATATTAAGAACGGAGTATGTCGATTAAAATTTCATCGGGGCTGTATCGACTAAGTGACGATTTCTAAAGTTGTCGTCATTAGAAAGACTGCGGTTAGCGTTTAGCTAGTAGGCGATCGAGGTGGTTTGCGAACTCACGACGGTCGGTTTGAGAAAGAGTGCTTGGTCCGCCAGTTTGGATACCGCTTGAACGCATAGTATCCATAAAGTCACGAATGTTGAGACGCGCTTTAATGGTCTCTTTGGTGTAAAGCTCGCCGCGAGAGCTTAAAGCAAGCGCACCTTTGGTGATCACTTCATCAGCGAGAGGGATATCGGAGGTAATCACGAGATCGCCGGGTTCAGTGCGCTTTACTATTTCATCATCTGCAATATCAAATCCGCTTGGAACTTGAATTGAGTGAATGTTATTACGCTTGGGAACGGGAACCAAATGGTTCGCGACAAAGGTACATTCCACCCCTGTGCGTTCAGCTGCGCGTACGATTGTTTCTCGGATAACCTTAGGACAAGCGTCCGCATCAACCCATATCTTCATAGTGTTCTATTTCTCTGTTAGCTTATTTATCGGTCAACTTATTGCTCAGTTGCCTTATTGGCCAGTTAGCTTATTGTTCAGTTAACTTATTACTCAGTTAATTTGGCTTCAAGCGTGGCAACACGAGCGGTAAGTTCAAGGATTTGCTTTTCCAGTTGGCTAACACGATCAAGTGTCGGCTCTTCTTGTGTCGCGACTTCCACTTTAGGGACGCGATTGGCGCTTTTCCAGCTTTTGATAGTCATGATTAAAGCTGGCATCGGAACGGATGTGCTCATACGAGCTTTAACTAAAGCAACTGTCGGCTCTTTCCCTTGTGCTTGCAGTCCTTCAAGCACTGATTTCAACTCTTCAGACACATCTTTTGTCAGCATGTTGACCTCCATTTTTAGTCTTTGGTCATTTTACTCGCTCCGGTGAATGATAGCGAATCATAAAACCGCCCATAGCTTGTGAGAGATCTCTTACAAAGGCTGTGAGATAACACGAATACATCACTAGAGAGATTTAAGTGCATATGGTTAAGCTGCTGAATTTTAATTGTTTTATATAATTAACAACTTTATTGAATTGAAAGTGTGATGCAAATCTATTGTCCAAAATCCTAAATCGCGTAAATTAAACCTTGTCGGAAGGATTCTGACACGGAACAGGAAAGCACCAAGGATTTGGTTATCTTCAGGATGAAGATTTGGTTACTTAGGATTGAGTAGTCAAGCATGGAGCGTAAGGACATTGTAGGGATACAGCCAGTTAACAGGAAGTTAGCTGCAACGGAATGACAATGGACACCTTTAGGATTTAAAGGGTTGGATTAGCATCAGGACGATGTAAAGGACACCGCTCACGGAACAAGTGATGTGCGCTAACTAGGATTGTTAGCTTTCAGGATGATTGGACACCGCTAGGACGGCGAAGTAAAGGAAAGAGCTGAAGGATTACAGCCACTATTATGGATGATGCATGGAGCATTTATTAGTAGCCGGACTGCTGCGAGTAAGACCCTAGCCCTGACACTTCGGTGTCGGGGCTTTTCTTTATCTGAGGCTTTTCTCTATCTAGGGCTCTTTTTAATTCAGGAGCTTTTATCTAAGAGCGCGACATCTGCTTTTCTGCTAATAGTCAACACAAGGAGTGTTTTATGACGATAGCAACCTCAAGAACGCTGTTGGTACCTTATACCGAACAGCTACAACACGACTTTATCAAGTTGAATTGCTGCCCCATTAATCGTGCTGAAATGAATGGGCCGCACTCTATTGCCTCTGCGAAGCTCTTATTTCAAGAGATACTGCAAGACAACGCCGGCTTCTGCCGCGCGATTATCCATAACCAAACCCGTGAATATCTTGGACATGTCTTTGTTTCATCAGAAGAGGGTCAGCATGAGCTTGGCTTTATTTTGGATAAAGAATTTTGGAATCAAGGTCTTGCTAGCGAAGTGCTAAAACCTTTCTTCAGTTTGGTGTGTTTTGAAGAGCACCTAACGAATGTTGTTGCGACCGTTAATGTCGGTCATAACCCATCGATTAAGTTACTCGAAAAGTTAGGCTTTGCATTTAAAGAGACCAAACAAGATCAGTTTGGCCCTTATCATGAATATCGTTATACCGAGTTTTGCGACGTTACATTCTATGAGGCTGTAGCTCAAACCGCATAGAGCGGAAGCCGACCATCGTCAGTTTTCCTTGGTACAGGTCATCACCTAATGCCGAAAACTCAAATTGGTACACAGTATGCCAGCGCCAAATGGTGGTTAGCTCATGGCGCATCTTAAATTTATGACCACTGAAGGCAACGCTTAATAGCTGCAAGTCTAGCTCTTTACATTTTCTCGCAATGGCAGTTTTCGCAAGCTCTGATTGCCTGCGCTGCTGCCAAAAGAAAAAGCAAAAGAAGCACAGCATCAAAATAGCCAATAAGTTATCTATCATTTAATCCATACTTCCTTTTATCTCTATTCCAATTGTCATTACAGCGTATTTCAACGAGCTATAGAGCAAGCCCGCTCTTGAATTAGTCGTCAGTCCGTTATTGAGACTTAGCCGCTTGTTGTAACTCAATCAATGCGTTGGCGAGATCAGGTGATGGGTTCGAATTCAACAAGGGTAAAAATACCATTCTTAGTGTCGGAATCATCACTAAATCTGCAAATAACTGATTGAACAGGTTTTGATTGCCCGTTTGTGCGAGACGCAGCAAGAATTGCTCAGCAATAGCAGGGTCTTGTAGTGCGTGCCAACTGCGACCAGCTAAACCAATCAACACTTCTTGGTGGCTCAAGCGTGGACTAGCGAGAACTTGGTTAATGATGTTATTCGCGATCCCTTGTTCTGCACCGGAAAGGGCACGAACCAAAGCTGAAAGTAAGAACAAATCAGGCTCTTTACTAGCGATCTCATTCTCTGCAAGCTCTTGTAAGCGTTGCGCGAGTTTGTCATTGATTTGTGTGTGCTCAAGCGCACCTAACGTCGCGTATAGCGGTTCTGATGGCAGCTTATTGATGGCTTTGCGAATAGAGACACCGTTTTGTTGGCTGCCTAAACGCGCACACATATCAGTGATGCCTTGTAGTCCAACCGTTTTCCAGTTATCCCAACCAAGCTCACCCGTGAAGTAATGCTGAGCGTGCTCGTAATATTGGCTCGTCGCAAGGTCTAAACCTGCTCTTACTTGACTATGGAATACGGCCATTTTGTCTTCAGAAGGTTTGAAAGTATAAGGGTTGTTTGACAGCTTTTGTTGTTGCTCTTCGCTGATATCGCCGTTCAAACGCGTACCCATTGCTTCGATAACAAACTTAAGAAAATTACCCACATCGCCTTGATGTAATAGGCCTCTTTCGTCTAGTTTGAATTTTAGAAACCAGATCCAAGGTTGCTTGTGTTCGTTCCAGTAGCTAATCGCTAAGTGAGCTTGTTTTTGAAGTGGAAACGGGTATGGCTGTTTCCCCTGCTCAACATCAGAGAATAGGGTGTTGTCGATCTTCTGGATACGACGACCGAGGTCGTAGATATCGTATTGGCAACCGCTATTCTTTAGCAACTGAGTGAGCGTGTGAATCGTTTCCATAGTAATAAAGCTCCTAACTTTCTTTCCTAAATAGATGGTACTCTATGCCCCAATTTCAAGGTCACTAGATAAATAACTTGGTGAAAAATGACAGCTGCCACAAAGTTACCTCTTTTACTTCAACAATTAGAACAACAAATGCGCCAATGTTCCCTATGGAGCGATGTTTCGCCTTCGGATAAAGCTCTGGCGAGCGTTGAGCCTTTTGCGATTGACTCGCTACAGCCAGAAGAGTGGTTACAGTGGATCTTTATCGTAAAGATCAACGCAATGATGAATGCCCAAATGAGCCTACCGAAAGGCTTTGCGATTCATCCTTATTTTGGTGAAGTATGGAAAAATGAGGCAGACAAAGCTGAACTGCTAGTGACGATTCAGAGCATTGATGAGGTATGTGCGTAATGTTAGAGATCATTTATCAAGATGAGTACTTTGTCGCGGTGAATAAGCCTGCGGGCATGCTGGTGCACCGCTCGTGGTTGGATAAACATGAGACACAATTTGTGATGCAAACACTGCGAGATCAAATTGGTCAGCACGTATTTCCACTGCATCGCTTAGACAGACCTACATCGGGTGTGTTGGTGTTTGCGTTGTCGAGCGAGGTTGCTTCACAGGTGATGCCGATGTTCGCTAACCATGAGATGCAAAAAACCTATCATGCGATTGTTCGTGGTTGGATAGAAGAGGGCGACACGCTCGATTATGCACTCAAAGTTGAGCTGGATAAGATCGCAGACAAGTTTGCAAAAGAAGATAAAGAACCACAAGAAGCTGTCACCGTTTACGAGCCGTTAGCGAAAGTCGAAGTGCCGTATTCAACAGGTCGTTTTCCTACCAGTCGTTATTGCTTAGTTGAGATGATGCCGAAGACAGGACGTAAACATCAGCTGCGTCGTCACATGGCTCATCTAAGACATCCAATCGTTGGTGATACTTCACATGGTGATGGTAAGCACAACCGACTGTTCCGCGATGATTTAGATTCGCACCGTTTGTTGTTGCACGCTTCTGAGTTGCGTTTCATTCATCCTTTTACAAAGAAAGAATTAGTAATGAAGGCCAGCCTAGATGAAACGTGGTTAAGGTTGTTTGAAACCTTTGAGTGGGATACCAGCTTGGTGAATGCTGAAGCACGGTCGTCTAAGTAAAGACCAGGCGTCTAGTAAACATAGAAAATAGAATAAAAATAAAGGGCTGATAGTGATATCAGCCCTTTTTGTGTCTATGCAATCTTTGCGGTAAAACTAATGTTAGTTAGTCGCTCATCGCAGGATCATTTTAGCTTTTCTAGATCGGCTTCGATCTCTGCGATCTTACTTGATACAACCTTCTCTAAGTGGCGTAAGTCGGTAAGGATCTTCTGCTTCACATCGACCTCAGCGGTTGGCGTAGGTTTGGTGATCTTGTTGAGTTCATCAATCACAAGAGTGAGGTTGCGGTTAATCTCTGTCACTTCTTTGTATTGATTATTGCCGCCGCTAACAAGCACACTTTTTACTTGTCGTGGGTACTTAAACTTAACGCTTTTCGCGAACAGTTCACCTTTTTGCTTACGAAAGTAAATCTTCAGGATATCTTTATGAGCTTCTTGGCGAAGGGAGTAACGTTCAATCTGTTTAGGTTCGTGGATACCTAAGCCAGTGAGGTTTGGATACATAAGCGACCTCTAGGTTATGAATGTAATACTTTTATGTAATTGACTTGATCAATGTAGCAGCCTAACGACGAGCTAGATAGTTGATATCTGTGAATTGATTGTAAGTTGTGGGCAAGATCGCTCTCTATCTTTGCCCACACTTATTTGGCTATTAAAGCTGTTCCTAGAGCTAAACTTGTTTCCTAGTCATAACTTACTTCTAGCACTAAATTAGCTTTCTAAGGTGCGAGTTCTGAAACATGCTCAGTTAACCTTTCTCTTAGTGCTTGTTCCTGTTCTTCAGATAGTCTTCCTCCCGCGTCGCTGGTCAGAATAAACAAATCTTCAGCTCTCTCACCTATGGTGGTGATTTTAGCACCGTGCAAGTTGATGTCTAATTCAGCAAAGGTTGCACCGACTTGAGCCAACAACCCCGGCGTATCAAGAGCTCTTAACTCCATCAAGGTGCGTTTCTTACTTTTGGTTGGTAGGAACTCAACTAAGGTTTTTACCTTGAAATGCTGCAAGTTACGTGGCGTACGACGAGTCTTAATCTTAGTTGGGCGGCCATCAGCCAGAACATGAGTTAGATGCTTTGCGACGGCTTTGTGTCTTGCTTCATCAATCGCTTCACCGTGCTGATCCAGTACGATAAAGGTATCCAAAACGTGGCCATCTTTACTGACCATGACTTGTGCGTCGTGAACGTTAAAGTTGCGTCTATCGAGCTCGGCAACCACAGTCGCAAAAAGTGCAGCTTGGTCTTTACAGTAAACGAATACCTCTGTGCCGCCACGTGTCGCTTTTTGGCTGATAAGCACTAAAGGTTGACTCGGATCTTCTAAGCGAAGTAAGTGTTCACAGTGCCATGCGATTTGAGTGTGTGTATGACGCAAGAAATAGTCAGCTTTGAAACGCTGCCACAACACCTCAATCTCACGAGCCGTGAAGCCTTCTTTACGCAGCAGTGCAGATGCCATTTGCTGGTTATGACGAATACGGTCTCTGACATCGACTGGGTTTTCTAAGCCACGACGTAGTGCTCTCTGCGTAGAGTGGAATAGCTCGGCTAACAGGGTGCGTTTCCAGCTGTTCCACAACTCAGGGTTAGTCGCGCAGATATCAGCGACGGTTAAGCACACCAGTAGCTCTAATGATTCTTCGTCGCGAACTTTCTTGGCGAACTCTGTGATTACGTCTGGATCGTAGATATCACGGCGTTGAGCGGTCACTGACATTAACAGGTGGTTTTGTACTAACCACGCGACTTGTTTGGCTTCTGGTTTTGATAGCCCGTGCTCAATACAGAAAGAGTAAGCTTCAACAGCGCCAATTTCTGAGTGGTCTCCGCCGCGGCCTTTACCGATGTCGTGGAAGATAGCCGCCAGAATCAACAGCTCTTTCTTTTGAACTCGCGGATACACTTCACAACAGATAGGGTGTTTATCGTGGTTCTCGATTTGGCCAAAACGGTTGATGTGTTTGAGTAGGCGAATACTGTGTTCATCCACGGTGTAAACGTGAAATAGATCAAACTGCATTTGACCAACAATTTGGCTCCACTGTGGCAAATAGGCCGATAGCACGCCCAATTTGTGCATCAAACTAAAGGCTTTGTGCAGTGCATTTGGGTGGCGAACCAAATCCATGAACTTGTCACGAGCTTCAGGAATGGTATGCAAGAAGCGATTCAATCGGCGACGTGCAGTTCGCAGTTGGCGCAATGTTGGTGGGCTTACCCCTTCGATAGAAGAGTCATTCGCGATATGGATAAACATATCGAGAATCGTTTCTGGTCTTGCTTGGAATAGAGCCGGCTTACGCGCTTCGATTAATGAACCTCGACGTTGGAAGTCGTTGTCGAGAATCTCGGCTTCCTGTGTTTGACCGCCATTGATGATCGCTTGATCGAACAGCTTAAGCAGCATCTTATTGAGTTCGGCTACGCGACGAAGTGTTCGATAGAACTCTTTCATCATCATCTCGACGCCACGGTTGCCTTCACCACTGTAACCCAGATGTTCCGCTACCTGAGCTTGATGGGCAAACGTGAGACGGTTGTCGTAACGGCGCAGTTCAATGTGCAGTGCAAAGCGAACACGCCATAAGAAATCTTGGCACTCGACCAACTCACGATATTCAGCATCGGTTAGAAAGCCGTATTTGCTCATCTCCAATAAAGACGTTGCACCAAAATGTCGACGCGCAACCCAGCTCAGGGTGTGGATGTCTCTGAGCCCTCCCGGAGTCGATTTGATGTCCGGTTCTAGATTATAGGTGGTGTCGTGGTAGCGAGCATGACGCTCTCTCTGTTCTTGAATCTTAGCCTTGTAGAAGGTCTCACTTGGCCAAAATGAATCAGAATGAATCTTTAGCTTAAGTTCTTGAAAGGTGTCTTCGCTGCCACACAGTAAGCGTGACTCTTGCAGGTTAGTGGCAACGGTTAAATCATCGGTGCCGATATCAAGACACTCTGCAATGGTACGCACCGCGTGGCCGACTTCGAGTTTCAAGTCCCAGAGTAGGGTAATGAATTGACTGACTTTTTCACCCAGTGCGGGTGGCAGTGTTTTTTGCGAGACGATGAGGATATCAATATCAGACAAAGGGTGTAGTTCACCACGGCCATAGCCTCCCACCGCAACAAGTGAAATATGAGGCAGTTTGTTGAATCCAAAATGCTCCCATAAACGATTGAGAAGCAAATCCATGTATTCGGAACGAAGCAGCACCAAATCGGTGACTGGATGATGATTCAGAAATTCATTTTTTTGATACTGCGTGAAGATTTCGAGCTGATTTTTTATTTCGCAGATTTCAATTTGTTCGTCATTGAACGTAAGGGGACATTGATAAGGCATAGTCTGCTATCCGTGCAAGCAAATGAGAATAGTAAACAATTTAACAGAAGCTGGTGGAAAATCGAAATTGAGGGGATAAAAAAATATCCTCGACAGGCGAGGACATTTTTAAAAGTCTTAGGTATTCAGCTTGTTGAACTAAGCGTTCTTCATGATACGTGGGATCGTATCGTCGCTGCGTAGTGTTAGTACCTCACAACCAGTATCGGTCACAACTAGAGTGTGTTCCCACTGAGCGGAGTTCTTGCTGTCTGCTGTGTACACTGTCCAGCTATCTTCGTCATCTAGACGACAGCCAAACTTACCCGCATTGATCATTGGCTCGATTGTGAAACACATGCCTGCTTTCAGTACGGTACGGTCACTGTTTTTGTAGTGAACGACTTGTGGATCTTCGTGGAACTCAGAACCAATACCGTGGCCACAGTAATCTTTTACAATAGAGAATTTAGCGCGTGGGTTGTTCTTGTTGTTTGTTTTGATGTACTTCTCAATAGCAGTACCGATTTGGCCAAGTTGAACACCTGGTTTAACCTGACGCATGCCTTCGTAAAGTGCTTCTTGAGCAACCATACACAGACGTTTGTTTGCTGGAGAAACTTCACCCACAAGGAACATCTTAGATGTGTCACCGTGGTAGCCTTGTGGACGAACACTTAGATCAGCATTTTCGTCATCAGGAACAATCACAGTGATATCAACGTTGAGAATGTCGCCATCTTTTAATACTGCAGGTTTGAATTGACCTGTGCTACCCGTCTCATCTTGTGATGCTGGAATACCGTGACACACGATGTGGTTGATAGACGTACAGATTGACTTAGGGAAACCGTGGTAATCAAGTGGTGCTGAGTATGCGCCTCTTTCTAGAGCGTACTCATGACAGATTTGGTTTAGCTCTTCTGTCGTTGTACCCACTTGGATGTGAGGTTCAATCATCTCTAGAATTTCTGAAGCCAGCTTGCCGGCAACGCGCATTTTTTCAATTTCTTCAGCAGTTTTAATTTTTACAGCCATTGCATATCTCTTAATTTGGTAGCACCTAAGTGTGCATATTGGGGCTATTCTATCAGTGCAGCATTTTAGCGCAACATTCCCATGTCCGCACAATGTTGATGGATACTGCTCAGTCTGAGTAGATAATGTTCGGTTTAATGACGCAGACGCGATTTGAATAGGACACTATTTTATAGAGAAAATTCACCGCTAGGGATCAGTATAGCAGTCGCCATTTTTAGATTTTTTTCTAGCCATAGATAGACAAAATATGGTATAAAGCGCGCCGGACATCAGGACTGTTTTCTCCATTTGGCGAAACAAGCTTTGTGTCCACTAACTTATTTCTTTAAATCACACACATTCCGACACATGTTCCGGGGTGCCTCAACAACACAGATAACGGCTGAAAAGTGGTTAGTTGTTAGGGGTCGGATTCATGGGGAGTGTGGAGGCCTAACCCCATAGAGGATTTTAAAATGGCAACTGTATCAATGCGCGATATGCTTAAAGCTGGTGTTCACTTCGGTCACCAAACTCGTTACTGGAACCCAAAAATGAAGCCATTCATCTTTGGTGCTCGTAGCAAAGTTCATATCATCAACTTAGAAAAAACTGTACCAATGTTCAACGAAGCTCTAGCTGAAATTGCTAAAGTTGGCGAGAAGAAAGGTAAAGTTCTTTTTGTTGGTACTAAGCGTGCTGCATCTGAAGCTGTTAAAGAAGCTGCTATCAACAGCAACCAGTTCTACGTTAACAACCGCTGGTTAGGCGGTATGCTAACGAACTACAAAACTGTTCGTCAGTCTATCAAGCGTCTGAAAGAACTTGAAGCGCAAGCTCAAGACGGTACTTTCGACAAGCTTACTAAGAAAGAAGCTCTAATGCGTACTCGTGAAATGGAGAAGCTAGAGAAATCTCTTGGTGGTATCAAGAACATGGGCGGCCTTCCAGACGCTCTATTCGTTATCGATGCTGATCACGAACACATCGCAGTTAAAGAAGCAAACAACCTAGGTATCCCAGTTTACGCTGTAGTTGATACTAACTCTAACCCAGACGGTGTTGACTTCGTTATCCCTGGTAACGATGATGCAATCCGTGCAGTACAGCTTTACCTAAACGCTGCTGCAGACGCGGTTAAAGAAGGTCGTAACAAAGATGTTGCTGCTGTAGCTGCTGAAAAAGACGGTTTTGTAGAAGCTGAATAATAGCGGCTCTGAGCCATATTTAGTTCACATTAAGCGGTCATAATCGATGGCTTAAGAACTGAATACAGTCAATATCAGGGGCCAATTAATTAGGCCCCTGTTTTTTATCTTTTTTAGAATTTACTGAGGAATAGAGAATGGCAACTGTAACTGCAGCTCTAGTTAAAGAACTTCGTGAACGCACAGCTGCGGGCATGATGGAATGTAAAAAAGCGCTTGTTGCTGCTGAAGGCGACATCGAGCTAGCAATTGAAAACATGCGTAAGTCTGGCGCAGCGAAAGCAGCTAAAAAAGCTGGTAACGTTGCTGCTGAAGGCACAATCATCATTAAAGAAGACGCTGGCGTTGCTGCTCTTCTTGAAGTGAACTGCCAAACTGATTTCGTAGCTAAAGATGCAGGTTTCCTTGCATTCGCTAACGAAGTTGCTGAAGCTGCTCTAGCTGAACGTCTAGACATCGTTGCACTTCAAGCTAAATTTGAAGACGCACGTATCGCTCTAGTAACTAAGATCGGTGAGAACATCAGCATCCGTCGCGTTGAGCTTGTTGAAGGTGTTGCACTAGCTTCTTACCGTCACGGTGAGAGAATCGGTGTTGTTGTTGCTGGTGAAGGCGAAGCTGAAACGCTTAAGCACATCGCTATGCACGTTGCTGCTTCTAAGCCTGAGTACGTTAACCCATCTGATGTACCTGCAGACGTAGTAGAAAAAGAAAAAGCTGTTCAAGTTGAAATCGCTATGAACGAAGGCAAACCACAAGAGATCGCTGAGAAAATGGTTATCGGCCGTATGAAGAAATTCACGGGCGAAGTATCTCTTACTGGTCAAGCTTTCATCATGGAACCTAAGAAAACTGTTGCTGACATTCTTAAAGAGAAAGGCGCATCAGTTACTACCTTCGTTCGTTTAGAAGTTGGTGAAGGTATCGAGAAAGCGGCTGAAATGAGCTTCGCAGACGAAGTTGCAGCGGTACAACAAGGTTAATCCTTAGTGTATTGATTGAAAAAGACCGTGGCAAATGCTGCGGTCTTTTTATGAATAATGAATTATTTTTTGGCTGTTAGCTGTTATGAATGCAAACTGAGCTCTTCAGTTTTTATCCATGACTGTTAATCATCAACTCTTTGGAAGGTAAACTCCATGACTACGAACCCTAAACCGGCGTATCAACGTATTCTGTTAAAACTTAGCGGCGAAGCACTACAAGGCGAAGAAGGTTTTGGTATTGACGCGACGGTCCTTGATCGTATGGCTCAAGAAGTAAAAGAATTGGTTGAACTAGGTGTTCAAGTAGGCGTTGTTATCGGTGGCGGTAACCTTTTCCGTGGTGCAGGCCTTGCTGAAGCAGGTATGAACCGCGTTGTTGGTGACCACATGGGTATGCTAGCAACGGTAATGAACGGCCTTGCAATGCGTGACGCTCTGCACCGTGCTTACGTAAATGCACGTGTAATGTCAGCTATCCCTCTTAAAGGTGTGTGTGACGACTACAACTGGGCAGATGCAATCAGCCAACTACGTCAAGGTCGTGTTGTGATCTTCTCAGCGGGTACTGGTAACCCATTCTTCACTACAGATTCTGCTGCGTGTCTACGTGGTATCGAAATTGAAGCTGACGTAGTTCTAAAAGCGACAAAGGTAGATGGCGTATTTACTGCTGACCCAGTAGCAAACCCAGACGCAGAGCTGTATGATACGTTGTCTTACAACACTATTCTTGAAAAAGAACTTAAAGTGATGGATTTGGCTGCATTTACGCTAGCACGTGATCACAAAATGCCAATCCGTGTATTTAACATGAATAAACCAGGCGCATTACGTCGCGTGGTTATGGGTGAAACTGAAGGTACATTAATCAGCGACGCTGACTAATTTTTCGGGCTTACTGAGGTGTTATGCTTTGGTAAGCTTATCCTTATCACTCCAAATAAAAAGCTTTCTTGAAGAAAGAACATAATCAAGGTGAAATTGTGATTAACGAAATCAAAAAAGACGCTCAAGAGCGTATGGATAAAAGTGTAGACGCACTTAAAAACAGCCTGCAAAAGATTCGTACAGGCCGTGCTCACCCAAGCCTACTGTCTGGTCTTACTGTAGAGTACTACGGTGCACCAACGCCTTTGGCTCAAGTTGCTAACGTTATTGCAGAAGATGCACGCACACTAGCAATTACAGTGTTTGATAAAACACTGACTCCTTTAGTTGAAAAAGCAATCCTGACATCTGACCTAGGTCTAAACCCTATGTCTGCTGGCACGGTTATTCGTGTACCACTTCCAGCGTTGACGGAAGAGCGTCGTAAAGACCTCGTTAAAATCGTTCGTGGTGAAGCTGAAGGTGGCCGTGTTGCTATCCGTAATATCCGTCGTGACGCGAATGGCGATCTAAAAGCACTTCTGAAAGACAAAGAAATCTCTGAAGATGAAGATCGTAGAGCACAAGACGAAATTCAAAAGCTAACTGACATTGCGGTTAAGAACGTAGATGAAGTTCTAGCAACTAAAGAAAAAGAGTTGATGGAAGTTTAATTTTCCATATTCTTTTCTTTCCGGAAAAACGCTGTACTCACGGTTCAGCGTTTTTTTATGCTACTCTGTTCGACTATTAGAATTTGATTCACTCTTTTATGCATAATTCTCAAGCGTTCACAGACTCTCTTCCTAAACACATTGCTATCATTATGGATGGTAATGGCCGCTGGGCAAAAGCTCAGGGCAAGCCTCGCGTCTTTGGTCATAAAAACGGTGTTCAAGCCGTTCGTAAAACCATCTCTTCATCTGCCAGACTTGGCATTAAGGCCGTTACACTTTTTGCGTTTAGTAGCGAGAACTGGCGTCGTCCTGAAGAAGAAGTCGGTATCTTGATGGAACTGTTTATTTCAGTGCTGTCGAGTGAAGTGAAAAAACTTCATAAAAATAATCTACAATTGCGTGTTATTGGTGATAAAAGTCGTTTCAATGATCGACTACAAAAGAAGATAGAAGAAGCAGAAGCTTTGACTAGCACCAATACGGGTATGGTTATTAATATTGCTGCTAACTATGGCGGCAAGTGGGATATCCAGCAGGCAATGACCTCAATTGCTCAACAGGTAAAGTCTGGCGATATTAATGTAGATGACATTGATGAAGCTATGATTACACAGCACCTGACTATGGCAGATATTCCTGAAGTTGACCTACTTATCCGCACCAGTGGCGAGTGCCGCATTAGTAACTTTATGCTTTGGCAATTGGCTTACGCCGAAATGTATTTCACTGAACAATTCTGGCCAGACTTTAATGAAGACAGCTTAGTAGAAGCTGTGACTTGGTTTGTAAACCGCGAGCGTCGTTTTGGATGCACTGGTGAGCAAATTAAAGCTCTGATGGACAGTTAATAAGGATTTTTTGGTTTGAAACAACGAATTATTACGGCGTTGATTTTAGCTCCCCTAGTTATTCTAGGTATTTTCGAGTTATCACTTCCCACGTTTATTCTTTCACTAGCAGTAATCTCGCTATTGGGCTTTTGGGAGTGGACTCAGTTTGTCGAAAGCAAATCGCGTTATTTAGCGCTGATTCCAACGGTTGTAGTCAGTGCTGCAAGTTTTGCTTTTATCCCTTTTGATGCATTTAGCCTTAATCATTTATCTAGCGCTCACTACACCATTCTAACGATTGGCTCTATTTGGTGGGTAATAGCGAGTGGTATGGCAGTGACTTATCCTAAGTCTATGCCCGCATGGAAAGATTCTTCTCTCCTTCGTCACGCATTTGGCGTGCTGACTCTGCTGCCATTTTTCTGGAGTGTGGTTATTCTGCGCGCTAACGGTATCGATGTTGATCCTTACCACGGCGCAAAATTGGTGATGTTTGTTTGTTTGCTCGTTTGGGCTGCTGACAGCGGTGCTTATTTTTCAGGAAAGAGTTTTGGTAAGCGTAAAATGGCACCGGCGGTAAGTCCTAATAAGACGATTGAAGGTCTTATTGGTGGTATTATTACAGCGGTGATCATAGCTTGGATTTTTGCTGACTTGTTTGATATCCAATTCACAAGTCCTCTTCACATGATTGTAATTACCCTTGTGACTGTCGTTATCTCTGTTCTTGGTGACCTTGTTGAAAGCATGTTTAAGCGTGTTTCCGGGGTGAAAGACAGCAGTAATCTGATTCCTGGTCATGGTGGTATACTTGATAGAATAGATAGCTTAACGGCTGCATTCCCTGTCTTTGCTCTGCTTTATTTAGCATTCTAATAATAAAGGGCAGTGATTCTGCCCTTTATTTCATTTCTACGGTCATATGTGATGCGAAATCTAACTATCCTTGGCGCTACCGGCTCAATTGGTGCAAGTACACTAAAAGTCGTTGAACAAAACCCAGATCTCTATTCGGTCGTGGCACTGGCTGCCGGGTCGAATGTCGAAAAGATGTTGGCGTTAGTTGAAAAGTGGCAACCAAGCTATATTGCTATGGCTTGCCCAGATGCAGCATCTCAGCTGACTGAAATGCTGTCCGCTAATTATCCTAACGTTACAGTACTTTCAGGCCCAGAAGGCATGTGTCAGGTTGCTTCTCTAGAGGAAGTGGACACGGTAATGGCTGCGATTGTGGGAGCAGCAGGCTTGCTTCCTACGATGGCATCGGTTAAGGCTGGTAAGCGTATTTTGCTTGCTAATAAAGAAGCTTTAGTGATGTCAGGGCAGTTGTTTATAGACGCCGTGGAAAAGTACGGTGCTGAACTACTTCCTGTAGACAGTGAGCATAATGCTATCTTCCAATGTCTACCGCAAAATGTACAAACCCATCTAGGTCGTTGTAATCTGGAAGAGAACGGTATCAACCATATTCTCTTGACGGGTTCTGGTGGTCCTTTCCGCTATACGGATGTTGCTGAGTTAGAATCGGTAACACCGGCTCGCGCTATTGCACACCCTAACTGGTCTATGGGCCCTAAGATCTCTGTTGACTCTGCGACCATGATGAATAAAGGTCTTGAGTACATTGAAGCTAAGTGGCTATTTAATGCTTCTCAAGAACAATTAAAAGTCATTATTCATCCTCAGTCTGTGATTCATTCAATGGTCCAGTACAAGGATGGCTCGGTACTTGCTCAAATGGGTGAACCCGATATGGCGACGCCAATCGCTTTGACGATGTCTTATCCTGAGCGTACAGAAGCTGGCGTTAAGCCTCTGGATTTCACCAAAGTGGGCGAGCTTACTTTTCTAGAACCCGATTTTAGCCGTTACCCATGTTTAAGATTAGCAATTGAAGCGTGTTACCTAGGGCAGCATGCAACAACAGCAATTAATGCTGCCAATGAAATTGCAGTCGATGCCTTTTTGAACAATCGGGTTAAGTTTACCGATATTGCTGTCATTAACGAGCATGTTATGAGCAAAGTATGTGAACAATATAGCTCTGAGGGCTTAGATAGCTTGGAAAGCCTTCTTGAGCTAGATAATATGTCTCGTCAAATAGCCATTCAATTTATTAAAGAGCAGCTAGCATGAGTGGAATTCTGTGGAACTTCGCATCTTTTATTGTAGCGCTTGGTATTCTGGTTGCTGTTCATGAGTTTGGACACTTCTGGGTTGCTCGTCGTTGTGGTGTGAAAGTAGAAAAATTCTCGATTGGTTTTGGTAAATCAATCTGGAGCAAGATCGGCCGTGATGGTACTGAATACAGCTTGTCAGTGATTCCGCTGGGCGGCTACGTTAAGATGCTCGATGGGCGTGTTGACGACCTTTCTGAAGAAGAGCAGCAATACGCTTTTGACAAGAAGCCATTGTGGAAACGCACGGCCATAGTCGGTGCAGGCCCAGCATTTAACTTTATCTTTGCTGTGTTTGCGTATTGGCTGGTATTTTTGATTGGCGTGCCTGCGGTTAAACCGGTGATCGGTGAGGTCACCCCGCAATCTATTGTTGCACAAGCCGGAATTGAAACTGGAATGGAACTTAAATCTATTTCAGGAATCAAAACCGCAGATTGGGAATCAGTCAATATGGGTTTGATATCTCATATTGGTGACCAATCCATGACAGTAACGGTTTCTTCTCAAGACGATATTGGCTTTGAGCAACAGATGACATTGGATATTTCAGACTGGTCTTTCGACCCAGAAACTGAGTCTGCAATGACAACGCTTGGTTTTAGACCGTACTCTCCAGAGATATCAACAGTGCTTGCTCAAGTTATTGATGATGGTGCTGCAGACTCTGCGGGGCTAGAAGCTGGTGACAAAATTGTTGAAATTAATGGGCAGCCAATTGAACAGTGGCAGTCGGTTGTTGAGTTGATTCGCTCGAACCCGATGAAATCCATGAACCTTATTGTACTGCGTAATGGTTTTGAACAGTCGTTGTCTATGACGCCAAAAAGTCGAGAGCTTTCTGATGGTTCAATAATCGGCTATGCGGGTATTGCTCCAGAAGTCGCAGAATGGCCAGAAGATTATCGCTTTGAGTTACAATTTGGTGTAATTGAGTCTGTAGGAAAAGCATTTGATAAAACAGGTCAAATCATTGGTTTGACGCTGACAATGCTCAAGAAGCTCATCGTTGGCGATGTCGGCTTAAACAACTTGAGTGGCCCGATTTCAATTGCTAAAGGCGCAGGTACAACCGCCGATTACGGTTTGGTTTACTTCTTAGGCTTTTTGGCTCTGATTAGTGTCAATTTGGGTATTATTAATTTGGTTCCGCTGCCTATGCTTGATGGCGGACATTTGCTCTTTTTCGCTATTGAGGCCATTACTCGTAAACCTGTCCCTGAAAAAATTCAGGAAATGGGATACAGAGTGGGAGGTGCAATCCTCTTCTCTTTGATGGCTCTGGCAATATTTAATGATTTTACTCGTCTGTGAATAGTTTCTCACAGGCATTGGTAGTAGCAAGGAATAATTAGAATAAATATGGCGATTAAGCAAATTCTGTTCGCAAGTCTATTGGCCACTAGTGTGGCAGCGAACGGAGCACAAAACTTTGTAGTTCAAGATATCAAGATCGAAGGTTTACAGCGTGTTGCACTTGGTGCAGCTCTACTGAAAATGCCAGTGCGTATTGGCGATGAAGTGGATGAAGGCGATGTATCTGAGATCATTCGTGCACTGTATGCTTCAGGTAACTTTGAGGATGTTAAGGTCCTTCGCGATGAAGGTGTTTTAGTTGTTCAAGTAAAAGAACGACCGACCATCGCAAGCATTTCATTTTCAGGGAACAAAGCGATCAAAGAAGAGCAACTTCAACAGAACCTAGATGCATCTGGTGTTCGTGAAGGTGAAGCGCTTGACCGCACAACGCTGAGTAACATCGAGAAAGGCCTTGAAGATTTTTACTACAGTGTTGGTAAATACAACGCGACAGTAAAAGCGGTTGTGACACCTTTGCCTCGTAACCGTTCTGACCTTAAGTTTGTATTTACTGAAGGCGTATCCGCTAAGATTCAGCAAATCAACTTTATTGGTAATGAAGTCTTCTCTGATGCTGAGCTACTGAGCCGTTTCAACCTGAATGTTGATGTTGCATGGTGGAATTTCCTTGCGGATGAAAAATACCAGAAGCAAGTATTAGCGGGTGATATCGAAGCGTTGAAATCGTACTACCTTGACCGTGGTTACCTTAAATTTAAGGTGGATTCTACACAAGTAGCGATCTCTCCAGATAAGAAAGGCGTTTACATCACGCTTGGTATTGATGAAGGCGAAGCCTACACCGTTAAAGATGTCGCGTTTCGCGGTGAGCTGATTGGTCGTGAGGCTGATTTTGAAGCATTAGTACCATTTGAAGACGGCGATACGTACAACGGCTCTTCTGTGACATCACTAGAAGAGGGCGTAAAGCGTATTCTTGGTGAGTCTGGTTATGCGTACCCACAAGTACGTACTATTCCTGAATTTGACGATGAGACCAAAGAAGTGTCATTGGTTATTAATGTAGAAGCGGGCAGCCGTATCTACGTTCGTGATATTCGATTTACGGGTAATAACTCGACCAAAGATGAAGTACTACGTCGTGAAATGCGTCAAATGGAAGGCAGCTGGCTTAACTCTAAGTCAATTGACACCGGTAAGAGCCGCCTTAACCGTTTAGGTTTCTTTGAAACGGTTGATGTACAAACAGTGCGTGTTCCTGGCAGTGAAGACCAAGTTGACTTGGTTTACAACGTTAAGGAAGCGAACTCAGGCAGCATCAACTTTGGTGTTGGTTACGGTACCGAATCAGGTGTCAGCTTCCAAGTCGGTTTGCAACAAGATAACTTTGCGGGTTCAGGTAACCGTGTTGGCGTAAGTGCCATGATGAACGATTACCAAAAGAACGTGAGCTTAGACTACCGAGACCCATACTGGAACCTTGATGGTGTGAGCTTAGGCGGTAAGATCTTCTATAACGAATTCGAAGCCTCTGAAGCGGGTATTGTCGACTATACCAACCAAAGTTACGGCACCAGCCTGACATGGGGCTTCCCTATGGATGAACTGAACCGTATCGAATTTGGTGTTGGCTATACGCACAACAAGATCGGTAACGTTCCGACTTATATCCAAGTGGAACAGTTCGCGAGAAGTATTGACCAATATGGTGACGAAAACATCTTAACCGATGACTTCGATATCAATATCTCTTGGACTCGTAACAACCTTAACCGTGGTTTCTTCCCAACCGAGGGTAACCACCAACGTGCTTTCGCCAAAATGACTGTACCAGGCTCTGACGCTAAGTACTTCAAAGCTCAGTACGATGTAAAACATTACATCCCGCTGACCAAAAAGCATGAGTTCACACTTTTGATGCGTGGCCGATTAGGCTATGGTAATGGTTACGGTCAAACGGATGGTAATGATAACTTGTTCCCATTCTACGAGAACTACTACGCAGGTGGCTTTACAACGTTGCGTGGCTTTGGCTCTAACTCAGCGGGTCCAAAAGCCGTTTACGGGAGCAGTACGGGTAACAACCCTACGTACAGCTCTGCAACCGATGATTCGGTTGGTGGTAATGCGGTTGCCTTGGCAAGTTTAGAGTTAATTGTACCTACGCCGTTTGCTTCTGACGAAGCACGTAGCCAGATTCGAACCAGTGTCTTCTTCGACATGGCAAGTGTATGGGATACCGAGTTCGTAGACCGTGGTGCACCTAACAGTGGCAGCCAGTATTACTACGATTACTCTGATCCAACAAATTACCGTTCATCTTATGGTGCAGCCCTTCAATGGATGTCGCCGATGGGCCCATTGGTTTTCTCTCTAGCGAAACCCGTTAAAATTTACGAAGGTGATGATGAGGAATTCTTCACATTTACCATTGGTAGAACTTTCTAATATTTAAAGGACAATATTTTGAAAAATATGATTAAAGCAGCAGGTTTAGGCCTTGTAGTTCTTAGCTCTTCTTTCTTTGCAACAGCTGCTGAAGCTGCGCAAAAAGTGGGTTATGTAAACACTGCACAAGTATTCCAGGCTCTACCTCAACGCGAAGTTGTTCTTCAAAAAATGCAGGAAGAGTTCAAAGATAAAGCAGCTGAGCTGCAGAGCATTCAAGCAGAAGCAAAAACTAAGATTGAAAAGCTTAAGCGTGATGGTGAACTACTAGGTCCTGACGAAGTTGAGAAGCTTCGTATCGAAGTCGGTCAACTAGACAGTAAGTACAAAATCAAAGCTCAAGCACTAGAAAAAGCAAGCCAACGTCGTGAAGCACAAGAGAAGCAGAAGCTATTCAAAGTGATTCAAGATGCTGTAACTAAAGTTGCAGAGAAAGAAGGCTACGACATGATTGTTGATATTCAAGCTCTGCAGTACGGCAAGCCGGAATACAACATCTCTGAGCAAGTAATTAAATCACTGAAATAAGTTTATGAAGAACCTGACTTTAGCCGAATTGGCAACGATTACCGGGGGAGAGCTACACGGAGACGGTACGGTTACCGTTTCAGCAGTTGCTCCTATGGATAAAGCGCAAGAAGGGAACATTACGTTCCTTTCGAACGTGAAGTACAGCAAGCACCTTGGTGACTGTAAAGCATCCGCTATTATGGTTAAAGAGAGTGAGCGCGAACTGTGTAAGACCAACGTGATTGTGGTCAGCGACCCTTACGTTGCTTTTGCTAAAGTTGCTCAAGCGCTTGATACTACTCCTGCACCCGCAGCGGCTATCGCTGATTCTGCTTCAATTTCAAGCGATGCAACCATTGGACAAAATGTGTCTATCGGTGCGAACGCTGTGATTGAGTCTGGTGTGGTACTTGGTGATGATGTGATCATCGGAGCTGGTTGTTTTATTGGTAAAAATGCAAATATTGGCACAGGCACTAAGCTATGGGCTAATGTAAGTGTTTACCACGAAGTCGTGATTGGTGACGCGTGTTTGATTCAATCAAGCACTGTCATTGGCTCTGATGGCTTTGGTTATGCGAACGAGAAAGGTGAGTGGGTTAAGATTCCACAAGTCGGTTCAGTTCGCATTGGTAACCGTGTAGAAATTGGCGCGTGTACAACCATCGACCGTGGCGCATTAGATGACACAATCATTGAAGATAACGTTATCTTAGATAACCAGCTTCAAATTGCTCACAATGTTCACATCGGATATGGTTCTGCTATTGCAGGTGGTACTATTATCGCAGGCAGCACGACGATAGGTAAGTACTGTATTATTGGTGGCGGTTGTGTGATTAATGGTCATATTGAAATCGTTGGCGGCGTTACAATCACCGGTATGGGGATGGTAATGCGCAGTATCACTGAGAAAGGCATGTACTCTTCGGGTATTCCTTTACAGCCAAACAAAGATTGGCGTAAAACAGCAACGCGTGTACATCGTATTGATGAAATGAACAAGCGTTTGAAAACCGTTGAAAAACTTATCGAGAAGAGCGCGGAATCATAATTCCAGCATTTCTAATAAAAGGCTCGCGTACAGCGAGTCTTTTTCGTTTATAATCCTTCTAATTAAATAAAGAATATACATAGGAATACGACTTTGACTACTGAACAGACAACGATGAACATTACTGAAATTCAGGAACTATTACCTCATCGCTACCCATTCTTAATGGTTGATCGTGTGACTAGCTTTGAAAAAGAAAAAACGCTGACTGCGATTAAGAATGTCTCTGTTAACGAACCTCAGTTCACAGGCCACTTCCCTCAACTTCCTGTATTCCCAGGCGTGTTGATCTTAGAAGCAATGGCGCAAGCAACTGGTCTTCTAGCATTTAAATCATTTGGTGCCCCTTCTGGTAACGAGCTTTACTACTTTGCAAGTGTAGATAAAGCTAAATTCCGCAAGCCTGTAGTGCCAGGTGACCAACTGATTATCGAAGTTGAATTCTTAAAAGAGCGTCGTGGTATTGCATCGTTTAACGGCGTTGCTAAAGTTGACGGCGTAGTTGTATGTTCAGCTGAACTTAAATGTGCTCGTAGAGAGTTTTAATATGATTCATGAAACAGCGAAAATTCACCCGGCAGCAGTAATCGAAGGTGATGTAACTATCGGTGCTAACGTGACGGTTGGGCCTTTCACTTACATTGCTGGTAACGTGACAATTGGTGACGACACTGAAGTGATGTCGCATGTGGTGATCAAAGGTCACACAACCATTGGTAAAGAAAACCGCATCTTCCCACACGCTGTTATCGGTGAAGAGAACCAAGATAAGAAGTACGGTGGCGAAGAGACAACAGTTGTGATCGGTGATCGCAACGTGATTCGTGAGGCGGTTCAAATCCACCGTGGTACAACTCAAGACAAAGCAACCACAGTGATCGGTGATGACAACTTACTTTGTGTTAATGCTCACGTAGCACACGATGTTATTGTTGGTAACCATACTCACATTGGTAACAACGCTATTCTTGGCGGTCACGTAACAGTGGGTGACTACGCTGGTGTAATGGCGCTATCTGCGATTCACCCGTTCTGTTCAATAGGTGCTTACGCCTACATTGGCGGCTGTTCTGCTGTTGTTCAAGATGTACTGCCGTACGTGCTTGCACAGGGTAACCATGCGGCTCCATTTGGCCTTAACCTAGTGGGCTTGAAGCGTAACGGATTTGGGAAACCAGAAATTCGTGCACTACAGAAAGCGTACAAAGAGTTATACCGTTCAGGTAAAACACTTGAAGAAGCGAAAGCGGCTTTAGTTGAAATGGCGAAAGAGTTTACTTCGGTTACTCCTATGCTAGAAATGCTAGAGAACTCTGAGCGCGGTATTATTCGTTAATACTTGATATGATTGTTTACCAATCATATCAAGTACGACAATAATGACTTAATCAGATTGGTATAACAAAAAGATCGCTACTCATTGGGCGGTCTTTTTTGTTTTAGGCAAGAAGGGAATTGGAAAACTATGGCACAGCAAGAAGCAGCAACCAATAGCTCGGACTTTGTTTCGAATGAACCTCTACGCGTAGGTATCGTCGTCGGAGAACTCTCGGGTGACACGCTTGGCGAGGGTTTTATTAAAGCGGTCAAATCACAATATCCGAATGCTGAATTCGTGGGTATTGGCGGACCAAAAATGAAAGCGCTTGGTTGTGAGTCTCTTTTCGAAATGGAAGAGCTTGCCGTGATGGGGCTTGTAGAAGTGCTTGGTCGTTTACCTCGTTTGTTAAAAGTGAAAGCGGAACTGGTTAAGTATTTCACTCAAAACCCGCCAGATGTCTTCGTTGGTATCGATGCGCCAGACTTCAACCTAAGACTTGAATTGGATCTTAAGAACGCGGGTATTAAGACCGTTCATTATGTCAGCCCTTCAGTATGGGCATGGCGTCCAAAGCGTATCTTTAAAATCGACAAAGCAACCGACTTGGTACTGGCTTTCTTGCCGTTCGAAAAGGCATTCTACGATAAATATAATGTTGCTTGTGAATTTGTTGGCCATACATTGGCAGACACCATTCCACTAGAACCGAATAAAAAAGAAGCTCGCGAGCTTTTAGGTTTAGATCAAGATAAGCCTTGGTTAGCCGTATTACCGGGTAGTCGCGGTGGTGAGATGAGTTTGATTGCTCAACCCTTTATTGAAACTTGCCAGCGTATTAAGCAAAAATACCCTGATATCAATTTTGTTGTTGCGCTCGTTAATGAGCAGCGTAAAAAGCAGTTCACTGAAATTTGGCAATCAACGGCACCTGAACTTGAATTTACGTTGGTAGAAGATACCGCCACCAACGTGATTACCGCTGCTGATTCTGTTCTGTTAGCTTCGGGTACTGTTGCTCTCGAATGCATGTTGCTGAAACGCCCGATGGTCGTTGGCTACAAAGTAAATAAACTGACGGGTTATATTGTTAAGAAATTATCGATTACTGAATTCGTATCGTTGCCGAACATTTTGGCTGGCGAAGAGATTGTGAAAGAGCATATTCTTGAAGAGTGTCACCCAGACTTCTTGTTTCCGTCTGTCGATAAGATGCTATCCGCTGATAACAGCGCATTAATCGAACGCTTTACCGAGATGCATCATTGGATTCGTAAAGACGCGGATAAACAAGCCGCTAATGCGGTATTGAAATTGATAGATCGACCATGTGTTGAGTCATAAAGTGCTTGTTTACAGAACATTAAGAGAAGAATTATGGCAGTAAAAGAGAAAAAAGAGCTTCCTCCTTTTGAGTATCCTCAAGGCTACCAGTTATTTGCTGGTGTTGATGAGGTAGGGCGCGGGCCGTTAGTTGGCGATGTTGTTACAGCTGCGGTTATCCTCGACCCTAATAATCCAATCGAAGGTTTGAACGACTCAAAGAAACTGTCTGAGAAGAAGCGTCTGGCTCTGTTTCCTGAAATCAAAGAGAAAGCCTTGGCTTGGTCTGTTGGTCGTTGTTCCCCGCAAGAAATTGATGAGTGGAATATTCTGCAAGCGACCATGGTTGCTATGCAGCGAGCTATCGCAGGGCTAAGCGTTCAACCGGATATGGCACTAATCGATGGAAACCGCGTTCCTGAACTGCCGATGGATGGTCTTGCTATTGTAAAAGGGGACTTGCGAGTTGCTGAAATCAGTGCGGCATCTATCATCGCTAAAGTTGTTCGTGACCAAGAGATGGAAGAACTTGATAAACTTCATCCAGAGTTTGGTTTTGCTAAACATAAAGGTTATCCGACCAAAGCGCATTTCGAGGCGATTGAAAAACACGGTGTCACCGAGCATTACCGCAAAAGCTTTAAGCCAGTAAAGCGCATTTTAGGTCTCGACTAAAACTCGTCGACTAAGGCTGTATATTGATTAGTGCTTAGTATTGGTTAGAGCTTTATATTGATTAGAGCTTTATATTGCTTAGACTCATGTTGACCGGAGCAAGGCATCGAATAAAGTTGCTTGTTTGCGGTAGAAAAAAATAGAATACACACAGTTGTAATCCTAGGCCTAAACCTAGAACTCAGGAAAAATAATGTCAGATCCAAAATTTGTTCACCTACGCGTACACAGTGATTTTTCGATGGTGGATGGCCTATCTAAGGTGCTACCATTAGTTAAGAAAGTCGCTGAAATGGGTATGCCCGCTCTAGCATTGACCGACTTTACTAACCTATGTGGCTTGGTGAAATTTTACGGTACTGCCCATGGGTGTGGGGTTAAACCTATTATTGGTGCTGACTTCTTGATGCAGTCTCCGGATTTTGGCGATGAATTGACCAAACTCACTGTTATTGCAACGAATAATAAAGGTTACAACAACCTAACATTATTGATTTCAAAAGCTTACCTTCGTGGTCATGTACAACATCAGCCTGTTATTGATAAAGAGTGGCTGATTGAACATGCCGAAGGCCTGATTCTTCTATCGGGAGCAAAAGAGGGTGAGATTGGTAAGGCGCTGCTGAAAGGCAATCGAGAGTTGGTTGCAAGCAGCGTTGAGTTTTACAAAACACATTTCGCAGACCGTTTTTATCTGGAGCTAATTCGTACTGGGCGCCCGGACGAAGAGTCTTATCTGCACTTTGCACTAGAGCTTGCTGAACAAGAAGACCTGCCTGTTGTCGCGACCAACGAAGTGGTTTTCATCTCTGAAGACTTGTTTGACGCCCATGAAATTCGTGTGGCGATTCACGACGGTTTTACAATGGTTGATCCGCGTCGACCGAAAAACTACAGCTCACAACAATACTTGCGTAGTGAAGAAGAGATGTGTGAGTTGTTCTCTGACATCCCTGAAGCACTGGAAAACAGTGTCGAGATTGCTAAGCGTTGTAACGTAACTGTTCGACTGGGCGAATACTTCTTACCTAACTTCCCAACGGAAGGTTTGGCGATTGAAGACTTCTTGATTAAAAAATCAGAAGAAGGCCTTGAGCGTCGTTTAGCGTTTCTATTCCCTGATGAGAAAGTTCGAGCTGAACGCAGACCTGAATACGATGAGCGACTTAAGATTGAACTTGAAGTTGTCAACAACATGGGGTTCCCGGGTTACTTCTTGATCGTAATGGAGTTCATCCAGTGGTCAAAAGATAACGACGTACCAGTAGGCCCGGGTCGTGGTTCTGGTGCCGGTTCTTTGGTGGCTTACGCATTGGATATCACCGATCTTGATCCACTTGAATATGACTTGCTGTTCGAACGTTTCTTGAACCCAGAACGTGTATCTATGCCCGATTTCGATATCGACTTCTGCATGGATAAACGCGACCAAGTTATTGATCACGTAGCAGAGATGTACGGTCGTGATGCCGTTTCTCAGATCATCACCTTTGGTACTATGGCGGCAAAAGCGGTAATTCGTGACGTTGGCCGAGTATTGGGCCACCCGTTTGGTTTCGTTGACCGTATTTCTAAGCTGGTTCCACCTGATCCGGGCATGACGCTAGAGAAGGCCTTCCTTGCTGAGCCAGCATTGCCAGAACTCTACGACGGTGATGAAGAAGTACGCGAACTGATTGATAAGTGTCGTATTCTTGAGGGGTGTACGCGAAATGCCGGTAAGCACGCGGGTGGTGTTGTTATCTCACCCACCACGATTACTGACTTTGCACCTATTTATGCAGATGCGGAAGGCAACTTCCCGGTAACGCAATTCGATAAGAATGACGTTGAAACCGCCGGTTTGGTTAAATTCGACTTCTTGGGTCTACGTACCCTGACTATCATCGATTGGGCGTTAGGCCTCGTAAACCCACGCTTGAAGAAAGAAGGTAAAGAGCCGGTTCGTATTGAATCGATTCCTCTAGATGACCAAGCGTCATTTAACCTATTACAAAATTCTGAAACGACGGCGGTATTCCAACTGGAATCACGCGGTATGAAAGATCTGATCAAGCGTCTACAACCCGACTCTTTTGAAGATATCATCGCATTGGTAGCTTTGTTCCGTCCGGGCCCTCTGCAATCAGGCATGGTAGATAACTTTATCGACCGTAAACACGGCCGAGAGGCTGTATCTTACCCTGATGAAACGTGGCAACACGAATCGTTAAAAGAAACACTAGAACCAACTTACGGCATCATCCTGTATCAAGAGCAGGTAATGCAAATCGCTCAGATCCTTGCGGGTTATACGCTTGGTGGAGCGGATATGTTGCGTCGTGCGATGGGTAAGAAAAAGCCTGAAGAGATGGCAAAACAGCGCGGTACCTTTAAAGAAGGTGCTGAAGCCAATGGTGTTGATGGGGAACTGTCCATGAAGATCTTTGACTTGGTAGAGAAGTTTGCGGGCTACGGCTTCAACAAATCTCACTCTGCGGCATACGCACTGGTTTCTTATCAAACGCTGTGGCTGAAAACCCACTACCCGGCGGAGTTTATGGCAGCGGTAATGACCGCAGATATGGATAACACCGAAAAGGTTATTGGCCTTGTCGATGAGTGTTTCCGTATGAAGCTCAAGCTACTTCCACCCGATATCAACTCGGGTCTATACCGCTTCAATGTCGATGAAGACGGCGCGATTGTTTATGGCATTGGTGCGATTAAAGGGGTAGGTGAAGGCCCTATTGAAGCCATCATTGAAGCGCGAAATAAAGGCGGTTACTTTAAAGATTTATTCGACTTTTGTGCACGTCTTGATCTGAAGAAGGTCAACAAACGTGTTATTGAAAAGTTGATTCTATCAGGCGCGTTAGATAGATTAGGTCCTCACCGAGCGGCGATGATGGCATCATTGAAAGATGCGGTGAAGGCGGCGAGTCAACATCACCATGCCGAGTCGTTTGGTCAGTCGGATATGTTCGGTGTGTTAACCGATGCTCCGGAAGAAGTTGAACACAAGTATACCCAAGTACCTAAATGGCCTGAAAAAGTTTGGCTTGAAGGTGAGCGTGAGACGTTAGGTTTGTATTTAACGGGTCACCCGGTTAATGCGTACATTAAAGAGCTCGCGAAATACACCAGCTGTCGCTTGAAAGATGCGACGCCGACGCGTCGTGATCAGTCTTTAACGATTGCAGGTTTGGTCATTGCTGCTAGGGTAATGACCACGAAGCGCGGAACTCGAATTGGTTTGATGACCCTCGACGACCGATCGGGGCGAATGGAAGTGATGTTGTTCTCGGATGCGCTCGATCGCTACGCTGAATTACTCGAAAAAGACAAAATTGTGGTCGTTTCTGGACAGGTCAGCTTTGATGATTTCAATGGTGGGCTTAAAATGTCCGCGCGCGAGGTCATGGACTTAGGAAGCGCCCGTGAGAAATATGCTCGTGGGGTATCGATATCTATCGATCAATCCCAAATTAACGGTCAATTTTTTGAACGCTTTAGTCAAATCTTAGAACCTTATAGAGCCGGAACGGTCCCAGTCAATGTATACTACCAGCGTGCCGACGCTAGAGCGCGGTTAACATTGGGCACAGAATGGCGTGTGACGCCAAGTGATACATTACTAGACGAATTAAAACAGCTGCTTGGAAATAGCCAAGTAGAACTCGAATTTAACTAAAATTTAGCTTCGTGAATGCGGAGCTGAATCAACAAGGATTCATAGATGAGCCTGAACTTTCTAGAATTTGAAAAGCCTATCGCTGAACTTGAAGCAAAAATCGAAGCGCTACGTGACGTTTCGCGTCACGGTGGTGACACAGCGGTAGATCTAGACAAAGAAATCGAACAACTAGAGAAAAAAAGCTTAGAGCTTAAACAGAAAATCTTTAGTGACTTAGGTGCATGGCAGGTAGCTCAACTTGCTCGCCACCCTCAACGTCCTTACACCAAAGATTACCTGGAGCATGCCTTCACAGAATTTGAAGAGATGGCGGGCGATCGCGCTTACGCTGACGACAAAGCTATTGTGGGTGGTATGGCTCGTCTAAATGGTCGTCCTGTTATGGTTATTGGTCACCAGAAAGGTCGTGAGACTAAAGAGAAAGTGATCCGTAACTTTGGTATGCCAAAGCCAGAAGGTTACCGTAAGGCACTCCGCCTAATGGAAACGGCTGAGCGTTTCAACATGCCAATTATTACTTTTATCGACACAGCGGGTGCTTACCCAGGTGTTGGTGCAGAAGAGCGTGGTCAATCTGAAGCTATCGCTAAAAACCTAAAAGTTATGGCTGGCCTTTCAGTTCCGGTTATTTGTAACGTTGTGGGTGAAGGCGGTTCTGGTGGTGCACTGGCGATTGGTGTTGGTGACTACGTGAACATGCTTCAGTACTCTACGTATGCAGTAATCTCTCCAGAAGGTTGTGCTTCAATCTTATGGCGTGATTCAGATAAAGCGCCACAAGCTGCTGAAGCGATGGGCCTAGTTGCTCCTCGTCTTAAAGAGCTTGAGCTTATCGATGAAATCATTCCTGAGCCTCTAGGTGGCGCGCACCGCGATCCAGTACAAACGGCTCAGAACATGAAAGACATGCTAGTTAAACAGCTAGAAGAGCTAGAGCAGTTTGATAACGAAGCACTGCTTGAGCGTCGTTACCAACGCCTAATGAGCTACGGTTACTGCTGATAAGCGTGCCTTGAAATGAGGCAGCTTCAAGTAACAAGATGATGAAAGGGTTGGACTCAGTGCCAACCCTTTTTTATTATTAAAATATTCTCCCTTCAAACCTACTCTCATGGTTCACTCGCTCATGACTCACTTAATCGAAACCTTCACATCTGTACTTAATCAAAGCGCACTCAAGCCTAGTAGGTTGGTCGTGGCTTTCAGTGGCGGTGTTGATTCTCGAGTCTTGTTAGAGTTAGCAGCGCAGTACGCGCAAACGCATGGCATTGAGTGCTGCGCGGTGCACGTTCACCACGGTTTAAGCAACAATGCTGATCACTGGGCTGAGCAGTGCCAAACATGGTGTGATGCTTTGTCGGTTTCGTTAGCTGTAGAACGAGTCTCGCTGGATATCGACAGTGGTGAGAGCGTAGAAAAGCTGGCTCGAGATGCTCGCTATAATGCGTTTCAGAAGCACCTGAGTTTTGGTGATGTTCTCATTACGGGTCAACACATCGACGATCAACTGGAGACTTTCTTGTTGGCGTTGAAGCGTGGCAGTGGTCCGAAAGGGCTCTCTTCAATGGCGAAGGTGATGCCGTTTGGCGAAGCGTTTATCGTTCGACCGCTACTTTCAGTGACTCGATCAGACATTGAAGCGTCGGCGCACTACATGGGTTTAACTTGGGTCGAAGATGAGAGTAATCAAGACGTTCGCTTTGACCGCAATTTTATTCGTCATCAAGTCACTCCGGCACTGACTGAGCGCTGGCCTAGTTTCCGAGAGGCGGTCAGTCGTAGTGCTCAGCTATGTGCAGAGCAAGAGTTACTGTTGGATGAGTTGCTTGAATCACACTTTCAGCAAGCTTTAGGGGATAGCCAAAACTTAAGCATTGAGGCGTTATCTCAACATTCAGACTTGTTACGAGCACGCTTGCTAAGAATGTGGTTGAGTCATTGTAATCAACCGATGCCGAGTCAAAAGCAGCTCAAGCTTATTTGGGATGAAGTCGCATGCGCTCAGGCGGACGCCAACCCTAAGCTGGTGTTGAATGATGCCGAAGTTCGACGTTTTAATCATCAGCTCTATTTAGTGAGAGAGACTAAAGACCTATCCGACTGGCAAAGCCATCTTTTAATGGGAGAGAGTGTGACGCTACCCGATGGCTTAGGGGAGCTACGCTTAAATTCAGCACTGAGTGATGGCGCATCGAACAACCGCGATGTGCAAAGCTTTAGTTTGCCGGATACAAGCGCAACACTAAGAGTGATCTTTAACCCTGAAGGACTTTCGGCTCACCCTGTTGGGCGCGGGCATAGTAGAAAACTCAAGAAGCTGTTTCAGGAATACCAAGTACCCAGTTGGTTAAGACGCAGAACGCCGATATTAATGGATGGCGATCGAGTGATCGCTGTTTTAGGCTTATTCGTAGATAAAAACTACGAAGGTCAAGATTGTGAAGCGCTTTGGAGCAAGTAGAAAAAGTTTGTGTCACAATTCACCGTCACTTTAATAAAAATAATTAATGGAATATGCAATGAAGAAAATTACACTAGGATTAGTTCTCGGACTTGGACTATTGAGTGGTAACGCTCTGGCGGGTGATGTTGCTGCGGGTCAAGCTAAAGCAGCAATCTGTGCGGCTTGTCATGGCGCCGATGGTATCGCTATGATTCCAGGTTACCCAAACCTGAAAGGACAAAATGAGCAGTACATCGTTTCATCGATCAACGCTTACAAAACAAAACAGCGTAATGGTGGCTTGGCCGCTGTGATGCAGGCTCAAGCTTCTATGCTGAGTGATGAAGATATCGCGAATCTAGCCGCTTACTACGCAAGCCTTAAGTAAAACCTTCTCAAAGCGCTGATTAAACAAGATGATAAATTTCGAGCCAGAGCTTTAAAGCTCTGGCTTTTTTCATTGAATGTTTACTATAGCTAACCGATAATGAGCTATTCGCACAGTTTAAGGGATGAACATGAAAAAGATTGAAGCCATTATCAAGCCATTCAAACTTGATGATGTACGTGAAGCACTTGCAGAAGTGGGTATTACGGGTATGACAGTATCTGAAGTTAAAGGCTTTGGACGTCAGAAAGGTCATACTGAGCTATATCGCGGCGCAGAGTACATGGTCGACTTTTTACCTAAAGTGAAATTGGAAATCGTTGTGACCGACGAAGTGGCTGACCAGTGTGTTGATACCATTATCGAAACGGCTCAAACCGGTAAAATCGGCGACGGTAAGATCTTCATTACTGACGTTGAACGTGTGGTACGTATTCGTACTGGCGAAGAAGACGAAGACGCCGTATAAAAAACTATTACCCTAAAAGGAGCGTTTATCGCTCCTTTTTCATTTCTGGTAGGGTGCTGTATGTTTAAGAAAACCATCATTGTTATCGCCGTATTGATAACGCTTGCTGTCGTTAGTTTTCATTTTATCTTCGTGATCCCGAATAAACCCAACCTGATCACTTCCTCTCAAAGTACCAGTAACGACATCTACAGTTGCTACCAAAACTCCGCACCGAAAGCGATTGATGTGTCTGATGGACTAAGCATTACCGTGTGGAATATCTACAAGCAAAATCGCAGTAATTGGCAGAGTGAACTGAACAAATTGACGGCAGGAAGCGATCTTGTATTGCTGCAAGAAGCGAGTATGACAGTAGAGCTTCGCCAATGGGTGACAAGCGGCCAGTGGGGAAGCACTCGTGTGAATGCGTTTGAAGCCTTTGAACAAAGTGCTGGCGTACTTAACTTAGCGACGCATTTACCGATCGAAGCTTGTGCGTATACTCATGAAGAACCTTGGCTTCAATTGCCTAAATCGGCGCTTTGGTCGCGTTACCAACTAAGCAATGGCGAAGAGTTGGCTGTGATTAATATCCATGCCGTGAACTTTACCTTTGGCACGGAAGATTACAAGGCTCAGCTCAAGAGCTTAACTGACAATCTGCAACAGTATCGTGGGCCTGTTATTTTTGCTGGGGATTTTAATAGCTGGAGTGAGGCTCGCTTTGCTGTATTGAAAGATGCGTTGGAACAGGTCGGTTTGACGGAAGTTGCCTTTGAACCGGATAACCGTACTCAGTTTATGACAGGATTGGTGCTCGACCATGTGTTCTATCGAGGGTTAGAGGTAGAAAATGCAAAAGCGCCCATTACGGACGCTTCTGATCATAACCCTATGCGAGTGACCTTTAAGGCTAAATAGTAAGAAGTTATTAGCTTATTAGTCATTGGATCTTAGCTATTTGCCATTCACCGTTCACACTGTGGTTACTTTGGGTAATAAGCTAGAGAGTTTTCGCTAGCCTTACCTCTTCAACTTAAAAGATTAAAATGTAGAGCGCCCAGATTAGGTAGTAGCCAACCCATGGCAAGCCAGAGATGACCAATGCTTGACCACGCTCAAACTCAGTCCACGTTAATACCGCGGCGTAACCCAACACGATATACCATGGTAATAACAGTGGTAAAGAGCTGGCAAACTGCGACCAATCATTGGTTAGTGGTAACTTGATTAAGCCGTTTAAGCTGTTCAAGTCAGCAGCGTAGCTCATCACTTGTCCATGCTTGAGTATCAGGCTTGCATAGCTTGCTACATCACCTAAAACAGCCGGGAATATCACAACCGATGCCGCTGCAAACCATCGCCAAAAGCTATGTTGATGCTGGCTTGGTTTGGTTGCTAGGTTAAACCAGAATGCCAACAGAATGATGGTTAACGTACGGCCAAACACATCGCTGATGATTTCACTCGCGAGTAAGGTATTACTGTCAAGTAACGCCAATTGGTCAGGGTTCGTTTGAGCCAGTTGTTGTGACAATTCTGCACTTAACCATGCAAAATCTACATTCGAAAAATAAGCACCCCAGAATAAAAACGGGCTGAGCATTAATACGACGTAGGGTTGCCATCCCCAAGCACTTCGCTGATAAAGCGCTAAGAAACAAGCTGTTGGTGAACGGAATATATCCAACAGCATGACGAGTGGGTTACTTGACGGGTTCATACACTTACCTTAGTTACATCAACATACAGCTTCAGTTTTTGTCCTGGCTGTAGGTATTTCTTGTTCTGCAAAGCGTTCCATTTTACAACATCTGCGCTTTTTACTTTGAACTTTGATGCAATACCGCTGACTGTGTCACCTGATCTTACGTTATAAAAGACAGTTCGGATGATGGCACCGTCGGAACTATTCTTCCAAATGACCAGTTCTTGACCAATTCGAAGCGTGTCGCGTGGCCCCATACCATTCCACTTAGCCAGTGATTGGTGAGATACCTTATTTGCGCGTGCAATCGTCCATAGGCTGTCACCACTTTTTACGGTATGACTAAGCTTATATTGACCACGACTCTTCGACTGTGTGCTTGCTAGGCGATTTGAAGCGCTTAGTGCGTATGTCTTGTCGTCTTTGGTGGATGTTGGGATAAGTAAGTGCTGTCCAATACGAATATTGTTGTTGCTCAAACCGTTTGCAGAGCGGATCACTTTGCTGGTGGTGTTATATTTACTTGCTAGTACGCTAATGCTGTCACCAGACTGAACCTTGTAACGCACCAACTTCATGCCTTTGCCTTTATTGGCCGCCACTTCTTTGTTGAACTTTTCAACAGAGCTTAGGGGAAGCAATAATTGCTGATGTTTTTCAGGTGCGGTCGCCCATTGGTTATAAGCGGGGTTGTAGCCTTGCAGTTCTTTGACTGGAATACCTGCGTAGCTTGCAGCAATCGCTAAATCAAGCTGTTCGTTTGGGTTAACCAGGGTCAGTACTGGCTTGTTTGGAATCGCAGGGATATCGATGCCATACTTTTCTTGGTTGGCAATCACATCAGCTAGCGCAAGGAGTTTAGGTACGTAGCTGCTGGTCTCTTTTGGCAAGTCCAAAGAGAAGAAGTCGATTGGCTTACCCAACTTCTTGTTCTTGCGGATAGCACTGTTTACACGACCGCCGCCACTATTATAGGCAGCAATGGCATGGTTCCAATCGCCATCGAAACGTCGGTTAAGGTCTGAGAGGAAATCCAATGCGGCGTCAGTAGAGGCAGCGACATCACGACGACCGTCGTACCAGAAGTTCTGTTCAAGTCCGTAGTCTTTGCCTGTGCCAGAAATGAATTGCCATAGACCTGCTGCGCTGCCATGAGAGTAGGCAAATGCATCGAAAGAACTTTCTACAACGGGTAATAGTGCCAATTCTAGTGGTAAGCCTTTTTCTTCAATCTTAGTGGTGATCAGATAAAGGAAAGGTTCAGCACGTTGTGAGACGGTTTTTAGATGACTAGGGTGTTTTAAATACCAAGTTCGGTAGTAATCAACCTTCTTTTGGTCGGGTACTTCCATTTCTAGTTGCATCGCAATACGTTTCCAAACATCTTCTTGTGTTTGTGGAGTAACGACAGGTGCTTCAACTTTTTGATCTTCTTTGGCTGCTGCTTCTGATGAAACGTTCGCTTGAGAAACTTCTTTAGTAGGAGGTGTGTTGGTTTGCTCGGAAGCTTGGTCTGGATTCTCTGACTGAGTTAATTGGCAACCAGAAAGTAGTAATACCAAAGCCCAGCTGTACTTAACTCGCATGTTACAGCCTTTTTAATTAACGGCCGGTGATAATACTTGCCACCCCCTATGAGTGACAAGTCTGTATTTGTTAAAATTCGTTCTTCCACGCACGTAAAGCGGTAAATACCGATAAAGGATCGGTCTGCTCAGTACGATTAGATACTGATTTCACTACACTTGGCTCGGTATAGCGCAAGAAAGGGTTCACAAACTTCTCTTGTCTCAAATTTGTGGGGATGGTCGACTTATTCTGAGCTCGCAGTCGGTTTACTTGGTCGCGATATTGCTGCAAATGTTGGTTGTCAGGCTCAACCGCTAATGCGAAAGCGATGTTCGCGGCGGTGTATTCATGAGCACAGTAAACCTCGGTTTCTTGAGGAAGTGCTGTGATCTTGTTCAGTGCATCAAACATTTGCTGTGGCGTGCCTTCCATGATTCGACCGCAACCTGCTGAAAACATCACATCGCCACAAAATAGTTTGGCATCGCCTACATAACCAATGTGACCAGCTGTGTGGCCACTGAGCCCGAGTACTAAAAAGACTTCACCAAACAATTCTAATTGATCACCATCATCAACGGGGTGAGTTAAGGTCGGGATTGGTTCATTCCTTGGACCCACAACATCGATGCTTGGAAACTGTCTGACTAGTTCTGGAACGCCACCAATGTGATCATGGTGGTGGTGTGTAATCAAGATTGCATCTAAAGTTAGCTCATGATGTGCTAAGTACTCTAATACTGGAGCCGCATCACCAGGGTCGACGACAGCACAACGGCGATCGCTATTTTGAATCAGCCAGATGTAATTGTCGTTAAATGCAGGTATGCTTTTGATATGTAACATTATTGATTCTCCAGTCACTTTTAGTGAGACAGAATAAGTGAGACAGGTTATTGATGAAGCCAGCACGTAGCAGAAAGAAGTTTGAGCGTCCTTACACTTGGGCACAATTGCACAATGGGGACTGGTTGAGAGAATCTATTCAAACTCGACTCGATGAGTGGTGCCCAAAGCTATTTGGTTACCATATGCTCAAGCTTGGCGGTCTCAGTAGTGAGATTTCTAGCTGCACATGCAACATTCAACATCAAGTAAACCTAGATATCCAGAACCCATTACATAATGTGATAGCGGATGTCTATAATTTACCCTTTTTGGAGAAAAGCTTTGATGTTGTGGTGCTGAGTCATCAGTTAGATTATAGCAATGACCCGCATCGATTATTGAGAGAAGTCGACCGAGTGATGATGGACGATGGTTATATCATTATTACTGGCTTCAATCCGTTTAGTATTACCGGACTAGCAAGTTTACTGCCTTGGCGAAAGAACAGCTTGCCTTGGAGTGGACGTATGTACACGCCAAACCGAATTAAAGACTGGTTAGGTGTATTGAACTACGAAGTGATTCACTGCGATACCTATGCACTATTTCCGATGAGTAAGTATCAGGCGATGTGGACGTGGTTAGAGAACAGCTTGGGCGGCTGTGCTTCCTTTGCTGGTAGCCAATACTTTATTGTTGCTCGTAAACGAACTTACCCACTTAAGCCTATCAAGCCACATTGGCACCTTAAGCGACGTTTCTCTCCGGTTGGAGCAAGCTTTAGAACCAATACGCGTCGTACCATGGATTCAACTAAAGCTTCATATCCGTTGAAAACAGAAAAAGCCGATTAGTTGTCGGCTTTTGATCTGCTAATTCGGTTGAGAAATTATAAATCGCTTTCTGAAATGTGCGTCTAATTTAAAAAGCGGTTAGCTTGGCTGATAGCCCGTATCTTCTTGAGTCGGATTTTCCGCTGCGTTTCTTGCTAAATCATCACACATTTCATTTTCTCGGTGCCCGGCGTGTCCTTTAACCCAGCGCCAATCAACACTATGACGAGCAGTTTCTTTATCGAGCCTTTGCCACAGGTCTGCGTTTTTAACCGGTTTCTTGTCGGCGGTTTTCCAGTCACGCTTTTTCCAGTTGTGGATCCACTGTGTGATGCCTTGGCGAACGTATTGGCTATCCGTGGTCAGAATCACAGAGCAAGGTTCCTTGAGTGCTTGGAGGGCGATGACAGCTGCGAGCATTTCCATACGGTTGTTGGTCGTTAGTGTAAAGCCTTCGGCTAGTGTCTTTTCTACTTTTTTATAGCGAAGTACGATGCCATAGCCACCAGGACCTGGGTTGCCTAAACAAGAACCGTCAGTGAAAATTTCAACTTGTTTCGTCATGATTTGATACTATTACCTCAAGCACATTATCGGCATAGTCTGACACAGTTATCCTTATGAATACCAGTAGCACTCCAGAACAAAACACGAACGAAAAAAACAGTTCGGACGAAAATAAGCGCATCATTGTACTCGATACCGAAACCACCGGTATGAATACAGAAGGTGGCCCTCACTATATGGGGCATCGCATCGTTGAAATTGGTGCGGTAGAGATCATCAACCGTAGGCTGACCGGGCGTCACTTCCACGTCTATATAAAGCCCGATCGTGCGATTCAAGAAGAGGCGATTGGCGTTCACGGTATTACCGATGAATTCTTGATTGATAAGCCAGAATACCAAGACATACATAAAGAGTTTCTCGACTTTATCAAAGGTGCTGAGCTGGTAGCTCATAACGCGCCCTTCGATACGGGCTTTATGGACTATGAATTTGAGAAGCTCAACCCTGCGATAGGTAAAACGGATGACTACTGTAAAGTTACCGATACCTTGGCCATGGCGAAGAAGATATTTCCAGGCAAAAGAAACAACCTAGATATCTTATGTGATCGTTACGGTATTGATAACTCGCACCGTACTCTCCACGGCGCATTGCTCGATGCGGAGATCCTAGCCGACGTCTATTTATTGATGACGGGTGGGCAAACTTCGCTGCAATTTAACGCAGGCCAAAAGGAAGGTGAAGGTGAAAGTATACGAAGAGCAGAAAGTGGTCGAAAATCCCTAAAGGTTTTACGAGCTACGGCCGATGAAGTAGAAGCGCATCAAAGTCGTTTAGATCTCGTCGAGAAAAGCGGAAGCTGCCTCTGGCGTCAGTAGGGAGAAACTATGTTAAGGGTATTGGCTACCGGTTACTTATTGCTGTTAAGCTTTAGCTTACATGCGGCAACAGAATCCGTAATGAGTTTATTGGACAACCGTTTTCGAGTTGATCCCAGTATTGAACAAGTCACCTTTGTGATTTATCGAGCCGATAACTCTAAACCTGTCGTTTTGGTTCGTCCGGATGGCAAGAAATACTACGCTTGGCGTAATGCTGATAATGTCCGTTGGTACGAAGAATCGTCCATGGACATCATATCTATCGACAAACCGATGCCAGGACCTTGGCAAGCGGTTGGGAAGGTCTCACCTAAGAACAATATCAAATTACTATCTCATCTTGTTTTGGATGCCAATGACTTCCCAGACAAACTGTATCAAACCGAACACATTAAATTTACGGCTCGTTTGACCTCTGACGGCAAGCCTCTTGTGCTGCGTGATTTTTTAGATCGCGTGAAACTTAAGGTCACTTTTACTAAGTTCGTTGAAAATGAAGAGTCTTTAGTGAGAGAGGCGCGCCCAATTCCGGTTGTGATGGGCGAGTTTGCCGACGATGGCAGTGGTCTTGATGAAAAAGCCGGAGATGGCGTTTTCACTGTGTCGTTGCCGATTGATATTGAGCCAGGTAAATACCGCGCGCGTATTACTTCTGGCAATGGTGTGTTCCTGCGAGCACAAGAGCAAGAAGTTTTGGTGTACCCAACACCGATCACTACAACCTTCATTCAGTCTCGAAAAGAGGGGCAGCCTCATACGATTGTCGTTTCAGGGGAGCCGGGCATGATTGCGCCTAGTTCGTTAGCGGTTCATGTTGAACACAAAGCTCCGGATGAATACGAAATGTATAAGCAGGGCCAAGCTGAGGTCGATGCAATGAAAGTCGCTTTAGAGCTGCCTTATAATGGCGATTTGGGGATTTATAACTGGTCGGGGATGGTTTACGCCACTGATGCCTCAAGCCAACGTCCACTGATCTTTCCCATTACCGAGCACTCGTACAGCGTTGTTGAAGATATCGATTTAGCGGAGTCACGACGCCTGCAAGAACAAGCGCTTGCTGAGCAAAAGCGTATCGCAGCAGAGTTGATGATACTTCAGAAGCGTGAAGATGACAGGCAGCGCAGTATGATCATTATTGCGGTGGGTAATGTGGTCGCGATTCTATTAGGTTTATTGATTTGGTTTGTGGTTCGTCGGGTAAAGGCGAAGAAAAAAGCTCAACCAGAGATGCAGCTTAAGGCACCAAAGTAACTTGTCTATATCATTGGAGTTGTCTTGAGAGAGCAAACTTCGAGAGAACAAATCTCGAGAAAGTAAGCTTCGAGAATGTCAGCATTAAAATTTGTGACAACGATGTCATGACCAAAAAAAACGGGACTCATAGGAGTCCCGTTGTTGTTTCTTTTTCTGACCTTAAGCGACGTTATCAATCGATTGGTCTGGGTACTGAGACTTTGCTGCAAGCTCCTCTGGAGAGAAGTCGTCAACGTTAATCGTGTACAGTCTATGTTCCTCTGCACTGACAAGCAACGCAGCTTCTTTCTCCGTTAAGATACCTTTCTCAAGTCCCAATTGAGCGACAAGATCAAGACGTAAGAAGGCACGTTTTTGATGTGTCTCTTTGCAGACTTTGTCGAATAGAGGTTCTGCTTGAAGAATGACTTCTAGTGCTTTTTCAATCTTACCCACTGGGTTGTATTCAGTCGCTTCCAAGTATTGGCCGCGGCCGATACGAGAACGTGTTTCGCTTGGCGTTTGTAGAATGTGCGCGACTTGGCTGTCCAGTTTGTCGTTTGGCGCACGACGAATGCGACCGAATGGCATCAACACAACACGAAGTAAGCGACCAATCACAGGATTAGGGAAGTTCGCTAGGAACTCATCAATCGCAACTTCAGTCTGACGTAAACTATCTTGCATACCCCAATGTACTAACGGTAAATCTTCAGCGTGGCTGCCTTCACTTTCGAAGCGCTTAAGTGTTGCTGAACCTAGGTACAGTTGGCTTAGGATATCGCCTAATCTTGCTGATAGGCGCTCTCTGCGTTTCAGTGAACCACCCAAAACGGCCATTGAAATGTCAGAAAGTAGCGCTAAGTTGGCACTGTAGCGGTTCAATTTTTGGTAGTAGCGTTGAGTCTGTTTGTCCGCTTTATTAGATGGTGTTGGCGTGTCTGAGCCTCGACCATCAGTTAAACCAAACCACAAACTGCGGACTAGGTTGCTCATCGTAAAGCTAACGTGTCCTGCTAACGCTGAATCAAACTTATCCAGTGCATCGCTACTTTCAGAATAAGCGGCTTCCATTTCATTCAGTACGTAAGGATGACAACGAATTGCACCTTGACCATAGATGATCATCGAACGAGTTAGGATGTTGGCACCTTCCACGGTTATCGCGATTGGCGCGCCTTGGTAGCTACGAGCTAAGAAGTTTGATGGACCTAAGCAAATGCCTTTACCACCGACGATATCCATCGCATCGATGATGCTGCGTTGGCCACGGTGAGTACAGTGGTACTTCACAATTGCTGAGATAACCGAAGGCTTTTCGCCAAGATCGATACCTGCAACCGTTAGGTTACTTGCCGCATCCATTACGTAGGCATTACCTGCTAGGCGTGCAAGCGGCTCTTCAACTCCTTCCATACGACCAATAGGTTGTTTGAACTGGCGACGAATACGAGCGTAAGCACCGGTTGCCAGCGCAGCCGATTTAATGCCGCCCGTTGAGTTTGAAGGCAGTGTGATACCACGACCAACAGATAGACACTCAACCAGCATACGCCAGCCTTGTCCGGCCATCTTCTGGCCACCAATGATGAAATCGATAGGAACGAAGAGATCATCACCTTGGGTTGGGCCATTTTGGAACGGTACGTTAAGTGGGGAGTGACGATTACCAATCTTCACGCCTTTTAAATCTGTAGGGATAAGCGCGCAAGTGATACCGAGCTCTTGCTTGTCACCAAGTAGGCCGTCTGGATCTCGTAATTTAAACGCAAGTCCCAATACTGTTGCGACAGGTGCAAGGGTAATGTAGCGCTTGTTCCAAGTGAGGCGCATGCCTAAGACTTCTTCGCCTTGCCATTCGCCTTTACATACAATGCCGTAATCAGGGATTGAGCCTGCATCTGAGCCAGCTTCCGGGCTAGTTAGGGCAAAACAAGGGATCTCTTTACCTTCCGCTAAACGGGGTAGGTAGTGGTTTCTTTGTTCTTCTGTACCGTAGTGCTGCAATAGCTCACCGGGGCCTAACGAGTTAGGTACGCCAACGGTTGATGACAATACGCTAGAAACGCCTGTTAGCTTCTGTAGTACTAAAGACTGAGCGTAAGCCGAGAACTCTAAACCGCCATATTTTTTCTTGATGATCATTGCGAAGAATTTATGGTCTTTCAGGTATTGCCATACTTCTGGTGGCAAATCAGCCAGCTCATGCGTTACTTGGTAATCATTGACCATTTCACACACTGTATTTACTGGACCATCTAAAAATGCTTGCTCAGCTTCAGACAGCTTCGGGTCAGCGATGTTTTGAAGTTTCTTCCATTCAGGCTTGCCTTTGAACAGCTCTGCTTCCCACCACACAGTACCCGCTTCTAATGCTTCCTTTTCTGTCTGAGACATTGCAGGCAGTACTTTTTTAAACAAAGAAAGCGCTTTTTGACTGATGATGGTCTGACGAATTGCCGGTACAGCAAAAATCGCAATGGCTAAGAGATAACAAAGCCAGCCAGTGACAGCTACGCCGCCAAACAGTGTTAATGCTACCATTGTGCCGGTTAATACGATTAATGCGCGTACTAGGCTAACTCTATGGTAAAGACAGACGCTTAAGACTGCTGTCATGCCGAGTAGGGAGAGCAATATGTTCATGATCGATTTCCTTTTCAGAGATCACTTATTGTTATTAAGTTTAGGTAAGAGGTCTAACCAGTCAAGTGTAAACAAAATATTAAATATTTGTAAAACTCTAAAGTGGATAAAAAGTGATCTCAATAGAGTTAAAGTTCTAATTGTGAGAGGTTGGTGGCGAATATTTGGGCGGATCGGCAGCGACAGGCTAATAAAGGTGGCAATCTTTGGGCTTAAGTGTCGACACTATTTCATGTTTGTGGGTAAACTCAGTGATAAAGAGGGGGAAACCCCCAGTTCTCATTTCGCGCACTTTAAGTTGCGTCAAAAAAATAAGAGATAAGCCTTATGTACCATGACCTAATCAAAAGTGAATTGAACGAAGCTGCTGACGTTCTTAACAAGTTCTTGAGTGATGACCATAACATTGCCCAAATTGAAGCTGCCGCAAAACTGATTGCAGATTCATTTAAGCAAGAGGGTAAAGTACTTTCTTGTGGTAACGGTGGCTCACACTGTGATGCGATGCACTTCGCGGAAGAGCTTACTGGCCGATACCGTGAAAATCGTCCAGGTTACGCTGGTATTGCGATTTCAGATCCTAGCCATTTATCTTGTGTAAGTAACGACTTTGGCTACGACCACGTATTTTCTCGTTATGTAGAAGCGGTAGGCCGTAAGGGTGACGTGTTGTTTGGTTTATCGACTTCTGGTAACTCTGCCAACATTTTAAAAGCGATTGAAGCTGCTCAAGCTAAAGGCATGAAAACCATTGCGCTAACCGGTAAAGATGGCGGTAAAATGGCAGGTTGTGCCGATATCGAAATTCGAGTTCCACATTTTGGTTACGCTGACCGCATCCAAGAGATTCACATTAAGATCATCCACATTGTGATTCAGCTTGTTGAAAAAGAAATGGAATAATAGTTTTAAAGACATTTGGGGCCCAACTTAGGCTCCATTGGTTTTGATAGGGAGTAGATTAAACCATGTGTGAATTGCTCGGTATGAGCGCGAATGTGCCAACTGATATTTGTTTTAGCTTTACTGGTCTTATGCAGCGTGGAGGCAATACCGGCCCGCACCGCGATGGCTGGGGTATTACTTTCTATGAAGGAAAGGGTTTCCGTACGTTTAAAGATCCTAACCCTAGTTGTGAATCCAAGATCGCTGAGTTGGTTCAAAACTACCCAATTAAAAGTCAAGCTGTTGTCAGTCATATCCGTCAAGCTAATCGTGGTGGCGTTAATCTAGAAAATACTCACCCATTTACCCGTGAGCTTTGGGGACGATACTGGACCTTCGCCCATAATGGCCAATTAACGGATTACGATGATCTGGTTAGTGGTCGTTTCAGACCGGTCGGTGAGACGGACAGTGAACTTTCTTTCTGTTGGTTAGTGAAACAATTAGAAGATCGTTTTCCTGAACCACCACAAGACATGGAAGGTATGTTTCGCTTTGTCGCTGAGTGTTGTGATCAGCTAAGAGAGAAAGGCGTCTTCAACATGTTACTCAGTGATGGTGAGTACGTGATGACCTACTGTACGAATCATTTGTACTGGATAACAAGACGCGCGCCTTTTGGCAATGCGAGCCTGATTGATGAAGATGTTGAGATAAACTTCCAAGAAGAGACCACGCCGAATGATGTGGTCACGGTGGTAGCAACTCAGCCTCTAACATGCAATGAAGAGTGGTTTAGAATGAAGCCGGGCGAATATGCGTTGTTTCATTTTGGTGAGCTGATCGGCAATAACCATAAAGCCTTGGAAGATGTTGCTTATGCACCTAAAAAGGTTGCAAGCCAAGCACCAACTGAGCCATTGAGCTAAACGTTCCGAATAGTATCATTTTTGATCCGAACATAAGAAAGGCCGCTTACTGAACCAATAAGTCAATAAGCGGCCTTTTTATTTTCTGATTTTTAAGGGCTTGCTCTTTAGTGATTTACTTTGCGAGAATAGCTATACGAATTACTCTTCTGCGTAACCGTGTTTGCCTAATATTTTACCGTCTAAGACGGCTTGCCCGTTTACCATCGATAAACGATCTTCGGCAAACCATTTACAGACCATAGGGTAAATGCAGTGTTCTTGGGTGAGCACTCGGCTTGCTAATATGTCAGCATCATCATCTTTAAATACTGGCACCTTAGCCTGTAAGATCACTGGGCCACCATCGAGCTCTTCGGTAACAAAGTGGACGCTGGTGCCATGCTCTTTGTCCTTTGCATCAATAGCACGCTGGTGGGTGTGGAGCCCAGGATACTTAGGTAATAGAGAAGGGTGGATATTGATCATTTTCCCCGCGTAATGACGAACAAACTCTGAACTCAGAATGCGCATGTAGCCAGCGAGTACAATCAGGTCGGGTTGGTAAGCATCGATCTGAACCATCAATTCATGATCAAACTCTTCACGCGAGTTAAATTCTTTTGGATTCACCGAGTGAGCGTCAACACCTGCTGATTTTGCACGCTCTAGACCAAAAGCATCCGCTTTATTTGAGAAGACGGCCTTAACAGAGGCGTCAATCGTGTGGCTGTCACAGGCATCCAAAATTGCCTGCAAGTTACTTCCGCTTCCTGAGATTAAAACGACGATGTTTTTCTTCGAGTGACTGTTATTCATAGAATGGCTGTTCTTCATAGAGTGGGTCATGCGATTGGTTAACTGAAGTATTTACAATGTACTTACATAAACTAAGGTTTTCTGCGGGCTAAATAGCAAAATGAGGACCATAAGGTCCTCATTGATTAACTAAGTAAGCGAACGCATCACTTATTTGATTTCAACTTGCTCTTCGCCAGTTTCAGCGTTAGCAATTTCACCGATAACCCAAGCGTTTTCGCCTTCAGCTTTCAGCAGTTCAACAGCAGCGTCTGCTTGACCTTTAGGTAGAGCAACAACAAGGCCAACACCACAGTTGAAAGTGCGGTACATTTCAAATGTTTCCACGTTGCCTTTCTCTTGTAGCCAGCTGAAGATAGCAGGCCATTCCCAGCTCTTGCCATCAATCACTGCTTTAGTGCCTTCAGGAAGTACGCGTGGGATGTTTTCCCAGAAACCACCACCTGTGATGTGCGAGATAGCATGAATGTCATGCTCAGCAATCATCTTAAGTGCCGATTTGATGTAAATCTTAGTCGGTTCTAGTAGGTGCTCACCAATAGTGCGACCTTCTAGTTCTTCACTCTTATCAGCACCAGAAACTTCTAGAACTTTACGAATTAAAGAGTAACCGTTTGAGTGTGGACCACTTGAACCAACAGCGATAAGTGCGTCGCCTGCAGCTACTTTAGTGCCATCGATGATGTCAGCTTTTTCTACGACACCAACACAGAAGCCAGCAACATCGTAGTCATCGCCTTCGTACATGCCAGGCATTTCAGCCGTTTCACCACCGATTAGTGCACAGCCAGCTTGAACACAACCTTCAGCGATACCAGAAACAACGTCTGCAGCTGTATCTACATCTAGCTTACCTGTTGCGTAGTAGTCTAGGAAGAATAACGGCTCACCACCTTGAACGATTAAGTCGTTCACACACATTGCCACTAGATCGATACCAATGGTGTCGTGTTTTTTCAGATCCAAAGCAAGGCGAAGTTTAGTACCAACACCATCAGTACCTGAAACAAGTACCGGCTCTTTGTATTTCGTTGGAAGTTCACATAGGGCGCCAAAGCCACCAATACCGCCCATTACTTCAGGGCGACGAGTGCGTTTAACAGCACCTTTGATACGGTCTACTAGTGCATTACCTGCGTCGATATCAACACCAGCGTCTTTGTAGCTTAGAGAAGAAGTATTACCACTCACGGGATAGTCCTCGAACTTAAGTTGGATGTGAAAACGGCGCTATTCTAACAGGGCTTGATTACCAAGAGCAAACGTTTGCGCGGTTTTTTTTATTAGAATAAAGATTCTGAAATAACCCCACAGTTCGTGTATAATCTACAGGTTTGTTTAAATATTGCCGGAGTTGGAAATGAAAGTTGTTGAAGTGAAACACCCGCTAGTAAAACATAAAATTGGCCTGATGCGTGAAGGTGACATTAGCACTAAGCGTTTTCGTGAGCTAGCGACAGAAGTGGGTAGCCTTCTAACATACGAAGCGACATCAGATTTTGAAACTGAGCGTGTGACGATTAACGGTTGGAACGGTCCAGTAGAAGTTGACCAAATTAAAGGTAAAAAAGTAACGGTAGTGCCAATTCTACGTGCTGGTCTAGGCATGATGGACGGCGTTCTTGAGCACATCCCAAGTGCACGTATCAGCGTTGTTGGTATCTACCGTGACGAAGAAACGCTTGAGCCAGTACCATACTTTAACAAGCTTGCATCTAACATCGATGAGCGTATTGCTCTAGTGGTAGATCCAATGCTTGCGACAGGTGGTTCTATGATCGCGACTATCGACCTTATGAAAGAGAAAGGTTGTAAGCACTTTAAGATTCTTGTGCTTGTTGCTGCTCCTGAAGGTATCGCTGCTCTAGAAAAAGCGCACCCAGATGTTGAGCTGTACACGGCTGCAATCGATGAGAAGCTAAACGACAAGGGCTACATTGTTCCTGGTCTTGGCGATGCTGGTGATAAGATCTTCGGTACTAAGTAATTCAGTTTCGGTTTAAATTAATTCAAAGAGTTTTAAATTTAACTGAACCTGCTTAATTAGCCGTATAAATAAAAGGGAGAGCATTCGATGCTCTCCCTTTTTTGATCTTGTTAGGTTGTGATTTTTTTGAATCCAGCCTTACCGATAAATTAATCGATTTGAGCTTTGTCTACTACGGTGTTGTCGCCTAATTCTTCTGGAAGGACTAGGTTAAGTAGGATTGCCACTATGCCACATAAGCTTACGCCCTGTAGGCTAAAGTCACCGATGCCAAATGCCATGCCGCCAATACCGAAGACTAACGTAATACCCACAATCACAAGGTTGCGTGATTTATGTAGGTCTACTTTATTCTGAATTAGAGTATTCAAGCCTACCGTCGCGATTGAACCAAACAGTAGAATCATGATGCCGCCCATCACAGGAACAGGAATCGTTTGAAGTAGCGCGCCTAGCTTACCGACCAATGCAAGAACAATCGCTGTTACCGCAGCCCAAGTCATGATCACTGGGTTGAATGCTTTGGTCAGCATTACTGCACCTGTTACTTCACTGTACGTAGTGTTTGGTGGAGCGCCCAGCATTGAAGCGGCAATTGTTGCCACACCGTCACCAGTAATAGTGCGGTGTAAACCTGGCTTCTTAAGGTAGTCTTTGCCGGTAACGTTCGAGATAGCAAGCATGTCGCCCACGTGCTCAACAGCAGGTGCAATCGCAACAAACACCATAAAGAAGATCGCGTTGATGTTGAACTCTGGCGCGGTGAAGTTAGGTAGAGCTAACCAAGCAGCTTGAGCAACTGGAGTGAAATCAACGACACCGTAAACCAAGCTTGTGATGTAACCCGCGACAATGCCACCAAAGATAGGCAGCAGTTTAAGGAAGCCTTTCGAGAACACACTGATGACAATCGTCACGAGCAATGAAATAGATGAAATCCACAATGCTGCGTCTGCATCGATAAGCTGAACCGCACCATCGCCTGTTTTACCTAGCGCCATGTTTACCGCAACAGGCGCAAGACCTAAACCGATCACCATGATCACAGGGCCAACCACGACGGGTGGAAGCAGCTTATGGATGAAGGCTACACCACGCACTTTAATCAACGCACCCATTAATACATACACAACACCGGCTGCCATTAGGCCGCCCATGGTTGCGCCAACACCCCAAGTTTGAATACCAAACATGATAGGGGCGATGAATGCAAAAGAAGATGCTAAGAAGATTGGCACTGAACGGCGTGTAATAAGTTGGAATAAAAGGGTACCGATACCTGCGCCAAAGAGTGCAACGTTGGGATCAAGTCCTGTTAGTAGCGGCACCAGTACAAGCGCACCAAACGCTACAAACAGCATTTGCGCACCTTGCAGAGCATTTTTCATGTTATGTCCTTAAAAATGGTCGTTATATGAAAAGCGAAAAATAAAATTCGCGGGATTCTATCACTTAGCAATCGATTGCCACACCAAATAGATCAAATTTATTTATCTTAGTGATATTTTATATCCATCCTCGCCCGAAAAACTCAGTTTATAAGTGAGCGATTTATCATGGCCAGGTGATATTTTAAGGTTATTAAACACAGTGGGCGCTATCGACCTTGCCCCTCAATCCATAGTTGCTTATCATCTAGGCACAAGATTTGAATATTAGGATCAGTATGCGCTACATAGCATTGTTGTTGATGGGACTATTAGCCTCTCCGAGTTATGCCTTAACTCAAGTAGATATTTTTAGTGCTGAAGTTGCGATTAACGCTGAAAACAAACAGCCAGAACAGGTGGCAAGAAATACAGGTATGGAGCAGGTATTGATACGTGCGACTGGCCAAACCGATGTCGCTTCGAATGAGACGATTCAAAAGGCGATGCGTAAAAGTTCGCAGTACATGTCTCAAATGAGTTTTGGCGAAAGCAATGACCAATCAACATTGCGTATGCGTTTTAACGGTGCTCAAATCCGTTCTCTATTGACGCAAGCACAGTTGCCGTACTGGCCTGACACGCGTTCAAACATCCTTGTTTGGCTGGTGGAAGAACAGAACTACGACAAGAATATTGTGTGGGAACACTCCAACTCACAATTAGCGGCAGGTTTACAAGCCAACGCAAAAGAGCGCGGTTTGCCTCTAACGCTACCTGTGGGTGATTTTGATGACATTACGGGTATTGCGACTTCTGATCTTTGGGGTAGCTTTGTTACACCAATCAGTAAAGCGAGTCAGCGTTACCCAGTTGATGCTGTTCTGGTGATAAAGGCTCAATCTTCAGGTCTACGTTGGACTCTATACGATCAAAAACCAAACCAATTGAAGAGCGCACCAAAATCGCCAGTCAGTGGTTCGCTATCGGGCAACAGCGCGACGACTTCTAAGAAACTTGTCGACCAAATCAGTAGCTACTACGCAGGTAAAAGTGCGGTTACAGTAGCAAGTGAATCATCAGAGTCGATTTTAACGCAATTTATTAGCCTGAATAACGCACAAGACTTCTTCCAATTGGAGAATGCACTTAAGCGTTTAAACTCGGTGGCAAGCTTAGATATTCTGAAAATTCAGAATAACGAAGTAACTTTTCGAATTCACTTATTGTCGACTCAAAAAGAGTTTGAGCAAGAAGTAGAAAGCATTCGCCAAGTCGCAAAGGTTGAAGAATCTTACATTGAACCTGAAGTGAGCCCTGAATTTGAAACGCAAGACAACACCATGTCTGTAGGCGATGATTCAGCAGCTGTTACTGATACGACCCTGAACGATGATTCAGCAGCTGTTACTGATACGACCCTGAACGATGGCGCAGAAGCGACGGCTTACGAAGCAGACCCAAGTGTTCAAGTCATCAAAGGTAGTGAGTTATCAACTGAAGCGGATGCTGAGCTAACGAATACGTCTGGCTCGGAAGAGCTAACAGTTGTTGCGGCAGTACATGCTAAGCCAAGCCTAGTATACGAATGGGTTCGCTAGTGATTGTCTTCTGACATGACCGATTGAAATGAATTCATGAAAAAAGCCCTGCAAGAGAAATCTCGCAGGGCTTTTTGTTTGTTGTCACTTTTTTCTATTGATACTAGGTCTGGACAACCTAATCCAGGTTACTGCTCGAACTTAGCTTTCTCGGTCTTTTCTACTTCAGAAAGGCGCTTAAGTTTGATGCCTAATTCTTTGGCTCGAAAGCGAGTAAATAAGATATTGCCCGCGAAGCCTAAAGTCGTCAGAAGCAGTTCTACAGCAGCTAATAAGCGCTCGCCACCGTCTACATACAAAATAGTTAATGCGTGTAGGAAGTAGAGCATTAAGACAAAGTTCGCCCAAGCATGCGTATAAGGTTTACCTGCTAGAATGCCCGGTAATGGGAGTAACAGCGGTATAGCCCAAGCGATAGCAAGCGTTACATTACTTAGATGAGGATGCGGCGAAAGTGTCATCTGCCAAGCAATCACCCAGAATAAAAGCGACAAGTTGCCCGCTAGAGCAAGGTAGCGGAATAGCTTGGTTGTGGGAGACATCGCCTTCTCTGGCATATACATCATAGAGAAATTCCCTTCTGGTTTATTGCGATGCGCGCTAGGCGTTTGCCTAGGTTTTGCGCCAACTCAATTTCATCTTTGCTTAATGAAGCGCTCTCTCCGGTACTACTCGCACCATAGGGTGTGCCACCAGTTTGAGTGGTATGCAGCGCAGGTTCTGAGTAGGGGATGCCCACCACTAACATGCCATGGTGAAGCAGTGGCAACATCATACTTTGTTGTGTGGTCTCTTGCCCGCCATGCAATGATGAAGAAGAGGTAAACACGCAAGCTGGTTTATCGATCAGATCGCCATTTATCCACAGTGATGTTGTGCTGTCCCAAAAGTGCTTCATAGGTCCAGCCATGTTGCCAAACCAAACCGGACTGCCTAGTGCTAAACCATCGCAAGAACGGAGCTCTTGCAATGTCGCGATAGGATCGGTTGGCTGATAACGCGAATCAGGCTGCTCTTCTGCTGTGTATACTTCGTTCACGGTTCTTAACATGGCTTCGCAGTTAGGGATAGATTCAACCCCTCGTGCAATTTGCCTTGCTAGCGCTCGTGTGTTGCCGTGGCGGCTGTAGTAGAGAACAAGAATGTTGATGCTCATATCGGCTTACAGAATCTCTAGCACTTGCTCTGGTGGACGACCAATCTTTGCTTTGTTGTTCGCAACAACAACAGGGCGCTCAAACAGTTTTGGATTTGTCGCCATTGCTGAGAATAGATCTTCATCGGTAACCGATGCATCGCCAAGATTAGCCTCTTTGTAATCCGCTTCTTTGGTGCGCATCATTTCGCGAACACTGTCAAAACCAAGCTGCGTGAAAAGCACTTTAAGTTGCTCGATGGTTAAAGGCGTATCTAGGTATTTGATAACTTCTGGCTGTACGCCGTTTGCTTCAAGCAGTTCGAGAGTTTGACGGCTCTTTGAGCAGCGTGGGTTATGATAAATCACGACGGACATGGTTCTTCCTCATTATTATTTTTGATTTAATTGTTCAGTTGAAGCCACTTGAGTGGCTTCTTTAACTATGTAACGTTGAGCTTTCTTTTTCTTCTGACAACTAACCGCTGCCAATAAATACACTTACTGTAACGACAAGAAGCGTTCACGCTGAATCATTAGTTGATCAATTCGGGCGTCGTAACGTGCTTGTTTTAGGCTGCCGAGCTCTGCGATTTGGCTAGCCTGCGTATAGTATTGAATCGCTTTGTTCCAGTTGGCTTGAAGTGCCAAGATCTCTGCACGAGCAGCCAGTTCTTCGTCGCTATTACCCAGGCTTGTATTTACTTTTGAAAGTAGGTGCCAGCCATTGGTGTCGTTCGGGTTATCGTGCGTGTAACGTTGCAATACGCGAACGGCTTCCTGTAGGTCTTCATTTTCAATCAGCGCATTGGCGTAGTTAATGGTTAGAACCGGGTTGTTTGGTTGGCGAACCAGCGCTGATTCGAGTTCTTTAATCGCAATCTCAGGCTTTTTCTGTTCAATATGGAGGTCTGAAATAGCATCTAGATAAAACAGGTTGGTTGGGTCACTGTTGATGAGCTTGGTCAGAATCGGCTCCGCTTTGTCTAATTTTTTAGAATCTAGGTAAACCAGTGCTTGGCCATACTCTAATGATGGAACCAAGGCTTTAGGTGCTTTTTTCAGCTTACGTTCAAACCAATCTAGAGCGGCATCATTATTAATGCCCGCATAGCGCGCGACAATGCGGGCTCTTGCTAGATGGTAATCCAGTGATGGGGCCAGTTTTAGTGGCGGATAGCTGCGAGCGCGAGCGCGTGAATCGGTGATTCGATCTTCTGGTAATGGGTGAGTCAGCAGCATTGGGGGTGGTGTGCTTGCATAGCGGTATTCATCAGCCAAACGACCGAAGAAACGCGGCATCGCATTCACATCGAACCCTGCTTTCGCCAGTGTATTGATACCAAAGCGGTCAGCTTCTTTTTCATTACTACGGGTGTAGTTGATCTGGCTCTGCATGTTACCAGCGGTTGTGGCAGTTAGAGCTGCGATACCTGCTTCAGGTGCTGCAATGGCCAATAATACAGAGGCTGCTAGCGCTGCGATGGTTGCTGGAGAACGACGCGCTTGATCTTCCATACTACGCGCTAAGTGACGTTGGGTAACGTGCGCGATTTCGTGCGCCAATACTGAAGCCAACTCACTTTCAGATTGTGCATGCAGGAACAGACCTGAGTGCAAAGCAACATAACCACCAAAGAATGCAAAGGCGTTGATGTTGCGGTCACGGATCATAAAGAACTGAAAAGGGGTCTTTACATCATTCGCGTTCGCGACAAGGCGATGGCCGAGCGTATCGATATATTGGTTTAGAACAGGGTCGTTGACGATGGGCTGGCTGCTTCTGATGATGCGCATGTAGGCATCACCATAGATAAGTTCTTGGTCGATAGTGAGGGTGCCGCCAGCAGCGGTGCCGATATCCGGTAGCTCCAAACCATTGGTATTTGCCAAAGTTGGGGTGCTTAATGTGGCTGCGATGCATAAGCAAGCAATTGAACGAGCGCGTTTAAACATATTAGTCAGTAATACTCCGTTTCTTCTGACAGTAAGACAAGAGCAATGCAAATTGGTTCTTTATCTGATTTAACCTTTACTAAGTGCGTGCGCTATCATTAAGGAAGATGAATGAATGATGGCGCGTTTTCAAAAACAGATTACAATACGACCCTTATAATAAGCATCGAGCCCAAGAATGACACCTAATATTCTAGATTTACGCCAAGAGCGATGTCCAATGGCTTTATTATTAGCCAAGCGTCACAGTGTAAAGTTAGAAGTAGGACAGTCATTGTCAATTTATGTCTCTGATAACAGCTCGATGAAAGATATTGTTACTTTTTTGTCTAAGCAAGCCTATGACGTCATCGCTGAGGTTTGCTCTAATTACCATCATATCCTCGTCACTAAAAAGGAATTGCAGTCAGATGCTTGAAATGGTCAATCGTTGGTATAAACGACGTTTCTCTGATCCCCATGCTGTCAGTTTGGTTGCCATCATTCTATTCGGCTTTATTACGATCTACTTCTTTGGTCATCTCATCGCGCCATTGTTGGTGGCTATTGTGTTGGCTTACTTACTTGAGTGGCCGGTTACCCAACTTCAAAGACTCGGTGTTCCAAGAACCCCTTCAGTGATGTTGGTGATCTTAATGTTCTTTAGCGTGATGCTATTGGCGATATTTGGTTTGGTACCGACCATTTGGGAGCAAGTGGGTAATCTCATCAATGATATTCCAAGCATGTATGGCGGCTTACAGAAGTTCATCGCGACGATTCCTGAGCGCTATCCTGAATTAGCAAACTTGCAGATCGTTGAATCGATTGTGTCTAACGCGAAAAATAAAGCATTGGGCTTTGGTGAAAGTGTTGTTAAAGGTTCTTTAGCTTCTCTTGTGAGCTTGGCTACGCTTGCGGTTTACTTGATTCTTGTGCCGCTGCTTATCTTCTTCTTACTAAAAGATAAAGAAGAGATGATCAGCATGGCGAGTGGCGTGCTACCGAAAAATCGTCGTCTAGCGACCAAGGTTTGGGTTGAGATGAACCAACAAATCTCGAACTATATTCGCGGCAAGGTGCTTGAGATCTTGATCGTCGGTGGTGTCAGCTATGTGACCTTTGCGATTCTAGATTTGCGTTATTCAGCTCTGTTGGCTGTCGCGGTCGGCTTCTCGGTACTGATTCCTTATATCGGTGCGGCAGCTGTGACCGTTCCAGTTGCGATTGTTGGCTTGTTCCAGTGGGGATTAGAGCCTCAATTTTACTGGCTGCTTCTTGCTTACGGTATTATCCAAGCACTAGATGGCAACGTGCTCGTTCCTGTTCTGTTCTCTGAAGCCGTGAACCTACACCCAGTAGCGATTATTGTAGCGGTATTGGTGTTTGGCGGATTGTGGGGATTCTGGGGCGTGTTCTTTGCTATCCCGCTTGCTACGCTGGTGAAAGCGGTTTGGAATGCTTTACCGAGTCATGCTCTCGACGATGACCCTGAGCATCAATCGTAATTGAAGATCAATACAGTTGAGTAAGTATTAAAAAGGCCGAGTATCCATGATATTCGGCCTTTTTGTATTTGGCTTAGTCAATTGTGAACTTAGATCATCTAGGTATGAAATTAGGTCATTAATTCACTAGAAACAACATTAAGCTTCTGGATTGAAGTAGTCTAGAACCACTTCGTGGTGAGTTTTAGTCTTGAACTTGTTGAAGACGTGTTCAATCTGGCCTTCTTCATCAATTAGGAAGCTAATACGGTGCAGACCGTCGTACACTTTACCCATAAATTTCTTCTCGCCCCAAACGCCAAACTGTTCAGCAACGCTGTGGTCTTCATCAGATAGCAGTGTGAAGTTTAGAGATTTCTTCTCGACGAAATTTGGTAGGCGTTTTACTGGATCAACACTCACACCTAGAACAACCACATTTAGGTCATCAAGTTGTGCTTTGATATCACGCAGGCCTTCAGCTTGCACAATACAACCTGGAGTCATTGCTTTTGGGTAAAAATAGAACAGGACTTTTTTACCTTTGAAGTCACCAAGAGATACGATATTACCATCTTGATCAGGAAGAGAAAAAGCAGGTGCTGGAACACCAGCCGTTAGCGTATTCATGATATTTCCTTTTTAAAAACTGTTTTTGATAAAGTTGAGCGAGCCTTGTACGGATAGGCTCTGACACAGCGCGTCAAATTCTTCTTGTAGCTGCATCAAATTACATTCTGATTGCACAGAAGCGGTAATAGAGATATGGAATTGGTCGTTATCGAGCTGAACTTTAGATTTATTGATGGTTCGCGCACTTAACGAATCGAGGCCGATGTTTCGGTCTGCGAAGAACTGGGTAAACTGCTCGGTAAGGCCGATTTTATCGTCTGACTCAACGAACACCTCTACGGTGTAAGAGTTCTCAATAACATCATGAGTTGAGGTTCGCTTCATAATCGTAATCAAGTCGTGCTCTTGTCCAAGCAAGGGCAGGGTGGTTTCAACGCGGGTGATGTTGTTTGCCTTTCCAGACAGCAGCATGATAAGCGTAAATTCTTCGCCAAATAGAGCGATACGGCTATCAATAATGTTACAGCCTGATTGGGTGACTAAATGAACCACTTGGTTGCATACACCTGGGCGATCTGTGCCCACAGCTGTGATTACTAGATGTTGAGTCATAAAAATCACGTCTCTTTATATTCCATTGATTCATGCATGTTAGCACAGTTAGCTTGTGGAATAAGCGTGCGTACGGGGCTTTTTATGAGGCACCTTGCTTCTAACATGCAACCAATGATAAGAATATTGAGAGCGTTAAAAAATGAGATTGAGCGGTGAGAGCACAGCTTACTTGTTACTGACATCCAGTGCTGTGCTATCCGCTAGATTGAGCGCAGGTTACCCAAATTCTCGGTAGAACGCCGTTAGAAGTCGTTTTACCTCAAACATACGACAATATTTAATGCAGATGTTGCCGGTAAGCCACTTTAATGTCTTGTGTTTATTGATTGGCTTACAGTAACATGCAAAAAGAATAAATTAAGGGAGATAGACATGTTTTCAGGAAGTATCGTTGCGCTAGTTACGCCATTTAATACAGATGGTGAAGTGGATTTCGACAGCCTTAAAAAGTTAGTTGAGCACCATGTTGCTGCAGGTAGTGATGGTCTGGTTGCGGTTGGCACAACAGGTGAGTCTTCAACACTCACTATTGAAGAGCATGTCAAAGTCGTCAATAAGATCGTTGAATTTGCTGATGGTCGTATTCCCGTTATCGCTGGTACAGGTGCAAATGCAACTCACGAATCTGTTCTATTCAGCCGTTTGCTGAATGGTTCTGGTATTGCTGGTTGCCTGAGCGTAACGCCTTACTACAACAAACCGACTCAAGAAGGTTTGTACCAACACTACAAAGCGATTGCTGAAGTCAGTGACGTTCCACAAATCCTATACAATGTACCGGGTCGTACTGCTGTAGACTTGTTACCTGAAACGGTTGCTCGCCTTGCTGAGATCGAAAACATCGTTGCACTTAAAGATGCGACGGGTGATCTCGACAGAATTGCAATTCACCGTGAACTTTGTGGCGAAGATTTTATCTTACTAAGTGGTGATGACTTAACAGGTCTAGAATTTGTTAAGCGTGGTGGCGATGGCGTGATCTCTGTAACAAACAATGTTGCAGCCGCTGATATGGCAACCATGTTCAAGTTAGCGAAAGAAGGCAAGTTTGAAGAAGCAGAAGCGATCAATGAGCGTTTGATGCCTCTACATAAGAATTTGTTCGTTGAGTCCAACCCTATTCCCGTAAAATGGGCGGTTCATAAAATGGGTCTGATTGCTGAAGGTGGCTTACGTCTACCGTTGACTGAATTGTCAAAGCCAGCTCAACCCGTTGTTGCTCAAGCAATGACTGAAGCGTGCATTTACTAAAAACGTATGAAGTGATGCCGAAGCGAACCTTCGGCATTTAGGAGTATAAATGAAGTATTCTCACCAGCTAGTGATTGGATCACTGGCTGTTTTCGTTCTTACAGCATGTTCTGGCAGCCCGACTCAACGTCGCCAAGCCAAAGATGATTTCGAATACTTAGAAACACCTGAGTTTTCACAATGGCAGCTGCCTGAAGATGCTCAACCTCAGTTCTATCCAAATTTTGACATCCCAAGCGGTGAGTTCAGTGGTGGTACAGGCCGTGAAGTGGATATTCGTCCGCCGCAACAGGTTCTTGAGCTGATCCCTGGTGCTCGAGCTGAACGTCAGAATGGTGAAGTGACACTATGGCTTCTTCGTGCTGAAGAGGCTGACCGCGTGTGGCAAACGGCTGTAGATATGCTGGCACAACGTGGCATTGGTATTCGTGAACAGTCAGAAAACGATATTGAGACCGATTGGGTTACTTGGGTTTCTGAAGATGAAGAAGTAGAGATCGGCAGTCGCTACTCTATCTCTCGTTTCCAAGCGAACAACCGCCATGGCTTCAAGATCAACCTTATCGATTGGCGTGAAGGCTCTGAAGAGAAGCCTGTATCGGCAACCAATAAGGAGCGTTACAACGCGTTCTTAACGAACCTCGTGATGGCTAAGTACGATGAGAACCTTCGTGCTGAAGCGGCGTTGAAAGCACAAGAGTTGGTTAAACGCATTCCAATCTCAATGGGTGCTGACCGCAGTGGCTTCCCTGTGATCATTGCTCGTACTCCATACAATGTATTGTGGCAGCGCTTGCCTACTTTGCTACCGACGATGGGCTTTGAGCTTGAAGAGCGTAACCAGTCTCAAGGTACTGTAAAAGCTAAGTATGCTGCACCAGATGATGAATTCTGGGAAACAATTGGCCTACAACCCATTGATTTGGCTCCAGGCACTTACACCTTCTTGTTTGGTGATCTTGGTAACCGTACGTCAATTAACGTAACGGATGCATCAGGTAAACCAGTAGAAGAAGCGTTACTTAAGTCTATGGTACCGGTATTAGCACATGTTGCTGACCAAACCAAAGATGACAAAGAAGCTGATGCAGAGTAAGTAAACTGAGTGAGCATAGCTGGAAAACCACAGAGTTAGTCATATCAGCCCTGTGGTTAGCTAAAGCCAATAAAAAAGAGGACACATTGTGTCCTCTTTTTTGTATTCGTTGATTAGTCGTCAGCGGATTATTAGCAAATTAGATTGGCTCCTTAGAGCTACAAAATTAAGCGTCTTTGTTGTCCGTAGACTCATCTTTTTGAGTTTTCTCTTGGTTCTGTTTATCCAATTGATTGAGCTTGTCTAAGTCTTTCTCTGTTTTGTTACGACCAGTCAGATCCATATTGGCGGTCTGTTTGAGCGCAGCAATATTACCCACCACAACGCTAACCACGATGATGATGATAACCCAAGGGTTTGTAAGCCACTCCAACATAAGCGCTCCTAATGACTGATATTCGCCACGAAGCGCGCATAGATCTCGTCTAGCTGCTCCATAATAATCTCATACCCTAATATTGGCTTAGATTGGAGTTGCTTGCCAAGTAAAGAGGGAGATAACTGTGATAAACACAACTCCGATACTTTTCGATGGCTGATATGCCAAGGTTCGATCGCCACACCGCCGAGGTCTTGACTGTACGGAAAGAAGAACCCAAATTGAGATGCATTAGCATAAAGCCATTGGTAAAACGCTTGCTGGTGGCCAGTAAGGTATTCCCATGGTTCCAGTTGCAGCTGTGTGCCTTCAGGCAAGTGATTACGAGCAAAGACATCAAAGTCACAACCCCAATGGTGACGACTCGCCCCAGGCAGTGCAGACCACCTCAGTATCGCTGACAACTTTTGCTGTTCACTGAGTCTTGAAGCATCAAGTGGTTGGCTTTCTGAGTCTAATATTGGTGCTTCACCAGAAAACTTACGGTTCCAAATCAGAGATTGCCTTTCATAGTCGCGAAAGCCACTGGCAATCTCCATTTTAAAGCCAGCGAGTTGAGCAGCTTCAATCAAACTGTTTAGGTCATCTTTGACATCACGGTGAACCAAGAATGTCTTGGTGCCAATCAGGTTAGGTTCCAGATGAGAATCTGATTGCCCGGTAAGCTGCTCTGGTGTCATAACGCGTCTCTCAATAATTAGAAGCTATCAATCGCTGATGAAAGAACTATTTAGCGAACAGGTTCACTAATGTTCTTTCATACATGTCGGTTAGCTTCTCTAAGTCAGCCACTTTCACGCATTCATTAACCTTGTGAATGGTGGCATTAACCGGACCTAGCTCTACGACTTGCCCTTTCATGCGCGCAATAAAGCGTCCGTCTGATGTACCACCTGTAGTCAGTAGTGCTGGTTTTACGTCATTAACGTGACCAACGGCATCAACAATAGCATCAAGCAGTGAGCCTGCGTCTGTTAAGAACGGGTCGCCATTGAATGTCCATTTCAAATCGTATTCGAAATCGTATTTGTCGAGTGTATTTGTGATTCTCTCAACGATGATGTCGTTGTTTAACTCTGTGCTAAAACGAAGGTTAAACTGAACATTAAACTCACCAGGAATCACGTTTGATGCGCCTGTGCCCGCACTTACATTTGGGATCTGGAAGCTAGTTGGTGGGAAGTAGTCATTACCTTTATCCCACTCGGTAGTAGCCAGTTCATTGATCGCAAGCAGAGAGCTGTGTACCGGGTTGTTCGCTAGGTGAGGGTACGCAACATGACCTTGTGTGCCTTTAACTGTTAGATCACCAGTGATAGAACCACGACGGCCGTTTTTCACGACATCACCAACGTACTCAGTACTTGATGGTTCACCAACGATACACATATCGATGTTCTCGCCACGAGCCATCAGTGCTTCAACAACACGTACCGTACCGTTGATGAAAGGACCTTCTTCATCTGACGTGATAAGGAAGCCGATTGAGCCGCTGTGGTCCGGGTGTTTAGCAATGAACTGCTCGACAGCAACAATCATTGAAGCCAAAGAACCTTTCATATCTGCCGCGCCGCGACCGTGCAGGAAACCGTCTACGATAGTCGGTTCGAATGGTTTAGTGTTCCACTGGTCAATTGGGCCTGCAGGTACAACATCAGTGTGGCCAGCAAAGGCAAACAGAGGCGCCTCTGTACCACGGCGAGCCCAAAAGTTTGTAGTATCTTCAAATACCATCACTTCGATTTCAAAGCCGAGTGCTTTTAAGCGTTCAATCATCAGGTCTTGGCAACCTGCATCTTCAGGGGTTACCGATTGACGGCTAATGAGGTCTTTTGCCAGAGCCAAAGTTGGGCTATCTGTCATCCTTGAATTCCTTGTTTAAATAAAACGTCTAGTCATTAATTTTTAGGACGCTGATTCCGAGAACAACGTCCAGTTGTCTGTCTATGTAAATAATACGCTCTAAGCAAAAATAGCGGCGTATTGGTCGGCTTTAAATCCGATATGAAGCTTGCCGTCTACTTTTAGTATCGGTCGCTTAATCATTGCTGGTTGCTTAACAAGCAGAGTCACGGCTTTGTCTTCCGTTAATGTATCTTTCTGTTCTTGTGAAAGTTGGCGATAAGTTGTACCACGTTTGTTCAATACAAGTTCCCAGCCAAGTTCTGAACAGAAGGTCGTAACCAACTCTTCAGTGATGCCTTGTTTGCGATAATCGTGAAATTCGAACTTGATCCCTTCAGCTTCGAGCCATTTCTTTGCTTTTTTAATGGTGTCGCAGTTCGGAATGCCAAACATAGTGATAGTCATTGTTCTTCCTTTGGGTGATTTTATTTCGTTGTTATGAGTTGAATCCTATCAGGAAGCTGCAATTCAGACAAAATAGAGTGAGGAATATTTCATAGAGTGAAAAAAAACAGTAAGAAAATGTCACTATTGGAGACTTATTGATCAACCTCAACATGTTGTCAGCGAAAAAAGAAATAATTGAGTTGCACATATATAGGAGGTGTCAATGGAGTTGAGTCCTGTTTTTGCAAGGCGGCTATATTTAGCATTGTTAGTGGAAAGCCTTGATAGGCCAAATGTGCCTAAACTCATCGAAAAAACGGGTTGGCCTCGTCGTACTATTCAAGATGTACTCAAGGCGTTACCGGGGATCGGTATCGAACTTATGTTTGTTCAAGATGGGCGACGTCATAATGATGGCTATTACCAGTTATCCGACTGGGGTCCATTTGACAGTCAATGGGTTATCCAACGTAAAGGCGATATAGCAACAAGCCTTGGATTTAGTGCATAAGCCAGCGAAAGCTGGCTTTCTTTTTTGCAGTAGAAGTAGAAATCGAAGTGGTAGCATCTTGCTCATTTGAGCACCGAGCTACCTAATTATGTCCCTCCCTAATTACACAGATAGGCAGTGCCCAACATAGTCACGGAAGTGGAAAAGTCTTGGGGGAGTGTAAATATCACGGTATCTGCACCTAGCTCAATCGTATTTGACTTGAGCTCATTCATGGCGCCCTGAATCAAGGTGTCGTTTGGGTAAAACAGGTAACTATACCAATGGCCCTCGCTGCCAGTGACTTCCCCTTTATACTCGCACTGCGCAATATTGATAAGGCCGTGGAAATCCATTTGCACGTTGTCAGCTTCGCTATGAGGCATTGATGTCGGTGTCGTGCAACCAAGTAGCACGCTACTCATAGCCAAAGCGATTAATTCCTTTTTCATACGCTTATCCTGTTATTTCATCAAATAAATCGCGAAGCCTATCCAGCTTGCGAACAATAACAACCACGGCAATTTACTGGCGTGATTTGATGTTGTTTCTTTGTTCGATTCGACATTCTGTTCTTGGTCTTGGTCTTGGTCTTGGTTCGCTTGCAGAGTCTGCTTCTCTTTCTGTACGCGTTTTTTAGCTTTATCGGCTTGGCGGCCACGTTCTTTCTGCTGCTTTTTATAGAGTGCGATGCCTTTCTCGATACCTTGAGCAATCAACTTGGTTTGTTCTTTGGTTTGAGCTGGCTTTTGTGTCGCTTTGGCTATCTTCAGTGCTTCTTGTTGTGATTCAACAGATGGTGTATTAGTTTTCTTTTTCATACTGAGTTCGATAATTAAAACGGATTAACCAATAAGATAACGCAAACCTAGTTAAGTATGAATGATTTGCGTTAAAGTGTTGGTTTGAAAATAAGTGAAAGTGAGATTTGTGCGGTACTCCATAGAACAATACGACAAGCACGGCTTTTTAAAAGCCCCAATCCTATTATGGTTAGGTTGGCTATTTCTGGCGAAAGCTCTGGTCGTTTTCATTGTTGCAGGTGCAAGCCGAGAGTCGGGCACTGATATCCTCGAAATCATCTATCCAGATCATCAAATGTTTTATGTTGGGATTGCATTGAGTATTCCGATCTTGTTACTCATGTGGTTGTTTGGACTCAGAACACCAGAGAGAAAGCGCCTCAATAAAGTCGTATCTTGGGGGCGTTGGGTCACCATGGTGGCTATCTTGGCACAGGGGTCTCATACCATTTATTTAATCTATCTGGATAATGGATGGTTCCGTTGGTCAAATGGCATCACCCTGTTATTGCTCCTATGGTTAGCGCTTTTTCTAACCAATAGTCATGCCGCTAGGGATTGCTTTAAAGTGGTTGAGCTCGAAGACTGATTCTCATCAAAACATTTGTCCCATTCACAATTATACTTAGAAGCTAAAACTGGAAGGAATAATCTATGCTTAATGTCTCAAATGAGCAGCCTAACGTTCAAAGTGCTATCTTGCCAGAAGCAGGGCCTTTCGCTCTTTACGTTCAACTAAAAGTGAATGCTAACGCTGCTAACGTATTAGCGGAAATTCAAAAGATTCCTGCGCTAATCGAAGAGCTCAACCAAACTCAACCAGATGCGAACTTAACGGCGTCAGTTGCGTTCTCAAAGGCTTTTTGGGATAAGTTCGAGCGAGCTGCTCCGTCTGACCTCATTGATTTCCCTGCGCTTGGGGAAGGTGATGTCACTGCACCGAGCACATTGTCTGATGTTCTGATTCACTGTCATTCAAATCGACACGATCTGCACTTTTTCATCCTACGTAAATTGCTATCTGAAATAGCTGCGGACGTTGAAGTAGTTGATGAAACCTACGGTTACCGCTTCCTAGATTCACGTGACATGACCGACTTCGTTGATGGCACTGAAAACCCGAAAGACGCACAGCGCGCTGAAGTAGCGATTGTGCCTGAAGGTGAATTTGCGGGTGGTAGCTATGTGATGGTGCAACGTTTTGTGCATAACCTGCCTGCTTGGAATCGATTGAATGTATCGGCACAAGAGAAAGTCGTTGGTCGTACTAAGCCCGATTCAATTGAATTAGACGATGTTCCTGCGGCGTCTCACGTTGGTCGTGTGGATATCAAAGAAGAAGGCAAGGGCCTGAAAATTGTTCGTCACAGCCTGCCTTACGGCACAGCAACGGGCGACCACGGCTTATTGTTCATTGCTTACTGTAACGTTCGTCATAATTTTGATGCGATGCTAGAGAGTATGTACGGCGTGACAGATGGTAAAACAGACCAACTGCTTCGTTTTACTAAAGCGGTGACAGGCGCTTATTACTTTGCCCCGTCGACTGACATGTTGAGTGCATTAACGGTTAAGTAAATCGTCTCAAAAAGAATAAACAAAGGGAGCCCTCAGGGCTCCTTTTTTATTAAAGCTTTAGATGAATTGGTCGATATAAGAGCAATCGTGAGTTTTATTCATCTTTTTGTAAGTGAAGGTCTATGGCTATAACTGTTAATACAAATGTCTCAGCGCTAGTGGCTCAGAGAAACCTCTCTAATGCTAATCGCATGCTGAATCAATCTTTGGAGCGCTTAGCTTCAGGGAGCCGTATTAATAGTGCAAAAGACGATGCGGCTGGCTTACAAATTTCGAATCGATTAGAAGCGCAGATGAGCGGCATTGATGTCGCGGTTCGAAACGCTAACGATGGAATCTCCATTATGCAGACTGCAGAAGGAGCGATGAATGAAACCACCAATATCATGCAACGCATGCGAGATTTGTCGCTGCAGGCGAGTAATGGTTCGAATAGCCAGTCTGAAAGGACAGCGATTCAAGAAGAAGTGACAGCTCTAAATGATGAGTTGAATCGAATTGCTGAAACGACTTCATTTGGCGGTAAAAAACTTCTTAACGGTAGTTTTGGTAGTTCGTCATTTCAAATCGGTGGCAGTTCTGGTGAAGCGGTGCAGATAGGTTTGAAAAACATGCGCACCGATGACATCAATATGGGTGGTTTTAGCTATGTCGCCAATGGCATGGCAAGTGACTCGTGGGCAGTCAAATCCAACCAGAATGATATGACGATGTCGTTTACCGACCGTTTTGGTCAGCCACAAGAGATCACCATCAAGGCGAAAGCGGGCGATGATATCGAAGAGTTGGCGACCTATATTAATGGTCAAACAGATCAGGTCTCGGCTTCAGTTAATGATGAAGGGCAGCTTCAGATCTATATGTCTGGTGAAGATACTGCGGGCACGATCTCTTTTTTAGGTTCGTTAGCCAGTGAGCTTTCGATGTCTGCGGGTTATTACGAATCAGTCGATGACATCAATGTGACCGATGTGGGTGGCGCGCAGCGTGCAGTTTCTATTTTAGATACGGCGATGAAGTACGTGGATAGTCATCGCTCCGAACTCGGCGCAATGCAAAACCGCTTTGATCATGCGATTAATAATCTCGAAAATGTTCATGAGAACTTGGCGACATCCAACAGCCGAATCAAAGATACCGATTACGCCAAAGAGACCACTCAAATGCTCAAGCAGCAAATATTGCAGCAAGTGAGCACCACAATACTGGCTCAAGCAAAGCAAGCGCCGAATCTTGCTTTAACCTTGCTCGGTTAATAAATTACCTCAAATCTTATAAAGGTAGTTCAGCTTAACTAAAGCCCTTTGGTTAATAAAAATACAACTTCTCGCTCGACTGACATCTCGACAACTTTAGCGCTTTTCTCATCTTTTTTTGATAATTTTACGGCCAGTCACGCTTTCTTCTTCTTTATCGCTATTTCTTTAATTTTGTTGTTTTTTTCCTAAAGGTTTCAGCATTCACGCCGTTATTAATAGTAACTTAGAGATAACTACTTGGTTTTCCGAGACGTCGGAAACCGCTATACCGGAAAATCAATTGGAGAAGTCACCATGGCAGTGAATGTAAATACCAACGTTTCAGCGATGACAGCACAACGTTACCTAAACAACGCAAACAGCGCACAACAAACATCAATGGAGCGTCTAGCTTCAGGCTCTAAAATCAACAGCGCGAAAGATGACGCTGCGGGCCTACAAATCTCGAACCGTTTGAACGTTCAGAGTCGTGGTCTTGATGTTGCTGTACGTAACGCGAACGACGGTATCTCTATTGCACAAACTGCTGAAGGTGCAATGAACGAGACAACAAACATCCTGCAACGTATGCGTGATTTGTCTCTACAATCTTCAAACGGCTCAAACTCAAAATCTGAGCGTGTAGCGATTCAAGAAGAAGTAACAGCTCTGAACGACGAACTGAACCGTATCGCGGAAACCACGTCTTTTGGTGGCAACAAGCTGCTTAACGGTACTCACGGTACTAAATCATTCCAAATCGGTGCGGACAACGGTGAAGCGGTAATGCTTCAACTGAAAGACATGCGCTCTGATAACGCTCAGATGGGTGGTAAAAGCTACCAAACTGAGAACGCGAAAGATAAAGACTGGAATGTTCAAGCGGGCGCAAACGACCTAAAAATGTCGTTCACTGATAACTTCGGTCAAGCACAAGAAATCGATGTGTCTGCGAAAGCGGGCGATGACATCGAAGAGCTAGCAACGTACATCAACGGTCAACAAGATTCTGTTAAAGCGTCTGTAACTGAAGACGGCAACCTACAAATGTTTACTGGCAACAACAAAGTTGAAGGCGAAGTGGCATTCTCAGGTAGCCTTGCTGGCGAACTAGGCATGCAATCTGGCAAAGAAGTAACGGTTGATACTATCGACGTAACATCAGTTGGCGGCGCGCAAGAATCTGTTGCAGTTATCGATGCGGCACTTAAGTATGTAGATAGCCACCGTGCTGAACTGGGTGCTTTCCAAAACCGTTTCGACCACGCTATCAGCAACTTAGACAACATTAACGAGAACGTTAACGCATCTAAGAGCCGTATTAAAGATACCGATTTCGCGAAAGAAACGACTCAGATGACTAAGTCTCAGATCCTTTCTCAAGCTTCAAGCTCGATCCTTGCTCAAGCGAAGCAAGCGCCGAACTCGGCACTTAGCCTACTAGGTTAATCGATTGAAAGGCCACGTTGCCAAGTTGGTTATAAGCGCTGTTGATCATAAGTGCTGTTGATCATAAACGTTAACGTTAGGCTTCCACAAATTAGCTCGTGGTGAGAGATGAGCGCTAAACAGACCCAGCTTCGGCTGGGTTTTTTATTGCCTGTTGTTTAGCTAAGATATATTTGGAAAAGTGCTGTGCGGGTAAACAGAAGCAAAAGCGAGATTCCCTATCACGCTCGTTCCTCACTGTAGGGAGTGACGACTATAGTGATCCATTGTTTACCTGAATCGAAGTCTTTAGTCGTATCTCAGAATCGAGTAGAACGAGATATCAGAGATCTCTGTTTGTTAAAATTCACAAGTGTAATTTGATGTATAGGCGAAATGCCTTGAATAGCGCTTAACAACGTTTAGTAAAAAACTAGGTCAGATAGCAGGAGATAAACGGTCAGTGTAGTTTTCATTGGTTGAGGGAGCTAGGAGAAGGGTTTCGGTGTGATAGTCAGTAATGCCTATCTGAGGTATTGAACAAATATAGCAGGCACAAAAAACGCCACCCTTAGGTAGCGTTTTAATTAAAGCAGATAAGTAATCGAAATTACTTAGTTACTTTAAGAACTGGAGTTTCGCCAACAGTTACAGAACCAGAAAGCTTGTTCAGCTCCTTGATTTCGTCCATGTTAGAGATAACAACTGGAGTAAGCGTAGATTTCGCTTTCTCTTCTAGAAGCGCTAGGTCGAAAGTGATGATAGTGTCACCAGCTTTAACAGATTGACCTTCTTCAGCTACACGAGTGAAGCCTTCGCCTTTAAGTTCAACAGTATCGATACCGAAGTGAACGAAAAGCTCAACACCGTCGTCAGACTCAATAGAGAATGCGTGGTTAGTTTCGAAGATCTTACCGATAGTACCGTTAACTGGAGCTACCATTTTATCGCCAGCTGGTTTGATAGCGATGCCGTCACCAACGATTTTTTCAGCGAAAACTACATCTGGCACGTCTTCGATGTTTACGATTTCACCAGAAAGAGGTGCGATGATTTCGATTGCACCAGCATCAGCGCTGTCATCAGATACAAGCTTTTTCAGTTTGTCAAACAGACCCATTGTGTCATGCTCCTAACGTTTAGTTTTATTCTGTAGAATATACTATACCAATCTAACAAATTAGACGACTATTTTTAGCCGTCTAACTTTATTAAGCTCTTGGTGATTACTGAGTTTTCTCAGCGATGAATTTTTCTACGCAAGCTTCAATTTCTGCAGCTGTAGGTAGAGATAGTGCTTCGTCAGCCATAGCTTTAACTTCTGCGAAGTTAGAGTTACGGATTACTTTCTTAACTTTAGGGATAGAGATACCGCTCATAGAGAACTCATCTAGACCCATACCAAGAAGAAGTAGAGTTGCACGCTCATCGCCTGCTAGCTCGCCACACATACCTGTCCACTTGCCTTCTTTATGAGAAGCATCGATTACTTGCTTGATTACAAGAAGAACCGCTGGAGATAGTGGGTTGTAAAGGTGAGAAATCATCTCGTTACCACGGTCAACTGCAAGAGTGTATTGCGTTAGATCGTTAGTACCGATAGAGAAGAAAGCCACTTCTTTAGCAAGGTGGTGTGCGATAGCAGCAGCTGCTGGAGTCTCAACCATTACGCCAATTTCGATGTCTTCATCGAAAGCATGACCTTCAGCGCGAAGTTCAACTTTGTACTCTTCGATTGCTTTTTTCAGTTCACGGATCTCTTCGATAGAAATGATCATTGGGAACATGATACGTAGCTTACCATGTGCAGATGCACGAAGAATGCCGCGTAGTTGGTCACGTAAGATTTCACGACGATCCAAGCTGATACGAACTGCACGCCAGCCTAGGAACGGGTTCATTTCTTGTGGAAGATCCATATATGGAAGATCTTTATCGCCACCGATATCCATTGTACGGATAATCACTGACTCACCGTGCATTGCTTCAGCTACTTCTTTGTAAGCAACGTATTGCTCTTCTTCAGTAGGAAGTGCTGTACGGTCCATGAATAGGAATTCAGTACGGTACAGACCAACACCTTCGCCACCGTTGCGCAGGATACCGTCACAGTCTTTAACTGTACCGATGTTGCCGCAAACTTCTACTTGATGGTTATCAAGTGTGATAGCTGGTAGGTCTTTAAGTTTTGCTAGTTCAGCCGCTTCTGCTTCAAAATCAGATTTGATTTTCTTAGCTTCTGCTAATTCAGCGTCAGAAGGGTTGATGATGATCTTATTGTTCATCGCGTCTAGCACAAGCATGTCGCCGTTCTTAACTTGCTTAGTGATATCGTTAGTACCAACGATAGCTGGAAGCTCAAGTGAACGTGCCATGATTGAAGTATGAGATGTACGACCGCCGATGTCACAAGCGAAACCAAGAACGTAGTCTAGGTTGATTTGTGCAGTTTCAGATGGCGTTAGGTCGTAAGCAACTAGGATAACTTGTTCATTGATATCTGCTAGAGACACAATGTTAATGCCTAGTGCATTTTTAACGAAGCGAGTGCCGATATCACGGATATCAGTCGCACGTTCTTTTAGGTACTCATCATCAAGTGACTCAAGTGCAACAGCTTGCTCTTCGATCACTGTGTAGATCGCGTTGTCTGCGTGCATTTTGTCTTTCTTGATGAGTGCTAAAATCTCTTCTTCTAGCTCTTCATCTTCAAGCAGCATGATATGGCCTTCAAAGATTGCTTCTTTTTCTTCGCCAAAAGTTTCAAGTGCTTTTTGCTTTACAACTTCAAGTTGTTGAGAAGATTTGTTACGAGCGTCAAAAAAACGCTGAACTTCTGCTTCAACTTGATCGTCTGAGATAGATTGAGTGTTTAGGACAATTTCATCTTCTTGAAGTAGTAGTGCTTTACCGAAAGCAATACCAGGAGATGCTAGGATGCCTGAAATCATAGCCTTACCTTAGTTGTTCAACTGTAAACGGGAGAATGTGTGACTTTAAGTCGTCGACTAATGTCGCGCTTATCGCTATCTATTTCGAACAAAGCCACTTTGCTATGCAAAATGGCTTTGAAAGAAGGAGACCGTATTAGTGTAGTTGATCCATAAGAGCAACTAGGTGGTCTACTGCTTGCTGAGCTTGAGGGCCTTCAGCAGAAATAGTAACGTTAGTACCTTTTACTAGGCCTAAAGTTTGTAGCTTGAACAGGCTTTTTGCGCTAGCGCTTTTGCCGTTAGAAGTCACTGTGATGTCAGCATCGAAAGATTTTGCTTCTTTAACGAACTGTGCAGCTGGACGTGTGTGAAGGCCGTTTTCTGCTGTGATTTCTACTTGCTTCTCGTACATTTGATATACCCCAATTAATTTATTTTTTGTAAGTTTGTAACCAGTTCAGCTTAACTGCTTTAACGTAAGTTCGCTAGAGGCTAGTACGCTATGTTCGTGTTAGAACTTAGACTGATTATAAATTTTTATCCAGCCATGGTCGTCTTTTGTTGAGTACTCATGACTTTCAGAATTTGTTTATTGCTTCTTTTATTTTGAAGCGAAAAATAAAACAGACCCGATATTACCAAAGGTGGGGCAGGGATCAACAAAAAAGCCCCTAAACGGGGCTTTTTTGGACGAAAAATTGATTTGACCACATATTATTGTTGGTTCTCTTTCTCCGTAAAGATGCCTGCAAATAGGGCTGTACTTAGGTAACGTTCGCCAGAGCTTGGAAGCACAGTGACAATGGTTTTTCCTTCAAATTCAGGCAGTTCCGCGATTCTGTTCGCCGCTACTACTGCTGCGCCAGATGAGATGCCCGCTAGAATACCTTCCTCTTTCATCAGGCGTTGAGCCATCTCAATCGCTTCTTCAGAAGTTACTGGCTCTACACGGTCGATAAGGTCTAAATCTAGGTTTCCAGGGATAAAGCCTGCACCAATACCTTGGATTTTGTGCGGAGCTGGTTTGATTTCTTCGCCAGCAAGCGCTTGTGCAATCACTGGAGACTCTGCTGGTTCAACCGCTACAGAAGTGATCGCTTTACCTTTCTCGCCCTTAATGTAACGGCTTGTACCAGTAAGCGTACCACCGGTACCTACGCCAGCGACAAACACATCGATTTCGCCATCTGTTGCTTCCCAAATTTCGGGGCCAGTTGTCTTCTCGTGAATTTGTGGGTTAGCTGGGTTGTTGAATTGCTGAAGCAGCAGATACTTTTCTGGATCTGAAGCGACAATTTCTTCTGCTTTAGCTATCGCGCCGTTCATGCCTTTTGGTGCTTCAGTCAGTACTAAGTTTGCACCTAGTGCTTTAAGCAACTTACGACGCTCTAGGCTCATTGACTCAGGCATAGTTAGCGTTAGCTTGTAACCGCGAGCGGCTGCTACGAATGCAAGAGCAACACCTGTATTACCACTGGTAGGTTCAACAAGCTCGATACCTGGTTTAAGAGTACCTGCTTTTTCTGCTTCCCAGATCATGTTTGAACCGATACGACACTTAACACTGAAGCTTGGGTTACGAGCTTCGATCTTAGCTAGGACGTTACCCTTGCTTACTTTGTTAAGGCGGACTAGCGGTGTGTTACCAATCGTTAGGGTGTTGTCTTCGTAGATCTTGCTCATGCGATATTCCTTCATTTAATGACAGAACTAAACGTAGTATATCAATCACTTTACCGTCTAGTGTCTTTCGATGTTTGTTCAGCTTGAATTTAGATTAAACAACTTGAAAAAAAGGTAAAAGGATTAAAAAGTTATATCATATAGATATGTAGCAGAGTTCACGCCTATCTTTACTGGTCATTGAATTTTCAAAAGATAGGCGCGGACAGGTAAGTGGGGGCGTTTATCGACGAGAGTGTAATGCTTGTTCTTTGAATTCAACAACCCACATGGCTGTGGCACCACAAACCGCAACAGGCACTACGATCAGGTTTAAAATTGGAATTGTCGTAAATACAGAAACAAGCGCGCCGAAGCTGTAGGTCTTACCTTGTTTTTGTTTCAAAATGTTTCTCATATCATCGAATTTGATTTTATGGTTATCAAATGGGTAATCAGCGTACTGGATAGCAAGCATCCATGCGGTGAAGATGAACCATAAAAACGGTGCAACGGTTTGTCCGAGTGCTGGAATTAACAAAAGTAGGAATAAACCGATCGCTTTTGGCAGAACGTAGACAAGTTTGCGCCATTCTCTCGCTAATATACGTGGCGTATCTTTGAGGACATCAAGTAAACCATCGTCATTGACTTTTTTGCCACTAAGTAGCTCTTCTACCTTTTCTGCGAGTAATCCATTGAACGGCGCAGCAATGAAGTTAGCGAGCGTGCTAAAGAAATACGAAAACGTGGCCAAGACGGTTATGACAAGTAGCGGCCATAAAATGTATGACAACCACGACAAGAAGCTTGGCAATGCACCAATCCATCCTTCAATCCAAGTGTTGAGGTTGGAAAAGATATAAAACAAAGCACCACCAACGAGTAACACGTTAGCGATTAGTGGAAGTAAAACAAACTTACGAATGCTCGGCGACAAAGCGATTTTTATTCCGAAAATAAAATAGCCAAAGCCTGAGCGGGGAACAGATTCAATAGTCATATTAAAATTAGGTCACATGTGAATTTGGTTAAATAGCAAACATCCCTAGTGTACTAGACCGAAATTAAGAAAAAAAGCGTGGTGAAAATCACACCATGCAAGGAACTAATTGTATTAAGTTGTTCTAAAACAGTGGCTACTTTTGATAGAGTAGTGAGATTAGCCAAATTAACCCAACTTAGTGACAGCGTGTTTATAGCTAGTCGACTAAGAAAGCTGAGAGCGAAAAATGCAGGAATTGCGATTTGTACTCATTATTGTTGGCGCATTAGCTATCGCCGCATTATTGTTCCATGGTCTATGGACGAGTAAAAAAGAAGGGAAAGCAAAGTTTGGAGATAAGCCGCTTGGTAAGCTTGATAACGACAGCTTAGATGAAGCAGAAACGATCCCAAACCGTTCATTCGCCCCAGAAGATGATTTTGAGATAATCCGAAAAGAGCGTAAAGAGCCGGATTTTGCAGTCTCACCATCTGAGACTGATCCGCTGATTGACTCAGATCCACTTACTGCGCCACAAACGAAAGAAGTTATCGAAGACGACATCGAATTGAATGATCTTCCTTCCTTCAGTGTTAAAGAAGAACCAATTCAGATCGAGAGTGAACCTGAAGACATACAAGAGGCCACTGAACCAGAGGTTCCAAGCTTTGAATTGACTGACGAGCAAAAAGAAAGTCATGCTGGTTTTCAAGAGCAGTACGGTTCGTTTGAAGAAGCTTCTGATTCGGTTACCGAGCCGCTAGCTCCTAACAAAGCACTGACGCCAAGTGAACCGCTTGTTACTCAAGTAGACGTTGCTAAAGAAGTCGTTGCTACACAAAACGCAGCGTCTACTGAAGAAGCTAAGCCAGATGAAGAGCTTGGCCTAGAAGTTATTGTTCTCAATGTTCACTGTGCTGGAGAGATCCCGTTTGTGGGTACTGAACTTTTCCGTAGCATGGAGAATAACGGCCTAACTTATGGTGAGATGTCTATCTACCACTGTTTTGCACAATCTAGCGATGAGCCAAAAGTTATTTTCAGTGTTGCGAACATGATGCAGCCGGGCACTCTAGAACATGATGATCCCGCTGACTTTACAACGAAAGGTATTTCGTTCTTCATGACGCTGCCTTGTTACGGTCAAGCTGATCAGAACTTTAATGTAATGCTGAGTGCAGCTCAGAAAATTGCTGATGATATGGGCGGAAACGTTTTGGACGAGTCACGTAACTTAATGACGCCCAATCGTTTGTCAGACTACCGCAAGCAAATCAGAGACTTTATGACCGCTACGAATGCCTAGCCGTATTGTTTAGCCTTGTAAATAATCTATATTTATAGAAAAGGGCTCCTAAGGGAGCCCTTTTTGATATTTCAATCACGACAGAGAATGATATGAAAGAATCGATTCAAGTTACCTTAGAGCAGTTAAGAGAAACTCTGCACTATCATGCCGTTCGTTATTATGTAGAAGATAGCCCTGAGATCCCTGATGTCGAGTACGATCGATTGATGCAACAGTTGCTAAAGATCGAGGAAGAGAATCCAGAGCTTGTGACGGTGGATTCTCCGAGCCAACGTGTCGGTGGACAGCCTTTAGATGGGTTTACGCAAGTGGCTCATGAAATCCCAATGCTTTCGCTCGACAATGCATTCTCTGATGAAGATTTGGATGCGTTTAATAAGCGTATGTCTGATAGAGCGCCAATGGCCAATCTTAAGACTTTCTGTTGTGAGCCTAAGCTTGATGGCTTAGCGGTAAGCCTACTCTATGTAAATGGCACCTTAGTTCAGGCAGCAACGCGTGGTGATGGCGCTACTGGCGAAAACATCACAGAAAACGTACGAACGATCAGCTCGATTCCGCTTAAGTTGCAAGGCGAAGGTTGGCCAGAACGCATTGAGGTTCGTGGTGAAGTGTTTATGCCTAAAGCAGGCTTCGATAAACTGAATGAGATGGCTTTGAAGAAGGGCGACAAAGTTTTTGTTAACCCACGCAACGCCGCTGCAGGTAGCCTGCGTCAACTTGACTCTCGCATTACAGCGAAACGTCCACTGGCTTTCTACGCATACAGTGTCGGTGTTGTTCAAGGAGCTGAGCTTTCGAATAGCCACTATCAACGCTTCTTGCAGCTGAAAGGCTGGGGTTTGCCAATGTGTCCTGAAACTAAGCAGTTAAGCTCGCTTGAGGACGTAAAAGCGTACTATCAAGATATTATGACTCGTCGTGATGCTCTGGCTTATGAGATTGACGGTGTGGTGATTAAGGTTGATGACATTGCCGCACAAGTCACTCTAGGCTTTGTTGCACGAGCACCTCGTTGGGCTATTGCCTACAAGTTCCCAGCTCAAGAAGAGATCACTCTGCTTAACGATGTTGAGTTTCAGGTGGGTCGTACAGGCGCAATTACGCCGGTGGCTAAACTAGAACCTATCTTTGTTGGTGGTGTGACGGTAAGTAATGCCACGTTGCACAACGCTGATGAGATTGCTCGTTTAGGTGTGAAGGTCGGAGATAGCGTAATCATTCGTCGTGCTGGTGATGTTATTCCACAGATTGTAGCTGTTGTGCAAGATCGCCGCCCTGATAGCGCTAGAGACATTGTATTCCCTGATGCTTGCCCAGTATGTAACTCTGCAGTAGAGCGCGTTGAGGGAGAGGCTGTAGCGCGTTGTACTGGTGGCTTAGTCTGTCAGGCACAGCGTAAAGAAGCGCTTAAGCACTTTGTGTCTAGAAAGGCGCTGGATGTTGATGGTCTTGGCGTAAAAGTGATCGAGCAGCTTGTAGACCGTGAAATGGTAGAAACTCCAGCCGATCTATTTAAGTTAAGCGCTGGCGTTATTACGGTTCTTGACCGTATGGGGCCTAAATCGGCACAGAATGTAGTGAGTGCGCTTAATAAAGCCAAAGACACGACATTAGCGCGTTTCCTTTATTCTCTAGGGATTCGCGAAGTGGGTGAAGCGACGGCTATGAACTTAGCTCAACACTTTAAGACGCTGGAGTTGGTTCAAGCAGCAACCCATGAACAGTTGGTTGAAGTGTCAGATATTGGTGACATCGTCGCAAGTCACCTCACGAGCTTCTTCTCGCAGGAGAAAAACAGAGCCGTAGTCGAGCAGTTGCTAGAGCTTGGTGTTAACTGGCCTGCAATCGAAGCTGTTGCGGATGACCAAGAGCTGCCGTTAGAAGGTAAAGTGGTTGTGTTGACGGGCTCACTGTCTAAATTAGGACGCAGTGAAGCGAAAGCCGCTTTGCAGGCTTTAGGTGCAAAAGTAACCGGTAGCGTGTCTAAGAAAACGGATATCTTATTTGCTGGTGAAGCCGCTGGTTCTAAACTGACTAAAGCACAAGATTTAGGTATCGAAATAAGAACGGAAGAAGATCTAATTGCCCTTATTTCGTAAGTAAATACAGATAAAAAAAGCTCAAAGGCACTCCTTTCAAGGGAGTGCCTTTTTTGTTTCTGATATAAAAATGATGACTTTTTAATTGTTGAGAATTTTGTTCCTATACGAACTCTAAAATCAGGACAGTGACGCTGCTCAACATTAATGAAATGCCGTTATAGTTGTATTGAAAATGCGAGTCACTTCTATGTTTTCAAGAGTGGGTTAAATGTAAGTAATTGATATTATTTTATTTAATCGTTTTAGGTTATGATCTTTACAATTTATCGACCTGGATCACTAAGTACCTACTAAATTTGCACCAACTCATATTTTTTTAGATGAAAATTAAGTTCTCATTGATCTTTTTGAGGGCGAAGTTAGTCTTAATGCCATGGATGCACATGATGTGCATAACCAGAAAGGAAATAGAGAATTCAGATTTTAGGGTTCTCAAACAAGAAAAGGTATTTCTCTCTACGGCGGCCAACTTTAGGCGGGAAATATTCAAACAGCTATATCCATTTTTAGGAGTTTTATTCCATGGAAAACAAATTTTTTAAAGTATCTGCGATTACTGCAGCAATGGTAGGTGCACTTTCTGCTGCTCCAGCTATGGCTGAAGATCCAATCGGTCCTGAGTATGCGAGTCAGGCATCAGAGTTCTTCTCTGAGTCGACAATTAGTGGCAACCTAAACTTCTTCATGCGTGCTCGTGACCGTGGTAATGTGGATGCAAATGGCAATGATACAGCTAAGACAACAAACTTAGATCACGGCTCTATCTTTGCTAACTTAGGTTTCCATTCAGGTTACGTAGCTGACGTTGTTGGTTTTGACGCAGTAGTGTACAGCACATTCGACATGTGGGCGGGTGAAGAAACCGGCGGTTCATTTGAACACGAGATGAACTTTTTTGACTGTGATTCTGCTTACGGTGCAAGTACTGGCTGTGATTCTTACCAAACTGATAACGGTGTTTCTTTCGCTAAAGCAGCATTAAAATTTAAGTTTGGCGAGAACATCAATGCGCAACTTGGTTACTTCCAACCGTCTGTACCTAGTTCTTTAGGCGTTAACTGGTCATTCGCTCCTGGTACCTACCGTGGTGGTGAGATCGGTGGTAACTTTGGTGACCTTTCTGTTGGTTTCGTTTATGCAGACCAGTACAAAGCCCCTTGGTTCAAAGAAACATATGAATTCCGCGATGGCTCTTTCTGGGGCAGCCCTGGTAAAGACGTAGGCGATGTATACTCGATGGGTGCTCGTTATACTCTAAGTAATGGAATTGGACTTGATGTTGGTTACGGTGGCTTGACTGACGGGGATCGTAAAAACTTCCACGCTAAAGTTAAAGGCACGACAGATGGCGGTCTATTCTGGTCTCCACAACTATACGTAGTTGATGATGACAACCAGTTTGACAGCACAGCTTTCCAAGCGGCATTATTAACGTCTAAAACTATGGGTCAATACAGCTTCCGTGCTGAAGCGACATATACAGTTGCCGACTCTGAAGATACTCGTGGTAATGTTGGTAACATGTCTTACCGCCTAACAGAACAGTATGGTGGTTCAAACGGTGCTTACGACGTTTGGTGGAACAACCGTTCTGACTTTAACCACGATGGCGAATATGCGTTCTTCCTATCTTCAACTCGTGATTTCTCTGATGTTGGTGGTACAGGCTTCAGTGCTGGTGTAAGTGGTGCTTACGGTGCGGGTGCGAAAGCTGACGGTTACGATGAGCTAGTCGAATATGCATATAGCTTCTTCGCAAATTACGCAATTCAAGCTGGTGCATTGAAAGATGCTAACATCAGCTTCTACTACACTAACTTCTTTAATGATTCAGACGCGCCAAACTGGACTGGTTACTCTAATGCCTTCCAAGACGAGACTGATTTCAAACTAGCACTAACAATTCCTTTCGGAGTTAAGTAAGTTAGATAAGAAATAGAAAAAGCTGGGTATTTACCCAGCTTTTTTGCTTTTTAGGAGATATTTATGAAACGTATTATTCCCATTGCAATAATTGCTTTTAGTTTGGTTGCATGTAGCTCTTCACCGAAAACAGCATCTGAGTTTTGGTATGGTCAAGGGGAGCGTTTTGGATCCCGTGGCTACGCGATAGATAATGACTCATTAGTTGATATACAAGAAAAGGTGGGGTTTGATGAATCTGCTTATCTTGCCGGATATGAAAAGGGAAAATCAGAGTTCTGTGATCCTTATAAAGCTTTTGAAAAAGGCATCAAAGGAACAAGGTACACAGAACAATGTGCTGATATGCCTCAGGAGGTGATGATCAAAGCTGAGTGGCAAAGAGGATGGGACGCATTTATTGGTGCTGATTTCTATAAGTTTAGGTAGGCTCAGAAACGATTAACTTAAACCTACCCATTATAATTATTGATGTGTGCCACCATATGCTTTGCACAGTTCACGGGGCAGTTGCTTTATCGCTCCGTCATTGAATGTGCACTGAACGCCTGCACCAAATACTTTTCCTGCGTTGTTTTGCGCAATAGAGACTGGAGCTGAAAAAATAAACACTGAAGCTAGTGCTAAAGTTAAAAGTTTCATATTTTCCATCCTTCATACTTACCAAAAAATAAAATAAACAGCATTTAAACGTCATGCTTAATACTCAATTATGTATACGGTTGATGAAAGGTCAAAGTTCTATAAAAATTTTTAATGAAAAATAACAAAAGTTAATTTCAACATATCAATCAGTAACTTATTGATTTGTGGTGTCTGGAAGTGTCCGTAAATGGAAGGTATTTTCTTTGTTGAAAGCAAAACGGTTATAAACAGAAGACTTTATTTTCTTAAATTATATTTGTTATGTATTTACGGACTCTAGGCGTATTATTTTATTTTGCATCAAAGGCAATAAAGGTTCATAAATGCATAAAGTGCAACTGGTTATTAGAGTAATATCATGAACATAAGTGAAGCGGCTAAACTTACTAATTTATCAACGAAATCTATTCGTCTTTACGAAGACAAAGGGGTTATCACTGCGCCTTTCCGCTCGGAAAATGGTTATAGAAGTTATGATAAGAAGCAGATTAAAGAGCTTGGGATCGTTGCGAAAGCAAGAAGCGCTGGTTTTTCGCTTGATGAGTGCCGTGCGCTTGTTGAATTAGCTGACAATCCTTGTCGAGAAAGTGCTGACGTTAAAGCAAAAGCGCTTAGTAAATTGGAAGAAGTAAACAAAAAAATTGAAGATCTATTGGCAATTCAGAAGACATTGAAAGAGTGGGTTGAACAATGCCCAGGTGACTCAAATAGCCATTGCCCGATTATTGATTCACTTGTAGAAAAAAAGCCATAATTTGGTTACTTATGGCTTTAATAAGGACTGATTGAATTACTCTTTAGTTGGAGTAATCGTTAATACTATGCCATCTACAGCAGTGACGATTACCTCTGTGCCTGCTTCTAAATCCTGAGCGCTAACAGCTGACCACGTAGTATCACCTAGACGGATACGACACTTGCCTTTTTGCATGTCAGTATCGACTCGAGTTGTTTGCCCTACAAGTTGTTTTTCTCTTTGATTTAGCTCTCGTCCAGCGTCTGACTGCTTGTCATTAGATAGTTGTCTTCTCCACCACAACCAAGTGGTGATAAGTGAAAAACTCGCAAAGGACAACCATTGCATCTGCCAACCGATTGGTAGCGCGCCTAATAGCGCTCCGACCAACATGGCAGATATGCCTATCCACAAAAAGTAACCAGCAGTACCAACCAGCTCTAGGGCTAGCAGCGCTAGACCAAATGCTAACCAATGCCAGTGGTTTACTTGCTCTAGTAACTCGAACATAAGTTAGTCCTTACTACCCTTGTCGTTGCTTTGTGCAAACATCTCTGCGATACCTGCAACAGAACCCATTAGGCCAGTCGCTTCGAGTGGTAGCATGATTATCTTGCCGTTTTCAGCTTGGCCAATAGACTTCAGTGCGTCGGTGTAACCTTGTGCAATAAAGTAATTGACCGCTTGCATGTCACCTTGAGCGATGGCTGTCGAGACCATTTCTGTCGCTTTAGCTTCTGCTTCTGCTGCACGCTCACGAGCTTCTGCTTGCAGGATTGCTGCTTGCTTTTGACCTTCCGCTTTTAAGATTTCTGATTGCTTATGACCTTCTGCTTTTAGGATCTCAGCTTGTCTTACACCTTCAGCCGATAAAATGTCGGCACGTTTGTTTCGCTCAGCTTTCATCTGGGCATTCATCGCGGCGGTTAGATCAGCTGGTGGCTGTACATCTTTGATTTCGATACGAGTAACTTTTACGCCCCATGGGTTAGTTGCTTCATCCACGATATTTAGCAGCTTGGTATTGATCATGTCACGCTGGCTAAGCATTTCATCCAGTTCCATAGAGCCAAGCACAGTACGGATATTGGTGAGGGTTAAATTACGGATCGCATGCTCAAGGTCATTAACTTCATAAGCCGCTTTCGGTGCATCGATAACTTGTACGAAGCAAACTGCATCAATCATGACATTAGCATTATCTTTGGAGATGACTTCTTGAGCTGGGATATCGAGAACTCGTTCCATCATACTGATGCGTTGTCCGACTTTATCGATAAATGGAATGATCAGGTTTAGGCCTGGTTTGAGTGTCTGTGTATAGCGGCCAAAGCGTTCTACGGTCCAGTTATTGCCCTGTGGAACGGTTTTGACACCAGCGAAAATGAACAGTAGTGCGACGACAGTAAAGACGCCAATAGTAATCAATGTATCAATAGCCATACAAAATCCTTTGCAAGTTTAAGTTTTTGATAGTTCACTATTGATACTGGCTCATATTTAAATTCTGAGCAAATTTATAAACGAGAAATGGGCCATAAAATATTGATTTTATGGCCCATTTTATACTATTTAATTCGATAAACTAATTGATTAAATTGTCAGTTTTCGATGTTCAATCTAACGATTTTAGGGTTTTGTTAGTAAAGCAGAGAGTACAGTTGTCGACGGTACTTACTGGCAACTGGGTTTCCTTGCCCAAGCGCACTTAAGATGTCCATGAACTCTTTTTTCATATCGCCATCGCAAGTATTTAGATCTTTTGCTAGGAAAGACCACAACAGCTCCATCGCTTCTTCGTTGCGGTTCACTTGGTGATATTGCAATGCTAACTCAGAGGCAGTCTTAGCGTCATTCGGGTCTTGCTGCAGAGCGGTTTCTAATGCCTGTATTTCAGGGCTGTCTGCTGCTTGCTTGTGAAGTTCAAGTTTCGCGACTAAGCCTTTGTAGTAGTTGTCTTGGTACTCTAGAGGAATGGTGGCTAGCTGAGTTTCAGCCAGATCAAACTGTTGCGTTTCTAACAAACACTCTGCGATCGCCAGTTTTACTTCACCTTTATTCGTCAGTTCTGCTGGGAGTTGCTGCATAGCTGCTAGTGCTTGCGTGTGCTCACCTGCTTGCATTTGTTCCAGAGCTTGACGTAATGCAAGTTCATCTTGGCTAGGAAGGTGCTTGTTTAGCATTTCAACAATGGCTTCTAAGCTCTGAGGGCCACCAAGCCCATCGACAGGCTGACCGTTAACAAACAGTGCAATAGTCGGTAGTGCTTGAACCCCAAATTGGCTAGCAATGGCTTGCTCCTGCTCACAGTTCAATAGGGCTAGGGTGAAAGCGCCATTGTATTGCTGAGTTAATGTTTGCAGTTCAGGAATGACTTGGGCGCTCTCTTGGCTCATTGGTGCCCAAAATTGGATGAGTACAGGGGTCTGCATCGAACCTTCTAATACTTGACGAAAGTTCTGCTCATTAAGTTCAACAATATGCGGAGATTGCATTTACGTTCCTTGAGGTTTGTTTATGGATACGTTGCAAATATGGGGGGATAAGTCGGTAACTTCAAGATCTAACTGGGGTATCTCAGATAAAAAGAGACAAAAATAAAAAAACGCTATGCTTCGATGTTGATAGGATGTTTATCTCTACATAGAAGGCATAGCGTTATCATTGAGGTGTTCAGTGAGGTATTGCGTGAGATACTCAAAACAGAATAAACAACGTAATCGCCACACTCACACCTACCCAATTAAGGCGGTTTAAAGTCATGAAATATCCAGATTAGATTCACCAATTGGGAGTAATTGATGAGATAGGATAAATCATGACATCTTATTGTTACGGAAAAATTACATCGTTACATTAAAGTTTGCGACTGTGCATTCAAAGTTAGAAAATTATGCAGCTTTTCTCAAAATAGGGTCTAGCCAGCGACTCGGTAGAATCCTTTTCAATACCGCGAACACTTTAGTCGGAGTCGTAACTCGGTATCTTAGCTTGGGTTTATTGGCCGAAAGTGCGTGAAATACAGGTTCGATACAACTCTCAGGTGGCAGAACAAAAGCGTTGTTCGATGACTCATTTTCGAGTCGGTCTTTTTGTTGTTGGTAAGCATCTTGGTGAGCACTGCCAGAAATGTTGATCCATTTATTGAATGCTTTCAGGGCATTGGTTCTAAATTGAGTCTCAATTGGCCCAGGTTGCAGTAACGAGATGTGTATACCGCTGCCATGCAGCTCTAAACGCAAGGTATCCGTCCAGCCTTCAATAGCGAACTTTGACGCATTATAAGCGCCACGATATTTCATGGCGGCAAAACCTAATACGGAACTGTTTTGCACGATTCGGCCTTCACCACGTTCGCGCATGTGCGGGAGTATCTGACAAACAAGATGATGCCAACCAAAGAAGTTGGTTTCGAATTGCTCCCTAAGACCTTGGGTCGGTAAGTCTTCTAGCGCGCCTGCTTGACCGTAAGCGCCGTTATTGAATAACCCATACAACCCGTTAGGTGCGAGTGCAATTGCAAGCCTGGCGCCATTCTCGATACTCTCTTGGTTGGAAAGATCTAATTGAATACAAGTGAGGCCTTCATCTTGAAGGCGTTGAACATCCTGTGGGTCACGGCAAGATGCAATGACATGAAAGCCACTTTTTTGAAGTGCATGAGCACATGTATAGCCAATGCCTGTTGAGCAACCAGTGATAAGAATCGACTTGTTCACACTTAATCCTTTATTAGAGTCTCTATCGCTTTAGAGTAAAGAATTAGTCTTGATGTTGTAACAAGTTTTTTAGTGCCGGTTCGATTCTTGAGTAACTAAAGATAAATCCCGTTTCAGTGAGCTTCTTTGGTTTGGAACGAATGCTGTCAAAGAGCAGACAAGAAGATTCACCCATAAGAAGCGACATTGCCCATTTAGGCGTGAACAATAAATGAGGTCGGCGTAGTTGTTTGGCGAGTGTGCTGCTGAACAGCTTGTTGGTGACAGGGTGTGGGGCACACATATTAAATTCCCCTTGAGCGTGAGGCATCGACAATAAGTGGTTGATGGCTCTCACCATATCCAGCATGTGAATCCAAGGCATGTATTGCTCGCCTGAACCTAGCGGTCCACCAACTCCTAGTTTGTACGGCATAAGCATCTTTTTGAGCGCACCGCCATTTTCACCAAGTACAATACCTGTTCGCAGTAGTATCACGCGTGTTCTTTCTGATTGTGCTCTCTTGGCTATCTCTTCCCAATGAGCGCAAACTTTGTGAGGAAAGCTTTCATCTTCTACTTGTAGTGATTCGTCAAACGGATGTTGCTGTTGATCACCATAGTAACCCACGGCTGAGCCGCTAATAAAAGCCTTCGGCGGGTTGCTGCTGGTATGAATTAACTCGACCAGTTTTTCAGTAATGTGCCAGCGGCTGTTACAGATCCTCTCTTTTTGCTCCGCACTCCAACGCTTGTCAGCGATAGGTTCGCCAGCAAGGTTGACCACTACATCGAAGTCATTGAGATCGCTCAGTTCATCAAGAGATTGAATGTAATGAAGGTTATTCTGGTTCAGATGATTTAGGTTTTGTTTCGCTTTTTCGGGGCTCCGCGTCAATAATGTCACGTCGTCAGTGTTCCAGCTTTTGACCAATTCAGAACCAATAAATCCCGTACCACCAGTTAACAATATCTTCATACCAATCTCCCTATTAAACATAATTATAGACATGGCTTGTTTTTGAACGCCAATCAATACGAAAAAATCACTATAACGATCAGTTGGTTTCAATCGTGTGATACCCAAATTACGCCGTATCAATTTACGAAAGAATGAAATTAAATTCATCAAGTTAGGATGTATACCGCTATCACACTTATGGACTTTACTCGGATATGTTACCAACTGCGTAATATTTGTCACATAAGGAATGATAAGGATTTGCCATGATTATTAGTAATTAATAACCAGATACAATTTCAATGACTAGGAGTTGCGATGACGGCAGTGCTTGCTTTGTTTCGAGCCATGTTAGGTAGTCTAAGGGATCTCTTGCCGATCGTGGCGGTGATTGCTTTCTTCCAGCTTGCTGTTTTGCAAGAGCCACTCCCTCATCTTTTGTCTATTCTAACTGGCTTAGTGCTGGTGGTTTTTGGACTGACTTTTTTTATCTTTGGCCTTGAAATGGGTCTGTTCCCAATTGGCGAATCGATGGCGCAAGCATTTGCTCGTAAGGGGAGCGTGTTTTGGTTATTGACCTTCGCTTTTTGTTTAGGCTTTGGTACCACCATTGCCGAACCGGCGTTAACCGCAGTGGCTGCTGAAGCAGCAGAAGTTGCAGCTGAAGGTGGTGTTATTCCCAACTCTTTAGATGAAAGGGAACAATATGCCGATGGCCTGCGCTTCACTGTGGCGTTATCGGTCGGTATTGCCATTCTATTAGGAGTACTTCGGATCTTAAAAGGTTGGCCAATTCAGTACATGATCATCGGTGGTTATATTGGAGTAGTGGTGCTCACGGCTTTTGCCCCGGAAAACATTATTGGGATTGCGTACGACTCTGGCGGCGTCACAACATCGACGATCACCGTTCCGTTAGTGACCGCATTAGGCGTAGGTTTAGCCTCGGCGATTAAAGGACGAAATCCTATGATTGATGGCTTTGGATTGATCGCGTTTGCTTCACTTCTGCCGATGATGTTTGTCATGGTGTACGGGATGGTGGTGACATGATCAGTGTGCAGCAATTTATCGACACCTTTCTAGGCACTGTGATGGATGTGATTCCGATTGCGGTGATCATCTTCGGTTTTCAGTTAGCGGTACTGCGTAAGCCTGTCAATAACCTTGCCAAAGTGCTCATCGGTTTCTTTTACGTCATTCTTGGCTTATCACTCTTTTTGATGGGGTTGGAGCTCGCATTATTCCCTCTAGGGGAGACGATGGCAATGCAACTCACCGAACCAAGCTTTTTGACTGAGTTTAAGATCAGCTCTGGTCTTTCATTGGCTTGGTTTGATTATTACTGGGTTTACCTGTTTGCGTTTTGTATTGGTTTTAGTACCACGATAGCTGAGCCTTCTTTGATTGCTGTAGCGATTAAGGCAAACCAAGTATCCGGTGGCAGTATCAGTGTTAACGGACTGAGAATCGCTGTGGCATTAGGCGTTGCCATCGGTATCTCATTGGGTAGCTACCGTATTGTTGCGGGCGATCCTATCCATTACTACATTATTTGTGGCTATGTAATTGTTGTGATTCAAACCTTTTACGCCCCCAAATTGATCATTCCATTGGCCTACGATTCAGGCGGGGTTACGACATCTACCGTGACTGTGCCTTTAGTGACGGCTCTTGGATTAGGGCTTGCTTCAACTGTACCGGGACGAAATCCAGTAATAGACGGTTTCGGCTTAATCGCCTTTGCGAGTTTGTTCCCCATCATTTCGGTGATGAGCTACGCCCAAATAACCCAATGGTTAAACCGTTTACACACCTCTAAGGAGAGCAAAGATGCGCTTTAAACTTATCCTAGCGTTTGTAGAAGAGAGCAAAACCGACACTGTGCTCGATGCCGCGCGTGATGCGGGCGCAACCGGAGCAACCGTGATTAATAATGCCAGAGGGCAGGGCTTAAACCAAAAGCGCACCTTCTTTGGATTAACATTAGAGGTGCAAAAAGATGTGCTGCTGTTTGTCGTTGAGGAGCATCTAGCAAGGCATATTCTCGAAAGAATTAGTGAAGTGGGGGAGTTTGACCAAGAATCGGGACAGGGTATTGCAGTACAGATAGATGTGGAAGATGCAGTAGGCGTTGCGCACCAAGTTGAGACGTTAACAAAGGTTGTGGAGGATGAGCTATGAGTACCAGTGAAAAGATCCGAGTAGGCGATGTCATGGCCAATACGTATGTGATTATCGATGGGCTAACTACGGTGTTAGAAGCGATAGAGATGGCGAAGAAGCACAAAGTGAAGGCAATCATTGTCGATAAACGCCACGAGGATGATGAGTACGGTATCGTGTTGATGAATGATATAGCAAAGAAAGTGTTGGCTAAGAATCGATCTCCCAAGCGAACCAATGTTTATGAAATCATGACCAAGCCAGCGCTAAGCGTGTCTGCTGAGATGAACGTAAAGTATTGCGCTCGCCTGTTTGAACGCTTTGGTATCAGTCGCGCGCCAGTAGTTCGTGATAACAAAATAGTCGGTATGGTTAGTTACAATAATATCGTGATCAACGGTATGGTGAGAGATGACGTGTAGCATTTAGATACGTACAATAGGCTCATAAATTTTATGGAGAAGTACGTGTGAAATTATTTTTTGCTTCAGACCTACACGGTTCGCTGCCAGCAACAGAAAAGGTATTAGAACTCTACCAAGCGTCTGGTGCGCAATATTTAGTGCTATTGGGTGACATTCTGAATCATGGTCCAAGAAACCCGCTTCCCGAAGGATACAATCCGCCGGCGGTTGCAGAGAAGTTGAATGCGTTTTCTCAAGAGATCATTGCCGTTCGTGGTAACTGTGACAGTGAAGTGGATCAGATGTTGTTGTCTTTTCCAATGATGATGGATTACTCATGGGTGTTATTGGAATCAGGTCAGCGTATCTTTCTAACCCATGGCCATTTGTATAACACCATTAAACGACCAGCACTAAAAGCGGGTGATATTATTGCCCATGGACATACCCATATTCCAGTTGCCGAATACCAAGATGATATCTTTATCTTTAACCCTAGTTCGGTGACATTCCCACGAGATGGTCACGCAGCGAGCCATGGCATCTATGAAAATAATACCTTTAAAGTCATTAGCCTTGAAGGTGACGTAATTGTGAGTGGCGAGCTTTAAATAAACTCAATCGGCGGCGTTAGAAAAGGCTCACTTTGAGTCTACGTGGCCGAGGTCCCTGTCTGGAGCAATGATGTTTCGCACTCTTTGCTTCAGAACTTTCGCTTCTGGAAAACCTTCATCTGCTTTTCTTTCCCAAATCTGCACACCATTACAAAAGATTTCGAACCTGCCTCCGGTGTCTGGATGCAAGCTCACTTGTTCAATTTCTTCGCTAAAGGTATGCAGCAGCTCTTGGCATAACCAACTTGAACGAAGCATCCAATTACACTGACGGCAATAGTGTATTGCGATTGTCGCTTTTGTTGCTGTCTCTTTTGCTGGCGTCAGATTTGGTTGATCCGTATTCATAGTTAATCCTTAAAATGCTACATCCGTAATTTGATACCAACGGCTAACAAAAAAGGGGCATCATGCCCCTTTCTATTGATATACCGTTTAATGGTATTCAGCTATTGATATACATAAATAACTGCAGAGTTTTAGTTTGAACCAGTTTTAGTTTGAGAACAAAACGGTAGAACCGTGATTTAAGCTAGTGAGCAGCAGTGCCTTCTGATTAATAATATCAATGCGTCGGCTTTGCTCTGCATCCATCTTAATCACTTGAGTGATAAGTTCGAGTTGCTCTTCCGAAAAGTCTTGGCGCTCAGCAGAAGTTACATCTTTAAACTCCGTTGGCGAAATCAGTAAATAGTTATCGTTAATATCCCACTGACCTGTTTCAGATATGTTGATCACATTCGCAGGTGCAGTTTGAGTGCTGTACAGCCTAACCACTGACATTCTCAGGTACGTACCATTTGGTAGGTATTTCGCATTCGATGACAATTCAACTTTACGAAGCGGCCCGATTGAATCAGCTTGCTTGTTATCGCTAATCAGAGTCACCATTTTCGATTGCCATTCATGCTGAGTGAGCAAGCGCTCTACTTTTGCATCGCTGCCCCAATATAACCAACCACTTAAAAATGCAGATAGAACCAGTAAAATAATCGATACTTTTAATTTCATGTTACTGACCACCGTTACAAATGTCGTTTACATCCGACTGGTTTGCGTAAATTCTTAGGGTTACATTTTCGCTAGAGTAATCTTGCGGGTGAATGTAGTTGAGGGCAAGGTTGTTGGTTTGTCCACCAGTTGCAATCACCTCAGTCGGTTTCAGCATGCCAGTGTGATTGGTGTTGTAACGCAATACACACTTCTCTATCGCAGGTAGCCAACTGCTGAGATCAGGATGATTGATTGGGGTTTGAATTTTTACACCATCCACTTCAGTCAATGTTCTGAACTCGGATTCTGCGGGGTTAGTAAACGTTAAAACCAGAATTGGCATGATGAAAGCCGCAAGCAATAACGAAAACGCTAACCACTTATTGGTGCTTTTAACCGGGGTCGCAGTTGGTGTTGTTGCTGGTTCCACTTCAACTTTGGTTTCTTGAAACTTTGTAATTGACTCGGGCTCAACAGCTTCGGTCATTACTTCTTCGGTCATTGTAGGCGTTGCAAACGTTAAGATAGGTTCTACGTCATTTTCTGCAATTTCAGCCGCTGCTGGCTGATCATTTGATGAAAGTGGTGCAGAGCGTTCAACGGTTGCAATAAATTGGTAACCGCGTTTAGGTACCGTTTTTACGAATTCTGGAGATTTGGTCGAGTCCTTGAGCATCTTTCTCAGGGTCGAAACTGCTTGCGTTAAGCTTGAGTCATCAACCTCAAAGCCTTGATCTCGCCAAACATACTCGTGCAATTCATTACGAGTGATAACTTCATTGGGTCTTTCTGACAGCATCAGGAGAATGCGGCTTTCATTGCTGCCAAGGCGCACGACTTCGCCGTCGCTCATTTGATCAACAAGTGAATTGCTATTTGGGTCGAATACGAACCGCTGTGCGAGAATAAACTTTGTGCCGATATTGCTCATTGAATTCTTCTATTTTGGATGATTTTGAGTGCGAAATAGACAAATCTCAGGTGAAGTTCCGTTAATTCTTCACCAAATCATGGCTTCTTTTATGTTCTTTTATATTTATCAGACTCAAGGATAATAAAAACAGATCAAAAAAACAGTGTTTTTATGATTTTTGACCTTGAATTTACATTTGTCATCCTCATGTTAATGAACATAAGAGTGGCATCAAGTGTTACGCCCCTATGGTATTCAACATAAAGTATAGATGTTTTGGAGTAAAAATGAGCGAAACAGCAACGCAAAATAAAGAGACTCGTGGCTTTCAATCTGAAGTAAAACAACTACTTCACCTAATGATTCACTCACTGTATTCAAATAAAGAAATCTTCCTACGTGAGCTGATCTCTAACGCATCTGACGCGGCTGATAAGCTTCGTTTCCAAGCCTTGTCAAACGGTGACCTTTACCAAGGTGATGCAGACCTAGGCGTAAAATTATCTTTTAGCGCTGAAACCAATACTTTAACGATTTCTGATAACGGCATCGGCATGAGCCGCGACAACGTTATTGAGCATTTAGGTACGATTGCTAAATCGGGTACTGCAGACTTTTTCTCAAAGCTGTCTGAAGACCAAAGCAAAGACTCTCAATTGATTGGTCAATTTGGTGTTGGTTTCTATTCTGCATTCATCGTTGCAGACGCGGTAACGGTCCGCACACGTGCAGCAGGTCTAGCGAGTAATGAAGCTGTTCAGTGGCACTCTGCAGGGGAAGGTGATTACACCATCGAAGACATCACTAAAGAGTCTCGTGGTACTGATATTATTCTTCATATGCGCGAAGACGGTAAAGAATTCCTAAATGAATGGCGTTTGCGTGAAGTCATTGGTAAATACTCTGATCACATCGGTATCCCTGTTTCTATCTTAACTGCGGTTAAAGATGACGAAGGTAAAGACACCGAAGAGAAACATTGGGAACAGATTAACAAGGCTCAAGCGCTTTGGACTCGTAACAAGTCTGATATCGAGAAAGAAGAGTACCAAGAGTTTTACAAGCACGTATCTCACGACTTTGCTGACCCACTAACGTGGAGCCATAACAAAGTTGAAGGTAAGAACGACTACACAAGCCTACTTTACATCCCAGCTAAAGCACCTTGGGATATGATGAATCGTGACCATAAGAGCGGCCTTAAGCTTTATGTACAGCGAGTATTCATCATGGATGATGCAGAGCAGTTCATGCCATCTTACATGCGTTTCGTTCGCGGCTTGATTGACTCAAACGATCTACCACTGAACGTGTCTCGTGAAATCTTGCAAGATAATAAGGTAACTCAGTCTCTTCGTGGAGCATGTACCAAGCGTGTCCTGACTATGCTTGAGCGCATGGCGAAGAATGACAACGACAAGTACCTAGAGTTTTGGAAAGAGTTTGGCCTTGTACTGAAAGAAGGCCCAGCGGAAGACATGGCGAACAAAGAAAAAATCGCTGGTTTACTTCGCTTCTCATCAACGGAAGTTGACTCTGCTGACCAAGCTATCAGCCTAGTGTCTTACGTTGAACGTATGAAGGAAGGTCAAGACAAGATTTATTACCTAACAGCAGATAACTACGCTGCCGCTAAGAACAGCCCGCATTTGGAGCAGTTCAAAGCAAAAGGTATCGAAGTGGTTCTAATGTACGATCGTATTGATGAGTACGTCATGAACTACCTGACTGATTTTGATGGTAAGCAGTTCCAATCGATCACCAAAGCGGGCTTAGACCTAAGCAAGTTCGAAGGCGAAGAAGAGAAAGAGAAGCAAAAAGAGGCAGAAGAAGAGTTCAAATCTGTTGTTGAGCGCACTCAATCTTACCTAGGTGATCGTGTTAAAGAGGTTCGTACCACTTTCAAGCTAGCGACAACGCCAGCGGTTGTAGTCACTGACGACTTCGAAATGGGCACGCAAATGGCTAAGCTTCTTGAAGCTGCGGGTCAAGCTGCACCTGAAGTTAAGTACATCTTTGAGATTAACCCTGAGCACGCACTGGTGAAACAGATGGCTGATGAAGCGGACGAACAAGCGTTTGGTCGCTGGGTTGAGCTATTACTTGGCCAGGCTATGCTGGCTGAAAAGGGCTCAATGGAAGATCCGTCACAATTCTTAGGTGCAATCAACGAGCTACTAACAAAACGTTAGTCTTTCGACTTTGGGCTAAGCCCATAATTATGAATAAAAGCTCGCGAATGCGGGCTTTTTTTATGAACGTCGCTTAACTTCATCGAAATGTTGCTAAAGTTGCTAACAAGACGAACGCAAACGCTGTCGATACATTCTTTAGTCTTAATTTCAGCCAAATTGAATATTAATGTGATAGAATGCTCGACCTAATCAGCTGGTACTATGAACCTATCGTCTCCAGTTGTATGATTTTTAAACGTTATACCGAAACTTACCGTTTTGCTTCTGTTTACAGTTGTGCTTAGCCTCAGTTGTTACCTAACCTCTCTTGTTTGACCTAAATTAAACCAGAAAGGCGGGATAGTGAGCTTCGGTATAAATCATAATTTTTATAAGAGGATTAAACATGCGCATCATTCTTCTAGGTGCTCCTGGCGCGGGTAAAGGTACTCAAGCTAACTTCATCATGAACAAATTTGGTATCCCTCAAATTTCAACTGGTGACATGCTACGTGCTGCTATCAAAGCGGGTACTGAGCTTGGTAAGCAAGCAAAATCAGTAATCGACGCTGGTCAGCTAGTTTCTGATGAAATTATCCTTGGTCTAATCAAAGAGCGTATCGCTCAAGATGACTGTGAGAAAGGTTTCCTACTAGACGGTTTCCCACGCACAATCCCACAAGCGGATGGCCTAAAAGAAATGGGCATTGCTGTTGATTACGTTGTTGAATTCGACGTAGCTGACGATGTGATTGTTGAGCGTATGGCTGGTCGTCGTGCTCACCTTCCTTCTGGTCGTACATACCACAGTGTGTACAACCCACCTAAAGAAGAAGGTAAAGATGACATCACTGGCGAAGAGCTTGTTGTACGTGATGACGACAAAGAAGAAACAGTTCGTGCACGTCTAGGCGTATACCACGATCAAACGGCTCCGCTTATTTCTTACTACGGTAAGGAAGCAGAAGCAGGTAACACTAAGTACCTTAAATTTGATGGTACTAAGCAAGTTGCTGAAGTTAGTGCAGAACTTGAGAAAGCACTAGCATAATTGGCTAACAGCCAGTTTTAGAATTTGATATATTGGAAGCGACCGTTAAGGTCGCTTTTTTTGTTTCAATTTTTAGTCATATACCAATCTAGATAAAATCGATTGTGCATAATTTCCGCGCTGCGGCTTAGATTCACGCGGCTAACGATCAAGGTGATGTTGCGATAACTCAGGTTAAGAACGACTATTCTTAAATTTAGTTGCGTAACAATGATCTTAAACTTATGCAGATTAGTATATTACGTTCCAGAAAATCACACATTGGTCTCAGGTATCTATGGAAAATAATAAAAAGCAGGGCGTTTTACTGGTGAACTTAGGAACACCAGATTCGGCGACTCCAGCTGGCGTTCGTCGATTTTTGAGTGAATTCTTACACGATAAGCGAGTCGTAAACCTAACGCGTTGGCTTTGGTGTCCTATTTTACATGGGGTGATCTTACCGATTCGAGCTCCGAAAGTGGCTAAATTGTATCAGTCTGTCTGGATGGACGATGGATCACCGCTGCTTGTGTACTCACAAAGACAAGCTGAGAAACTGCAGAAGAAATTGCAAATGCCGGTTGCGCTGGGTATGACCTATGGCAACCCAAGTCTTAAGACGGGTGTCGAACAACTGATGGAGCAGGGTGTCGAAGACATCATCGTACTACCTCTGTATCCTCAGTACTCAGGAACAACGACAGCGGCCGTTTCTGATGGTTTAACTAAAGCCTTCAAAAAAATGCCTGTTATCCCGAGCTATCGCTTTATTCGAGATTATTATTCTCACCCTAGCTATGCGAAAGCACTGGCTGAAAGTGTTCGTAGCCATTGGGAAGAAAATGGTAGAGCCGATCATTTAGTGTGTTCTTTCCACGGTATTCCGAAGCGACTCGCTGATGAAGGTGACATCTACCCTCAGCATTGTGAAGCGACGACCAAATTACTTGCTGCTGAGTTAGGCTTATTAGCGGACGATATCACCATGACATACCAGTCTCGATTTGGTCGAGAAGAGTGGTTGAAGCCTTACACTGACGAGACACTTGAATCACTGCCGAGTAAGGGCATCAAGAAGATTGATATCATGGCTCCTGCGTTCTCGGTTGACTGTTTGGAAACGTTGGAAGAGATTTCTGACCAGTGTAAAGAGACGTTCATTGATGCTGGTGGCTCAGACTTTAGCTACATTATGTGTCTTAACGACAGAGACTCACACATCGATATGATGGCTGAGCTAGTGGCGCTTCATCGCTAACTAATATACCAATAGAATAAATAACAAAAGGGCTGCTCATTGAGCAGCCCTTTTTGATCTTGATGTTTCTTTTTGAAATAGATCTAGATATTAAGCAACAGAAGTTTCTGCTTTTGGCTCTGCTTCAAGCGTCATGTTAGTTTCTACACCATGCATCCATGATACAAGTTTACCTGCACAAAGAAGCAGTAAGACGCCACTTATTGTCGCTGTAATTGCGATACCACCGAAGATAGACATTGCGCCAAGCTCACCAACGTGAGAACCCACAAGGCCAGCGACGTAGTTTGCGACAGCATTGAAGCCAAACCATGCACCCATCATTAACGATGCCAGACGAAGAGGAGCTAACTTAGTGACCAACGACAGGCCAATAGGAGATAGACAAAGCTCACCAAGAGTATGGAAGAAGAAAGCACCGACTAGCCATAGCATTGATGTTTTGACTGTTAGGTCGCCACCTTGCTCCATTACTGCACCCATCATGCACACAAAGCCTAGTGCTAAGAAAAACAACGCCATCGCAAATTTCACTGGCGAGTTTGGTTCACGCTTACCAAGCTTGACCCAAAATGCAGCAATGATTGGTGCAAGTGTAATGATGAAGAATGGGTTCAGAGATTGGAACCAAGCTGCAGGAACTTCAAAGCCACCAATCATACGGTCAGTATATTGTTGAGTGTAGATGTTCATCAAACCGCCAGCTTGTTCAAAGCCAGCCCAGAAAACGATTACGAACAGACCCATAACTAGAATAACTTTTAGTCTGTCGAACTCTTCTTTGGTCAGTGGTGTTTTCTCTTTCGATTTGTTCAGCGCTTTCGCTCGTGCAGCTGCAGGTACTGAGCCAATGTTGCCTAACCATGACTGAGCCATCGTCAATTGCATAACTAAGCTAATAACCATACCGATACCAGCGGCTAGGAAGCCAGCTTTCCAGCCGAATGAATCGACTGCAGCACCTGAAATTAAGCCACCCAGTAGCGCGCCTAAGTTGATGCCCATGTAGAAAATGGTGAAAGCGCCGTCACGTCGGTTATCGCCTTCTTGGTATAGGTCGCCAACCATGGTCGAGATGTTTGGTTTAAACATACCGTTACCACTGATAAGCAGTGCTAAACCTAGATAAAGAGCATTTACTTGGTCTAAGCCAATAGCGCCGTTAGGAAGAGCGAGCGTAAATTGGCCTAAGGCCATTAATACACCGCCCACTAGGATCGATTTACGTTGTCCTAAGTAGTTATCGGCCAGCCAGCCGCCGATTAATGGCGTGATATAGACTAAACCAGTATAGATGCCATAAAGATCGAGGGCATCTTTTGTTGACCAACCAAGGCCACCATTGATAGTGGTATCGGTAAGAAATAAAACAAGGATGGCACGCATTGCATAGTAGGAGAAACGTTCCCATAGCTCTGTGCTAAAAAGTAGAAATAGGCCTCTAGGGTGGCCAAAGATGTTGTGATTGCTTGGCATAAGTTTTACTAATTTTAGGTATTAAAAGATTTTATAGTCACTCATGTATACACAGTGGGATAAAAGTCTGCAATAGGTGTATTTTATGGTTACGATAACTGAATTTTGTTAAGTTATTGATATTAAAGCTCTTTGATTTTGATGTTGATTATTTCGAGTGTGCTGCAAACTAACTTTCCAGATTTGAGCTGGTTGATAAGTGAGCTTTTTTAAAGCAACATCGAATAAAAGTGTTTAGATATATTGGTCTGGCGTATTGGTTTGAGATTAAATAGAATGAAATCCCCATTAAAGGTGGGATACATATGCTTACAACAATGAGCCTTTTGATCTCTAAATGATCTCTGTACAATGCTTAACCACTTTTAGCTCCTATAACTTTTTGTTGATAAATTGGTCTGCTACGCAATATTTTTTGCTCACAATGATTCATTTTATTAATGGCGATTCAACCGTTTTAGGCATGTGGTAAAATATCTAAAAATATAAAATGGCTAGTTAAATGAAACGTTGGTATTTACTTTACTGTAAGCGTGGTGATCAAAAACGCGCTCAACAGCACCTAGAAAATCAGGGGGTAGAGTGCTTTTATCCTCAAATCGATGTCAAGAAGGTCGTGAGAGGGAAAGAGAAGCAGGTCAAAGAACCGCTGTTCCCGTCTTATATCTTTGTTCGCTTTGATTATGAGCAAGGCCCTAGTTTTACGACAGTTCGTTCGACTCGTGGCGTTGTCGACTTTATTAAGTTTGGAGCAAGGCCGCATGAAGTCCAAGGCGACTTAGTGTATGAACTGAAAGAGTTTGAGAAGTGTTGCGAAGATGAACCTGAAGAGTGCTGTTTTGAGTTTGAATCAGGGCAAGTGGTCAAGATCAATAGTGGTCAGTTTGCTGGGGTTGAAGCTATTTTCCATCAGAAAGATGGTGAAGCTCGATCTATTATGCTGGTAAAAATGATCAGCAAAGTGGTTCCGATCAGTATTGAGAACGAAGCACTACAAGCTCACGCATAAGTGCAGTAATACAAAGCAAAAAATAGGCTTAAAACAAAAAGGCGCATAATGCGCCTTTTTTAGTCTTTAGGGTTTGTTCAAAACGCGCTAAGCGTTGTAAGCATCGTTGTGAACGGCTTGTACTGCACGACCTGATGGGTCGACACAGTTTTTGAATGACTCATCCCACTCAATCGCTTTCGCTGATGAACAAGCAACTGAAGGACCACCAGGTACACATTCTGCCGCTGATTCTAGAGGGAATAGCTCCTCAAAAATTTCACGGTAAGCATAACCTTCTTTGGTTGTTGGCGTGTTGTAAGGGAAACGGAACTTAGCAGCTTCCATTTGTTGATCCGTTACTTTTTCTTCAGCCGTTGCTTTTAATGTGTCAATCCAGTCGTAGCCAACACCATCAGAGAACTGCTCTTTTTGACGCCATGCAATTGAATCTGGTAGGTAGTCTTCAAAACACTCACGTAGAATGTGTTTCTCCATTTTACCGTTACCACACATCTTATCTTCAGGGTTCAAACGCATTGCTACATCGATGAACTCTTTGTCCAAGAATGGAACACGACCTTCAACACCCCATGCCGCAAGTGATTTGTTGGCGCGAGCACAGTCAAACATGCTTAGAGCAAGAAGCTTACGCACGGTTTCTTCGTGGAACTCTTTTGCGTTTGGCGCTTTATGGAAGTACAGGTAGCCACCAAAGATCTCATCAGCACCTTCACCAGACAGTACCATTTTGATACCCATTGCCTTGATCTTACGAGCAAGCAAGTACATCGGCGTTGAAGCTCGAATCGTCGTTACATCGTAAGTTTCAATGTGGTAGATAACATCACGGATTGCATCTAAGCCTTCCTGAATGGTGTAAGTCATCTCGTGGTGTACTGTACCGATTTTATCAGCGACTTCACGAGCAGCAATCAGATCAGGCGCGTTTTCTAGACCTACTGCGAATGAGTGTAGTTGTGGCCACCAAGCTTCTGATTGCTCATCGTCTTCGATACGCATTGCAGCAAAACGTTTAGCGACTGCTGAAGTGATTGAAGAATCAAGACCACCAGATAGAAGTACACCATAAGGTACATCTGTCATTAGTTGACGTTTAACTGCAGCTTCTAGCGCTTCAGTCAGTTCTTCTTTACTTGTGCTGTTACCTTGTACCGCAGCGTATTCATTCCAATCGCGGATGTAGTAGCGATGAGGCTCTGCATCTTTCGAAGAATAGAAGCTACCAGGAGGGAACTCACTGATCGTCTTGCATACTTCAACGAGTGCTTTCATCTCTGAAGCAACGTAGTAGTTGCCGTGCTCGTCGTAGCCTTGGTAAAGCGGGATGATACCAATATGGTCACGGCCGACTAGGTATTCGTCTTTCTCTTCGTCGTATAAAACGAATGCGAAAATACCGTTAAGTTCTTCTAAAAGGTCCGCGCCCATTTCTTGGTATAACGCTAGGATAACTTCACAGTCAGAGTCAGTCTGGAACTGGTACTTATCTTCATAGCGTGCACGAAGTTCTTTGTGGTTATAAATTTCGCCATTCACTGCAAGAATATGCTTTTTATCTTGGCTGTATAGTGGTTGTGCACCACTGTTAAGACCAACGATAGCCAAACGCTCGTGAGCAAGAATTGCTTTTTCACCAGCATAGATACCAGACCAGTCTGGGCCACGGTGACGAAGCTTTTTAGACATTTCTAAAGCAATAGGGCGAAGTGCTGCGGCATCACTTTTAATGTCGAGAATGCCAAATACTGAACACATAGAACTTCCTTTTAAATAATTTCTAAATCAACTGTATTCAATTTGCCATTCTGGCTAAAAAAAGCAACCGAATGTGAGCAAAAAAATAATATAAAGGGGTTTCTGTTAGAAATTATCTAATTTAAAGGTGGTTTTGGTGAGTGGCGTCTAATTGCGGTTGGTTTTTTAAACAAAAACCTCTCAAAAGTGCAAAAGAACAGCAATTTTGAGAGGTTAACTAGACAATGTTTAGGATTAGATCTTATTGATGTTAGGGTTTAATTGCTCACATACGTGTCGAGCAAAACCACTACCAGCTTCACTGTAGATGTTGAATGCTGCATCGACACCATTCTCTTTCAATGTTTCTAGCTGGTCGGAGTATTCAGCAATGGCTGCGATTTGACCTTTAAAATTACGTGATTTTAGCTGTTCTAAGGCTGTTTGATTACCTTGGTGATGAGGCATCGCCAAGATCACTAGCTTCACGTTTGCTGTATCTAAGATACGCTCCCAGAAATCTGGGTCAGTTGCATCGCCAGAAATAACGTTTCTTCCAAGGCTTCTATGGTTGTGTGCGGCTTCTTCACGAACTTCGACACCTAAGCTAACCTTGCCATAGCGAGAACGCAATTCATCGTAGGCGCCAGTACCAATACGGCCCATACCAAGAATAAGCACTTGTGCGCGACCAGGATCAATTCGTTTATCACGTTGGTGAAGCTTTTCAGCAGCGTGCTCTTTGAGCCACTTACCTGACTGTTGATAAAGCTTATGACCCGCTTTGTTTAAAGGAGCAGCAATTAAGAACGATAACGAAACCGCAATCGCCACCGCCACTAATATATCGCCAGACATCCAACCCATCTTAAAGGCAAGACCACCGACGATAAGACCAAATTCACTGTAGTTAAACAATGATAGAGAGGCGAGTAGAGAGGTTCGAACACGGAATTTGAAGCGGTTGAGTACCAAGAAGTAAAGCACGCCTTTCACTGGCAGTAACAGCAAGAATAAGATGGCGAGCATAAAGCCTTGAATGGTAGGTTGCTCGGATAATCCAATATTCAAGAAGAAGCAGACAAGGAAAAGCTCTTTGAGGTTAAACAGCGATTTCGACAGCTCTGAAGCTTTTGGGTGACCGGCTAGCAACATACCTAAGATAAGAGCACCTAGATCTGGTTTAACCCCTACAAACTGGAACAAACCTGCACCGACGACCAATGCGAAGAAAATGCCGAATAGCACCAACATTTCGCCGTGACCAACCCAGTCGAGGACTTTGTAGAACAACGGACGACAGAATGGCAAAGCGAACAGTGCGATGGCATACCACTCTGGAATTTTGCCTGTCGATGCCGTTAAGAAGACCACGGCAAAGATATCCTGCATGACCAGAATACCGATCGCTAATGTTCCATAGGTCGCATTCATTTCCCCTTTCTCTTGCAGAGACTTAACTGCGAATACGGTACTAGAGAATGAAAGGGCAAAGCCGAGTAGAACAATCTGTTCTATTGACATGGCTGCCAACGAGGAAATACCTAGGAATTTAAAACCAAACAGGGCGACCGCAAAAAACAGAGTGGATAAAAGGTTGTGGATTGTTGCGCCAGCCCAGATCTCTTTAGAGAGCAGGGTTTTGATATCGAGCTTTAAGCCAATCGTAAATAGAAGCAGGGTGACACCAAGGTCAGCCAAGGTAATGATGGTGTCATTGGTTTCAAAACCCAGAGCAAAGAGCCCAAAACCAGCGACCAAAAAGCCGACCAATGGGGGAAGGTGACACTTTAAAGCAATAAATCCTGCAATAAACGCAGTGGATATTAATATAAGTTCCATAACTTGTAGTAGTAGTTCCCTAGCTTAAAAAAAACGGGCCGTGTTTATACAAACACGGCCCGCGGAAAATCAGAGTTGTTTTTCTTTAGTCTTCAAGAAGCTTTTGAAGTAACACACCGTTGAGCATAGCGCGCTTAATCATGGCAAAAGCTCCCATCGTAGGATGTTTATCGATCTGTGATGCTACAATAGGCAGGCCGCTATGGAAAGCCGTTAACGACTGATTCTCTACATTGCGCTTAATTGCAGGGAAAACAATCTCTTGTGCCTTTGTAATATCACCAGCAATGATAACTTTTTGAGGATTAAACAAGTTAATCGTCATTGCGATAGCTTTACCCAGTTGATTACCTACTCGAACCAAACTTTGCTTAGCCAGTTCGTCGCCATTGATAGCATGGTCACATACATCTTGAATGGTAATGTGCTCAATCTCTGTTAGCGAGGACTCATAACCTTGCTTAATTAGCTTTTGGACACGTTCAACAATGGCAGGGTTTGCCGCTACGGTTTCAAGACAACCGAAATTACCGCATTGGCATTGCTCGCCAAGTGGATCAATTTGGATATGACCAATTTCACCCACGTTGCGGTTATGGCCAAGGAAAACCTGACCATTAACAATAATACCAGCACCAGTACCACGGTGAACGCTAACCAAAATAGAATCTTGGCTGTCTTTGCTTGCACCGAAGTAGTGCTCAGCAAGCGCCATTCCTCGAACGTCATTACCAACAAAACAAGCAACATGGAATGTGTCGCGAATAATGTCGCTTAACGCAAGGTTATCGATGTCTGTATTTGGCATGTACTCAACGACACCTGTCGTTGGGTTAACCAAGCCTGGAAGAGTGACACCAATGGCAATCAGTTGGTCGATCTTTGGTTGGTGTTCAGCAATGAAAGCCTTCAAGTTATTGACCAAGCCTTGGGTGAGGTCTGATTGGTCTGAGTAATTCAGGTCTTGCTGTTGGAAAGCCAGCTCACGACCGCCAAGGTCATGCAGGCTTATTTGAATGTAATCTCGACCCAAGCGCACAGCGACAGAGTGAAAAGGCTCTACTTCTGTGGTTAGGGAGATAGCGCGTCTACCGCCAGTAGACGCTTGCTGCGCAACCTCTTTAATTAGGCCGCGCTCTAAAAGTTGGCGGGTAATTTTTGTAACACTTGCCGGTGCGAGTTGGCTTACATCAGCCACTTGTATACGACTGATAGGCCCTTGTTGGTCTATTAGTCGGTATACCGCCGCACTGTTTAGTTGTTTAACTAAGTCTACGTTACCTATTTGTCCGCCATTCATACTTAATTGTGCTCGTATTGTCCGTTAACAACAGTCGCTTTAACGTTAAAGTCTCGGTCAAATACGGCTAGGTTTGCAACCATGCCTTTTTTGATTCGACCTAGCTTGCTTTCTACACCGATAGCCGTAGCTGGGTATAGCGTAGCCATGCGAAGAGCTTCGTCTAAAGCGATACCGGCGTGCTCAACTGTATTCTGAACTGCTTCAATCATAGTCAGAGCTGAGCCGCCCAGTGTGCCGTTTTCATCAACACACTTACCATCACGGTAATATACTTTCTTACCGACAAAAATAAAGTATTCCATGTCAGCACCTGCAGGAGCTGTGGCATCCGTCACTAATACCAACTTTTCTCCCTTGATTTTATGCGCAATTCTGATGTTTGCGTAATCAACGTGGAAGCCATCGGCAATAATGCCAGCATAAACCTCAGGCGTATCGTAAATCGCGCCAACAACGCCAGGCTCACGACCAACCATAGGAGTCATTGCATTGAATAGATGAGTGGCAAAAGTGATACCTGATTCGAAACCTTGACGAGCTTCTGCGTACGTTGCATTCGTGTGACCAATCGAAACAACCACACCAGCTTTGCGCAGACGCTCAATGTGTTCTGGGTCGTTGAGTTCTGGAGCCAATGTTACTTTGGTCACAAGGTCACTGTTCTCACAGATAAGCTCAATCATTTCGCTGTCTGATTTACGAATGTGATCGACGCTGTGAATGCCTTTTTTCGCGACGTTTAAATACGGACCTTCAAGGTGTAGGCCAAGAGATTGGTTTTGGTATTGGTTGTGATACTCACGAGCTGCGGTAATAACCGCGCGCATGTCTTCGTCAGAAGAAGTGATTAGCGTTGGCAGGAAGCTAGTACAGCCAGATTTAAGGTTTGCTTTGTGCATGATCTGCATTGTGTCTGCAGTGATCTCATCGTTAAGCATTACACCGCCACAACCATTCAATTGTAGGTCAATAAAGCCTGGGCTTAGGTTTGCTCCGTTTAGGTCGCGAACTTCGATTCCTTCTGGTAATTCAGAGATAGGACAGACTTTTTTGATCAGTTCGTTTTCGATTACAACAGCATGATCGGTTAGAACATCACTACCAGTGTAAATTTTACAGTTACTTAGCGCGTACATAGTCAGCTAATCCTTATTTCGTGAGATCTTTAAAATTTGTTCGTTACCTAAATGTGGACTTAGTTTGCGAGCATCATTTACGTAACGATTTATCTTTTATGGGCAAACGGCTTCAAAATGGGAAGCGATTTAAGTTGTTGAAAAATATATGAACAATTGATTATTGATATACATTTAGGTTCACTTTTAATGATTGTTTATTGGACAGCGTAAACCCAGGGATACCATCATTTTACCTAATGGTTAGGTTTAGATTTTATCTATAAACGTTCATTTTTTTGAATGATAAAATAAGTTTTATGATCTCGCTAGCAAAAACCTCTGGATTTGGTAAAAACTGGTGATTACGATCACAAATGGTAAGGTTTTAATTTGCGGAGCAAAATTAATTGAATACACTGAATAGGACTAAATTGAGCGACTAAAATAAGTTTCTCAAACGAATTCTAAAAAATCCTATAGGGGGAAACAACTGGTGAATATTCTAGGATATGCACAGAAGCTTGGTAAGGCGTTAATGCTACCAATCGCAACGCTTCCGATTGCGGCGCTTCTTTTACGTTTAGGTCAAGGCGATTTACTTGATATTCCATTCATGGCAGAAGCTGGTGGTGCTATCTTCGGTAACCTACCATTGCTATTTGGTCTAGGTATCGCGATTGGTCTTTCTAAAGACGGTAACGGCGCAGCGGGTCTTGCTGGTGCAGTTGCTTACTTCGTACTAACAGCAACAGCAACCACAATTAACGCAGACGTTAACATGTCATTCTTCGGCGGTATCTTCGCAGGTATCATCGCAGGTCACTCTTACAACGCTTTCCATGCAACACGCCTTCCTGAGTGGCTGGCTTTCTTCGCGGGTAAACGTTTAGTACCTATCATGGCCGGTCTATTTGCACTTGTTGCAGGTGCTGTGTCTGGTGTGGTTTGGCCTGGTATTCAATCTGGTCTAGATGCACTAGCTCATGCGGTATCAACGTCTGGTGCTGTTGGCCAATTCGTTTACGGTACTCTTAACCGTGCACTAATCCCTGTAGGTCTACACCACGTATTGAACTCATACTTCTGGTTCGGTATGGGTACGTGTCAAGAAATCATCGTTGCTGGTCAAGGCGCATTCGCTAACATCACTCAACTTTGTGTTGACCCTGCACTGGCTAAAACTCTAGTTGTTGGTCAAGAGCATACATTCACATTCGCTAACTCAGTAACTCCAGAGATTACTACTGTTGTTAAAGAAGTGACTGAAACAGTTAAATCTGGCGACCTACACCGTTTCTTCGGTGGCGATAAAGGCGCTGGCGTATTCATGAACGGTTTCTTCCCAGTAATGATGTTCGGTCTACCAGGTGCTGCACTTGCAATGTACCTAGCTGCTCCTGCTGAAAAACGTAGCCAAGTTGGTGGCGCATTGTTCTCAGTTGCATTCTGTTCATTCCTAACAGGTATCACAGAGCCGCTAGAATTCATGTTCGTATTCCTAGCTCCTGCTCTATACGCAATGCACGCGGTATTTACAGGTCTGTCTCTAGTAGTGGCAAACATGTTTGGTACTCTGCACGGTTTCGGTTTCTCTGCTGGTCTAATCGACTTCGTACTGAACTGGGGTCTAGCAACTAAACCATTCACTCTACTATTGATTGGCTTAGCATTCGGTGCTCTATACTTCTTCACTTTCTCTTTCGCAATCCGCGCTTTCAACTTGAAATCGCCAGGTCGTGAAGATGATGACGAAGCTGCAGCAGCTCCTGCTGGTGACGCGCCAAAAGGTGACGTTGCTCGTCAATACCTGAAAGCTCTAGGTGGTCACGAAAACCTGACTTCAATCGATGCTTGTATCACTCGTCTACGTCTAACTCTTAAAGACCGCTCTATCGCTGATGAAGTTGTTCTTAAGAAACTTGGCGCTAAAGGTGTGGTTAAACTAGGTGAGAACAACCTACAGGTTATCCTAGGCCCACTAGCTGAAATCGTCGCTGGCGAAATGAAAGCTATCGGTGCAGGTGAAGACCTATCTGATGTAAAACTTCCATAGTAAAGGAAGTACTTGTTAAGACGTAACAACGGCTCTTAACTAAGTTTCAAATTGAAAGCCTCCCACACGGGAGGCTTTTTTGTGCCTGTCATTTAAGGCCAGTGAACAAGGTTCGTTCTATTCTTCATCGAATAGCAGAAATAATCACAATTAACTGATGGTTCTTATTGTGCAAAGGCGAAGAATTGTGGATGATTAGCAACAATGATCTTTCTATCTTTGATAGGCAGCAAAAGCCGCCTTTGTCTCGGATATGAAAGATAACTTTCTCTGACAATACTAAATACATAGAGGTGCTATAGATGAGTGAAGCTGAGGCTCGTCCATCGAATTTCATTCGCCAAATTATCGATAAAGATTTAGCGGATGGTACACACAGTAGCGTGCATACTCGTTTCCCGCCGGAGCCAAATGGCTACCTGCACATTGGTCACGCTAAATCTATTTGCTTGAACTTTGGTATTGCTCAGGACTACCAGGGACAATGTAATCTTCGTTTCGATGATACAAACCCTGAAAAAGAAGACGTTGAATACGTTGAGTCAATTAAGAATGATGTAAGCTGGTTAGGCTTCGAATGGTCGGGTGATATTTGTTACTCATCAAACTACTTCGATACACTTTACGCTTATGCTGTGGAATTAATTAATAAAGGCTTAGCGTATGTTGACGAGCTAAGTCCTGAGCAGATCCGTGAATACCGTGGCACGTTAAAAGAGCCTGGTAACGCGAGCCCATATCGTGATCGCAGCCCTGAAGAAAACCTAGCGTTGTTTGAAAAAATGCGTGACGGTGGCTTCGAAGAAGGCAAAGCATGTTTACGTGCTAAGATCGACATGAGCTCTTCATTCATGGTTATGCGCGATCCAGTTATCTACCGTGTTCGTTTTGCTCACCACCATCAGACTGCTGACAAGTGGTGCATTTACCCAATGTACGACTTCACTCACTGTATCTCTGATGCGCTAGAGGGCATTACGCACTCTATCTGTACGCTTGAATTCCAAGATAACCGTCGTTTGTATGACTGGGTTCTAGACAACATCACGATTGATTGCCAACCTCGTCAGTACGAGTTTAGCCGTCTGAATCTTGAATACACGGTAATGTCGAAGCGTAAGCTGAACCAACTTGTGGTTGAAAACCTAGTTGAAGGTTGGGACGACCCACGTATGCCAACAATCTCTGGTTTGCGTCGTCGTGGCTTCACTTCAAGCTCGATTCGCGAATTCTGTAAACGTATTGGTGTGACTAAACAAGAGAACATGATTGAGTTCGGCTCACTTGAATCTTGTATCCGTGATGATCTGAACGAAAATGCACCTCGTGCAATGGCTGTTCTTGACCCTATCAAGGTCGTGATTGAAAACTACGACGCTGATACAGTAGAAACACTGACAGTGGCAAACCACCCGAACAAGCCAGAAATGGGTACTCGTGAAGTTCCATTTACACGCGAAGTTTGGATTGAGCGTGACGACTTCCGTGAAGAAGCAAACAAGAAATACAAACGTTTGGTTCTTGGCAAAGAAGTTCGTCTACGTGGTGCTTACGTGATCAAAGCTGAACGTATCGAAAAAGATGCAGAAGGCAACATTACGACTATCTTCTGTTCTTACGATAACGAAACACTCGGTAAGAACCCAGCAGATGGCCGTAAAGTGAAAGGTGTTATCCACTGGGTATCAGCTGATAAAGCGCTACCTGCTGAGATTCGTTTGTACGATCGTCTATTCACAGTGGCAAACCCAGCCGCTGCTGATGATTTTGCAGCGACGCTTAACCCTGAATCACTTGTTACGCTAAACGGTTTTGTTGAACCTAGCCTAGCGGAAGGTGTAGCAGAGCAAGCGTACCAGTTTGAACGTACAGGCTACTTCTGTGTGGATTCGAAAGACTCTAAAGCAGACGCACTAGTATTCAACCGCACGGTTGGTCTACGTGACACTTGGGGTAAAACTGAAGCTTAATGGCTTTGTTTTTCTCAGCTCTGTTTTTCCAAGCTTAGTGTCTTAAAGCTTAGTTTCTCAAGATATACTTAATAAAAAACCGGCCTAGAGCCGGTTTTTTTGTGTCTGGATAAAATAACAAATTGTGGGACAAGCTGATGTGAATCTTAATACCGCATGAGCCCAAATAAAAAACGCCGGCCTAAGCCAGCGTTCTGAGTTATTTCTTCGCTTTGTGTGCGTCTGGGTTGCCTTTGCAATCCCCAGTGATGCTTTTACCATACAGATACAAACTGTGGTTGGTTAGCTGTACGTTGTAGCGTTGAGCGATTTCTTTTTGTCTTTCTTCGATAAGATCATCAGAGAATTCGATAACTTCACCGCAGTCTAAACATACTAGGTGATCGTGGTGATGCTGTGTTGAAAGTTCAAATACAGACTTACCACCTTCAAAGTGGTGGCGAGTTACAATGCCAGCATCATCGAATTGGTTCAGTACGCGATAAACGGTCGCAAGGCCGATTTCTTCACCTAAGTCGATCAGCTTTTTATATAAATCTTCAGCACTAATATGTTGGCAGTCTGGTTGTTGTAATACTTCTAAAATTTTGAGCCGTGGGAGGGTCACTTTAAGACCAGCATCTTTTAGCGCTTGATTATTGTCTGACATATACTTTCCTGTTGATGATCTGCAGCAATTAACAGAATTCAATATTAATACCATTATAGTTTAGTCAGGCATAACAATAAACCACGAACTTCAAAGGGTTACTTACTGACATCACAATCTGTTTTGTAAATTGGAAGTATCTCACTTATAGTGGAGGTACGACCAGTCAAGCTGACGGTGTTTCTGATATGAACATGGAATGTTGTTATGAATAAGCAACTCGCAAAAATATATAAACCCAACATTGTAAAATTTGCTCTCAATATTTGGCCTCCTTTTTGGGGATCGGGAATTCGAATAGCTCACATTAGCCCTGACTTTAGGGTTGTTAAGACGATACTAAAGCTGCGCTGGTGGAATAAGAACGCCAATCGTACTCAATATGGCGGCAGTATCTTTTCTCTTACCGATCCAGTTTACTCTTTGATGTTAATGGGTATTTTAGGTGAGCGATATTATGTTTGGGATAAAGAGGCGAGTATTAACTTTATCAAGCCGGGTCAATCCGACTTGTATGCAGATTTTGAGATAAGCCAAGGGCAACTGGATGATATCTATCGTCAGACACAGCTTGGTGAGAAGTGCTTCCCCGAATTTATTATCCACGTTAAAGATAAGCAGGGGAATGTGGTGTCAGAAATTCAGCGAACCCTGTATGTGAGAAAGAAGCCGCAGTTCAGAGAGGATGACGAAGCATTAGAAGCTGAGTGTTGATTGATGAACATTAAATAGCAAAAAACCTCCTATAAGGAGGTTTTTTCATATCTACATATCGATCATTAATTGTAACAATTAACAATCGCTAGAGAATTAGTCTTCTAGCTCTGCTAGGCACATTTCTTCGTGGATTTGTTTAACCCAGTTAGATACACGCTCATCAGTTAGCTCAGGTTGACGGTCTTCATCGATACATAGACCAACGAATTGGCTGTCATCGCCTTCAACTAAGCCTTTCGATGCTTCGAATTCGTAGCTTTCAGTTGATGTGTGACCTAGGATAGTACCGCCTTTCGCTTCAACGATGTCACGGATAGTACCCATAGCATCACAGAAGTATTCTGCGTAATCTTCTTGGTCGCCACAACCAAAGATAGCAACAAGCTTAGTTGAAAAATCAATAGCTTCTAGCTCAGGGAAAAAGTCGTCCCAATCACATTGTGCTTCGCCGTAGTACCACGTAGGGATACCAAGCAGCAGTAGATCGAAGTTATCGATGTCTTCTTTGCTGCTTTTTGCAATGTCTTGAACTTGAACGAGCTGCTTGCCCAATTGCTTTTGAATCATCTTAGCAACAGCTTCAGTGTTACCTGTATCGCTACCAAAGAAGAGACCTACACTTGCCATAGAATCATTACCTTTCATTTTGTCTGTTGTCGGTGTAATAAAGTTCGGAGGAAATCGTTAGATTCCAGTTCCTTCCCAGCTTAGTTGGATTATCCCTTTTGCGATAAAACCTGCGCAGCCAAGGAAAAGTACTAACCATACGATGCGACGACCAAATGCAGGAACATTTCCTTCCTTTAGAACGTCTTTAATTGCCATTCCGATTAGAAAGAAAATCGCGGCAAACAGAAGATCTAAACCAATAGATTCAATGATGTTCATGTAGTCGTAAAGCATGGGAACCTTATATACCAAATTTGCTTGGGCGCACTATATCACTGTTGTGAGATAAAGTTAATCTGCTGTGATTACACAGCTCTCATTTATATCGACTAATCAACCTATCTAAGCGATGAATTTTCTTATTGCACGGAGTACTTCAGCTGGCTTTTCCGCGTGTAACCAGTGTCCCGTGTTAGCGATAACATGAGCCTTTGCGTTGGAAAACTGCTGTTGAACGGCGGTTTGATGCTCAGCTGTGAGGTAATCAGAATCCCCACCTTTTATTAGCAAGGTTTTGACCGAGGTTTTCTCGATCGGTTCCCAACCAATAATTTGTGGATAGTTGCTCAATAACGAAGCAACGTTGAAGCGCCATTCCATGATGCCTTGTTCCGTTTTGAACAAAGATTTGGTCAAAAACTGGCGAACCCCATCAATTTCGATATGTTTTGCGAGGATCTTAAGCGCGTCTGAGCGTGATGTCGGTTTTTCTTCTATCACGGCTTGTAGGCCGGCGAATACGTTGTCGTGGCGACTTTGGGTGTACGCGACTGGTGCCATATCCAAGACAATCAATTTATGCAGCGTAAGATGTTGTGTCAGCGCCATCGCTACCTTGCCACCCATGGAATGACCAATCACAGTGACATCATTTAACTCAAGATCATTCAGTAGTTGAGCCACATCTTGTGCCATTGCTTTATAGTCGTGAGTGTCACTATGGAAGGATTGGCCGTGGTTGCGTAGATCGATACTAAGTACCTGGTGATCGGCTTTTAGATCCCTAGCGAGCAAGCCAAGGTTGTCCAGATTACCGAATAATCCATGGATCAAAACAATGGTGTGACCCGCACCTTCTAATTTATAGTTGAGCTGTACTGACATTTTTATCTTATTCATGGTGGGTTTGACGTAGAGTATCCGCGCGGATCTCGCTATAATCCCCCTGAGTTTAAACATTGAGATTGTGAAAAGCGAATGAAAACAATTGAGGTTGATGAGGACCTATACCGTTTTATTGCGGGTCAGACAGAACGTATTGGCGAAAGCGCTTCAGATATTCTGCGCCGCTTATTACAGGTTGATAGCCAAGGCATGGTTCCGATCGAAGAGATCGTTGAGCCAAAAGGTATCGTTGTTAGCAAAGAGGTAGGCTTTACTCCGGAGAAGTTCGATGGTGTTAAAGAAATGCGCTCACTACTAATATCAGATGAGTTTGCATCACTGAAGAAAGCCATTGATCGTTTCATGCTTGTGTTATCGACACTGCATAAAATCGACCCTTTAAGCTTTTCAGAAGCGACTCAAGTAAAAGGCCGCAAGCGTGTTTACTTTGCAGATAACGAAGAGACCTTGCTAGCAAACGGCAACACAACGAAGCCTAAAGCCATTCCACAAAGTCCTTTTTGGGTAATAACTAATAATAACACTAGCCGTAAAAGACAAATGGTTGAACAGCTTATGAGCCGCATGAGTTTCCAAGCAGAATTGATAGAAAAAGTAACAGGTTCAATTTAACGAAATCTGATTTAAACCTCATAATATCCATGGATAAGAAGATATTATGAGGTTTTTTTGTTTTTAAATTTTATATATAAGGATGTCGAAAAATGGCTATGCACCCTCGTGCTGGGCAGAAAGCTCAGCAGGAAGATCTTCATAATATTCCGGCTTTAGTTGCTAACTATTTCTTACAGCAACCGGATGCTACTAACCCAGATCACAAAGTACTGTTCGGTACTTCAGGTCACCGTGGTACAGCAGACAAATCAACATTTAATGAAAACCACATTCTCGCGATCGCACAAGCGGTGGCTGAAGTTCGTGCTGAGCAAGGTACAACAGGACCTCTTTTCCTAGGTAAAGATACTCACGCTCTCTCTGAGCCTGCGTTTTCTACTGTAATCGAAGTGCTTGTAGCCAACGGCGTTGAAGTTATTATTCAAGAAAAAAATGGCTTTACTCCAACACCTGGTATCTCGCACGCGATTCTTACGCACAACCTAGTGAATGATAAAAAAGCGGACGGCATTGTTATCACGCCGTCGCATAACCCACCACAAGACGGTGGTATTAAATACAACCCGACACACGGTGGCCCTGCTGAGGCTGAGCTAACTCAAGCGATTGAAGATCGTGCGAACGTCATCATTGCTGAGCAAATGCAAGGTGTAAAGCGTACTCCTATCGCACAGGCTAAACAGTCTGAGCTAGTGAAAGAAGTTGATTTAGTTGCTCCTTACGTTGCTGACTTGGTTAACGTGGTTGATATGGAAGCGATCCAGAAAGCAAACATCAAGATTGGTGTTGATCCACTGGGTGGCAGCGGTATTGATTACTGGCGTCAAATTGGCAAAGCGTACAACCTAGATCTTACTCTGGTCAGTGAAGCGGTTGATCCTTCGTTCCAATTTATGTCTCTAGACAAAGATGGTGTGGTTCGTATGGATTGTTCTTCTCCGTACGCAATGGCAGGCTTACTGGCGCTTAAAGATGACTATCAACTAGCGTTTGGTAACGACCCTGATTACGATCGCCACGGCATCGTTACGCCAAAAGGCCTGATGAATCCAAACCACTTCCTAGCGGTTTGTATTGACTATCTATACCGTAACCGTGAAGGTTGGGGCAAAGACGTTGCAGTGGGTAAAACACTAGTGTCAAGTGCACTAATCGACCGTGTTGTTGCTGACTTAGGTCGTGAACTTTGTGAAGTGCCGGTTGGTTTCAAATGGTTCGTTGATGGCTTATACAACGGTCAGTTTGGTTTCGGTGGTGAAGAGAGTGCTGGCGCATCTTTCTTACGTAAAGACGGTACGCCTTGGTCAACAGATAAAGATGGCCTAATTCTTTGTTTGCTTGCGGCTGAGATCACAGCAGTAACGGGTAAGAACCCACAAGAATATTACGAAGAGCTTGCTGCTAAACACGGTGAATCTAAGTATAACCGTATTCAAGCGGTAGCAAACGGTGCACAAAAAGACGTACTTAAGAAGCTGTCTCCAGAGATGGTTTCTGCTGAGACGCTGGCTGGTGACCCAATTACCGCACGCCTAACGCACGCTCCGGGTAATGGCGCTGCGATTGGTGGCCTAAAAGTGACGACTGAAAACGGTTGGTTTGCTGCTCGTCCATCAGGTACAGAAGACATCTACAAGATCTACTGTGAAAGCTTTAAAGGTGAAGAGCACCTGAAAGCAATCGAAGCAGAAGCTCAAGAGATTGTTAATCAAGTATTTGCAGCCGCTGGCCTATAATCGAATACCGATTAGTAGAGTCATCAAGTAAATAGTGAAAGGGTTGATGTGAAAGCATCAGCCCTTTTTTATCAGCTTGTGGGTATAGCGGTTAAGGCTAAGTGTTTGAATTAATTTGCAAATGAGTAGATTGTCTTAACCGTGTGGCCAACTTTGTGGCATCACAAACCAAAACTGCCCTGATTTAGTTTGCCCATGAACGAAGCGATCACCAAACTCGGTGATAGGTTCACAGGTGAAGTCATCAGTGCCAGCTGCCCATTGCTCTTTGGTGAGAGGGTAGAGTACATCAGTAATTAAATGGGCTTGGTTTTGATAACACCAAAAACCGTTTACTTGGCTTGAATTAATGTCATAGCCCAAACATTCAGTAGGTACTTTTTGATCTAAGAATGGGTTGGTATATAGACGACCCTGCATGAGGAGATGTTTTGAGTCGACATCGATCTCTGGATATTGCTCCACAAACGCCGCTGAAGAGGACATGCCAAGTTGATGGGTGAGCATCCTGTCTAACTTCTTATCCAATTGGTCATGAGAGTTAGGACCAAACCATGTCTGTTCATGGAGCAGGTAAAACTTGATCGCGACTTCCCAGTGTTGCAGTTTCTGGCTATTTTCTTCTTCTAAAATAAAGTCGATAGCACCGAGTGTTCTTCCCTCAACATTAATTTGAATCTCATCGTACTTGACCGAATAATCAGGTGAGGCTTCAATGACTTGTTCACATAGATGCTGGTAGAGGAAACCTAACCTTGGGTTTCCGTTATAAGTGTGTGATGAGTCGATGGCATGGGTGCTTAAGAATGCACCAAGATCGGAAATCGGTGGCTTAATTTTCAGTAACGGCGGTGAGTCGATGACCCATTGGTAAAAACGTTGCAGTGCTGTCATCGGTTCCTCATAAACTCATCGTGGGGCTTTCGACATTCTACCCGTAAATTGATATAACGACGTTATTATAAAGTTAAGCTGGAAAGAAAAATGAATAACTTACAATTAGAAAAGCTACTTAACGAAAAACTTCAGCCACAGCAGATTAAAGATTACTGTCCTAATGGTCTTCAAGTGGAAGGTACTTCTCAAGTAAAGCGCATTGTTACTGGTGTGACAGCTTCTCAAGCATTAATTGATAAAGCGGTAGAACTGAACGCAGATGCTTTATTAGTCCATCACGGTTTCTTTTGGAAAGGTGAGTCAGAAGCCATTCGTGGTATGAAGGGTAAGCGCATTCGAACTCTGATTAAAAACGACATCAACCTTTTGGGTTACCACTTACCACTTGATATCCACCCTGAACTTGGTAACAACGCCAAGCTTGCAGAGTTGCTCGACATTGAAGTTGAAGGTGGCTTGGAAGGGCATCCACAATCTGTTGCGATGTTTGGTAAGTTGAGTTCACCAATGACTGGTGCAGAGTTCGCAGAAAAGATTGGCCAAGCTTTGAACCGCAAGCCATTACATATCACTCCAGAAAACCAAGATAAAATGATTACGACTGTTGGTTGGTGTACTGGTGGTGGTCAAGACTACATTGAGTTAGCTGCGTCTCAAGGTATTGATGCGTTTATCTCTGGTGAAATTTCAGAGCGCACAACGTACTCAGCACGTGAACAAGACATTCATTACTTTGCCGCAGGCCACCATGCAACAGAACGCTATGGTGTGAAAGCGCTAGGTGAATGGCTAACGAAAGAACATGGCTTAGACGTAGAATTTATCGATATTGATAATCCAGTGTAACCACGTTTAGAGATTATGACTTTCTGGATATTTGTACCTTCATTGAAGTGATACGAAATACTGGAAGACAAAAAAGGGTTGATGTTAATACATCAACCCTTTTTGAATTTAATCGATTAGAAAAGTCTAAATTTTACTATTCGCGCTCGTGTAGAGCTTGGAAATCACGCTGTTCTTCACCAGTGTACAACTGACGAGGACGACCGATACGGTTTGTCGGATCGCTGTGCATTTCGTTCCAGTGTGCAATCCAACCGATAGTACGAGACATCGCGAAGATTACTGTGAACATTGATACAGGAATACCGATCGCTTTCAGAATTATACCTGAGTAGAAATCTACGTTCGGGTATAGCTTCTTAGAAACAAAGTACTCGTCAGAAAGAGCGATGCGCTCAAGTTCCATTGCTACGTCTAGTAGTGGATCTTGAATGTTTAGCTCTTTAAGTACTTCGTGACACGCTTCACGCATTACTGTTGCACGTGGATCGTAGTTTTTGTAAACACGGTGACCGAAGCCCATTAGACGGAATGGGTCATCTTTGTCTTTTGCTTTTGCTACATATTCTTCAATGTTGTCTACGCTACCGATCTCTTCAAGCATCATTAGACAAGCTTCGTTAGCACCACCGTGAGCAGGACCCCACAAAGAAGCGATACCAGCAGCAATACAAGCAAATGGGTTTGCACCCGAAGAACCTGCTAAACGAACCGTTGACGTTGAAGCATTCTGTTCGTGATCAGCATGTAACGTAAAGATTTTGTCCATTGCGCGAGCGACAACAGGGTTTACTTCATATTCTTCACATGGGTTTGCATACATCATATGTAGGAAGTTTTCTGCGTAGCCTAGGTCATTGCGCGGGTAGATAAACGGTTGACCGATAGAATATTTGTAACACATTGCAGCCAGTGTCGGCATCTTAGAAATTAGGCGGTATGCCGCAATTTCACGGTGTGTGTCGTTATTAACATCTAATGAATCATGATAGAACGCAGCAAGCGCACCTACCACACCACACATAACAGCCATTGGGTGAGCGTCACGACGGAAGCCGTGGAAGAAACTAGCAATTTGCTCGTGAACCATGGTGTGACGTGTGACTGTCGTCTTGAACTCTTCGTATTGAGCTCGAGAAGGAGCTTCGCCGTATAAAAGAATGTAACAAACTTCTAAGTAATCAGCGTTATTGGCCAGTTGATCAATTGGATAACCACGGTGTAGAAGGATACCTTTTCCACCGTCAATATAAGTTATTTGCGATTCACAAGATGCAGTGGCAAGAAAACCAGGATCAAAAGTGAAAAAACCATTAGAACCCAGTGTACGAACGTCGATGACTGGAGTACCAAGTACACCTTCTGTAATCGGCAATTCGATCGGTGCTTGACCTTCAATATGAAGGGTAGCTTTCTTATCCGCCATAACAATCTCCTTTGTTATTATTAATCCGTCCAGGATGTTTATGTGCCATTTTTTTACTGGTCTTACGTGAGAAAGTCAATTTTTCTGCAGCTTTGTGTGCACTTGTTAGTGTTTTTTACATTAAATTCGTTAAAAATCTGTTCTGTGTAGCATTATTTGTTGCATCAATTGTATTAGAATGTTGCCAGCCGTATAGTGGCGCTGAAAAGTTTGGTTAAAACCTTATAAATGCAAGGCTAAGAAGAAATGTGAGGTGTCTTCAGAAACCTAGCTGTTAACAATTATTTTACAATTATCTAAGGCTCAACCTACGTTATTTGTTAAGTTAATGTTAAATTTTGAAGGTTTGCAATCAAATTTTGTCCATAACAATACATAAGGTTATTTAATGACCATCATGCTCAATGGAGCTGAGTGAGCGAGCCCGTGAAAGAAAGAAAGACAAGACCTGTTAATTTAGATTTACAGACCATCCACTTTCCTATCACAGCAATAGCTTCCATCCTACACCGTGTGTCTGGGGTGATTACTTTTGTTGCGATCGGAATTCTGCTTTGGTTACTATCCATTTCCCTCTCTTCCCCTGTAGGCTTTATGGAAGCTAGCGACATTGTCGACGGTTTCTTCGTGAAGTTTATTCTGTGGGGCATTTTAACCGCTTTGGCTTACCACATTGCTGGTGGTATTCGTCACCTTCTTATGGACCTTGGTCACTTTGAAGAGCTGGAATCTGGCGCTAAGAGCGCGAAGGTTGCATTCGCAGCAACAGCGGTATTGTCTCTACTAGCGGGGATCTTAGTATGGTAAACAACGTTTCTACTTTTGGTCGTAATGGTGTGCATGATTATCTATTGATTCGTGCAACAGCCATCATTATGACGCTTTACACTATCTACCTAGTGAGCTTCTGTGCTTTCTCAGGTGATATTTCTTACGCATCTTGGACGCAATTCTTTGGTGGTACCTTCACTAAAGTCTTCACCATGTTAGCACTTACTTCAATTTTGGTTCACGCGTGGATCGGCTTGTGGCAAGTACTAACTGACTACATCAAATGTGCAAAATTGCGCGTTGGTCTTCAAGTCGGTGTTGTTGCGGTTCTTCTAGGATATTTCTTCTCTGGTCTGTTTATTTTGTGGGGTGCGTAAGTGACTATTCCTGTTCGTGAGTTTGATGCTGTAGTAATTGGCGCTGGTGGTGCTGGTATGCGCGCCGCGCTACAAATTTCTGAGCAAGGCCTATCTTGTGCGTTGCTTTCTAAAGTTTTCCCAACTCGTTCTCATACTGTATCTGCGCAAGGTGGTATCACCGTTGCTCTTGGTAATGCGCATGAAGATCACTGGGAACAACACATGTACGATACGGTTAAAGGTTCCGATTACATCGGTGACCAAGATGCTATCGAGTACATGTGTAAAAATGGCCCTGAGTCAGTTATCGAATTAGAAAAAATGGGTCTTCCATTTTCTCGCTTTGATAACGGCAGTATTTACCAACGTCCGTTTGGTGGCCAATCTAAGAATTTTGGCGGTGAGCAAGCGGCTCGTACTGCAGCGGCAGCTGACCGTACTGGTCACGCACTGCTTCATACGCTTTACCAACAAAACATTAAACACAAAACGACGGTTTTCTCTGAGTGGTATGCACTGGATCTTGTTAAAAACGAAGATGGTGCAATCTTAGGTACTACCGCGCTTTGTATGGAAACGGGCGAGGTTTGCTACTTCAAAGCGAAGGCAACAATCCTTGCTACTGGTGGTGCTGGTCGTATCTACGCATCAACAACGAATGCACACATTAACACTGGTGACGGTGTTGGCATGGCAATTCGTGCTGGCGTTCCAATGCAAGACATCGAAATGTGGCAGTTCCACCCAACGGGGATCGCTGGCGCAGGTGTTTTGGTAACAGAAGGTTGTCGTGGTGAAGGTGGTTACCTTCTCAATAAAGACGGCGAGCGCTTCATGGAACGTTATGCTCCGAATGCTAAAGATTTAGCAGGTCGTGATGTGGTAGCTCGTTCAATGATGGTTGAGATTCGTGAAGGTCGTGGTTGCGATGGCCCATGGGGTCCACACATCAAGCTGAAACTTGATCACTTAGGTAAAGAGACGCTTGAATCTCGTCTGCCGGGTGTATGTGAGCTTTCTCGTACCTTCGCTCACGTTGATCCTGTTAAAGAACCAATTCCTGTAATCCCAACGTGTCACTACATGATGGGCGGTGTTCCTACACAGGTTTCTGGTCAAGCAATCAAACAAACTGAAGACGGTACAGACGTTGAAATTCAAGGTCTATTCGCTTGTGGCGAAATCGCTTCAGTATCTGTACATGGTGCAAACCGTCTAGGTGGCAACTCGCTACTTGATTTGGTTGTGTTCGGTCGTGCAACAGGTCTTCACCTTGGTGAGACTTTGAATAAGCAAGCTGAAGCAAAACCTGCAACTGAAGCCGACATTGAACGTTCACTAGAGCGCTACAATCGTTGGGAAAACAGTACTGACGGTGAAGACCCTGCGGTAATTCGTAAAGATCTTCAGCAATGTATGCAGAACAACTTCTCTGTATTCCGTGAAGGTAAAGCGATGGCTGATGGCTTAGAAGAGCTTAAAGTGATTCGTGAGCGTCTTAAGAATGCACACCTTTCAGATAAGTCGACAGAGTTCAACACGCAACGTATTGAGTGTTTAGAGCTTGAAAACTTGATGGAAACGGCATTCGCAACTGCGGTTGCAGCAAACTTCCGTACAGAGAGTCGTGGAGCGCATGCTCGTTTTGACTTCCCAGACCGTGATGATGAGCAATGGCTATGCCACTCACTTTACAACCCAGAATCAGAAAGTATGACTAAGCGTGGCGTGAACATGGAACCTATCCATCGTGAAGCATTCCCGCCGAAAGCACGTACGTACTAAGGAGATATGACCATGAAACTGAATTTCTCTTTATACCGTTACAACCCAGATGTGGACCAGAAGCCTTACATGAAAGAGTACACCCTAGAGGTGGAAGAAGGCTCTGACATGATGCTTTTGGATGCGCTTATTCTTTTGAAAGAGCAAGATCCAACGATTTCATTCCGTCGTTCATGCCGTGAAGGTGTATGTGGTTCTGATGGCTTGAACATGAATGGTAAAAATGGATTGGCGTGTATTACACCTCTGTCTGCTCTTACTGGCCAAGATAAAATCGTAATTCGCCCACTTCCAGGTTTGCCTGTGGTGCGTGATTTAATCGTAGACATGACTCAGTTCTACGATAACTACGAAAAAGTTAAGCCGTTCTTAGTGTCTGATGGCAATGTGCCACCGGCTCGTGAAAACCTACAAAGCCCTGATGAGCGTGCTCATTTAGATGGTTTGTATGAATGTATCATGTGTGCATGTTGTACGACTTCGTGCCCATCATTCTGGTGGAATCCAGATAAGTTCATCGGACCAGCTGGCCTGCTTGCAGCATACCGTTGGCTAATAGATAGCCGAGATACGGCGACAGACGAACGTCTGTCCGATCTTGATGATGCATTTAGCGTTTTTCGTTGCCATGGCATCATGAATTGTGTAAGTGTTTGTCCTAAGGGATTAAATCCGACGAAAGCGATTGGTCACATCAAGACCATGCTTGTGAATCGTTCGGTTTAAGTTATATAAAAATTGCCGCCCTAGAAGTTTTGGGGCGGCCTTTTAATAGCTCGGCATAGACCGCAGCAAACGTGAAAACTACTGGTTAAGGGAAAATATGCACAACGGCGTGATGAAGGCATGGCTCGAGTCTTCACACTTGGCTGGCGCCAATGCAACGTACGTAGAAGAACTCTATGAACTGTATCTAAGTGACCCCGATTCGGTAAGTGACGAATGGAGAAGTGTTTTTGAAGAATTGCCTGTGCAAGCTTCAGAAGCAGTGGAACAACCACACTCTCGTGTTCGTGAATACTTCCGTCGACTCGCTCAAGAAACAAAGCATTACAGTGTCCAAGTTAGTGATCCAGATGTCGATGCGAAACAAGTAAAGGTTCTGCAACTTATTAATGCCTATCGATTCCGAGGGCATCAATCAGCAAATCTAGACCCCCTAGGTTTATGGGAAAGAGATACAGTCGCTGAACTGGATCCTTCTTTCCACACTCTTACCGAAGATGACCTTAATGAGACGTTTAACGTCGGCTCTTACGCCATTGGCCAAGAGACGATGGTGCTTCGAGATTTGTACAAATCTTTAAAGCAAACTTATTGTGGTTCGATTGGTGCTGAATACATGCACATGACTAACACAGAGCAAAAGCGTTGGATCCAACAACGTTTAGAGTCTGTTTCTGGTCAACCCTCTTTCGATAAAGAAGAAAAGCAAGCTTTCCTAGAAGAGCTAACTGCTGCTGAAGGTCTTGAGCGCTATCTTGGTGCTAAATTCCCAGGCGCAAAACGCTTCTCGTTGGAAGGTGGTGATGCGTTGATCCCAATGACGAAGGAAATTATTCGTCATGCAGGTGGACAAGGCATGCGTGAAGTTGTTGTTGGTATGGCTCACCGTGGTCGTCTAAACATGCTGGTCAATGTGCTTGGTAAAAAGCCACAAGACCTGTTTGACGAGTTTGCGGGCAAGCACAGCGATGACTCGTGGGGCACTGGTGATGTGAAATACCACCAAGGTTTCTCTGCGGATTTCGCAACACCAGGCGGCAACGTTCACTTAGCACTTGCATTTAACCCATCTCACTTAGAAATCGTAAACCCTGTAGTTATCGGTTCGGTACGTGCTCGCCAAGATCGTCTAGACGATAAAGATGGCAGCCGCGTACTTCCAATTACTATCCATGGTGATTCAGCTATCGCTGGCCAGGGTGTAGTACAAGAGACGTTCAACATGTCTCAAGCTCGTGGTTTCTGTGTTGGTGGTACGGTTCGTATCGTTGTAAATAACCAAGTTGGTTTTACAACGTCTAACCCTCGCGATACTCGTTCTACGATGTACTGTACCGATATCGCGAAGATGGTTCAGGCTCCGATTTTCCACGTTAACTCTGATGATCCAGAAGCTGTCGCTTTCGTAGCACGTCTTGCATTAGATTACCGTAATACGTTTAAGCGTGATGTTGTTATTGATTTGGTTTGTTACCGTCGCCACGGTCACAATGAAGCCGATGAGCCGAATGCAACGCAGCCTTTGATGTACCAAAAAATCAAGAAGCATCCAACGCCACGTAAGCTTTATGCTGACGTGCTAATGGAACGCGGTGAGTTTGGTATTGATACGGCAACTCAACTCGTTAACGAATATCGTGATGCACTTGATCACGGTGAAGTTGTGGTTAAAGAGTGGCGCCCAATGGCACTTCACTCAGTGGACTGGTCACCTTACCTAGGTCACGACTGGAACATCGAATGGGACAACAAGATTGATATCGAGCGCCTGAAAGAGCTTGGTAGCAAACTTTGCCAATACCCAGACAGCCATAAGCTGCAAAGCCGAGTAAACAAACTGTACAACGATCGTACTGCCATGGTGAATGGTGAGAAACAAGTCGATTGGGGTATGGCCGAGACTCTGGCTTACGCAACACTTGTTGATGACGGTAAGCGTATTCGTATCTCAGGCCAAGATTCAGGTCGTGGTACGTTCTTCCACCGTCACTCAGTACTGCACAATCAATCAGATGCAAGCACGTATGTTCCTCTTGCGAACATTCATGATAAACAAGGGCCATTCCAAGTATTTGACTCTGTGTTATCTGAAGAAGCGGTACTCGCATTTGAGTATGGTTATGCAACGGCAGAACCAAGCGGTCTAACCCTTTGGGAAGCGCAATTTGGTGACTTCGCAAACGGTGCACAAGTTGTAATCGATCAATTCATTTCGTCAGGTGAGCAAAAGTGGGCACGTTTATGTGGTCTAACTATGCTGCTTCCTCACGGCTATGAAGGCCAAGGCCCAGAACACTCATCTGCACGTCTTGAACGTTACCTTCAATTATGTGCTGAACAAAACATGCAGGTTGTTGTTCCTTCAACACCGGCACAGGTTTATCACATGATTCGCCGTCAGGTTGTTCGACCAATGCGTCGTCCACTGATCGTAATGTCACCTAAGTCATTGCTTCGTCACCCTCTATGTACGTCTTCTATGGAAGATTTAGCAGAAGGTACGTTCCAACCAGCTATCGCAGAAATTGATGATCTGGCTCCTGAGAACGTAAAACGCGTCGTGTTCTGTTCAGGTAAGGTTTACTTTGACCTGCTTGATCAAAGACGTAAGAACGAGCAAGACGATGTCGCTATTGTACGTATTGAGCAACTTTACCCGTTCCCTTACGAGGACGTGAGAGCTGCAATCGCACAGTACACAAATGTAGTCGATTACGTTTGGTGTCAAGAAGAGCCACAAAACCAAGGTGCTTGGTACAGTAGCCAACATAATTTCCGAGCTGCTATCCCAGTGGGTGCTGATATTCAATATGCAGGTCGTCCTGCATCAGCATCACCAGCTGTTGGCTATATGTCGGTACACTTGAAACAACAAAAAGCGTTAGTTGACGACGCTTTGACCCTACTTAAGAACTAGAAGTAAAAGGAAAATACGCACATGACAATTGAAATTCTGGTTCCAGATTTACCTGAATCTGTGGCTGATGCAACAGTGGCGACTTGGCACAAAAAACCAGGCGAAGCCGTTGCACGTGATGAAGTCATTGTAGACATCGAAACAGATAAAGTAGTTCTAGAAGTACCGGCTCCTGAAGCGGGTGTTCTGGAAGCTATCCTAGAAGAAGAGGGTGCTACGGTACTTTCTAAGCAGCTTCTTGCAAAGATCAAACCTGGTGCTGTCGCTGGTGAACCAACGAAAGATACCACTGAAGATACAGAAGCTTCTCCTGATAAGCGCCACAAAGCGGCATTGACAGAAGAAAGCAACGACGCACTAAGCCCTGCTGTTCGTCGTCTTCTTGCAGAACACAGCCTACAACCAGCTGACGTCAAAGGCACTGGTGTTGGTGGTCGTATTACTCGTGAAGACATCGACGCACACCTAGCAGCAGCGAAAGCGGCTCCGGCAGCAGCCTCTGCACCTGCAGTTGAAGCGCCAGCAGCGGCTCGTAGCCAAAAGCGCGTGCCAATGACTCGCCTACGTAAGACAGTTGCAAACCGTCTTCTAGAAGCGAAGAACAGCACAGCGATGCTGACTACTTTCAATGAAGTGAACATGAAGCCAATCATGGACCTTCGTAAGCAGTACAAAGACCAATTCGAGAAGCGTCACGATACGCGTCTTGGTTTCATGTCTTTCTATGTGAAAGCAGTAACAGAAGCGCTGAAGCGTTTCCCTGAAGTTAACGCTTCAATTGATGGTACAGATATCATTTACCACAACTACTTCGATATTAGCATGGCGGTATCTACGCCACGTGGTCTAGTGACTCCAGTACTGAAAGACTGTGACACACTAGGTTTTGCTGACATCGAAAAAGGCATCAAAGAGCTAGCAATCAAAGGCCGTGACGGCAAGCTAACAGTTGATGAGCTGATGGGCGGTAACTTCACTATCACAAACGGTGGTGTATTTGGTTCTCTAATGTCTACGCCAATCATCAACCCGCCTCAAGCGGCAATTTTGGGTATGCATAAAATCCAAGATCGTCCAATGGCTGTTGATGGCAAGGTAGAAATTCTACCAATGATGTACCTAGCGCTTTCTTACGATCACCGTCTAATCGATGGCCGTGAATCAGTTGGCTTCCTAGTGACAATCAAAGAGCTTCTAGAAGATCCTGCACGTCTGCTATTAGACGTTTAGTATCTCTAAAACGTCTAGTTAACCCCGTTAGCTAGACGTAAAAAGTTTCAAAGGCTAGGCTGCTCAACGTCTGGCCTTCACTTGAACTGTAAAGCCATTAGAAAATGGACAGCAGTTGATTTGAGAAGACCCTACAGACGTACCACAGGAAACTGTGTCGTTATGGAAATAATAATCCCTTAAGGGAAAATAAACGGAATATCAAAATGAATTTGCATGAATACCAAGCCAAACAGCTGTTTGCAGAATTCGGTTTGCCTGTACCTGAAGGTTTCGCGTGTGACACAGCACAAGAAGCTTTCGAAGCTGCAGGCCGTATTAGTACAGCCAAGAAAGTTGTTAAGTGTCAAGTACATGCTGGTGGTCGCGGTAAAGCGGGCGGCGTAGAGTTACATGACACTAAAGAAGGCGTTAAAGAGTTTGCACAAAAGTGGCTAGGTAAAAACCTAGTGACTTACCAAACAGACGCTAATGGTCAGCCTGTAACAAAGATCCTAGTTGAAGAAGCATCGAACATTGCTAACGAGCTTTACCTAGGTGCTGTTGTTGACCGTGCAACGCGCAAAATTGTATTCATGGCGTCAACTGAAGGCGGTGTGGACATTGAGAAAATCGCTGAAGAAACTCCAGAGTTGATTCACCAATCTGCGATCGATCCTCTAGTTGGCCCTCAAGCTTACCAAGGCCGTGAATTGGCATTCAAACTTGGCCTAGCTGGCGATCAAATTAAACAGTTCGTTAAGATCTTCATGGGTCTTGGTGAAATGTTCGCTCAGTACGACCTAGCTCTACTAGAAATTAACCCGCTTGTTATTACAAATGAAGGTAACCTTCTTTGTCTAGACGGCAAGATCAACATTGACTCAAACGCAATGTACCGTCAGCCAAAGCTTCGTGAAATGCACGATCCTTCACAAGAAGACGAGCGCGAAGCGCACGCAGCTCAGTGGGAACTGAACTACGTAGCACTTGATGGCAACGTTGGCTGTATGGTTAACGGTGCAGGCCTTGCTATGGGTACGATGGATATCGTAAACCTACACGGCGGCAAGCCAGCAAACTTCCTTGATGTAGGCGGCGGCGCAACAAAAGAGCGTGTAGCTGAAGCATTCAAGATCATCCTTTCTGATGACAATGTTAAAGCAGTACTAGTAAACATCTTCGGTGGCATCGTTCGTTGTGACATGATCGCTGAAGGTATTATTGGTGCAGTTAAAGAAGTTGGCGTAACAGTTCCTGTCGTTGTTCGTCTAGAAGGTACAAACGCAGACCTAGGTCGTGAAGTACTTGCTAATTCTGATGTTGATATCATTGCTGCTGTATCTCTAACAGATGCTGCTCAGAAAGTTGTTGCTGCTGCGGAGGCTAAATAATGTCTGTATTAATTAACAAAGACACTAAAGTAATCTGTCAGGGTTTCACTGGCGGTCAAGGTACATTCCACTCAGACCAAGCTATCGCATACGGTACGCAAATGGTTGGTGGTGTTTCACCTGGTAAAGGTGGTCAAACTCACCTAGGCCTTCCAGTATTCAACACAGTACGTGAAGCAGTAGAAGTAACTGGCGCAACAGCAACAGTTATCTACGTACCAGCACCTTTCTGTAAAGATGCAATCCTAGAAGCAATTGATGCAGGTATCGAACTGATCGTAACGATCACTGAAGGTATCCCTACTACAGATATGATCGACGTTAAAGTGAAGCTAGAAGAAACTGGCGTTCGCATGATCGGTCCTAACTGTCCAGGTCTTATCACTCCAGACGAGTGTAAGATTGGTATCATGCCTGGTCATATCCATAAGAAGGGTAAAGTAGGTATCGTATCTCGTTCAGGTACTCTGACGTACGAAGCAGTTAAGCAAACAACAGATGAAGGCTTTGGTCAGTCTACATGTGTTGGTATCGGTGGTGACCCTATCCCAGGTTCAAACTTCATTGATATCCTAAAACTTTTCCAAGAAGACCCTGAGACTGAAGCAATCGTAATGATTGGTGAGATCGGTGGTACTGCGGAAGAAGAAGCTGCTGAGTTCATCAAAGCAAACGTAACTAAGCCAGTTGTATCTTACATCGCTGGTGTTACTGCTCCTCCGGGTAAACGTATGGGCCACGCTGGCGCAATCATCTCTGGCGGTAAAGGTACTGCTGAAGATAAATTCGCAGCACTAGAAGCAGCAGGCGTTAAGACTGTTAAGTCTCTTGCTGACATCGGTAAAGGCCTACGTGAAATCACGGGTTGGTAATCAGCTGGCTTTTATCTAACGAGATAGAAGCTAACTGAACGATATAAGAAAGGCTTGGTCATTGACCAAGCCTTTTTCTTTTGTGACCGATTTTTTTGTAAACGGTTCTTTTATAAACGACTGCCGCGTCAACGGTTGTGTTGTTAAAAGCCAGAATGAATCCCGACTTTTCACTTTAGGCGCGGGTTCTGTACATTTGAGACAGCATAAACATTGCCGCAGCACTGATAACAACAGAAGGGCCGGCTGGCGTGTCATAGAACCAAGACAAGCTCAACCCTCCGAACACAGCGATAGAACCAATTACAGAGGCGAGGAATGCCATTTGTTCGGGTGTATTAGCGAATTTCCTTGCCGTTGCTGCTGGGATTATCAGCAATGACGTCATGATCAATGCACCAACAAATTTCATACCGACCGCAATCACGATACCAACCAGCAACATCAGGATTAGGCGCATTAAGTCAATGTTGATGCCATCTACTGCTGCAAGATCTTCATTTACTGTCGTTGATAGCAGTGGTCGCCAAAATATCGCAAGCACTAAACCAATCACTGCAGCACCCGCGTAGATGAACACCAAATCTGTTGGAGACACCGCAAGCAAGTCACCAAATAGGTAACTCATTAGATCGACACGAACATTGTCTAAGAAGCTGACAGCAACAAGGCCTAAAGAGAGTGCACTGTGCGCCAATATACCGAGTAGGGTATCGGTCGCGACTAGCTTTTGTTTTTGTAAAGTCACTAGCAACACGGCCAGCATCAAACAACAAATCAGCAGCGCGAAATACAAGTTAATGTTGAACAGAAAGCCAAGTGCTAAGCCCATCAAAGAAGCGTGAGCAAGCGTGTCACCAAAGTAAGCCATCTTGCGCCATACTACGAACGACCCTAATGGGCCTGCAATTAGCGCAATACCCAAACCCGCCAAAATAGAGGGAAGAAGAAACTCAAGCATTAGTGATGTCCGTGTTTATGGTTTGAACATTCATGCACGTCGCCTTCGACAGGCTGGCCTGCAAGATCATGATGGTGATGTTCGTGTTGGTGATGATAAAACGCCAGTGTTTCTTGGGTCGCGGTGCCAAAGAGCGCAATATACGAAGGGTGGTGTTTGATGTCTGCAGGTGCGCCTGAGCAACAGATATGGTGGTGCAAGCAGATAACATCGTCTGTTTTGGCCATCACTAAATGCAGGTCATGTGAAACCATAAATACGGCACAACCAAAACGGTGACGAATGGTGTCAATTAGGTCATACAAGTCAATTTGTCCTTGTACATCAACGCCTTGAGCAGGTTCATCAAGAACCAGTAGGTCTGGTCTTCTTAGCAGTGAACGAGCAATCAGCACACGTTGGTTTTCACCGCCAGATAGCTGGTGCATGTTACTCTTTTGCAGATGTTCAGCACCAACGAGCTTCAATGCTTCAAGGATCTCTTGCTGACTGAACTTGCCAGTGAGCTTTAGAAAACGTTCTACATTAAGCGGTAGTGAATCATTAAGCTTTAATTTTTGTGGTACATAGCCAATTTTCAGTTTTTTAGCTTTTGTTATTGTGCCTGAAAATTTGGTTTGTAAACCCAGTACCACTTTTACTAATGTCGACTTTCCTGCACCGTTTGGCCCAATGAGGGTGGTGATTCTGCCGCGCTCTATATTTAGAGAGATGTTGTCTAGAACTTTTCGACCGTCAAACTCGACGCTCACAGAATCTAGTTGGATTAAGTTATCCATGAATAGAACTCATTTGCAATTCGCTAATGTTATAATGTAACATTTACCTCAAGCCTAAGCTACTTTTCTATTATCGAGGGATTATGTCACGTTCATCTTTTATACTTGCTACTTTGCTTTTAGCGCCAAGTGTCGCAAGTGCCAATACTATTCTAACAAGCTTTAAACCGATTCAAATGATTGTGACAGAATTAACGCAAGGCGTTAGTGAGCCGGATGTGTTGATGAACAGCAATGCTTCGCCGCATGATTATGCGCTTAAGCCATCGGATGTCAAAAAAGTTCATAGTGCCGATATGGTTATCTGGTTCGGCCCTGACCTAGAAGCCTTTTTGACTAAGGTGATTGGTTCAAAAGAAAATGTTATCAAGATCAGTGAGATTCCTGGAATCAACTTGAGAGAGTTTGGGCATGAAGACCACGATGCTCATGAAGGACATCATCATGGTAGCCATGACCCGCATTTTTGGTTGGGCATCGACCAAGTTGAAGTCGCGGCAAAATATATCTCAGCTAAGTTGATTGAAGCTGACCCTGATAACGCAATGGCGTATCAAGAGAACCTAGACTCATTCTTGATTGCTTTGAAAGAGAAGAAGCAGTCAATTAATGAACAACTTGCGCCAGTGAAAGACAAAGGTTACTACGTATTCCATGATGCGTACGGCTACTTCGAACAGGAGTTTGAGTTAAATAACTTAGGTCACTTTACCGTGAGCCCAGAGCGCAAGCCGGGTGCAAAAAGCTTGATAGCTATCAAGAAAACCTTGGTGCGTGAAAATGTTCAATGTGTATTTGCAGAGCCTCAATTTACACCAGCTGTGATCGAATCGGTGACTCGCGGAAGCAATGCTAAGCAAGGGCAACTTGATCCTGTTGGTTCACAGGTTGAAGTGAAGAGTGGAAGTTATTTCGAATTTCTTCAGCAACTTACAGACAGCTACACCAGCTGCTTGAGTGCTAAATAATCAATAACCAATATTCCTAACGACACTTTGCTCTCGTTAATTTATGAATCATGCCGCTTTTTGCGGCATTTTCGTGACCGCTAAGATAAAACCTCTCAACAAATAGCAAACCTCCTTTCTCCTTTGTTAATTTCCGCTAAAATAGAAAGATAATAATAAGCACAAAAAAACTGGATTTTTGGTTAAGCAGCGAATAAGACGTTGTGGACACCATAATTTCATGTGTTATTGCTGTTCAGGATGAAAAGTTGTATCGAATTATCTTCAGAATGTTCATGTTAATGAGCATTTCATTTAGCGTTCTCGCGGTAAATACCTCACCCTCCGTTTTCTACCCTTTGCCCGTTCAAGCGCAAGGGAATTTTCTTGCGGCTAAAAACTTGTACTTAGGTGCCGGTGGCGGGCTATGGGTTCATGATGTCCATGGAAAAGTACTCTTTTATGATGGCCGAACCCTATTCCCTAGAAAGGGTAGCCTTCTGCAATTTTCTTCAGAAAGAGTCGCGTTTCTTAACGATGAGTTTTGGACATTTTTTGATAATGAGGTGTACCGACATAATCCGGGGATTGGCAATGAACTTGCGTTTAGTTTAAGCCCGGGTGCTGAGATCACGAATATAGGCTCATCAGGTGATTATATTTGGGTCACAGATGGCAGTAATTTTTATACATACAACACTCAATCTTTAGAATTTACCACCTACTCACTACTCAAACTGTATCGATACAACAATAGTAGTGATATTGCGATTAACGATGCGGAGTGGGTGTTGTCAAAATGGGTACTCGCGACCAGTTCTGGTGCTTACCTTTCCGAGGCGCAAGAGTTTACTCACATCACTGCATCAGATAAGCACCATATTGAGACGGTTTATTTTTCTAATGCTAGACGAGAGTTAGTGATCGGCACTTTAAATGGGGCGGTGATTGTTGATCTCGCGAATCCAGATAAAGAGAACAAAATAAAAGGGTCGCACGTTCTCTCGCTTGCTGAAACTTCAGACCAATATTGGATTGGCACAGAGCATGGACTCATTAGTTACAACTTCATTACGGGTCAAATTACACGATTCGAACAAGCCGCTAACCAAGATTTCTCGTTACCGGGAGAGAAAATATATTCGTTAATCAACGACCATGCTGGTGGGATGTGGGTTGCGACAAATAACGGCATCCGATATTTCTCACTGTTCAGTAAGACATTCTCAAGAACGCCATTAACGGGTATGGGGATGCACTCAAGTAGTGTCGTGATAAACAAAGTACAGCCGGTTAGTGAACAATTATCTTGGGTTGCTTCCTCACTGGGCCTCTATTTGGTCGATGCTCAAAGCAAAGAGAATCCAATTCGTGTTTATTCCAACTCGGTACAGGACTTTGAGATCTTTGGTTCTTCCATTTGGTTGGCTACTGAAGAAGGTATTATTAGTTTTAATACCAATACGTTAGAGCCTGAAGAACTCGGTTTACCAAGGTCTATCAAGGGGGTACACGTTGAGAACTTTGCGCTTCAAGCTGATAACGTACTTTGGATAACATCGGGGCAAAACCTCTATTCGTTATCTATCGAAACCATGAAGCTGACGGGGTACGGTACTGACTGGTTAGTTGATAAGTTTTTGCCAGCAAAAATCACGGCTCTCAATATAGGGTTACAAGGTCGTATATATATAGGCACTGACCACGGCTTCTACTCTTTTATTGATAAACGGATTAGCTTTAGTCGCTCAAGCGAACGATTTGGCAAAGTGGTCGATATTGAAAAAGCGAAGGATGGGGCTCAATGGTTTGCGAGCAGTTATGGCGTGTATCGAATCCCTTATGACAGCTCTATTATTCAAGAGGTCATGCTTGTTGAAGACAATATTAGCCCAAATTGCTTAATAAGCGATGACAATGGTGTGTGGTTAGGTTCTTCGAAAGGTATCAGCTATTACGGACTGGATGGGCAACTGCATAAACATATCGGTTCACCATTTGGCTTGATCACCAATGAACTGGCAGCAGGGGCATGCGACTTGTTTGACAGCGAAGGCAGCCAATCTACGAGGCTTACTTTTGGATCAAAGTATGGCGTAGTCAGTGCGTTATCTGATGAGTTATTGGTATCAACAACACCCCATAGTCGAGCATTACTGAGTAAGATCAGTGTTGATCAGCAAACCGTATCACTAGGTGGTAAGACAGCTCATTTGGATGAGATCCCTTATGGTTCATCTATGAGTTTTAAGTTGGGTATTCTACCTGCGACGTTTGCCCCTGCGATGGAGTATCGCCTGAGCGACGATGAACCTTGGAGTGAATTTGAAGGAGGCTTGTTAACGCTCGACCATCTTCTTCCGGGGGACTATACACTGGAAGTTAAACCCGTTAAGGACTCGCATTATCGCTTTGTGTCAACGAATCAAAGCTTCTCAATCGCTGAGCCTTGGTATCTGACCAATTGGGCTGCCGCAAGCTCTCTGGTGCTGTTGATTGGTGTCGTGACTATCTTGGTCTTTTGGCGTTCGCGTTATGTCACTTTTGCTAATAGACACCTAAAAGCGCAAGTTGCATTAAAAACCGATCAACTGAGGCACCAAAGTCGCATTCTGTTGACGACCAATCAACAGCTTAAAAAGCAGCTATCAGTTAAGAGTGCGCTTGTGTCGCACACAGCAAATGAACTCTCATCTGAAGTTAATCATATTGCAGCGATGCTCCCGAATTGGAATGAGAAAGGCAAGTCGCCAATCTTAACGCTGAAAAATGGCTTGGCTCAATTGAGCAATACACCTCAAGGAGAAGGGAAGGTCAGTTACGATATAATTTTGATCTTAGAAGCGGTACTCAAAGCTTGGCAAGATGATTTAGCCAAAGCGGGTATTGAACTGGATATCAGAGTTGATACCAAACAACGATACGTATCCTTACTGTATTTTAATCTCGATATTATTTTCAACAACTTGGTTGCGAGCATCATCAAGAGAAACTTTAAGTCACAAAGCATGGTGGTTCTGGTTGAAGAAGTGAAGGAGCATCTTGTCGTTACGATTCGAGATCATGGGATGCCTTTTCCTAAATTGGCATCAAGCATGAGTGACAACACCGGAAAATCGACTGATCTAAATATCGAAAAATTACCTCTATTGATGAATCAGAGTGGTGGTGAACTGAACGCGTTTGTTTCTGACTATCAAAATAAGGTTCAGCTTTCGTGGCCGATTGAATATCAAGTGCTGGATAATCTGGAAGCCAGCACAATTGAGCAGATAGAAACCATTAAGCTTGCCGCTTCAACGCCAGAGCAACAAAGGTTGAGTGCTGAACAAGAGTGGAAAAACAGAGTGTCGCAGCTTGTGAGCGAAAACTACGCCGATGCAGAGTTCAGTACTGCAACTGCTGCTAAGTACTTGTTCATGTCAGAGAGAAGCTTACAGAGACGCTTTAAATCGGCTTATAACAAGACCTTTAAAGAGCACTTGAATGAAGTGCGTTTAGAGCATGCGTGCGAGCGGTTACTTGCGGGAGAGAAGATCTCAGACGTCGCGTTTGATTCTGGTTTTAATGACCCTTCCTATTTCAGTCAGAGGTTTAAGCACCATTTTGGTATGTCGCCATCTAAGTTTGCTGAAAACAGCGAAGAGTAGTGAGCTGCGGATTTACTCTACTTCCACATAGATAAAGATACTCTAAGCCTCGACATTCGTGTTGGGGCTTTTTTATGCTTCTACGAGATACGAGATACGAGATACGAGATACGAGATACGAGATACGAGATACGAGATACGAGATACGAGATACGAGATACGAGATACGAGATACGAGATACGAGATAGAGATAGAGATAGAGAGCTGTGGGGCGTTTAAAAGGCTGTTGGGATAAAACAAAAGGAAGAAAAAAAATATCGTGGTATAGCCGGGGGGACTATACCACGGGTGCCAAGGACACCTTCGCTTGCTGCCGGAGTGATATGGCAAGCCACATCACCTCTGGAATAAAATTAAAGAGAAGTAGTTTCTCTTCGTTGGAGTAACTATACGTCTGCCCACTTATTTTACTTATAAAATTAACGACAGATGGCCATGAGAAAACCGACATTATTTTAAGTTATTGATAATTAATGATTTGTGTTGGTTTTTCTTGATTGGTACTAGTGAGGTAGTTCTCGTTGTTTGTTGAAAGTAACGTTTTTGACGTAAACGTTTTTAACGAAATTTACGAGTATGTATTTTCGAAAACATTGATTTCACACAATGGAATTGTGGTCATGTATGTGTATCATGGCGGTAATAACAATCTTTCTCATTATCAGTCACGAATTGGGCATTTATGAAACTCTCACAACTCGAGCAAGGAAAAGCGGCTTCTATTGTTGCACTAACAGGCTTAACACCGGACGTTAGAAAAAAACTTATGGTTATGGGCATGTTGCCAAAAACTGAGGTGACGCTAATCCGTCGTGCGCCGATGGGTGATCCACTTCAAGTGGAGGTGAGAGGTGTTTCTATCGCCATTCGTGAAAGCATTGCAGAACAAATCGAGGTTATCTAAATGGATTATCAAGTTCTTACCGTTGGTAACCCGAATAGTGGTAAAACAACATTATTTAACGCCTTAACTGGTGCTAAGCAGCACGTTGGTAACTGGGTTGGTGTAACCGTAGAAAAGAAGACGGGTTTGTATTCGCACGCTGGTGATCAGTTTCAGCTAACGGATTTACCGGGTATCTACGCACTAGACAGTGGTAATGATGCGAACAGTATCGATGAATCTATCGCGTCTCGTGCTGTGCTAACTCACCCTGCAGATGTGATCATCAATGTTGTAGATGCAAGCTGCTTAGAACGAAGCTTATACATGACATTACAATTACGAGAGTTGGGTCGCCCAATGATCGTTGTATTGAACAAGATGGATGTATTAAAGCGTGAGCGTCAGGTGATTAACCTTAAAGCGCTAGAGAAAGAGCTTGGCTGTCCAGTTTTAAGCTTGTCTGCAAACGACAAAGGCCAAGTTGCACGTTTTAAAGAGCGTCTGCATAAACTGCTTGTTCAAGGTGTGAGTCTTGATCCTATATCTATTGATTACGATGCCGCGTTAGAAGCTCTTATCCCTTCTGTTGAGTCACAATTTGATGATGCTGACGTATCTTACCGAGCTCTGGCTATTCGTGCTTTAGAAAATGATTACTTAGTATTGAACGGATTGGCTCCTCAAACTCGTACTCAAATTGACAGTGTTCGTCTTGGTGCCGATTTCGATATTGACCTTGCTGTTGCTGACGCTAAATACACTTTCTTACATGACCTTTGTAAACGTGTTCGTCGCAGTGAAGGAAAACTAAGCCGTAACTTTACTGAGAAAGCAGACCAATTCATTTTGAATAAATGGGTCGGTATTCCTTTCTTCTTCGTCATCATGTACCTAATGTTCATGTTCTCTATCAATATCGGTAGTGCGTTTATCGACTTCTTTGATATTGGTGTTGGCGCAATATTAGTTGATGGTGGACACCACTTATTAGATGGCCATCTACCGGTTTGGCTAGTCACCATTCTTGCCGATGGCATCGGCGGTGGTATTCAAACGGTTGCGACCTTTATTCCGGTTATTGCCGCGCTTTACTTGTTCTTAGCGGTATTAGAAAGCTCGGGTTACATGGCTCGTGCGGCATTTGTACTTGATAAAGTAATGCAGAAGATTGGCTTACCGGGCAAAGCATTTGTACCGCTTGTACTGGGCTTTGGTTGTAACGTGCCTTCAATTATGGCGACGCGTACTCTTGACCAAGAACGCGAACGTAAACTGGCTGCATCAATGGCGCCGTTTATGTCATGTGGTGCTCGTCTTCCGGTGTACGCACTGTTCGCAGCAGCATTCTTCCCTGGCGCGGGACAAAACGTGGTATTCGCTCTGTACATCATGGGTATTGTTGCTTCTGTGTTTACGGGTCTGTTCCTTAAGAACACCATCTATCCAGGTAGCAGCGATAGCTTAGTAATGGAAATGCCGGATTACGAGTTGCCGACCGTGCAAAACGTGATGCTGAAAACTTGGCAGAAGCTGAAACGTTTCGTGCTTGGCGCAGGTAAAACCATCGTAATGGTTGTGGCTATTCTTAGCTTCCTGAACTCATTAGGTATGGACGGCAGTTTTGGTAACGAAGACAGCGAAAGCTCAGTGCTATCTAAAGCGGCTCAAGTTGTGACTCCAGTGTTCCAACCTATTGGTATTACTGAAGAGAACTGGCCTGCAACGGTTGGTATTATTACGGGTATTTTTGCGAAAGAAGCCGTTGTTGGTACATTAAACAGCTTGTACACCACACCATCAGATGAAGAAGCGGCTGAATTCGATTTAGCAGCAAGCTTGCAAGAAGCCGTCATGACCATCCCTGAAAACCTAGCTGGTTTGAGCTATTCAGATCCATTAGGCATTGAAGTGGGCGACTTGTCTGACTCAAGCTCTGTGGCTGCGGATCAAGAGGTTGATACCTCGATCTTTGGTAACTTGAAAGACAAGTTTGTATCAGGCCACGCTGCGTTTGCTTACTTGATTCTTATCCTGCTTTACACACCTTGTGTTGCTGCGATGGGCGCTTATGTTCGTGAGTTTGGTCAGACGTTTGCCCGCTTCATTGCGGTGTGGACAATGGCTCTTGGTTACTTCGGTGCAACCTTCTACTACCAAGCAGCAAATTTCGCAGTACATCCAGTGAGTAGTGCTGTGTGGATGGTGGCAATTGCTGGTGGCTTTGTGGTGACGTATCGCGTCTTCAAGAAAATTGGCAGTAAGCAAAAAGCGCTAGAGGTGCAAGTAGTATGATTTTAACTGAACTTCATCAATACATTGATAACGAAGGTGTTGCTGCTCGTAGTGAACTCGCGTCTAAGTTTGGAATGAGCGAAGACGGTGTCGATGCGATGCTGAGTGTGTGGGTCAAGAAAGGTAAGGTATCTCGCTTGGTCGATACCAACAAGCATGGACATACAACTCGTATTCGTTACACCATCAGCAAACAAGATGGTTTGTCACTGAATGTGATGATGTAGTTCAGATCTTCATACTCTCGTTGAAAACGGCGAGATTAGACAATAAAAAAGCCGCTCACCTATTTTAGATGAGCGGCTTTTTGTCATGTGTCTATTCTGAACAGCCTTGCTTTAAAGCGTAATGAGATGAAATCGAATTACGCTTTCTTGAAGATAGAGCTCAGCGATAAAACGTTTTGAATGCGAGTATGGATTGCGGCTTGTTGTTCTTCACTGCGCTGCTCGCCTTTGGTGTTGCCCCATACTGGACCTGGCCACGCGATATCGTCTTTGAAACGTGCAATATGGTGAATGTGCAGTTGTGGCACCATGTTACCCAGAGCGCCTAGGTTTAACTTGTCTGGTTGGAATGTCGCTTCTAATGCTTGGCTTACCGCTTGAGACTCAAGCAAGAACTGCTGCTGTTCTTTCATTGGTAGATGATGCAGTTCTTTTAGGTTGGCACGTTTTGGTACCAAGATAACCCAAGGCACAGCACTGTCTTTGCTTAGCAGCGCCAAGCTTAGTGGAAATTCGCCAATAAGCGTGGTGTCTTTTGCTAACTGTGGGTGAAGTTCAAAGCTCATTATTATTATCCATTTCGATTTCTTGAGGTCATACCGATCACAGTAAGTAAATGATCAGAAATAGCGCAGGAAAAAGGTTTGAGAACAAGGCAGATTTTTTTGATAAGTAGTTATTCTACAATCAAAAATTCTAACGCAGTTATCGAGCGTTTTAACCAGCTAGGATGATTAGTTATTTACTACGATTGGTATCAGTATACGTTAGATAAAACAAAAGGTTGATGCTCTCACATCAACCTTTGTATTTATTCATTGTAACCCGAAGGGAATTACATGCGCTCTAGAGTTTCGATACCTAGAAGAGACAGACCTTGCTTGATAGTCTTAGCTGTCAGTGCAGCAAGCTTCAGGCGGCTCTGTTTAACTGTTTCATCTTCAGCCACAAGGATAGGGCACGCCTCGTAGAAGCTAGAGAATTGACCAGCAAGTTCGAACAGGTAGCTACACATGATGTGCGGTTGACCTTCACGAGCAACAGACTGTACCGCTTCTTCAAATTGTAGAAGTTTCGCGATAAGTGCTTTCTCTTTCTCTTCAGTGATTTTGATTTCACCTTCAAGAGAGTCCATAGAAATGCCTGCTTTAGCAAAGATTGAAGCTACACGAGTGTACGCGTACTGCATGTACGGTGCTGTGTTGCCTTCAAATGCCAGCATGTTTTCCCAGTCGAACACGTAATCAGTGGTACGGTGCTTAGAAAGGTCTGCGTATTTAACAGCCGCCATTGCAACTGTGTTTGCGATGGTTTTCTTCTCGTCTTCTGCTAGCTCAGGGTTTTTAGATTCAATCAGTTGAGTTGCACGCACTTCTGCTTCGTCCAGAAGATCAGCAAGACGCACTGTACCGCCCGCACGAGTTTTAAATGGCTTACCATCTTTACCTAGCATCATGCCAAACGCGTGGTGCTCAAGAGATACAGATTCAGGAACATAACCCGCTTTACGAACGATAGTCCAAGCTTGCATTAGGTGTTGGTGCTGACGAGAGTCAATGAAGTAAAGTACGCGGTCTGCGCCCAGTTCTTCAAAACGGTATTTAGCACAGGCAATATCGGTGGTGGTGTATAGGAAGCCACCGTCACGTTTTTGCACGATAACGCCCATCGGGTCGCCATCTTTGTTTTTGTATTCGTCTAGGAATACAACTTGTGCGCCGTCAGACTCTTTTGCTAGACCTTGTGTTTGTAGGTCAGAAACGATGTTTGAAAGCATATGGTTGTACATACTTTCACCCATTACATCATCACGTGTCAGTGATACGTTCAGGCGATCGTAGTTACGTTGGTTTTGAACCATGGTTACGTCAACCAGCTTTTTCCACATTTCAGCGCAGTATTCGTCGCCGCTTTGCAGTTTCACTACGTAGCCACGTGCTTTCACTGCGAATTCTTCGTCTTCGTCGTAAAGCTTTTTAGATTCACGGTAGAACTGCTCAAGATCTGAAAGTTCCATTGAAACTTCGCCAGTTTCAGCTTGGATGCGCTCAAGGTTTGCGATAAGCATACCGAATTGAGTGCCCCAGTCACCAATGTGGTTAGCACGGATAACTTTGTGGCCTAAGAACTCTAGTGTACGAACAACAGCATCACCGATGATCGTTGAACGTAGGTGGCCAACGTGCATTTCTTTTGCAACGTTTGGTGCTGAGTAGTCAGCAACAATGGTTTGTGCTTCAGCCGCTGTAACACCAAGGCGAGAGTCAGCCAGTGCTGCGTCTGCTTGTTGTGCTAGGAATGCTTCATCTAGGAAGATGTTTAGGAAACCTGGACCTGCGATTTCAACTTTAGAAGCGATACCGTCTAGGTTTAGAACGTCCAATACTTTTTGAGCAAATTCTCGAGGGTTAGTGCCTAGTCGTTTAGCAACGCCCATAACGCCGTTTGCTTGGTAGTCACCAAATTGTGGTTTTGCAGATTGGCGAACAGCCGCAGGAGAGCCTGCAGGTGCGCCAGCGGCTTCTAGAGCCTGAGATACTTTGTCATTAATCAGTGCTTGGATATTCACACGCGTTTCCTTCAATTCAAGGATGAATAAGAGTGGCCGTTATTTCGTGGGTATTAAATTTGGTTAATTATGCTTCGAGTTAACGATTTAATGCCGAAATGAACAACAGACTCTGTTTAAGTTCACAAAAATGGCGGTAATCATACCAATTTTGTGGGGTTTCTTATAGGTCGAATTGATAGAAAATTAACATTTCCTGAGGGGTTTTTGACAATCGACTTTGACCAAGCCAAGTTTGTCTATTTAGGAAAGTAAGACACCGTACTTTTTGAACGTTTTTTTGTAAAAGCAACGCTTGTTGCTGAAAGTAAAACTGATACCATGCAGCCATTATTTGGAGAACAAAGACAATGACGATGAGCCTGAAGCAAGCCGAACTAGAACCACAACAAATGATTGCGCGCCTTGATACGTTTATGGCGAAAATTGAGAACCTAGAAAATGCATTGGGTTTAGATTTAAGCTTTGCTCAAGCGGATCATATTGCATTAAGAATCAATGAAACTGAGCTTGCGAAATCAGCTCATCTGGCTTGGTCTGAATATGGCTCTACGATTTCAGAAGCGATGATCAATGGCCGTCCAATTGTGGTGTTGGCTTTCGATGAGCCATTGCAAAGCCTTGGTTGGAAGATTGAGTGCTTAGAGTTGCCATATCCAGCAGAAGGTAAAATTTATCCATGCCAAGATTGGGAACATGTCGAGTTTGTGATTCCTTCTCACGCGCAAACGGCTGATGAGTATCTGGCGGATCTTAAAGAGACTTACCCGCAGTTCGCTGCTAAGTTTGAAACTTTGGCAGAGCAAGGCATTAAGGTAAAACTCTCTAGCCCGAAAGGCGAGGGTGAACGTTTGAATAACCCAACGGTGGCTTTTAAACATCAAGGCATTTGTATTAAGCTGCATCCACACTCTTTGAAGAAGATTGTTGAGTCAGAACAGGTTTAATTTGAGCCGAGAATAGTTGGGAATCTCTAAAAGCTAGTCTAATCACCAGATACAAAAAACGCGCAATGGGTTAACCCTGTTGCGCGTTTTTTATTGGGTTCTAACTGGAAGTATTACTTAAATAAGCGACTTACAGAATCACAGTCTTGTTACCGTAAACAAACACGTGATCATTGATCACTTTGTTTAAAGCCTTACTCAACACGTTCTTCTCTACGTCACGACCGGCTTGAGCCATGTCTTTCGCACTGAAGTTGTGATCCACTGGAATCACGTCTTGCTTGATGATTGGCCCTTCATCGAGATCGTTTGTCACGAAGTGCGCTGTTGCGCCAATGATTTTTACGCCGCGCTCATAAGCTTGTTGGTATGGTTTAGCACCAATGAATGCTGGTAAGAAGCTGTGGTGAATGTTGATGATTTTGTGGTTGTACTTCTCAACAAACCCCGGAGTCAGCACTCGCATGTATTTAGCAAGCACCAGATAGTCCGCCTCGTACTGGTCAATCACTTCAAGCATCTTCTTCTCATGTTCTTCACGGTTTAATCCTTCGTGAGAAACATGATGATAAGGAATATCAAAACGCTCGGTTAAGCTTTGCAGAGTATCGTAGTTGCCAACCACCGCTGCGATTTCGACATCTAAGCTGCCATCAAAGGTTTTCATTAGAATATCGCCAAGGCAGTGAGCTTCTTTAGTCACGAGTATCACGACACGCTTACGAGAAGAGCCCATCAGCTTACGTTTCGCATTCTCTGGCAGCGCTTGGTCTAAATCGGCAAGCAAGGTTTCGTCATTGAAGTAACCCTCTAGCTCGGTACGCATAAAGAAGTGGCCGCTAGTGTTATCAACGAACTCATTGTTGTGAATAATATTGAGTTGGTGCTTGTAACAAATGTTGGTGATCTTTGAGATGAGGCCTGGGGCGTCAGTACAATGTGTTAATAAAGTTTTTCTTTCCATTTGCATCTTACTTCCATGAAATGTTGCACTTATTATATGAAATCGGGATTCTTCAAATTTAATGCAGGCCGTCGAACGGTGAACTGAGCCGCAATATCACCGTTATAATTAATCTATTATCAATTTGGTTTCAACAAAATCTACCGTTCATTTAGGGGATTAATAAATTGAGAAGCTTAATAAATTCAGGTAGAGGTTAGATTTCTGACGGTTTTAACCGATATTCTCGGTCAAGTTTCACTAGAGCGAGCCAACATTTCAGCCATGCATAGGTGATCATTTATGGATAAAGAGTTACTAGCGAAAAAGTTGTATTGTAAGCGTGTAAATTCATTAGTGGGTGATGTTCAGGTGGACGGCAACGTTCTTGATGAAATGTGGGAAAACAAGGCCTCTCCGACTGATGCTGCTAAAGCTATGCAACCAAGTGATTCCGGTTTTTCTGGTGCGCCTTGGTTATCTCGTTATTTGAATCGCAAGTAGTTAAACAACCCTTTCATTTGTTTTGGGCTAGGTTGGTAAGAAGGACTTAGCCTGCCATGTTCTATTCGATAGACACCTCCGGTGCGCAGTCATTTCTGATTCGCGCCGGCTCACTAAACCTGCCATAATTCGCCTTCTTATTTTTCTAAACCTCGTACTTTATGATATCTAAAACGTTTTCTGCTGATGGTGCTCTGGGCAAAGCGATCCCAGGGTTTCAACCACGACAAGCTCAGTTAGACATGGCTGAAGCGGTGTCACAAGCCATTCAGCAACAGAGTCAGTTAGTTGTTGAAGCTGGGACGGGTACCGGTAAGACATTTGCTTACCTAGTACCTGCATTGCTTAGCGGTAAGAAAGTCATCATTAGTACGGGGTCTAAAAACCTGCAAGAACAGCTATTTCACCGTGACTTACCATTGATGGTCGATGCGCTTGGCTTTTATGGTCAGGTTGCTTTGCTGAAAGGTCGCTCAAACTATTTATGTTTGGATAGACTGAGCCGCCAAATGATTGAAAGTCATGGCACTCATACCGATCCAACACTGCTGGCTCAGTTAGTCAAAGTGCGCAGTTGGTCGTCGGCGACTCAAACTGGTGATTTAGGCGATTGCGATGATATTGCTGAAGATAGCCCGGTTATTCCAACCATTACCTCAACTAACGACAACTGCTTAGGTAAAGAATGCCCAAGCTACACCGATTGCTTTGTGCTGAAAGCGCGTAAAAAAGCGATGGATTCGGATGTTGTCGTGGTCAACCACCACCTGTTTCTCGCAGATTTAGCGATCAAGGAAACCGGGTTTGGTGAGCTGATACCTGAAGCCGATGTGTTTATCTTCGATGAAGCGCACCAACTTCCCGATATCGCCAGTCAGTACTTCGGACAATCAGTATCAAGCCGACAAATCCAAGAGCTAGCTAAAGACATTGAAATCGCCTATCGAACTGAAGCTAAAGACATGCGTCAGTTGCAAAAGGTTGGCGAGAGGCTAATTCAATCAGCTGCTGACCTACGTATTGTGCTCGGTGACACAGGATTTCGCGGTAACTGGCGTGAGGCGTTGAAGTCAGAGTCGATCGCGAGAGAGTTGGTTCGTTTACAAGATGCGTTGCAACTGGCCGTCGATGTATTGAAATTAGCATTGGGTCGAAGCCAGTTGTTAGACACGGCTTTCGAGCGTGCAACCATGATTAAGTCACGTATCGAACGTGTGTGTGATGTGTCGATTACCGGTTATTCCTATTGGTATGACACAACGCCCCGACAATTTGCTTTGCATATCACGCCTCTTTCAGTTGCCGATAAATTCCACGAACAAATCGAGCTTAAACCGGGTGCTTGGGTGTTTACTTCAGCAACGCTAGCGGTGTCGGATGATTTCGATCACTTCACCTCTCGACTTGGATTAAAGCCGTCGGCACAATTTTCACTGCCGAGCCCATTTGATTATCCGAATCAGGCTCGCTTGTGTGTGCCTCGCTACCTTCCAGAGCCAAATAGTCCAGGCTTGGCTGACAAATTAGTCAGAATGCTGGCTCCCGTGATTGAGCAAAACCAAGGTCGTTGTTTCTTTTTGTGTACCTCACACAGCATGATGAAAGAGTTGGGCGAGCGATTCCGTGAAACGCTTACTGTACCCGTTCTATTGCAAGGTGAGACCAGTAAGCAAAAAACCTTAGCGGAATTCATGGAATTAGGTAACGCATTGCTGGTAGCCACGGGGGCATTCTGGGAGGGGATCGATGTTAGGGGCGACGCATTAAGCTGTGTTATCATCGATAAATTGCCCTTTACCGCCCCAGACGACCCGTTACTTAAGGCTCGAATCGAGGATTGTAAGCTAAAAGGGGGTGATCCTTTTGCACAAGTGCAGTTACCAGACGCAGTGATTACCTTGAAACAAGGTGTTGGCCGATTAATACGTGATAAGCGTGATAATGGCGCTTTGATTATTTGCGATAACCGCTTGGTGACCCGTGATTACGGTGGTGTATTTTTGGCGAGTTTACCGCCTATCCCACGTACCCGTGACTTAGGGATCATTAAAGAATTCTTAGCTAAAGACCATTCAACCGCTGCTGAGTAATTGGCATTGTTGAACTTAGCCATTATTTTTAGATTAGATAACGAATATTTGAGACACGAATGAGCGCGAAAATTCTTGCAGTAGATACCGCAACTGAAAACTGTTCAGTTGCACTAGTAATGGGTGACCAGGTATTCGCACGTAGCGAAGAGGCTCCTCGAGACCATACGAAAAAAATTCTACCTATGGTTGATGAAGTACTGAAAGAAGCGAACATCGCTTTAACCGATATTGACGCAATCGCGTTTGGCCAAGGCCCAGGCAGCTTCACGGGTGTACGTATTGGTATTGGTATTGCTCAAGGCTTAGCTTTTGGTGCTGATTTACCGATGATCGGTGTTTCTACACTGGCAGCGATGGCGCAGGGCAGCTACCGTAAATTTGGTGAAACTCACGTAGCAACAGCGATTGATGCACGCATGAGTGAAGTGTACTGGGCTCGTTACAGCCGTGAACAAGACGGTCGTTGGACTGCAGTTGATGCTGAATGTGTCACACCTCCAAGCGAATTGGCTGCGCAGCTTGAAGTGGATTCTGAGACATGGGCAAAAGTAGGCACCGGTTGGGAAGCATACGCCGAGCACATGGACACACTAGCGATCAACACTAAAGCGTGTGAGGTTCTGTTCCCAGAAGCTCAAGATATGGCGTTCCTTGCTCAATTTGCTTACGCAGAAGGTAAAGAGGTTGCAGCAGAAGAGTCTGAGCCAGTTTATCTTCGTGATAAAGTGACGTGGAAAAAACTGCCAGGTCGAGAGTAAGCCTCTTGGCCGCAAGTGAATTATAATTAAGGCGTGTTATTTTACGCCTTAATTTGGCTCTGTAGTTCATCCTGTAGAGCCGAGATTAAAGTCAGATACACAATCATTAATATCAGGTAATAAACTCTTTAAGCATGGTTTCAATAAACGGCTTACCTCCTTCTTCGATAGGTAATACATCTAAAACCAATCGAACCAATAAAAAGAACGAGGTAAAAAAAGGCGATGCAAAAACCTCAGTTAGTCAGCCAACTAAGGTCGCGAATGCTGTCTCGCATTCGATTCGCCAAGTCAAAGAATCTGAGATCCACAAAGCTCAGGTTCAATATGATCTTCCAGAAGGGCGTGGACGACGTGCGATGGAGGAGTATATGGACGTGATGAATCAAGCTAAAAAAGAGGAACTTGCGAAGCTTATTGGGGTCGATATTTATATCTAGCTTTGTGCTTTCATTTATCCTTTTCTAAGGACCAGCATTATGTTTTCTCTCATGTCTAAATCTCGCTTATTTTTCCTTGTCGCCTTCTCTGCGATGGTGATGGGTTGCTCATCTCTACCAGAAGAACTTAATGCAAACTCTGAACAGGTGGTAACTGACTACCAAGAGTGGGTAAACACAGTGCCAGACGCTGGTGATGTTCGCTTAGGTGGTGTGATAGCTAAAGTCACTAACTTACAAGATAAGACTCGTGTTGAAGTGGTTAACTTACCGATCTCAAGTAACGGTAAACCAGATATTGATGCCGAGCCAAAAGGGCGTTTTGTTGGTTACATTGATGGTTACGTAGAACCTTTGAGCTTTGCTGAAGGCCGTTTAATCACCTTAGTTGGAACATCAAATGGCACTGAAGATGGCACCGTTGGTGAATATCCTTATACCTTCCCAGTAATGAATGTCTACAACCAACGCTTATGGCAGATCACCGAGCGAGTGGTCATCAACGATTTTGCGCCAACCTATTACTCTTGCCGCAGTTTGCATTGTCGCAGCTTTCAAACCATGCCTAAGTCAGGTCGTGTGATTCAAGATGTGGAATAGTCGAACCTGAGATCGACACACTAAACGATAGGGACACCATACAATCAATGATTGAAAAGTCATATTCCCTTGCGAGCGGGACGCTTGCAACACAACAGATTGGCAACCCGAAAACGACCGCAACGACGGTCGTTTTTATTCATGGTTGGCTAGATAATTCTGCAAGTTTCACTCAGGTTATGCCGCAAATAGCCAAGCTTTCTCCAGATACTCACCTCGTTGCTATCGATCTCTTCGGACACGGTTTCTCGTCGCATAAGCCGGGGAGTTATTACCCATTTCACGACTATATTGATGATTTGCATCAGTTGGTGACTAAATTATCGCCAAACAGACTGGTACTGGTAGGACATTCACTTGGTGCATTGATCGCAAGTTGCTATAGTGCCGCCTTTCCTGAAAAGGTGTCAGGATTAATTCAAATTGAAGGTCATGGACCTCTTTCAGAAGCTCCCCACGAAACAGTCTCTCGTTTGAGAGATGGGGTACTCAGTCGTCTTCGACAGCGAAGAAAGCCTTCACGTCCTCTGGCAAGTCTTGAGGATGCTATTAAGCTGAGAGCTCACGCCAATCAAATCAAAGCAGAACTCATTGCTCCTATTGTTGAACGAGGTATTGCCGAGTTTGATAACTCTTGGCAATGGCGATGCGACCCTAACCTAAAATGTGACTCGTTATATCGAATGTCACAAGCGCATGCTGAAGCGATCATGGCGGCTATTGAATGCCCTCAATTAATAGTTTTAGGAAATGATGGATTCCGACATTTGCAGCATAATCGCTACAAATCAGCCCATAGTTCTCTGAATATAGAGACTGTTCCTGGCGGGCATCATTGCCATTTAGAGAGCCCAGAGCTAGTTTCAGAGCTAATTCTTGGTGTAGTTAACAAAATTTAAACAAGTGTTTGAGCCTTTTAGTGCTCATGCACTAAAGCTGTGCTGTAATACCGCAATGATAAAAAGCGGCGAAGCAGTCGTCAGCTGATAAACGAGGAGTAACATAGTGGACAAACCTTGGCTTTCACGTTATCCAAGTGACGTACCAGAGACGATCAACCCAGATCAGTACCCATCTCTTATTGAAATGTTCGAACAGTCGGTACAGAAGTACGCAGACCAACCAGCATTCGAGAACATGGGGTCTATCATGACATTCCGTAAGCTTGAAGAGCGCAGTCGTGCTTTTGCTGCTTATTTGCAGAATGATCTAAAACTGAAGAAAGGCGATCGTGTCGCGCTTATGATGCCAAACTTGCTGCAATATCCAATTGCACTCTTTGGTGTACTGCGTGCAGGTATGATTGCAGTGAACGTCAACCCACTGTACACGCCTCGTGAACTTGAACACCAACTGAATGATTCTGGTGCAAAGGCGATTGTTATCGTTTCTAACTTTGCGAGCACACTAGAGAAAGTTGTTGATAAAACTCCGGTTAAACACGTTGTGCTAACCAGCTTGGGGCAAATGCTGCCACGAGCAAAAGGTACGATTGTCGACTTTGTAGTGAAATACGTAAAAGGCATGGTGCCTAAGTACGATCTGCCGGGTGCTATTTCATTCAGAAAAGCGCTGCATAAAGGCCGTCGCCTACAGTATGTGAAGCCATTTATGGCTGGCGATGACATCGCATTCCTACAGTACACGGGTGGTACAACGGGCGTAGCGAAGGGCGCAATTCTAACGCACCGCAACATGATTGCGAACGTACTTCAAGCGAAAGGGGCATATAGCCCAGTACTGCAAGAAGGTCGCGAATTAGTCGTAACGGCACTGCCGCTTTACCACGTGTTTGCACTGACTGTGAACTGCTTACTGTTTGTTGAAATGGGCGGTCGTAACCTTCTGATTACTAACCCTCGTGACATTCCTGGCTTTATTAAAGAGCTGCAAAAGGTTCCATTTACCGCGATTACTGGCGTAAACACCTTGTTCAATGCGCTAGTCAATAACGAAGATTTCCACGAGTTGGATTTCAGTAATATGCGTTTATCTGTTGGCGGTGGTATGGCGGTTCAACGCGCTGTTGCTGAGCAGTGGAAGAAAGCGACAGGTGTCCACCTACTTGAAGGCTATGGTTTAACCGAATGTGCTCCTTTGGTCACGGGTAACCCATATGATCTGAAAGACTACACAGGTGCAATCGGTCTACCAGTACCTTCAACAGAAGTTCGTATTGTTGATGATGAAGGTAAAGTGGTTGGTAATGACCAAGTGGGTGAATTGCAGGTTCGTGGTCCTCAAGTGATGCAAGGCTACTGGCAACGTCCAGAAGCGACCAAAGAAGTGATCGACCAAGACGGTTGGTTATCGACTGGTGATATCGTTAAGTTTGATGACGAAGGCTTGTTGTACATCGTAGACCGTAAGAAAGACATGATTCTAGTGTCGGGCTTCAACGTTTACCCGAACGAGATCGAAGACGTAGTGGCTCTGCATGGCAAAGTGTTAGAAGTTGCGGCTATCGGCCAACCTCATGAGGTGTCTGGTGAGCTGGTTAAGATTTACGTTGTGAAACGTGACCCTAGCCTAACCAAAGAAGACATTATCGCGCACTGCCGTGAACACCTAACAGGTTACAAGATCCCTAAATTGATTGAGTTCCGTGAAGAACTACCAAAAACCAATGTAGGCAAAATCTTGCGCCGAGTGCTTCGTGAAGAAAACGACGCAGAGCTTGCCAAACGCGCAAGCGAGTAACGAGCTCATTTACGAGAAGATGATGCACCACAAGCCATAGCAGCGCTTAATCTAAGCGAGCGCTGAAAAATGGTGTTAGAATGCCGACAGTTAATGTCGGCATTTTTGTATCCGGCGATCAAAGTAAAATCAGTGAGAGTTTTTGTGGATTATCAAATCATTACCCAAGTTAAAGACCTTGAGCGAGTTTGCCAACAAGCACGTGAAGCCGATGTTGTTATGCTTGATACAGAGTTCGTTCGTACAAGAACCTATTACCCTCAATTAGGCTTAATTCAGTTATTTGATGGTGAAACGCTGTCACTGATTGATCCTATTGCTCTTGATGAAATGACCCCGTTTGTTGGGCTGTTGAAAGACACTTCAGTACTGAAAGTGTTACATGCGTGTGGCGAAGATCTAGAAGTATTCCAGAACGCATTTGGCTGTACGCCAACACCAATGGTTGATACGCAGATCATGGCAGCCTTCTTAGGTCATGGTCTTTCAACTGGCTTTGCGGCTCTAGTTTCTGAGTTTGTAGGTGTCGACCTAGATAAGAGTGAATCTCGTACTGACTGGCTAGCGCGTCCGCTTTCTCAAAAGCAACTCGACTACGCAGCGGCAGACGTTCACTACTTGATGCCAATGTACAACAAGCTTCTCGAAAAAGTGATGGAAGCAGGCTGGTGGGAAGCGGCGCAACAAGAGTCTGATTTACAAGTGGCTAAGCGCATTCGTAAAGCAAACCCAGACAATGCTTACCTTGATATTAAAGGCGCGTGGCAGCTAAAACCTCAGCAGTTAGCGATTTTAAGACCTCTAGCAACTTGGCGTTTAAAAGAAGCGATTAAGCGTGATTTAGCGTTGAACTTTGTCTTTAAAGAACAAGACCTATGGGCCGTAGCTCGATTCGCAATGAAAGATCCTAAGCATATGGAGCAGGAAGGGTTTGATTACCGCTCTGTACGTCGCCATGGCGCGAAGATCAGCTCAATCGTGAAATTGGCTGAGCATACGCCAGAAGAAGAGTACCCAGCGCCAGTAGAACGTCTAATGGACTACCCAGGTTACAAGCAACTCTTCAAAGTGCTGAAAGATGAAGTAAAAACCGCATCACAACACAGTGGTTTAGCGACTGAGTTTTTGGCATCGAAGAAGCAACTTAATCAAGTGTTAAGCTGGATTTGGAAGTACGATCGTAATCCAGAGAAGCTGCCTGATGTAATGCAAGGTTGGCGTCTAGATGTCGTTGGCGAGAAGCTAAATAAAGCAATCAAGTAACTTTAGTTTTGTAGTAAGCAACGAATGCTTTAGAGATAAAAGTTTCAGACACAAAAAAGAGAGCCTAGGCTCTCTTTTTTATTGAGTATTGATAAGCACAGCTCAGGCTCGACTTATCGATCTTCTTCTGGAAGCTTAACGTTCAGCTCTAATACTGAGATGTCGTCATCTTTATGTTCGAATGTCAGATCAACCATTGATGGATCGACTTCAACGTACTTCGCAATACACTTCAAGATGTCTTCTTTCAGTTGCGGCAAGTATGACGGTGCAGGGTCGTCATGGCTGCGTCGCTCGGCAACAATGATCTGCAAACGCTCTTTGGCTAGGTTTGCGGTTGTCTTTTTCTGTGGTCTAAAAAACTCTAATAATGACATTGCGTATTAGCCCCCGAACAGTCTTTTGAAGATGCCTTTCTTCTGTTCCGTTAAGAAACGGAAGTCCACTTGGCTACCCAGTAGTCGCTCTACAGTATCATTGTAAGCCATACCTGCGTCTGTTGCTTCGTCAAAGATAACTGGCACACCCTTGTTCGATGCGTTCAGTACTGCTTGGCTCTCTGGAATCACGCCCAGTAGAGAGATGTGCAGGATTTCTTCAACGTCTTCAACACTTAGCATCTCACCTTGAGTTACGCGTGCTGGATTGTAGCGAGTCAGTAGAAGGTGTGTTTTCACTGGCTCCAAGCCGTCTTCTGAACGACGAGATTTAGAGTCAAGAATACCTAGAATTCGGTCTGAATCTCGTACAGAAGAGACTTCAGGGTTAGTCGTTACAATCGCTTCATCAGCGAAATACAACGCCATCAGAGCGCCTTGCTCGATACCCGCAGGAGAATCACAGATGATGAAATCAAAGCCCATTTCATCCAATTCATCAAACACACGACGAACGCCATCTTTTGTTAGTGCGTCTTTGTCACGAGTTTGAGAAGCAGGAAGAATGAACAGGTTCTCTGTACGCTTGTCTTTGATCATCGCTTGGTTCAGCGTCGCTTCACCATTGATAACATTGACGAAGTCGTACACAACACGACGCTCACAACCCATGATTAAATCTAGGTTACGCAGACCGATATCAAAGTCGATGACTGCGGTTTTCTTCCCTTTTAAAGCCAGACCTGAGGCAATAGCTGCACTGGAGGTCGTTTTGCCTACCCCGCCTTTACCCGACGTTACAACGATAATGCGTGCCATTCTGTTTTCCTTTTATTTCTCTTATATTGCGAGGACATCAACGTGTAATACATCGTTTGCCATACTGAACATGGTTTTCTTCTGCCAGTACTCGCTTTCAATTTGATCGCTGAGCCAGTAATTTCCTGCAATGGAAACCAGCTCGGCTTGTAAATCATTACAAATTATTTTTGCTTCAGTTTGACCACTTGCACCTGCAATCGCACGGCCACGTAAAGTACCATGAATGTGGATGCTGCCATCGGCAATCACTTCTGCACCTGCACTTACGTGGCTAAGAATCAGCAAATCACCATCTTTCGCATACACCTGCTGACCAGAACGTATCGGGGTTCTCACCACCTTTATCGGGGCCATCTTCGCCGGAGCTTGAGAAGGAGATTTACTTGCTGTCATCACGGCAAAACCTGCATCTCTGGCTAAGTTTTGCATGCGTTTATCTGAACAGCCAGCCACACCAACCGGTATCATACCCGCTTGAGATATACCATTTTTCAGTTGCACGAAATCTATATCGCCCGCGACTTTGCTAATGTTGATAATAACCGGCGCAGCTGCGAAAAAAGTGGGTGCTTGGTCTACTTTCTCTTGAAGAAAAGACACTGCATTTTCGACTTGATCATCGGATAAGTGCAAAACAGATAGCGTGAAACTGCTACCTTTTAGATCTGGGTTACTAGACATCGAAAAACTACAGGACCTCAATAGCGGATTGGTACAATTTCTTTATCAATAAAATAAAGGGCATTGCCTGAAACTAGGTTTATCATGTTATATTCCCAAACCAAGCACAGCAAGTAATCTTGTTGTCAAATGAACGTTTTGTTCCCAATATTTCCCTAACATAAACTATTGATCTCGCAAGTGAGAGTTTTGTAGTCATAAACATTTAAAAAAGGTTTGTCATGCTGTGTTCTATATATAAAAGTTCAAAGAAAGAAGGAACATACCTTTATATCCCTAAGAAGGATGATTTTTCACAAGTTCCTGACGCATTGATGCAAATGTTTGGTAAACCTAGTTTTGTAATGGTAATTAAAATGGACGGCCGTAAACTGGCTCAAGTGAACATCGATAAAGTGAGAGAATCACTGAACACCGATGGTTTCTTTTTGCAGGTTCCGCCACCACCAGTTAACGAACTTGAGCTTCATAAAGAGCGTAAAGCTCAAAATAAAGGTCAAGACGAAGAGTGATAGCCACCTCAATTCAAGGAGGAGTGATCGTTGAGTAAATTTTCGAAAACCATATTGGCTGTGTCGGCATTACTATTGGGTAATAGCCTGACCATTGGCTCGGTTCAAGCTGAAGAGCTTAGCTTTGAGCAATATGTAGAAAAACTAAAGCAACAAGGTCGTGAAGAAGGTATTTCTGAAGCGATCATTGATGAAGCTTTTGATGGTGTGACGTTTAAGCCAAGAGCGGTAAAAGCCGACAAAAACCAACCTGAAAAGAAACTGACTCTGGATGAATACATTCCACGTGCGGTTCCTGACTGGAAAGTGAAGCAGGCGAGATCACTCTATAAGAAACACTATACGGCGTTAAAGCGTATTGGTGATGAATATGGTGTTCAACCAAGATTCATTGTCGCTCTGTGGGGTGTAGAGAGTAATTTTGGTAAGTTCACGGGGAATTACAGTGTTATTGACGCTCTAACAACCATGGCTTATGAAGGTCGCAGAGAAGCCTTCTTCCGTAGCGAAGCGATGGCGGCATTGAAGATTCTGGATCAAGGCCATATTGCACCAAAAGAGATGAAAGGCTCTTGGGCTGGCGCGATGGGGCAACCTCAGTTTATGCCAAGCTCATTCTTAGCTTACGCCGCTGATGGCAGTGGTGATGGCAAGAAAGATATTTGGGGTACTGAAGAAGACGTGTTTGCTTCGGCGGCTAATTATCTCAGCCAATCGGGTTGGGATGACAAATATACTTGGGGGCGTCAGGTTCACGTTCCATCAACTGTGTCTATTGAGATGCAAGGTCGAGACGAAGACAAAGCGAAATACCTAAAAGAGTGGTCTGAACTTGGTATTAAGCGTTATGACGATCGCCCACTGCCTACACTTGATGAAGATATCAAAGCTTGGTTGATAATGCCGGACGATGAAACGGGTCGTTCGTACCTCATTTACAACAACTACAATGTGTTAATGAAGTGGAATCGTTCTTATTACTTTGCGTTGGCGGTCAGCCACCTAGCCGATAGAATTAAGTTTGATTAATCGACCTAATTTGATTAATAGACTCAATCTGATTAATAGAACTAGGTCGCTTTGAATAGCATTTAGCCTACTATAGGCAGAACAGATTAAAGGACTCTTCGGAGTCCTTTTTATTTTATATTTCAGATATTTAAGAAGGTGGTTTTGTGCTAACAGATAGAGCCGCACAGATGGTGATATTCCATGCGTTAATCAAGCATGAAGGCTTTACCAGTGCAGCAAAAAGCTTGAATGTGTCGGTATCTCACATCAGTAAACAAATTGCTTTGCTCGAGGATTCGATAGGTATCAAGTTAGTGCAAAGAACCACACGCAGCCTTACGTTAACCGAAGCTGGAGAAGTGTTCTATCAGCATTGTGAGCAGCTGTTCAATACGGTGAAAGCGGCTCAAATGGACATGGATAGCCAGCGTGACGACATTTCTGGAATATTCCGTATAGGCTTGTCTCAGTCATTTGGCACACTGCATATCATTCCAGCGATTGACCAGCTTAGACAGCTTTACCCTCAGCTGAGAATTGAAGTGCATTTGTTCGATTACAAAGTGGACATGATTGAGGAGCGCTTGGATCTCTGGATCACTAACAATGAAGACTTGCCTGAAGGTTACATTGCGCAGCGTTTAGCAGATAGCCAGTTTGTGGTAGCCGCATCACCGGATTATCTGATTAAGGCAGGGACTCCACACGTGCCATCTGATCTGATTGACCATAACTGCCTTATCTACCGCAGCCGTGAACGTGATTACACGTCATGGGCATTTGATAGCGGCCAAGAAAATCTCAGTGTTAAAGTGGCGGGCGATTACTCGGTGGATTTGGCTGAAGCGGTACGAGACGCGGCAGTATCAGGTTGGGGCGTTGCTTACCTAGCGACTTACTTAGTCAAAGAAGAGTTTAGAACGGGCAAGCTCATCCAAGTTTTACCGGAATGGCGAGCGAGTCAGCTGATGCCATTCTATGCCGTGTATCCGAGTAGAAAGAACATGCCGAAGAAGCTTTCAGCAGTGATTGAGTTCATCAAAGATCATATCGGATCGCCGACTTATTGGGACAAAAACCTCAAAACTTGCGTTGAACTGCACCGCTAACTGTTTCCCAATCTATAAATATAATTTCCATATGGAAAAAGTTTGTTTTTTAATCAAAGTTAATTATTAAAATTCAATTACTTAGTGAAATTCACTATTAAAGAGTGATTCAACCAACATCACATTAACAACCTCAACTTGCCGCAAACGATTTCCTCTATAGAATGCGTCGCCTTTCCTACCTACAACTTTAGGTTGACGCACATGGCTTCCCTACTTGGAATTATCACTATTTTAGTAACCGCTTGGTTACTATCTACGGACAGAAAAAATATCCCGCTAAGAACCGTCTCTTTGGCTTTCTTACTGCAAATCTCATTCGCGCTATTGGTTCTTTATGTGCCGATGGGTAAAGAAGTGTTGAATGCAGCTACTGGTGCAGTGTCTAGCTTGATCAACTACGGTCAAGAGGGGATTAACTTCCTATTTGGTGGCCTAACGAATAACGGATTTGTATTCGCTATTAACGTTCTCGGCATCATTATCTTTTTCTCTGCATTGATTTCAGGTTTGTATCACATTGGCTTTATGCCAAAGGTAATCAACCTAATCGGTGGGGCTTTGCAAAAGTTCTTAGGTACAGGTCGTGCGGAGTCACTGTCTGCAACTGCGAATATTTTTGTTGGCATGATCGAAGCGCCATTGGTGGTTAAACCTTACTTGAAGCACATGACGGATTCACAACTGTTTGCCGTCATGGTGTGTGGTTTGGCTTCTGTAGCTGGTGGCACGCTAGTCGGTTATGCATCGCTTGGTGTTGATTTGAACTACCTGATCGCTGCGGCATTCATGTCTGCTCCTGCTGGTCTATTGATGGCCAAGATTTTGGTACCAGGTAGCGCAGATGAGGCTCAAGAAAATATTGAGTCTGACGTTGAAATTCCACGAGCAACAAACGTAGTTGAGGCAATGGCAGATGGGGCTATGTCTGGACTTCGTATTGCCGTTGCAGTGGGTGCGACACTTCTGGCCTTTATCAGTGTGATTGCAATGCTGAATGGCTTATTAGGTATTGTTGGTGGTTGGTTTGGCGTAAACCTAAGCTTCGAACTTATCCTAGGTTATGTGTTCGCACCCGTTGCATGGCTGATCGGTGTGCCATGGTCTGAAGCTGTGGTTGCAGGCTCGCTGATCGGTAACAAAATCGTTGTGAACGAGTTTGTGGCTTTCATCCAGTTAATGGACGTAAAAGACGCACTGAGTGAGCACTCAAAAGCGATCGTTACTTTCGCGCTATGTGGTTTTGCCAACATCTCTACGATGGCAATTCTGATTGGCGGTTTGGGTAGCTTAGTTCCAGAGCGTCGATCTTTCATCTCACAATACGGCTTTAAAGCAATTTGTGCGGGTGTGCTTGCCAACCTAATGAGCGCAGCGATTGCGGGCGTGGTACTTTCTCTATAAGTAATCATTGGTGACTTATAAGCACTTTCTAACTGGGCCATAACCACCCAGTTAGCTAATCGTGGCTTTGCTCTCCCTATAGTAAAGTGACTGATTAACCACAATAATATTCGCTTAGTATGATAAAGAGAGCCTATAGTGTAAGAACGTAGGCTTTCTTATTTCAGTGAATAAGTTTGTACCACAGGGTGTGGTACAAATGTTTAGGGGCACAAATGGATTTGTCGATCACTTCTTCTTTGGCGTTAATTGGACTCTTGTCCTTGGCTTGCCAGCTACTTGGTTGGCGTTTGCGTCTTCCCGCTATTCTTCCTTTGCTTATCGTTGGCCTGCTATTAGGTCCCGGTCTAAAGATCCTTAATCCTGATGCCATTTTTGGTGATGTACTGTTCCCGTTGATTTCATTAGGGGTCGCCATCATTCTGTTTGAAGGTGCATTGACTCTTAATTTCAAAGAAATCAGAGGCCATGGCCGCATGGTGACTCACTTAGTGAGTTTCGGCATGTTGATTACATGGGCGTGCATCGTGGTGGGGGCTTATTATTTTGTCGATTTCAGTTGGCCATTAGCGGCGCTGTTTGCTGCATTAGTCGTGGTGACTGGCCCAACGGTGATTGTTCCCATGCTGCGCAGCATTCAACCCAAGTCTTCGCTAGGCAGTATCTTGCGCTGGGAAGGGATAGTGATTGACCCGATTGGCGCTCTGTTTGCCGTTCTCGTTTACGAATACATTGTCTCTTCAGCCGATCCTACAAGCCATGTTCTGTCGGCGTTGGGGCTGACTTTAGCCATTGGTTTGGGCTTAGGGATCATCGGTGGCTATTTGATTGCCAAGATGCTGCAAGGGCATTGGGTTCCACATTATTTGCGTAACGTGGCGGTCCTGACATTAATGCTGGCGGCGTTCTCTTTCTCAAATGATCTGAGTGAAGAGTCCGGTTTATTAACCGTGACCATCATGGGTATCTGGCTCGCCAATGTGAAAGGCTTGGATCTCGAAGACATTATTGAATTCAAAGAAACCCTGACTGTGTTACTCATTTCTGCGTTGTTTATTCTGTTAGCGAGCAGGCTTGATTCGGGGACTTTCCTCTCAATAGGTTGGGGCGGAATTGGCTTATTAGCGGTCGTCATGCTGGTGGCTCGTCCTCTGAGTGTGTGGATCAGCGGGATCGGCACGGATCTTACTTCAGCAGATAAATGGTTTTTGAGCTGGATGGCGCCTCGCGGGATCGTTGCTGCCGCGGTTTCTTCTCTGTTTGCAATCAAGCTTCAAGAGAAGCAATTAATCGAAGGGGCAGATTTACTGGTGCCAATGGTGTTCTTGGTCATTATTGGTACGGTAGTGATTCAGAGCCTAACCGCGAGTTGGTGGGCTAGAAGGCTGGGTGTGACTCAAGAGAAGGCACAAGGGGTTATTTTCTTTGGTGCGACTCATTTTTCACGTCAGTTTGCCAAAGTGCTGGCGACACACAACATCAACAGTGTGCTTGCTGATACCAACTGGGAGAGCATTCGCTTAGCGCGCATGGACAACTTGAATGTCTATTTCGGTAATCCAGCTTCGAGCCATGCTGAAAATAATCTGGAATTGGATGGGATAGGGCGTGCCATGATTGTATCGCCTTATCGTCAAACCAACCCACTAGTCAGTATGCACTATCAAGATGAGTTTGGTGAGAATAAGGTGTTTGAACTTGAATCCTCAGAAAATAAACATGAAAGGCATCAGGTGAGCCGTGATGGCAATAGAAGCCTGTTTTCCGAAGGGGTTACCTATTCCAAACTTAACTCCTTGATGGCTCAAGGCAGCCAAATTAAGAGCACGGGTTTAACCGAGGCGTTTGACCTTAATGAGTTTAATGCCCTGTACCCTAAAGCGATTCCACTTGGCGTGATTAATGATGGTGATTTTCGCTTAGTGACACAAGGCTCTGAATTGGAAAAACTCATATCAACGGAGTGTCAGGTCATTAGTTTATTGCCGCCTTCGGAAGAGATTGAAGGCATCGATACTCCAGATAAGTAGTGAGTGCTCTGTATTTAAAGCGAGTCGCTTTGTATCAAAAACGAATAGCTCAGTATCAAAAAAGCCGCAACGTTTTCACGCTGCGGCTTTCTAATTTTGCTCTAGCTTATTTTACTCTAGGGCGAGGCAATTCATGCCACTGGTATTACTACCTAAGCTGTCATTGCGGACTATTTCGAGTGAAATTGCTCACAAGCGATCATAGTATTCTCGATTAGGCTTGCCACTGTCATTGGACCAACACCACCCGGAACTGGTGTGATGAAGCTTGCGCTTTCTTTAGCCACATCGTATTCAACGTCGCCAACGAGCTTGCCAGATTCCAAACGGTTGATACCAACATCGACCACAACAGCACCTTTCTTAATCCAAGCACCAGGAATGAAGTTAGGCTTACCAACGGCAACCACAACAACGTCTGCTTGACGTACGTGACCTTCAAGGTCTTTGGTGAAGCGGTGGCATGTTGTTGTCGTACAACCTGCTAGAAGCAGTTCTAGAGTCATTGGGCGACCAACAATGTTTGATGCGCCTACAACAACCGCGTGCTTGCCGCGTAAATCGATGTTGTAACGGTCAAGCAGCGTGATGATGCCTTTAGGCGTACAAGAGCGTAGCTTAGGCATACGCTGAGCCAAACGGCCTACGTTGTATGGGTGGAAGCCATCAACGTCTTTTTCAGGTGTGATACGCTCAAGAACGTGAGTAGTATCGATACCAGCAGGCAAAGGCAGTTGAACTAGAATGCCATCAATCTCTGGGTCTTCGTTCAGTTGGTCTACCAGTGTTAATAATTCGTCTTCTGTCGCAGTGGCTGGCAAGTCGTAAGATTTAGATACGAAGCCAACTTCTTCACATGCTTTACGCTTACTTCCCACGTAAACTTGAGAAGCAGGGTCTTCACCCACTAAAACAACCGCTAGGCCCGGAGCGCGTAATCCAGCTTGAGTGCGAGCTTTTACACGAGCCGCAACTTCAGAGCGAACCGTTTGAGAAATTAGCTTTCCATCAATATTTTGAGCAGTCATGAATTTCCTTAGTATTGATATTCAAGTTAGTGGCTGATGTTTTTGGCGCATTATTCCAGAAAATCTTTTTGATTACCATCAAGCAAACGTTTGCTTTGTTCTATTTTCCAACACTTATAATCTTATTGCCCTTTTTTTACTCACTTGGATCAGAATGTTAGATAAAGCCGTTGCTTTACTGATTCGAATTCGTATAATCCTTTCCTGTAGCGCGCCCTTAGCTCAGCTGGATAGAGCACCTCCCTTCTAAGGAGGTGGTCGAAGGTTCTTATATTAGGTTAAATCTGGTGTAGTGAACTGAGTAGATTTAAAGGTGTTATTGTAAACCTTAATGGTGCAGTAAAGCGTTACAGAAGTTTGAATTTCGTTTTTTAACTGGATATAGTTGGAAAACAAAATAAAGCGCCCTTAGCTCAGCTGGATAGAGCACGTCCCTTCTAATTGGCTAGTTTATACTAGCATTCAGGTTGGGCCTCTTTTTGGAAACGATAAGAGTGTAAGACGTCAAATTCGGGGAAACCTTACTTTAGCGAGTTGGCAATCCCGAGCCAAGCCTAGTAATACTGGGAAGGTGTAGAGACTAGACGGCGTCTACCTAAAGCTTTTATAGCTATGGTAAAGGGATAGTCCAGCGCACAAAGCCTTTATAGGTGGTAGCGAAAGCTATAGTGTGATGAAGGATGTGGTCGTAGGTTCGAATCCTACAGGGCGTACCACTTTTAGAAAGCCAGTATCTATTAGTTTAGATACTGGCTTTTTTTGTCTTGATGCCCAAGCCCCCATACACTCGTTTCAATTGAAACATTTTGAATCATTTTTACCCACTCCAACCCACTCCAACCCATTGCACCAAGTCCTAATATTAATTACTGTATATGTAATCTGTTAGGTTAATTTGTGGTGCGATGGAGTCATGCCTAGAAAAACTAAAAATATCGTGAAGAGAGAGCTGAGAGATTCTGACGGAGTCGTATTCTATTCATTTATGTCGAATACTACAGGAAGAATTATTGAGCTAGAAGAGCATATAAATTCAATGATTCTGAATAGCTTGCCATACAATACGGTTAAGGCGAAAGCTTCAGATCTAGCTAAATTCTATGATTATTTTATAGAGGCATCGGTAGTTATGCACTCTGATAAGTATGAAAAAGCAATCAATGAAAATCGAGCTATCGCAGCAAGTCATGAACTCAGAAGCACCCTGACTCTAATCTTTCAAGGGTATATATCCTTCCTACTCGACGGAAAAAAATCTAAAAACCCATTGGCAAGGATTTGTGCTGAAAATCTAGATATTAGTCCCTTAGCTAGGGCTTCAGTCAGCCGCATGATATCTAGCCTTTGCGATTTTGTGTCTGCATCAAATGCTCTGGAGCATAGCTTACAGCGTGAGCGCAAGGTGGGTCGCCTTATAAACGTAGAGCAAGGATTAACTGCTGTTGGTCAACAACTTGGAAAAGTCAGGAATTTGTCGCAGAGAGAGCGAACTGCCTTAATTAAAAATTCCTATTTAGCGTCTTGCATTTCAGGTGGTGCCAAGGTTACAACCATAAAGAACTTTTTCAAACTCCCTCCCGCCTCGAAATCAGATCAGGATAAGTATTTCCCCTTTGAATATGTCGGACAGTTCCTTGCCAGTATCAAGTCAAAACGAGATAGAGCTATATATGCACTCTGTTTTGGTGGAGGCTTGCGAATCTCTGAAGCGGCTTCCATTCGGTTTAAAGATTTGGATGTAGTAAAATGGCGGGTCAAGCTACACGATAAAGTCACAACTACTTATTTAGAATCAGTTAATTACACCAATGCGTCGGGCAAGCCTGTTGACCATTATGCTGTCCACCTGATCGAACCATTTAAGACTTTCTTTTTTAACGAACTATTTCTGTACTTGGAAAATGAAAGGCCAAACATGAAATCTGAATACGTTTTCTTACAGGGGCGTGGAGTGAAAAATAAGTTCACTGAAGAACTGGTCTATAACCCCTTCTATCACTCTAAAGAGAGCACAATCTGTGAGGCTTGGAATAAGAGCCTTATAAGAGCAGGATTGACCGATAAAAGGTTCGATAAGCTCGGAACGCATTCGATGCGTCACTTCTACGCTGTCTTCATGCGTAACTTTGCTCCGCGGCAAGATGGTGGTCAGGGGTATTCAGATGATGAAGTTCAATACTTTATGCGCCATTCTTCCCTAAAAAGCACAAAAATTTATGCCAAGGAAACCTTTGAAAAGATGGCGCAACAGATTAACGAAACAAACAACGCTTTGATGAAATATGAAACAGCCTTTTACGAGGGCAGCATAGCTAACAAACTCTCTATGATTGAAAAACAGAGTAAAAACTCATGATCTTCCTGAAAATGTTCACAAAAGATAGCTTCAGCTCGGTTGTTGCTTCATTTAACACTAAATTGAAGGAATGCTGCGATAATGTATTTTCTGCTTCATACAAACGGAAGGCCAATGGTGCAGATGATGGTAGTGATTACTGTATTGCAATGCTGAACTCCGTATCAGAAATGCAATTTCATGAAATAAAAAAATATTTGGAGGAGGTTGAGAGTTTACTGATAATGGAAGTTCGAGGAGTTACTAAAGAGGACTATCTTCCTGTGTTAGAAAAGCTCGTTCCGTCAACAACGAAGATCAGACGCAACGATATATTTCACCGTATGCACCACATGCGACTCTTTGTTGCGTACTTAGCGCTGAATAAGCTTGTAAGACTGAACACAATGGTTGGCTCTCACCCTAAATCTGCTAACTCTGCGACACGTATTAGCACAACTACTATGAGTCAATTTATCCCTCCTTTAGGTAACGATTGTTGGATTGGTGCAACTGTAAAGCGGTTTAACGATTTGAATGACCACATTCAAGTACCTTCATTTAAGGATCGGCTTTATGAGTTCACTCAGGCTGAGGGCTTTAAAGTTGACAAGCTCAATCAGGCTTTTAAAAGACTTGCGGACATCATTGTTGCCAATGGAATTACTGACGCAAATGATATTACGCTAGATGTTTTGCTCAGTTACCATAATGACCTTATGAAGCAATACCGGAATGATCCTGCTGCCTACAATATTAAGCCAGCACTGGACTTTCTCGTATACGCTAAACTCCTTGATAAAAGCGATTTTTATATAACATTCACCGATTTAAGGGCAAAACCACAAACAGGGTCAAAACCTGAACCTAATAGAAAAGTATTCGGTGCAAAATCTAGTATGTTAAGGGACTTTGTAGGAAAGGACGTTCAAGGAATCAAGCAGATAACGGTTCCTACAAGAGATAGGAAAACCAACTTAGATTATGGATATTGGTCTGGTAAGGCAGGCTCTGACTCATCATTTTATCCTGATGAACTAGATCAGAATAATATTTGGATCGCTGCACAACTTGACTATATACGTACAACCTCTAACGAGGCTGGCACAATCAAACAGAAGATGATGCGACTTAGTTTTTTGAACAAGTACCTTTTTTCGTATCTACCTGCTTACTTTAAGACTGAACTATCAGGCAAGTTTACCTATCCAGAACAACCAGAAGATTTGATTACCAGCTTGTTCGTCCAGCGCAGCAATGTGTTTGAAAATGAGAATAGAGACAAATTTACGGAAGGGTTCCAGTACCCAGTTACGCTTCAACAATTTGTCTACGACATGACCTCTGCTGTTCATCGAGATGATACAAGAAACAACAATAGCGGAAGAGATGCGCTAACAATCATCAGTAACTTCTTTGATTTTCTAGCGGCTTTAGATTCCATGTTAGTCGAGAACTTTAGGAACCCCCTGCTGGGTAGAACTAAAGACCGAGTAGGCAACAGGTATGTCAAAAACACAAAATATGTTTTTGGATTGGAGTATTGGCTTGGTTTACGTAGCTTTTGTAGCGAAGTCACAAATCAAATGCTAGATGAGTCAAAGAGAGCGATAGAAAATGGTGAGAATTGTAAGAGCTACATCATAGTAAATAAGGACGTAAACATTGACGGTAGCCTGCCTATGAAAATAGGTAGAGTTAACCTACAAAATATCCCACAAATTAAACTAAGCAAGAATGATGCTCTTCGATACAAAGAAGGCACAAAAGATGAGACTGTTTACATTCACAATCACATCTCTTGGTCTCTTATGAGTTTGGGCTTGCACTCTGGATTGAGAAGAGCAAATGCTATTTGGCTAGATGATCAAGAGTGTTTTAAGCTTTACTCCAAGGATAATGGTGGGTTTCAACAGCTCGTAGTTACAACCGATAAGGCTAAATCCCACTCTTATCCAGTTACAGTATCCACAGAAACAATGGAGATGCTGCAAAAGGTATATAAAATCAAAAAAATGGCGATGGAGTCTAATCCCAGCATTCGTGGTGAAGTGCCATACGATGGGCATAAAGACTCCAAATGGGGAGATATATCACCATTATTCAGACTAAAGAATGTGCACAATGATAGCGCGTGTCCGCATCAATTTAGCGAAATAATCAATGAGTATGAAGCCTTTCTAAGGCGAAACGGTGTTGATTTTGAGCCTACTACACTTTTTCTTCCTGCTATCAATTATTCAGTGAATGAGTTTATTCACCTAAACGCCATTGGGGAATTTAACACACAACTTTGCGAGATTTCAGTAGTTTATGATGACAATAGTGAAGATGTGCCTTTTATTCCAATCACAAGAAAAACTCGAATCACACCCCACTCATTAAGAACTATGACGGTAAGTGTTTTTGCACCGATATTGGGTTCAAAGGTGGTAGGTAAGTATTTGACTGGTCAGTCAGAAGCAACTGTAGATTTGTATACAAAAGCCCTTCCAAACAGCGCGTCAAAAGAACTGATTAACCAAATTGTTACACTTATAGGAGGATCGGATGCAAACGGTTTGAGCACTGTTCTTTCTGTTCGTGACTCAGAAATCAACCAACAGAATTTTGAGAAAGAACTGCATAGATCACCTAACCAAACAATTGATAAATATAACGCTCAATCGATTAACTTCGATATGGGGACTGACAATGTTCAGGTTAATGGACTTCATGAGCTAGGAAAAGGCAACACAAATAATATTGCCTACTTCCGTACTCATATTTGTCCTATAGGCGGAAAGTGCTCTAAAGAAGTTATTGACACTGTCGGTGAGAAAAACTGCCATGCATGTTCGTTAACAGTCGCTACCAATAATCATCTTCCATCAATCACTGCAACAATTCGGGTTTTGTGTGATGACATTAAAACGATAAATACAAAGTTGGACAATTTTGAAATGCTAGAGACAGAAAGGAAAGAGCTGGAAGACGAGAAAATGGAATGTGTAGTTAAAGCATCGTATTGGGAAGTGCGTAAGAACGTTATCGAAGAATCTAACGCTAATGCTAATGGTCTTTACTATGTGTCAGATGAAGGTTTGCAGCTAATCAGTGTAATCGAAGCTCAAGGTGCAAGCGAGCAAGAAATGTTAATGCTGAGGCTAAAAGAGACTGAGGGTGTACCAAGCTTACATAGTGAAAAATTAAAGATGCAAGCGTCAAGGTATAGAAGGAGAATCGAGAGCCAAGCTAAAGGGCAATTAGGCAATGTTAGCGAAGACTTGTCAGATATGGAGTATTTAGCGACAGTGGTTAAAACGAAAGCTGATTTACGAGGGTTAACTAATGACCAAACAATGGCTTTAGTAAGCATTGAGCATTAGAGGTAAAGCGTTATGGCAAATTTAATTGAACAAAAAAGAGCACTAGCAAGTACACGGACAGAAAATGTTAAGGAGATCCTTGAAGAATTAAAGAAGTCAAATTCGAACTTTACCTCGTCCCGTAAATTATCTGAATATATTGCCCAGAAACTGACAAAAGAAGGGAAGCCTTTAGATAGTTCAACACTGAGAAGAAAGAACAGCCCTTACAAGCCTTTGATTGATGAATATGTCGGTAAAAAGGAAAAAAGCCCTGAGGTACAAACCAAGCTTGCTTTGAAGATTGAGCTACAAGATAAAGAACTACAGGGACTGACGGCACTTGTAGATAATTTGGAGCATGAAGTTCAGGATAAAGAGAATGAAATTCGACTTCTTATCATTGAAGCACAAGATAAACGGAATCAGGTAATAGCTTCTATTGCACCACCCAAAGCTTCGACATACACGCAAACGGAATTAACTCAGCTCAAAGAATCACACAAGCTAGACAGGATTCAGCTTAGTAAGGCTATTGAAGTTATAGAAACACTATTAAAACCAGAGCTGAAAACTAATAACAATAATGACGGATCCTACGAGATCAGGAATGGTAAGGTTATTGATTTGGTGGCGGAGGTTGATCTTTTCAATCAGGAAAGTCTGCCAGATTTCTTCAAAAATAGATAATACCTCTCGCATTCAGGATTTAACTGTCCATAAAAGCATACTTAAATTACATAATTACAGCACCCTCTGTAGTTGTATAGCACTGAGAAGTGCATGACGAATTGGAGTAGCTCACAGCCAGAAGCTCGTGATGTTTGTTATAGTCTGAAAAGTATCAATTTTGCGGGTTGTATGAATTAATAACAGCAGGCTACACTGGGTCATCAAGTTTAATCAAAGTAGATATTTATGGAAATCTGCCATCTTTCTGATCTTCATTTGGAGTTTGGTCAAATGGAGTGCCCGCAAACTGATCTGCACCAGTAGTTTTGGACACCGAGTTGAGTGAGTACAATCACTAACGAGGTGAACCATGACAAGTAAGAAAAACGTATTCTCCACTCCCCTGAATTTAAAGCAGAAACACTGAAGCTAGCAGAGAAAGTCGGAGTCGCTGCGGCAGCGAGGCCTGTCTTTACACGAATCCCAGCTCTATGGTTGGCGTAAGGCAGCTAAAAGCGATACCAGCACCAGTCAACGAGAAAAAGATCTAGCCGCGGAAGTGGCAAAACTCAAAAGACAATTGGCTGAGCAGGCTGAAGAGCTAGATATTGTAAAAAAGGCCGCCACCTACTTCGCGAGAAACCTAAAATAGCTTGCTACGAATTTATGCTCGAACACCTGCTGAGCTTTAGCGTTGCACGCATGGCTAAGGTGTTCAGCGTTTCACGAAGTGGGTTTTATTACTGGATTAAGCATCGCCACAAGGCCATCCAGCGCGAGGTAACTCGCCAAGAGCTTGATACGAAGGTCAAAGAGGCTTTTGATAATAGCAAAGGTCGTGATGGCTCTAGGCGCATCCAGAAAGAGCTGGCTGAGAACGGTGATGGCCGTAATGTTAAAACCATTGCCGCCAGTATGAAGCGGCAGGATTTAACGCCGAAAGCGGCACGTAAGTTTAAGTGTACGACGGACAGCAAACATAAAATGCCAGTTGCTCCGAACCTGCTAGCCCAGAATTTTAACGCTGAGGCTCCGAATCAAAAGTGGGCGGGAGACATTACCTATGTAGCAACAAGGGAAATTGCTGGGACAATGCTTGTGTTGAGAGCTTTTTCCATTCAATGAAAGTTGAAGCGATCCAGTACGAGCCGATCATGACGCGAGACGAGATGCGCCAAACGATCTTTGAATACATAGAGGTTGATTATAATCGTACAAGAAGGCACAGTGCTCTTGGGTATCTAAGCCCAGTTAACTTTGAAAATCAAAAAGTCGCTTAATGGAGTGTCCAGTCTGACTGGAGCAGTTCAGTTAATGCTGAACCTGTTTATTCAACAGTGTTATCACCCTCTGAAAATCGCCAGTCATCATTAAATCCAGAGGTGTCAATCCGCAAAGATGTTTGTTATGCATCCTAACCCAGCCATAGAGCAGTTCATTATTCTTTGGGTATAGAAGCCTGAGGTACTTATGTATTGTCAGTAGATGTCTGGCGCGAGATCTGATGTCGCCTTCGTTAGGTAAACCAGTGCTCCCATCTCTCATGCCTCTCAGTACCACGTCATCACTATCTGACATTCCTAATATTTTGAGTTGAGTTGAATCTTGTAACCCCCAGAGGGTAAACATTTTGACAATGGCCTTAGCGACTATCACTGTTTCGTCTATATCATGCGGCATAATATTTCCTCTGACTAATAATCACCTGATAGGTTGTTTAAATGAACAGTAATTCAAGTAGTTAAAATAGTCTAATTAGAGCTAGATTCGTCACATAGATCTAGGTAGGTTTAATACACGGTAACGCCCGAATCCACACCAAATAATGCTGATGTGATGATAATTAGGCTTATGCATCTTGAGAGCATTTTTATCCGTTGAATAAATTGCTTCGGGACAAAAGCGCCTTAGAACTTAATTTGTAGCGCATTTAGATTAAGAGGCGCTACGCAAAAGTCTATTGAACCACTTCGGGGTTTGGCTTAGCCCTAGCTAGAAAAATAGGTGTATAGTTTGCTGCATTGATTCCGCCGTCATGCACAGTCCCTAAATCTTTGGGATCTACATCCAGTGTGGGCCATATCTTGTTATGACCAATGAAACGATCAAGGTTGAGTTTATCTAGTTCTAGGAATAAGTAGTCCTCTTTTTCCCCTCTCGCTATGCCCGCCGCCCAATATGCAAACCCGCTGGCTAAAATGTCTGCAATTTGAATTTGGGGATGCGCTTTAGAATCAACAAATTTAAGGGACTTTCCTTTGAGTGGAAGTTCATACTTACGTCTATCATAGCCGACTTCGACATTTTCTTGAGTCCAGTCCATGAATAGCGCGAACATATCAGCCTGCTTTTCGAGAGTCTGAGAGTCATCATGCATTAAGTGAAAACCTTTCGGATAGTCTTTACCCCATTGAATACATTGCGCAAACAATGCTGGGATTGACGGATCTAACGTCGTTTTATCTATACCATTGAGAGCATCATTGATGATCTCTTTCGTATCCAATATTTGTTGAATATCTGTTCTAAATGGAACATGGGTTGAAGAACTTTGTACATCCTCTACTGACGAATAGAATGCTTCGATAGACTCACTGTCCTTGTTTTTAAGCATAATGATAAATGCAGACATCATCTTGTCGACTTTGTCATCATCACAGAACACGGTTAAGCAGCAGTACAACATGTTAGAGAGAGCTATGTTTTGACCATTTATGTAAAGGTCTTCGCCTCTAAGATAAAGCATGTGCTCAATCAATGTGTCAACGATCTTAGATACAATCATAAAACGCTTGTGAAACAAGTTTATTTTTACAGCACTTGGGTTGATTAACTTAGAGCCGATTAAACGAACAATACCATCTTGCCCTGCTTTGTTTCTCTTCAACCTTTTGAAGTGAAGCTCGTGTTGAGCATTTGAGCCAACGAGTCCAATCAACTTCTTAGCGTCATCATCGCTCAGTTGGCAGCTAGCGAGGGTAAACATTGGTTGATCGTCATCCAATAAATTTGAGCCTGTATTACCAGACTCATCTAAGTATATGTTGGGAATTGTGTTCATTTTTTGGCGTTGTTTCTCTTTTTTAACGGTCGCGAGCTTAGTGAGCTTTTGTTTCTTTCTTAAACGATTTGCTTTGCTGTTTTTACTCATAATTTGGTTCTCGCAGATTAATTATGTCTCACAACTCTCTGAAATCCTTAGTGCATCTTCAATCTCGACACCAAGGTATTCAATCGTGCTTTCTAACTTAGCATGACCAAGAAGCAACTGGATAGCTCGTAAGTTCTTAGTTTTAGCGTAGATCAAGGAAGCCTTGGTTCGGCGCAGTGAATGTGTTCCGTATTGCGTTTTATCTAGTCCGATATCAGTAACCCATCGATTAACCATGGTGGTGTAGTAATGGTACGAGATGGGTTGTCCTTCACGGCGCGGACTTGGAAACAGATAGTCTGTTGGTGCCAATGAATTTTGGATGATCCACAGTGATAAAGTTTGCTGAGTCTTGGGCGTGATCTCGAAGTGTACTTCTTGTTGGGTCTTCTGCTGTTTAACGATGGTTCTCGACATCACACAACCACTACGACTGACATCTTGGACTTTCAAGTTACGTAAATCACAGGATCTCAACTTGCAGTCGATGGCTAGGTTGAACAGTGCCAACTCAAACAAGCGCTCTTCCAATTCAAGTCGAATACGGATGCGCCAAATGTCCTCCAGTTTGAATGCTTTCTTCTGACCTACACGCTTTCCTTTATTCCAAGCTTCCATAATGTGCTCCTTACTTCATAAAAATGCTCTTTAAGTAAGGCAGAAATCAAAGACAATGCTGCATCCAGTGGTATGATTGACGGAATATTTCTATAACAAGAAAACTTCTAATGAATCAAACAGAACAACAGTATTTGAAAGAGCTTGAAGGCAAGCTTTGGAACGCCGCAGACAAGCTACGCTCAACGCTAGACGCCGCGCAGTACAAACACGCAGTGCTAGGTCTAATCTTCGTTAAATACGTCTCTGATGCGTTTAAGCTGCGTCAGGATGAGATTAAAGCCGACATTGCTAACCCTGAGCACGAATACTACTTAGATCCTGCTGATTATTCTGAAGAAGAACTAGCAGAAGAGATTGCGATTGAACTGGAACAGCGCGACTTCTACACAGAGAAAAACGTGTTCTGGCTACCTACTGAATCTCGTTGGCAGTTCCTGCAAGATAACGGCCCATTGGTTATTGGTGGTGCTGAACTTGATATTAATGGTAAGCCAAAGAAAATCACTTCTGTTGGTCATCTTATTGATAATGCCCTTGAAGGTATTGAACGCGATAACCCGAAACTGAAAGGTGTGCTTAACAAGTCATATTCTTCATTGAAGATTGACCAAGCTAAGCTGAATGAGCTTATCAACCTGATCGCGACAATCCCGTTTGTTCATGCAGACTTAAACAGTAAAGACATCCTAGGTCACGTATACGAATACATGCTTGGTCAGTTTGCACTGGCTGAAGGTAAAAAAGGCGGTCAATTCTATACTCCGGCATCAATCGTAACGCTGATTGTTGAAATGATTGAACCGTTTGAAGGTCGAGTGTACGACCCTGCAATGGGTTCTGGTGGTTTCTTCGTTCAATCAGAGAAGTTCATTGAGCGTCATGCGAATGAGAAGAAAGTCGACGCACTGACGCAGAAACAGAAGATCTCTATTTACGGTCAAGAGTACAACCATACAACGTGGCAGCTAGCGGCGATGAACATGGCGATCCGTGGTCTTGATTATGACTTCGGTAAAGAGCCTGCCAGTACCTACACCAACGTACAGCACCCTGATCTTCGTGCTGACTTCATCATGGCTAACCCTCCATTCAACATGAAAGAGTGGAACACAGGTGTTGATGATAACGATCCGCGCTTCAAATACGGCCAACCTCCATCAGGTAATGCGAACTTCGCGTGGATGCAGCACATGCTTCACCATCTAGCACCTGAAGGCTCTCAGGCGCTTCTATTGGCAAACGGCTCTATGAGTTCAACAACCAACAACGAAGGCACCATTCGTCAGGCGTTAATTGAGAATGACTTAATTGAATGTATGGTGGCACTACCGGGTCAATTGTTCACCAATACTCAAATCCCAGCGTGTATCTGGTTCCTAACCAAGAACAAGAACCCTCGTGTTGATAAAGCTGGTCGTAAGCTACGTGGACGTAAAGGTGAGGTATTGTTTATTGATGCACGTAACCTTGGATTCATGAAAGACCGTGTACTTCGTGATTTTAGCTTTGATGACATTAAGAAAGTTGCCGACCTATTTCATGCGTGGAAAACAGGTGAAGAAGTTCATGGCTTAGCTTATGAAGATCAGGCAGGTTTCTGTAAATCTGCAACGCTAGAAGAAATTACTAAGCATGATTTTGTTTTAACGCCCGGCCGTTATGTTGGTGCTGCTGAGGAAGAGGATGATGGTGTTCCTTTTGCTGAGAAGATGGTAACACTGACTTCGAAGTTAAGTGGGCAGTTTGCAGAATCGGCAACGCTAGAAGCTGAAATTAAGAAAAACCTAGCGGGGTTAGGTTATGAGCTGTGATATTCGGTCTTCGTGGGAACTAGTGGGAGGAAAAGCACCTGAGCATTGGGGTTTTACTACACTAGATAAATTATTAGAGAATCCCAAATCTGTGTCTGTAGGTGTAATGTATCCCGGAAAAGACACTCTTGGTGGCATTCCCCTTATTAAAGTCTCCGACGTAAAAAATGGTTCACTAGTTGGAAAACCCGAGTTTTGTATAAGCAGTGATGTTGATGAGGAATACAAAAGAACAAGGTTAAATGGTACGGAGCTATTGATTACTTTAGTTGGGAATCCCGGTGACTGCGTATTAGTTACTGAACAGATGAAAGGTTGGAACGCAGCTCGTGCTTTAGCTGTTGTAAGACTAAAAGAACCTGAATTACGAGAATGGTTACGGTATGTCTTACTCAGCAAGCCAGCAAAGCACATAATTGATTCTCGTTTAAATACGACGGTTCAGAAAACTCTTAATCTCAAAGACGTTAAAGAGCTACCTATTCCACTGCCTCCAGAGAATGAAAGAGAGATCATTACAAAGAGCATTAGAGATATAGAGGATCGCTCTGTGATTAATTCTCAAATCAATCAAACATTAGAAGAGATGGCACAAGCCATCTTCAAATCGTGGTTTGTTGATTTCGATCCAGTCAAAGCAAAAATGAATGGTGAACAACCAGAAGGTATGGATGCTGCCACTGCCTCGCTATTCCCAGAAAAGCTCGTTGAATCGGAGTTAGGGGAACTGCCAGAAGGTTGGAAATTAGTTCCTGTGGGCGATCTGCTAGCAAATGCTATCGGCGGTGATTGGGGTAAAGAAGTACCTGATGAGAAGCATACTGAAGAGGTTAGAATTGTTCGCGGAACAGACATACCCAAACTTCATGGCGGTGCTATTGATTCTGTGCCCGTTCGCTATGTTGAGTCAAAGAAACTTAAAACTCGAAAACTAGAGCGTGGCGATATAGTTATTGAAGTTTCTGGTGGTAGTAAAGACCAACCAACAGGTCGTTCACTATTTATCTCTGATAACATCTTGAAAAGGCTAGACCTGCCGTCTGAGCCTGCCAGTTTCTGTCGACGCTTTAAACCTGTAAGTTATGAAATTGGCTTGCTGTTAGCTGTTCATTTTCAACTTATGTATCAAGCAGGGAAAACTTGGGAATACCAAAACCAGAGCACCGGAATTAGTAACTTCCAGACAAAATATTTCTTGGAAGCGGAGCATGTTGTTATCCCTTCAGAAGGCGTCCTAGAAGCATTTATTAAGCAAGTTAATCCAATGATGGATATGATTCATTCGAATCAAAATATAGAGCTGACTAAACTGCGAGACACGCTACTTCCTAAATTGCTTTCCGGCGAAATCGACTTAGATACAACCGAAGAATTGGTAGAGGTAAACTAATGGCGACCCGAGTGGAAATGATCATCGAGACGCTTAAAGCGCATCCTGAGAAAAAGTTTACTGCTCGGGATTTAGCCAAAGAGTTCGTACTTCGATACCCACAAGAAATTGCAGAAAAGCAAACCAACCCTCGTTATAACACTGAGGAAAAGTTGATTGCACAATTAGCGGCTGAAATTGGTGGGGAGAGAACAGAAAGAGCGAAGAACGTTTGCCCCAACGTGATCACAAGGGATAAACCAAGGCCACGCGTTTATTACTGGGAAGCTAATCCAGTAACAGAGCCGTCACGAGTCATAGTAAAGGACGAAAACGAACAAGAAGAGGTCGAGGTTGATACTCCATTCGCATCGCATAGTTACAGTGAGCACGATCTCTACCCTATGCTTGTCAAATACTTGAGTAAAGATCTTGGCCTGTACTGCCAGCGCATTGACGAGCGAAAGTCGAAAAACTCACATGGTAACGGCGGTAACCATTGGCTTCATCCTGATATTGTCGCTTTAGAGCCTCTTGATCAAGGTTGGGATGAAATTGTCCGAAGCTGTGTTCGAAGTGGTAATCACAGTTCGGTGAGACTTTGGTCTTTTGAAGTGAAGAAACACCTAACAAAAGGCAACGTTAGGAAGTATTTCTTTCAAGCAGTCTCGAACTCTAGCTGGGCTAATTTTGGTTACTTAGTTGCGACGGGCTTGAACAGTGATGTTGAAGGCGAGTTGCAAATGTTATCAAGCCTGCATGGTATTGGGGTCGTCATCCTCGATACTGAATCATTATTTGATAGCCAGATCCTGATTCCAGCTCAGGAAAAAAGTAACGTTGACTGGCAGTCTGCAAATCGGATTGTGACTGAGAATAGTGACTTTCATCATTATATCGAGCAAGTCGGAATTTATAACCAAACTGGACGATTGATTCAGAGCGCATGGAATAAATAAAAATAACAAGGGTAAGGCTTAATGATCACTGAAGACCAGTTAGAACAAGAATGTATTAGATGGTTCACCGACCAAGGTTATCTGTATAAAAATGGCTATGACATCGCACCTGATGGCGATTCTCCAGAGCGTGATGATTACCATCAAGTTGTTTTGAAGCAACGGCTATTAAATCAATTAGCAATCATCAATCCAGAGCTTCCGATAGAGGCACTGAATGATGTGGTTAACACGGTATCTTCCCCCGATACGCCAATTCTTATTAAAAACAACCGCGCTTTCCACAAGTTTGTGATTGAAGGGGTGCCTGTCGAATACACGGCTGTTGAAGACGGTGAATCGAAGGCAAAGCATACTCACGCTCAGTTAATGGATTTTGCAACGCCTAATAATAATGAATTCCTTATCGTGAATCAGTTCACCATTACTGGCACCAAGGGCAATCGCCGTCCTGATGTTGTGGTGTTTATTAACGGCCTACCCATCTCTGTGATTGAGTTGAAAAATCCAGCCGATGAACATGCCGATATTTGGAATGCCTTTAATCAACTTCAAACCTACAAAGATGAAATTTCAGATCTGTTTATTTTTAATGAAGCGTTGATTGTTAGCGATGGCTGGACGGCTCGTGTTGGTTCATTAACGGCTAATAAAGAACGATTCTTACCGTGGAAAACAGTTGCTACAGAGGATGATAGACCGTTATTGGAGTTTCAATTAGAAACCATGGTTCGTGGCTTTTTCAAGCAAGATCTACTCCTCGACTATATTCGTTACTTTGTACTATTCGAAACCGACAACGACAAAATCATCAAGAAAATTGCAGGTTATCACCAGTTCCACGCAGTGAGAGCGGCTGTTGAGGCGACGGTTCGTGCCGCCAATACCTCTGGTAACTTCCTTGAGAGCACTATCCCTGCATTAGAAAAGATTAAGCAAGGCAGTGGTAAGGCTGGGGTTGTTTGGCATACTCAAGGTAGTGGCAAAAGCATCTCTATGGTTTGCTACGCGAGTAAACTGTTACAGCAAGCATCCATGAATAACCCAACGATTGTGGTGGTAACTGATCGAAATGATCTCGATGGTCAGCTTTACAACACCTTTGGGATGGCGCAAGAAACGTTAAAGCAAATACCTCAACAAGCGGATGATCGTGATGCGTTACGTGATCTGCTTTTAAATCGTCAATCTGGCGGCATCATCTTCACGACGATTCAAAAGTTTGCTTTATTAGATGAAGAGACAGAGCACCCTAGACTGTCTGAGCGAAGCAATATTGTTGTCGTTTCTGATGAGGCGCACCGCAGCCAGTATGGCAACAAGTCAAAAATGGTGGAAGTGAAGGACAAAAACGGCACTGTAACGGGTCACAAGTACGTTTATGGTTATTCCAAGTACATGCGTGACGCACTGCCTAATGCTTCATTCATCGGCTTTACAGGCACGCCAATCGCGATGGATGATAAAGACACGCGTGGTGTATTTGGCGAATATGTTTCTATCTATGATATTCAAGATGCCGTTGACGATGGTGCAACGGTGCCTATCTACTACGAATCTCGCCTTGCAAAGCTTGATATTAACCAAGATGAAATTGAGCAGCTTAACGATAAAGTTGAAGGTGAAATCGGTGAAGATGAAGAAACGGCAGATCGTGAAAAAGTAAAATCAGAATGGGCAACGCTAGAAAAGCTGGTAGGCGCAGAGCCTCGTATTGAACAAGTCGCAAAAGATCTCGTTGAACATTTCACCACTCGAACGTCGACCTTTCCCGGTAAGGCGATGATTGTTTCGATGAGTCGAGAAATCTGTGTTGACCTCTACAATGCTATTGTGGCAATTAAACCAGAATGGCATCACCCAGATACAGATAAAGGTGCAATCAAGATTGTGATGACAGGCTCTGCATCAGACAAAGAAAAGATGCAGCCTCACATCCATGATAAGAAAACCAAAAAACTATTCGAGAAGCGCTACAAAGATACTGACGATGAGCTTCAACTCGTTATCGTTCGAGACATGTGGTTAACAGGATTCGATGCGCCTTGTTGTCATACCATGTATATCGACAAGCCAATGAAAGGGCATAACCTGATGCAGGCGATTGCTCGTGTAAATCGCGTGTTTAAAGATAAGCCCGGCGGTCTGGTAGTTGACTATATCGGTATCGCTAATGAGCTTAAAAATGCACTGAAAACCTACACTAATAGCCAAGGTAAGGGGCAACCCACCGTCGATACGGCAGAAGCGTTTGCTGTACTAATGGAAAAGGTTGATATCATTCGAGGTATGTTCGCAACACCCGTTGATACAAAGGTATTCAACTACCGTCCGGACTTTGAAACGGATGCATTGCGCTTGTTACCGGGAGCGGTAAACCATTTATCAGGTTTGTCTCATTCTGATGCTAACGGAAAGCAAGTCAGAGACGGAAAGAGGCGATTCCTCGATGTGATGGCAGCTTTAGCTAAAGCATATTCACTGTGTAGCACCATGGATGAAACTCATGGTTATAAGAATGAAATTGCTTTTTACTCTGCGATAAAGACAGCTTTCATCAAGCACTCAACGGTAGACAAGAAACGTACCGATGAAGAGCGCAATACAGCATTGAAGCAAATTTTAAATAATGCTGTGGTAGCCGATGGTGTTGATGACATTTTCACTATGGTTGGTCTTGATAAGCCGAATATCGGGCTTCTTTCTGAAGAGTTCTTGGAAGATGTGAAGAACATGAAGGAGAAGAATCTCGCTGTAGAGCTGTTAGAAAAGCTACTTCGTGATGAGGTTAAAGCTCGCATGAAGAATGATGTCGTTCAGGAGAAGAAATACTCTGAACGTATTATGTCGACGCTGCAAAAGTATCATAACCGCAGCATTGAAACGGCTCAGGTTATCGAAGAGCTGATTCAATGGGCAAAAGAGATGCAAGAAGATGGAGAGCTATTAGAGAAGCTCGACCTCTCTGTTGACGAAATTGCTTTTTATCGTGCCTTGGTCGACAACGAATCTTCGGTTAGAGATCTTGGTGACGACAACTTGCGTAAGCTTGCTATTGAATTGACTCATCAACTACGTAAGTCAGCTACGGTTGATTGGCAAAAGAGGGATAGTGTTCGTGCTCGTATGCGAAATCTTGTTCGTCGATTGCTACGCAGATGGAAGTACCCACCTGATGCGGCTGAAGAAGCAATTAAGCTTGTGCTTGAGCAGGCTGAAGTGTTGGCTGATGGTTGGTATAAGTAAATGAGAAAGGCAAGGTTAATACCTTGCCTTTTGTAATTATCACCACCTAATCCAGAGCATATATAGCATTCCTTCCTAGAGATAAGTGATGCACTAACTTATAGAAACAGAGTCTCCCTAGAAGTGTGTGACGTCTGTAGCTTAAAGTAACAACATCCCCCTAGAAGTATGTGACATATCAACTCACCTGATGCGGCTGAAGAAGCAATTAAGCTTGTGTTAGAGCAGGCTGAAGTGTTGGCTGATGGGTGGTATAAATAGTGGTAAAGGCAAGGTATCAAATCAACCTTGACTTTTGTAATTATCACCACCTAATCCAGAGTATATATAGCATTCCTTCCTAGAGATAAGTGATGCACTAACTTATAGAAACAGAGTCTCCCTAGAAGTGTGTGACGTCTGTAGCTTAAAGCAATAACATCTCCCTAGAAGTGTGTGACGTCTGTAGCTTAAAGTAACAACATCCCCCTAGAAGTATGTGACATATCAACTCACCTGATGCGGCTGAAGAAGCAATTAAGCTTGTGTTAGAGCAGGCTGAAGTGTT